>JAZKJF010000008.1:0-328 GCA_040384465.1 Pseudomonadota bacterium | reverse complement strand
TTGGCTAATAAATGCGTAGGCCGCGAGCGCGATTAGCAAAACAATAATGATGACGACAATAAAAATAGGCATAGGTTAATTTCTAAATAGAATGACGCTCTAAGCAGTATAGCACCGTTAAAATCATCAATTAGATTATGTAATGTGCAATCCCGCATGCGCGCTAAGTGCTTGTTTCCATAGTTATAAAATTAAGAACAAAAGTGTTGACAGACTAGGGTCCGCTCCTTAGAATGCGCCCCACTTCTGCAGACGACGTTACAAACGTTCAAGCAGAAGGTTTCTGGGTCCCCATCGTCTAGTGGCCTAGGACACTGCCCTTTCACGG
>JAZKJF010000007.1:68078-84035 GCA_040384465.1 Pseudomonadota bacterium | reverse complement strand
CTGAAGCACTGCTGTCGAGCGTGAAACTCAGCGAGGTAGTGCTGCTGGAGTTGCCCGCCGTGTCGATCTGACGAACGCGAACGCTCTTGTCGCCGTCGCCGCTGAGCGTGAAGCTGCTGCCACTGCCATCGGTCCAGGTGCTGCCGTCAGTGCTGTACTGCCAGCTGGCGCCGTCTTCGAGATGATCGATGTTGATGGTGCCGTTGTTGGTGATCGCATCACTGGTGTCACCACTGTTGGTAGCCAGGAATACATCCAGTCCTTCAGGAGCGGTGGCATCGACGGTGAAGCTCAACGAAGTGATGCTGGACGTGTTGCCCGCCGTGTCGATTTGACGAACGCGAACTGTTTTGTCGCCATCGCCACTGGCCGCGAAACTGCTGCCACTGCCGTCGCTCCAGGTACTTCCGTCAGTGCTGTATTGCCAGCTGGCGCCATCTTCGAGATGGTCAATGTTGATGGTGCCGTTGTTGGTGATGGTGTCGCTGCCGTTACCACTGTTGGTGGCCAGGGTGACATCGAGGCCTTCAGGGGCTGAGGCATCCAGCGTGAAAGTCAATGAGGCGGTACTGCTGGTGTTGCCTGCCGTGTCGGTCTGACGGACCAGCACAGTCTGCTCTCCCTCTTCCGTGACAATGAAACTGCTGCCACTGCCATCGGTCCAGGTACTGCCGTCGGTGCTGTACTGCCAGGTGGCGCTGTCTTCAAGATAGTCGATGTTGACGGTGCCGTCGTTGGTGATGGCGTCACTGCTATCGCCGCTGTTGGTAGCCAGCGTGACATCGAGCCCTTCGGGAGCCGAGGCATCGACGGTGAAGCTCAACGAGCTGCTGCTGCCGGTGTTGCCTGCCACGTCGATCTGACGAACCCGAACAGACTTCTCTCCGTCACCTGTCGTGGCAAAGCTGCTGCCACTGCCGGTGGTCCAAGTGCTGCCGTCGAGGCTGTATTGCCAGGAAGCACCGGACTCCATGCCGCTGACGGTGACACTGCCGCTGTTGGTGAGCATGTCAGTGGCGCTGTTGCCCGTGTCGCTGGTCAGCGACAAAGTCAGCGTGTCTGGCGCTTCTGTATCCAATGTGAAGTTCAGAGCACCGCTACTGTTGATGTTGCCGGCCGCATCACTCTGCCGCACTTGCACGGACTTGCTGCCATCTCCGGTGAGCTGGAAGCTGCTGCCGCTGCCATCGGTCCAGTTGCTGCCGTCGAGGCTGTGCTGCCAAATGGCCCCGGACTCCAGATTGGCTACATTCACGGTGCCATCGTTGCTCACGCTGTCACTGGTATTGCCACTGTTGGTGGCCAGTGTCAGAACAGTCGCTTCTGGAGCGGCTGTGTCGACAGTGAAGCTCAGCGAGGTGGCCGATGAAATGTTGCCCGCTGTGTCGATCTGACGAACCAATACATTTTTATCGCCATCGCCGGAAGTGGTGAAACTGCCGCCACTGCCATCGCTCCAGCTGCTGCCATCAAGGCTGTACTGCCAGCTGGCGCCGGACTCCAGAGCACTGACGTTCACGGTGCCATTGCTGGTGATGCCATCGGTGGCGCTGCTGCCGGTGTCGCTGGCCAGTGCCAGAGAAGGAGCCGCAGCACTGGTGTCGAGCGTGAAGCTCAGCGAGGTGGTGCTGCCGGTGTTGCCAGCCGTGTCGGTTTGACGCACACGCACGGTTTTGTCGCCATCGCCGCTGAGAGTGAAGTTGTTGCCACTGCCATTGGTCCAGGTGCTGCCATCAGTGCTGTACTGCCAGGTGGCGCCGCTTTCGAGGTAACCGACATTGACTGTGCCATTGTTGGTGATCGAGTCACTAGTGCTGCCGCTGTTGGAGCTCAGGAGCAGGTTCAACCCTTCCGGTGCGGTGGCATCGAGCGTGAAGCTCAGCGACGCAGTGCTGCTGGTGTTGCCTGCCACATCGGTCTGACGCACCTGCACAGTCTTGCTGCCGTCGCCCGTCACGTTGAAACTGCTGCCACTACCATCGGTCCAAGTGCTGCCATCAGTGCTGTACTGCCAGATGGCATCGTCTTCGATGTAGTCGACGTTGACGGTGCCGTCGTTGGTGATGGCGTCGCTGCCGTTGCCGCTGTTGGTGGCCAGCGCGAGGCCGAGACCTTCGGGAGCGGTGGTATCGAGCGTGAAGCTCAGCGACGCAGTGCTGCTGGTGTTGCCAGCCACATCAGTCTGACGGACCTGCACTGTCTGTTCGCCCTCTTCCGTGACGACAAAGCTGCCGCCACTGCCGTCGCTCCAGGTACTGCCGTCTGTGCTGTACTGCCAGCTGGCGCCATCTTCGAGATGGTCAATGTTGATGGTGCCGTTGTTGGTGATGGTGTCGCTGCCGTTACCACTGTTAGTGGCCAGGGTGACATCGAGGCCTTCAGGGGCAGTGGCATCTAACGTGAAGCTGAGCGACGTAGTACTGCTGGTGTTGCCAGCCGTGTCGGTCTGACGGACCAGCACAGTCTGCTCGCCCTCTTCCGTGACGATGAAGCTGCTACCACTGCCGTCGGTCCAGGTGCTGCCATTGGTGCTGTACTGCCAAGTCACACCGTCTTCGAGATGGTCGATGTTGACGGTGCCATCGTTGGTGATCGCGTCACTGGTATCGCCGCTGTTGCTGGCCAGCGTGACATCGAGTCCTTCGGGGGCCGAGGCATCGACGGTGAAGCTCAAGGAACTGGCACTGCCGGTGTTGCCTGCCACGTCGATCTGACGAACACGGACATTCTTCTCGCCGTCGCCACTGGTGGCGAAGCTGCTGCCACTGCCGTTAGTCCAGGTGCTGCCATCAGTGCTGTATTGCCACGAAGCACCGGACTCCAGACCGCTGACCGTGACACTGCCGCTGTTGGTGAGCCGATCAGTCGCGCTGCTGCCGGTGTCGCTGGTCAATGACAGCGTCAACGTCGCCGGAGCTTCGGTGTCCAGTGTGAAGTTCAGTGAACCACTGCTGTTGATGTTGCCAGCCGCATCACTCTGCCTTACTTGGACAGATTTGCTGCCATCGCCAGTGGCTTCAAAAGAGCTGCCGCTGCCATCGGTCCAGGTGCTGCCGTCAAGGCTGTACTGCCAGATGGCCCCAGACTCCAGGGACGCTACAGTCACAGTGCCATCGTTGGTGATGCCGTCACTGGTGTTGCCACTGTTGGCGGCCAGTGAGAGTGCAACGCTCCCGGGTGCGGTAGCGTCCACGGTGAAGCTCAAGCTGGCGCTTGAGGAGGTATTACCGGCCACATCGATCTGACGGACCCGAACACTTTTCTCGCCATCACCGCTGGTGGCGAAGCTGCTGCCACTGCCATCGCTCCAGGTACTGCCATCAGTGCTGTATTGCCAGCTGGCGCCGGACTCAAGACCACTGACGGTGACACTGCCATTGCTGGTGATGCTATCGGTGCCGCTGCTGCCGGTGTCGCTGGTCAGCGCCAGAGAAGGGGCCGCAGCGCTGGTGTCCAGCGTGAAGCTCAGCGAGCTGGTGCTGCTGGTGTTGCCTGCCACATCGGTCTGGCGCACGCGTACGGTTTTGTCCCCATCGCCGCTGAGAGTGAAGTTGTTGCCACTGCCATCGGTCCAAGTGCTGCCATCGGTGCTGTACTGCCAGCTGGCGCCGTCTTCGAGATGGTCGATGTTGACGGTGCCGTCATTGGTGATCGCATCGCTGGTGTCGCCGCTATTGGTAGCCAGCGCGAGATCGAGACCTTCAGGGGCGGTGGCATCGAGTACGAAGCTCAACGAAGCGGTGCTGCTGGTGTTGCCAGCCGTGTCGGTCTGACGGACGAGCACAGTCTGCTCGCCCTCTTCCGTGACGACAAAGCTGCTGCCACTGCCGGTGGTCCAGGTGCTGCCGTCGAGACTGTACTGCCAGGTAGCGCCGTCTTCGACGTGGTCGATGTTGACGGTGCCATCGTTGGTGATGGCATCGCTGCCGTTGCCGCTGTTGGCAGCCAGAGTGGCGTCGAGTCCTTCGGGGGCCGAGGCATCGACGGTGAAGCTCAACGAGCTGCTACTGCCAGTGTTGCCTGCCACGTCGATCTGACGGACACGGACATTCTTCTCTCCATCGCCACTGGTGGCGAAACTGCTGCCACTGCCGTTAGTCCAAGTGCTGCCATCGAGGCTGTACTGCCAGCTGGCGCCGGACTCGATGCCGCTGACAGTCACACTGCCACTGTTGGTGAGCAGGTCCGTGGCACTGTTGCCGGTGTCGCTGGTGAGCGACAGCGTCAAGGTAGTCGGAGCTTGCGTGTCCAGTGTGAAGTTCAGAGCACCGCTGTTGGAGACGTTGCCTGCCACGTCGATCTGACGGACTTGCACGGACTGCGAACCATCTTCGGTGAATTCGAAGCTGCTTGCGCTGGTCCCCTCGCTCCAATCGCTGTTGTTGAAACTGTACTGCCAGGTAGCGCCGTCTTCGAGGTAATTGATGTTGACCGTGCCATCGTTGGTGATGGCATCACTGCCGTTGCCGCTGTTGACAGCCAATGAAAGTGCGATGCCTTCGGGCGCGGTAGCGTCTACGGTAAAGCTCAAGCTGGTGCTTGAGGAGGTATTACCGGCCACGTCGATCTGACGAACACGGACACTCTTCTCCCCATCGCCGCTGGCGGAGAAACTGCTGCCGCTGCCATCGGTCCAGGTACTACCATCAGTGCTGTATTGCCAGCTGGCGCCGGACTCCAGACCACTGACGGTGACACTGCCATTGCTGGTGAGCAGGTCAGTAGCGCTGCTGCCGGTGTCGCTGGTCAATATTGCTGAAGGGACAGACACGCTGTTGTCGAGTGTGAAACTCAGCGAGGTGGTGCTGCTGGTGTTGCCAGCCATATCGGTCTGACGAACCTGCACAGACTTTTCACCCTCACCACTGAGGGTGAAGGTGCTGCCGCTACCATCGGTCCAGGTGCTGCCGTCGGTGCTGTACTGCCAGGTGGCGCCGTCTTCGATGTGGTCAACGTTGATAGTGCCGTCGTTGGTGATGGCATCGCTGCCGTTGCCGCTGTTGGCAGCCAGCGTGACATCGAGCCCTTCGGGGGCTGAGGCATCCAAGGTGAAGCTCAACGAGCTGCTGCTGCCGGTGTTGCCAGCGGTGTCGATCTGCCGCACTCGGACAGTCTTGCCGCCGTCGCCCGTGGTGGCGAAGCTGCTGCCACTGCCATCGGTCCAGGTGCTGCCGTCGAGGCTGTATTGCCAACTGGCGCCAGACTCGATGCCGCTGACCGTGACACTGCCATTGCTGGTGATGCCATCGGTGGCACTGCTGCCGGTGTCGCTGGTCAGAGACAGCGTCAGTGCGCCAGGAGCTTCGGTGTCCAGCGTGAAGTTCAGAGCTCCGCTGCTGTTGATGTTGCCAGCGACATCGATCTGCCGCACTTGCACAGACTTGCTGCCATCTCCGGTGAGCTGGAAGCTGCTGCCGCTGCCATCGGTCCAGTTGCTGCCATCGAGGCTGTGCTGCCAGGTGACGCCGGATTCAAGAGCGCCGACGTTGATAGTGCCATCGTTGGTGATGCTGTCGCTGGTGTTGCCGCTGTTGGTGGCCAATGAGAGTACAGCCCCTTCAGGCGCTGCCGTGTCGACGGTGAAACTGAGAGAGGCCGCAGAGGACGTATTGCCCGCTGCGTCGATCTGCCGAACCTGCACGGACTTGTCGCCATCGCCGCTGGTGGAGAAGCTGCTGCCACTGCCATCGCTCCAGGTACTGCCATCAGTGCTGTATTGCCAGCTGGCGCCGGACTCCAGACCACTGACGGTGACACTGCCATTGCTGGTGATGCCATCGGTGGCGCTGCTGCCGGTGTCGCTGGTCAGTGCGATGGAAGGCGCACTGGCACTGGTGTCGAGAGTGAAACTCAGCGAGCTGGTGCTGCTGGTGTTGCCCGCGACATCGATCTGGCGGACCTCCACTGACTTCTCACCGTCGCCGCTTAGGGTGAAAGAACTGCCACTGCCGTCGATCCAGGTGCTGCCGTCGAGACTGTACTGCCAGGTGGCACCGTCTTCGATGTGGTCAACGTTGACAGTGCCGTTGTTGGTAATGGCATCACTGCCATTGCCGCTGTTGGTGGCCAGCGAAAGGCCGAGACCTTCCGGAGCGGTCGCATCGACAGTGAAGCTGATGGAGCTAACGCTGCTCGTGCTGCCCGCGACATCGATCTGCCGTACTTGCACGGACTTCTCGCCATCGCCGCTGACGCTGAAGGAGCTGCCACTGCCATCGGTCCAAGTGCTGCCGTCAGTGCTGTACTGCCAGGTGGCGCCGGACTCCATGCCGCTGACCGTGACGCTGCCACTGTTGGTGAGCAGGTCAGTGGCACTGCTGCCGGTGTCGCTGGTGAGCGACAAAGTCAGTGTATTCGGAGCTTCCGTGTCTAGTGTGAAGTTCAGAGCACCGCTGCTGTTGATGTTGCCAGCGACATCGCTCTGGCGAACTTGCACGGACTTGCTGCCATCTCCGGTGAGCTGGAAGCTGCTGCCACTGCCATCGGTCCAGGTGCTGCCGTCGGTGCTGTACTGCCAAGTGGCACCCGACTCCAGGGAGCTGACGTTGACGGTGCCATTGTTGGTAATGCTGTCACTGCCGTTGCCACTGTTGGTGGCCAGTGACAGCACAGCCCCTGCAGGAGCTGCCGTGTCGACGGTGAAACTCAGAGAGGCGGCAGAGGAAGTATTACCTGCCACGTCGATCTGCCGAACTTGCACTGACTTCTCGCCATCACCGCTGATGGTGAAGGAGCTACCGCTGCCGTCGGTCCAGGTGCTGCCGTCCAGGCTGTGCTGCCAGGAAGCACCGGACTCTAGACCACTGATGTTAACAATGCCGTTACTGGTGATGCCGTCGCTGGCGCTGCTGCCGGTGTCGCTGGCTAGTGCTACGGAAGGCGCGTTGACACTGCTGTCCAGCGTGAAGCTCAGCGAGCTGGTGCTGGAGGTGTTGCCAGCCGTGTCGGTCTGACGGACCTGGACGGCTTTGCCCCCATCGCCGCTGAGCGTGAAGGAGTTGCCGCTGCCGCTGATCCAGGTGCTGCCGTCGAGACTGTACTGCCAAGTTGCGCCGTCTTCGATGTGATCAACGTTCACTGTGCCGTTGTTGGTGATGGTGTCGCTGCCGTTGCCGCTGTTGGCGGCCAACGAGAGGTCCAGACCTTCCGGTGCTGTCGCATCGACAGTGAAACTGATGGAGCTGACGCTGCTAGTGTTGCCCGCGACATCGATCTGCCGAACCTGCACCGCCTTCTCGCCGTCACCGCTGACGGTGAAGGAACTGCCGCTGCCGTTAGTCCAAGTGCTGCCGTCGAGGCTGTACTGCCAAGTGGCACCGTCTTCGATTAGAGCGACGTTAACAGTGCCGTTGTTGGTGATGGCATCGCTGCCGTTGCCGCTGTTGGTGGCCAAAGAGAGGTCCAGGCCTTCGGGCGCTGTCGCATCGACAGTGAAGCTCAGCGAGCTGACGCTGCTGGTGTTGCCAGCAACATCGATCTGACGAACTTGGACGGATTTCTCACCGTCGCCACTGACGGTGAATGCGCTGCCGCTGCCGTTGGTCCAAGAGCTGCCGTCGAGACTGTATTGCCATGTGGCGCCGTCTTCGATCTGGTTGACGTTAACTGTGCCGTTGTTGGTGATGGCATCACTGCCGTTGCCACTGTTGGTGGCCAGCGAGAGGTCCAGACCTTCGGGTGCGGTAGCGTCCAGTGTGAAACTCAACGAGGTGACGCTGCCGGTGTTGCCCGCCACATCGATCTGCCGAACCTGCACAGACTTCTCGCTATCGCCACTGACAGTGAAGGAGCTGCCACTGCCGTTGGTCCAGGTGCTGCCGTCGAGACTGTACTGCCAAGTTGCGCCGTCTTCGATGCCGGCAACGTTTACTGTTCCGTTGTTGGTGATGGCATCACTGCCGTTGCCGCTGTTGGTGGCCAGAGAGACATCGAGACCCTCGGGCGCTGTTGCATCAATAGTAAAACTTAGCGACCTGACGCTGCTGGTGTTGCCCGCCACATCGATCTGCCGGACCTGAACTGACTTCTCTCCATCGCTACTGACAGTGAAAGAGCTGCCGCTGCCGTTGCTCCAAGTGCTGCCGTCGAGGCTGTACTGCCAAGTGGCACCGTCTTCGATGAGAGCGACGTTAACAGTGCCGTTGTTGGTGATGGCATCGCTGCTGTTGCCGCTGTTGGTGGCCAACGACAGGCCCAGACCCTCGGGCGCTGTTGCATCAATAGTAAAACTTAGCGAGCTGACGCTGCTGGTGTTGCCCGCGACATCGATCTGACGAACTTGGACGGATTTCTCACCGTCGCCACTGACGGTGAATGCGCTGCCGCTTCCGTTTGTCCAACTGCTGCCGTCGAGACTGTACTGCCAAGTGGCACCGTCTTCGATGTGAGCAACGTTGACGGTGCCGTTGTTGGTGATGGCATCACTGCCGTTGCCGCTGTTGGTGGCCAGAGACAGGCCCAGACCTTCCGGTGCTGTCGCATCGACAGTGAAACTGATGGAGCTGTCGATGCTAGTGTTGCCCGCGACATCGATCTGCCGAACCTGCACCGCCTTCTCGCCGTCACCGCTGACGGTGAAGGAACTGCCGCTGCCGTTAGTCCAAGTGCTGCCGTCGAGGCTGTATTGCCAGGTCGCGCCGTCTTCGATGAGAGCGACGTTAACAGTGCCGTTGTTGGTGATGGTGTCACTGCCGTTACCACTGTTGGTGGCTAACGAGAGACCCAAGCCTTCGGGAGCGGAGGTGTCGAGCGTGAAACTCAAGGAGCTGATGCTACTGGTGTTGCCTGCCACATCGCTCTGACGAACTTGCACCGCCTTCTCGCCATCGCCATTGAGCGTGAAAGAGCTGCCGCTGCCGTCGGTCCAGGTGCTCCCATCGGTGCTGTACTGCCAAGTTGCGCCGTCTTCGATGTGAGCAACGTTGACGGTGCCGTTGTTGGTGATGGCATCACTGCCGTTGCCGCTGTTGGTGGCCAGAGACAGGCCCAGGCCTTCGGGAGCGGAGGCGTCCAGAGTGAAACTCAACGAGGTGACGCTGCCGGTGTTGCCTGCAACATCGATCTGACGAACTTGGACGGATTTCTCACCGTCGCCACTGACGGTGAATGCGCTGCCGCTGCCGTTGGTCCAACTGCTACCGTCGAGGCTGTACTGCCAAGTGGCACCGTCTTCGATGCGGGCAACGTTTACTGTTCCGTTGTTGGTGATGACATCACTGCTGTTGCCACTGTTGGTGACCAACGAGAGGTCCAGACCCTCGGGTGCTGTTGCATCGACAGTGAAGCTCAGAGAACTGACACTGCTGGTGTTGCCCGCGACGTCGATCTGACGAACTTGGACGGATTTCTCACCGTCGCCATTGACGGTGAAGGAACTGCCACTGCCATCGGTCCATGTGCTGCCATCAGTGCTGTACTGCCAGATGGCGCCGTCTTCGATGAGAGCGACGTTAACCGTACCGTTGTTGGTGATGGCGTCACTGCCGTTGCCACTGTTGGTGGCTAACGAGAGACCCAAGCCTTCGGGAGCGGAGGCGTCCAGAGTGAAACTCAACGAGGTGACGCTGCCGGTGTTACCCGCGACATCGATCTGCCGAACCTGCACAGACTTCTCGCCGTCACCACTGAGTGTGAAGGAGCTGCCGCTGCCGTCAGTCCAGTTGCTGCCATCCTGACTGTATTGCCAGGTGGCGCCTGACTCCAGGCCGCTGACCGCGACACTGCCATTGTTGGTGAGACGATCAGAGGCACTGTTGCCGGTGTCGCCGGCCAGAGACAGAGTCAGCGCACTGGGAGCGGCGGTGTCCAGGGTGAAGCTCAAAGAACCACTGCTGGAGGTGTTGCCCGCGAGATCAGTCTGACGGACGAGCACCGTTTTACTGCCATCGCCGGAAACGCTGACGTTGTTGCCAGACCCCTGTGTCCAGGTGCTGCCGTCCAGGCTGTACTCCCAGCTCACGCCGCCTTCGCCGTTGGTGACATTGACTGTGCCATTACTGGTGATGCGGTCGGAAGCGCTACTGCCCGTGTCAGTGGCCAACCGTCTCGTCGGAGAAGTTGGTGCCGTGGTGTCCAGCGTAAAACTGAGCGTCGTGGCTGACGAGGTGTTGCCTGCCACGTCGATCTGCCGTACCTGTACAGCCTTCGCGCCATCCCCCGTGATCGTGAAAGAGCTGCCACTGCCATCGGTCCAGGCGCTGCCATCCAGGTTGTATTGCCAGATGGCGCCTGCCTCCACACCACTGACGGCGATGCTGCCGCTATTGGTGGTGTGGTCGCTGTTGCTGCTGCCTGTGTCGCTAGCTAGAACGGCGCCCGGTGCATCGGGTGCGTCGTTGTCGACTGGGGGGTTGGGTGGAGTGGAGCCCTCGTTAGTGAGGTTGCCATCGTTGGTCGGGGTCTGGCTGTCAAGTGAGCCTGCCTGAACGTCATCCACGTTCTCCAGGAGCTTGTCCCCGGTGAATTCTTCCACCACATCCGCGAGATCGCCTGTGGAGTTGGTGATGGCATCGCTCAGCTGTGTCTGTGTGAGCTTCTGCAGCTTGAATACGTCGGACATTGCCGTGATCAACGACGATTGTGTTGGTGCTGTGTCTTCCGTGAATACTGTCACGGCATTTTGAGTCAGTGTGTTGATACCTTGCAGGCTTTGCCCTGCTTGCTGTGTCAACTTATTGACATTCGCAACCTGCTCGTCGGAGCTGGTGGAGGTGATGATGCCGGCTGCAGTGGTAGAAGCGTTCAAATAAGTGGTCAACGTTTGTGCATCAGACAGATCGACTGTCTGACCGCTGCTGGCCGCTGTCGTCAACGTGTTGGCCAGTGTCTTCAGAGTAGTTTGTGCCGTGTCACCCGTTTCAGCGTCAGGTGCCAGGTTGCCCACCAGCGCATTGGCCACGTTCAGGATGTTGACGATCTGCGAAGTAGCCGACTGTATTTGCGCTGCGAGCACTTGTTCTTCGTGGGTCGCGTTGGTGTTCAATGCTGCAGCGATTGGATCGTAAGAGGAGAGGTCAACTCTGGGCAATCCAAACGCCGCGAAGATGATGTCCTCGATTTCCGTGATCGATTTTTCGGGATTGGTTTCCTGCATCTGCTGCGCCAGTGTGGTCAGCGGAGTGATCACGACAGCGCCGCTCGGTGCACTCAGTGTGCCGATGAAAGGCAGGCCCGTTGAAATGTCAGTGCCGCCGGTGGCGATGATGCTGCCTGCGGGCAGATCACCTGAAAACAGGAAGTTGCCGTCTGCGTCGGTAGTGGTGGCTGGTTCATCGTCGTCTTGCGTGCCATCGCCATCCACATCGATAAAAACCGTAGCGCCAGCCACATAGCCGTCGGACACCGTGCCCTTCACTTTGCCGTCGGTAAAGCGCGCAATCAGCTTGGCCGATGCGTCAATGGCGGCTTGCAGAGACGGGGCCTCGACGCCGATCCCGCGGACCCACTCGCGCGCGGCGTTCTGTGCCTGGTCGCCGTTATAGTCCGCATCTTTGCCCAGGCTCTCCATGATATCGGTGAATTGATTGGCGCCAGTTGCCCTGTTATCCAGAGTCTTCGCGGCATCGCCTTGTATGTCCAGAATGACGTAAGCGAAGAGACTGCTCCACGAGTCAACGCCGCGCGCCAGCAAGTCCTGAATCAAGACATTCGTGTCCGCATCGGACAATGTAATTCCGAGACCATTCTGCCAGATGATCTGGATCAGCCCGTTGATGCCTTTGGGCGTTTGCGGAATAAGCTTGTTGAGGTAGTTGTCCAGCTCGATGGCCACTTCGTTCCAGTTGCCATTCTTTGCATAGAGGTCCATGACATAGTCACGTAACTGATCAGATCCCGGAACACCTGCTGCGAGCAGGATGATCTTCTGAATAACGTGACTTGGGGTGTTGGCAGATGTCATGGCTTATATCCTGTGTTGCGTCGTGAGTTTTGTTATATGTCTCTGTGGCAGAGAAAGGGCTGATGCCATTTTCCCTCAACTAGAGTCGGCCTCGGACGCTTATTCATTAACATTCTTGTGTGATTGTTCGTAGTGACAAACCATAGAATGAATGTTGAGCGGAAAACCTGTGCAGATTTTAAGCAAATGCGACAGATTTCTTCGGGCCATTGATGAGCATGCATGTCATGTGCCAGCTCGTCCTAATTGAAATGGGGCGATATTGGAGGAATGCACTGATGGTTGTAACAGAGAGTGGGGGGTATCGGCAATCGCCAGGATGACGGAAATTTGCGGTAGTGCGAGTTATGTTACAAACATGTGATTTTTTGTCAGGCAGCAGGCGCTATGACAGGGGTGAATCGGAGCTATCAAGGTATTTTGGTACGGCTTCTAGAAATGATGGTGCCCAGGAGAGGACTTGAACCTCCACGACCTTTCGATCACCAGCACCTGAAGCTGGCGTGTCTACCAATTCCACCACCTGGGCAGGAGGGGATAATGCAGGCGCGCACTTTAGCCAGAAGCCCTCAGGCTGTCAATTCCCCGCAACAGATTTGTTTACGTAAAGCCCAACTGACCTGTGTATACTGCCTTCGAATCCCCCCAGAATTTGGCAGGTTATGACTAAGAAAAGAGAAGAACCCTCAGCTGTGACAGACCCCTTCGCAAGTCGGGAAGCGGAAAATTACGAAAATCCGATTCCCAGTCGTGAATACATCCTCGAATACATGGAAAAATCCGGTGAGCCGATGAGCTACCCGATGCTCTGCGAGCATCTCGGGCTGGAATCCTATGAGCAGACCGAAGCGCTGCGCCGCCGCCTGATCGCCATGGCTCGTGATGGCCAGCTGATCAGCAACCGCCGCGGAGTCTACGGGCTCGTCAACCGCATGGAACTGACCAAGGGGCGGGTGCAAGGCAATAAAGACGGCTACGGCTTCTTCATTCCTGTGGATGGCTCCGGGGATCTGGTGCTGCCATCCGCCGAGATGCAGAAAGTGTTCGACGGTGACATCGTGCTGGCGCGGGTCTCCGGTGTCGATCGCCGCGGTCGCAAGGAAGGCATGATCGTCGAGGTGCTGGAGCGTCGGAGCACCCACATCGTCGGCCGTTATTACTGGGAGCAGGGCTTTGGCGTGGTGGTGCCTGACAACAGGCGCAACAGCCAGGAGATCATGATTCCGGAGAAGGAGAATCGTGGCGCTCAGGATGGTCAGTTTGTGGTGGCCGAAATCACCGCGTATCCGACCCAGCGCCGCAAGGCTGTGGGTACTGTTGTCGAGATTCTCGGCGATCATATGAAGCCGGGCATGGAAATAGAAGTGGCGGTACGCAGCCACGACATTCCTTACAAGTGGCCGCGCGAAGTGATCGATGAGGTCAAGCGCTTCTCTGCTGAGGTGCCTGAGTCTGAATCGTCGCAGCGTGTGGATCTGCGCCATCTGCCTTTCGTCACCATCGACGGTGAAGATGCCAAGGACTTCGACGACGCGGTGTATTGCGAGCAGGAGGCCCTCGGGGCGTGTCGTCTCTACGTCGCGATTGCCGACGTCTCTCATTATGTGTCTGTGAATTCGGCGCTGGACATCGAGGCTCAGAATCGCGGCAACTCTGTTTATTTCCCCGGTCATGTGATTCCGATGTTGCCGGAGGCGCTCTCCAACGGATTGTGCTCGCTCAAGCCCGAGGTCGACCGCTTGGTCATGGTCTGCGAGATGCAGATGAACAAGCAGGGGCAGGTGCTCGATTACACTTTCTATGAAGGCGTCATTCACTCGCATGCGCGGATGACCTACACCGAAGTGTCCGACATCCTCGAAGAACCGACGACACCCGTGCGCGAAAAGTCCCGCGCCAGACTGCGCAAGAAATATGAAGCGCTGGTACCGGCACTGGAGACGCTGTACGTCATCTACAAGAAGCTCTCGAAACTGCGTCAGCAGGCTGGAGCGCTGGATTTCATCAGCACCGAGACGCGCATTGTCTTTGGCGAGACGCGCAAGATTGCCGAGATCGTCCCCGTGGTTCGTAATGACGCGCACCGCCTGATCGAAGAGTGCATGCTGGCCGCTAACGTCTGCACCGCGAAATTCCTGGCTGAGTCGTCACTGGACGTGCTCTATCGCGTGCATGATGGTCCGAACATGGACAAGCTGGAGAATCTCAAGGCCTTCCTGAAAGAGATGGGTATCGTGCTGACGCGCTCCGCGAAACCGGAGCCAAAGGACTACCAGCGCGTGCTGCTCAAGATTGCGGACCGTCCCGACGCGCATCTGATTCAGACCGTGTTGATCCGCTCGCTGCTGCAGGCTGTTTACCAGCCGGAAAACATTGGCCACTTCGGGCTGGGTTTTGCCGCTTACACCCACTTCACATCGCCGATCCGCCGCTATCCCGATCTGCTGGTGCATCGGGCGTTGCGCTTCCTGATTCGCAGCAAGGCGCAGGTCGCCAACGTCCGCAAGGTGACTGGTGTGGGACCGCTCTCGCGCAAGGAAATCTATCCTTACGATCTCAAGGATATGCAGAGATTCGGCGAGACTTGCTCCATGTCTGAGCGCCGTGCGGATGCTGCCAGCTATGACGTGATCGATTGGCTCAAGTGCGAATACATCAAGGATCGTGTCGGCGACGAATTCCCGGGTACGGTCAGCAGCGTGACTGGTTTTGGTTTGTTCGTGGAGCTGCGCGACATCTATGTTGAAGGGTTGGTGCATATCACGGCCTTGAAGAATGACTACTATCAGTTTGATCCTGTGCGGCATTTGCTGCGCGGTGAGCGCAGCGGCGTCAGTTATCACCTCGGTGATCCGGTGCGCGTGAAGGTCGTGCGCGTCGATCTGGATGATCGCAAGATCGATCTGGTGATGATGGACGGTTCTGGCGACAAGCCTGAAGGTGGTTCTGCGCCGTCTGGTGGGCGTGAGCACAAACCGTCTGCTGGCAAAGACAAAGGCAAGGGGCGCGAGGAGCGGGCAGTGAAGTCTTCCGATACCGCCAAGAGTGGTGCTGGAAAAGCTGGCAAGAGCGGCAAGGCTGGCAAGAAAGTCGCGCCTGCCACCGTCAAGCCAGGTGAAGCGGCTGCGCCGAAGAAGAAGCGTTCCCGCAAGTCCGGTGCCGCTGGTGGCAAGAACAAGGGCAAGCGTCGCGCAGCAGTGCCTGCTGGTGGCGCGAACCAGGGTTAATAGATAGGGCAGAGAATTGAGCAGCAAAGACTGGGTCTACGGAATTCACACCGTGAGTGAACTGTTGCGGCAGCATCCCGAGGATGTCCTCGAGTTGCTGATCCAGCAGGATCGTGAAGACAAGCGCATCAATGAATTGAAAGGGCTCGCGGCAGCGGCTGGCGTCAGCTGGCAGGGACTTGAGCGCAAGGATCTGGACAAACGTCTGCGCAACCTGCAGCCCGGAGCGGTACATCAGGGCGTCATTGCCTTGTGTCGACTCGGCGGAACGGTGCTCGATGAGCGCGGACTGGCGAAGCTGCTCGACTCGCTCACGCATCCGCCACTGATATTGGTGCTGGACGAGGTTACCGATCCCCATAATCTCGGCGCCTGTCTGCGTACCGCCGATGCAGCCGGTGTCGATGCGGTAATTGTCCCGAAAGATCGCTCCGCCCCGCTGAACATGACGGCGCGCAAAGTGGCCTGTGGTGCTGCGGATACGATTGCTTTTGCCGAAGTGACCAATCTCAGTCGCACGCTTGGCGAGCTGAAGGAGCGCGGTATCTGGATTGCTGGTGCGGCGGGAGAGGCACAAGACAGCCTCTACAGCATCGATTTCAAACAACCCATCGCCATTGTGATGGGTTCTGAAGGCAAGGGCCTGCGGCGCCTCACGCGTGAGCACTGTGACTATCTGATGTCGATCCCTATGGCTGGAGCTCTTAGCAGCCTCAATGTCTCGGTGGCCACCGGCCTGTGTCTTTTCGAGGCCGTGCGGCAGCGCCGATGCTGAAACCCTGTGAGAGCGTGCCTGCACGCGATTTTGTTCATCGCAACAAAATCGCGTGC
>JAZKJF010000007.1:39997-68068 GCA_040384465.1 Pseudomonadota bacterium | reverse complement strand
CCACGCTCCCACAGGTGCTGAGAAACAGATTGCAGTTTCAGCACCGCTTCTCTAGAATGCCCGCTCCTTAATTTCGGGGAACTGTCTTTGGACAAAACCCCTTAACTCCTTGCCTTACTGCACACCGGTCTCTCAAACCGGTGCTCGTCGGAAGGCTACAAACCGAAAGGAGTCTCTATGAGACACTACGAAGTCGTTTTTTTGGTGCACCCGGATCAAACAGATCAGGTGCCCGTGATGGTCGAGCGTTACACCCAGATGATCAAGGACACCGGCGGCGCAATCCACCGTCTTGAAGACTGGGGCCGTCGCCAACTCGCCTACCCGATCAACAAAATCCATAAAGCTCACTACATCCTCATGAACATCGAGTGTGGCAGTGCAGTGCTGGAAGAAATCGTCACCCTGTTCCGCTACAACGATGCCATTCTGCGTAACCTCGTTATGAAGATGAGTGGTCCCGTCACTGAAGAGTCTCTGATTCTGAAGGGCGAGCGTGAGAGCCGTGAGCGTCGTCAGCGCGCCGAACAGAAGCGCAAGCTGGAAGAAGATGCGGCTGCCCGTGAGGCAGAAACTGAAGAAGCTGTTGAAGATTTTGATGGCTTTGATGATGCGGACGATCTGGATGCGGATGACTCCAAGGAGTAATCCCGGTCTATCATCTAGGAAGACCAGCCATCGACCCGTTTCAGGCGATTTTAAACAGTCATAGCAATATTAGTTGAAAGGATAGTAACCATGTCTCGATTTTTCAGAAGGCGTAAATTCTGCAAATTTACAGCTGAAGGCACCATAGAGATCGATTACAAAGATATCGAAACTCTGAAGGCCTACGTGTCCGAAACCGGCAAGATCGTGCCGAGCCGCATCACTGGTACCAAAGCCCGTTATCAGCGTCAGCTGGCGACTGCGGTGAAGCGTGCCCGTCATCTGGCGCTGATTCCGTACACTGACAGCCATACTGCCTGATCCCGTTAAAAGGACTTCGGAATGAGGTCTCTCGCAGAGTTCGCAATGGCAGGGCGCCGTCAGGCCATCCTTGCCGCGATGCTTCTCGGAGTTCTCCCGGTAGTCAACTTTCTGAGTGCACCCGTCGTGGCGCTGGTTTGTCTGCGTCACGGCCGCACGGAAGGAATGATTGTACTGGCCTGGGCCGTACTGCCCGCCCTCGGTTGGGCAGTACTCGGGGATGTGATTCCCCTGCTGTTGCTGATCGGAATTACGGTGCTCGCGAATGTATTGCGTGCGACGAATTCCTGGGAAGTGACGCTGCTCAGTGCCATCGGAGTGGGTGTCGGTTCTTTGCTGGGGCTGCATCTGCGACCCGACTTTCTGCTGCTGATGCAGCAACAGTTGGAGCTGGTATTAAGCAGTCCCGATCTGCAGGGGCAGGTCACCGCAGTGCCGCCGGAACAGATGCTGCAATTGCTGCAGGCGTTCTTCGGCACGATGCTGATGTTCCTGGCTCTGGTGTTGCTGATGCTGGCCAGAAGCTGGCAGGCGAGGCTCTACAACCCTGGTGGTTTTCGCGACGAGTTTCACCGGTTGCGACTCAACTGGAAGACAGCCGCAGGGTTGCTGTTGATGTTTACGCTGGCGGGTCTCGGCACGCCGGTTCTGCAGCCGCTGACGCTGTTCTTCGTGTTACCGCTGTTGTTTGCCGGTGTGGCTCTGGTCCACGGCATCGCGGGGTTGAAGAAGTGGCCGGGGGCTGTACTGGTAATTTTTTATGTGGCGCTACTGAGTCCGATCATGACGCAGATACTGGTGCTGGCCGCTATCACGGACAGCTGGTACGACTTCAGATCGCGCCTCAGGCCGAAGGTGTAATGCCTTCGCGCAGGGCGTGAAACGATCGACTCAAGTCTATAAGCAAGATTTAACGAGGAAACAACAATGAACGTAATTCTGTTGGAAAAAGTAGGCAAGCTGGGTGCTGTGGGCGACACGGCGGCGGTGAAGTCAGGTTACGCACGTAACTTCCTGTTCCCCACTGGTAAGGCAATTCCGGCTACCAGAACCAACTTGGAAAATTTTGAAGCACGTCGTGCCGAGCTGCTCGCGGCGCACAACCAGAAAGTGGGCGTCGCCCAGGGTCGTGCAAGCAAGCTGAAAGATCTGCGTGTTGTCATCGCGGTAAACGCCGGTGAAGAAGGCCGACTGTTCGGTTCTATCGGCACTCGCGATATCGCTGATGCGGTGACTGCGGCTGGCGTGGAAGTGAGCAAAGCTGAAGTGCGTCTGCCACACGGCGCGCTGCGCGAAGTGGGCGAGTATGTGATCAGCATCGACCTCGGTCACGAAGTCGAAGAAAACATCACACTGGCTATCGTTCCTGCTTAAACGGTGACTGCTGGAGTCTATCGCACAACCCGGTTTTGCCGGTTGTTGGATGGCACTCAATAGTAGACAATGAGGCGCTGTTACTCTCCGAGTAGCAGCGCCTTTTTATTTCCGCAGCAGCGCAAGAAGACCCCATGTCCGAACTTTTTGAAAAGAGCCGCAAGCCACTCGATGGCGGTACGCTCACCTCATTGAAGGTCCCGCCCCACTCTGTGGAGGCCGAACAGGCCGTCCTCGGTGGACTCATGCTCGACAACACTGTGTGGGATACGGTCTCCGAAAAACTCATCGAGGAAGACTTTTACCGGCACGAGCATCAGCTGATCTTCCGCGTCATGTATTCTCAGACCGAATCCAACCGTCCGCTGGACGTGGTGACGCTGGTCGAGGCATTGGACAGCCTCGGTGAACTCGACAGCGCCGGTGGGCTGGATTATCTCAGCGATCTCGCCAGCAATGCCCGTGGCTCTGCCAACATCGGCACTTATGCGGACATCATCGCCGAGCGCGCCAAGCTGAGGAAGCTGATCAAGGTCGCTTACGAGATCGCCGAGAGCGGCTACAACCCGGCGGGCCAGAAGGCCGACGACGTGCTGGATGTGGCCGAGCAGAAAGTATTCCAGATTGCCGACGACCGCCCCAAAGATGGTGGCCCTCAGGCGATCAATCCGCTGTTGCAGGCGGCCGTCGGGCGTATCGATGAATTGTTCCGTTCCGACGGTGCGCTCACGGGTTTGCCGACCGGTTACAAAGATCTGGACGAGAAGACTTCCGGCCTGCAGAAGTCGGATCTGATCATCGTCGCGGGGCGACCCTCCATGGGCAAGACCTCCTTCGCCATGAACCTGGCCGAGAATGCCTTGCTGCTCGCCAACAAACCGGTGCTGGTGTTCAGTCTGGAGATGCCGGCCGAAAGCCTGATCTTCCGTATGCTCAGCTCCATCGGCCGGATCGACCAGAAGCGTCTGCGTACCGGCAAACTGGAAGAAGAGGATTGGCCCAAGCTGACGGCCGCTGTCAGCAAGCTCAAGGACAAACCCCTGCTGATCGATGACAGCGTCGGTCTCAGCCCGATGGAGATGCGTTCGCGGGCGCGCCGTGTGGTGCGTGAATACGGTCAGCTCGGTCTGGTGGTAGTGGACTATCTGCAGCTGATGCAGATCAAGGGCTACGGCGACAACCGCGTCGGTGAAATCTCCGAGATTTCGCGCTCTCTCAAGACCATGGCGCGGGAATTCGAGTGTCCGGTGATCGCGCTCTCGCAGCTTAACCGCAGTCTGGAGCAGCGGCCCAACAAGCGCCCGGTGATGTCAGACCTGCGTGAGTCCGGTGCGATCGAGCAGGACGCCGATATCATCGCCTTCGTGTATCGCGACGAGGTGTACAACGAAGATACGCCGGAGAAAGGCGTGGCCGAGATCATCATCGGCAAGCAGCGTAACGGGCCAATTGGCACAGTCAAACTCGGGTTCATGGGACAGTACACCCGCTTCGAGAATCTCGCGCGACAGGATTACGATGACAGTTATATGCACGGAAGCTGATTCGCAGCTTCGGTCTGGTACCCATGCACGTGCCTGGGCAACGATCGATCTGCAGGCGCTGCGCGCCAATCTCTCGCTCGTCCGCACCACTAACCCCAACTGCTCACTGGTCGTCGTCGTCAAGGCCAACGCCTATGGCCACGGCCTCGTCCCCGTTGCCGAGGCCTTGCGTACGCAGCTAAGTGGGCGGGATTGCTTCGGGGTTGCAACACTCGACGAAGCGCTGGCGCTGCGCCGTGCGGGTATCACCGAACCGGTGTTGCTGCTGGAGGGATTTGTCACCGCTGCCGAACTGGAAATCATCGTTCAACATGAGTTTCAGTTCGTTGTGCACGCGCTGTACCAGCTGGAGATTCTGCAAACCTATTTCAGTGGCACGAAAGATTTTGCGCCTCTCTCGCTCTGGCTGAAAGTTGATACCGGCATGCACCGGCTGGGCTTGAACGAGACGGACTTCGCTGCGGTCTGGCAGTCGCTGCATGGCAGTTCGCATATCGACAGGCTTGTAGTCATGTCGCATTTCGCTTGTGCGGATGATCCGCAGAGCCCGGTCACTGAGCGCCAGATCGCCTCTTTACAGCAAGCGCTCGCTTATGCCGGCGTTGCTGAGGGTGATTGCGACTTGAGTCTCGCTGCTTCCGCAGCAATTCTTATCTGGCCGCAAACTCATTTTCAATGGCTGCGTCCCGGCATCATGCTGTATGGCGGCTCTGCCATTGCCGGTGAAAATGGGGTTGATCGCGGATTACTGCCGGTGATGACGCTGCGCTCCCGCATTATCTCCATCAAGACCGTCGCGGCCGGTGAAGTCATCGGTTACGGTGCCACCTATGTGTGCGAGAGAGAACATCGTCTCGCTGTCGTCTCCATCGGTTATGGTGATGGCTATCCCCGCAGTGCGCCGAATGGCACACCGGTGTTGATTCATAGTCGCTCCGCGCAAGGTCCGGTGCGGAAAATGGCCGCTCTGGCCGGCCGTGTCTCCATGGACAAGATCATTGTGGATCTGAGTGGTTGCGAGGAAGCGGCGGTGGGCGACGAGGTGATTCTGTGGGGCGAAGGTCTGCCTGCCGACGAGATCGCTAGACGTTGCGGCACCATCGCCTATGAGCTGTTCTGTCAGGTCACTGCCCGGGTGCACTATGTGTATTCTGATGAACGAGGTGCGTTCTCATGGCCAAGGTGAAGTCAGCATTCGTTTGCACTGAGTGTGGTGCAGAACACGGTCAGTGGCAGGGGCAGTGCGCGTCGTGCAAGGAATGGAACACGCTGTCAAAAATCAGCCTTGGCAGTGCCGCAACACCAGCGGCAAAGCCCGACTTTCGCCAGCAAGGCTACGCCGGCGCGATCTCTGCAGTGCAGGATCTTTCCGAGATCGATCTGGAATCGGTGCCGCGAGTCTCTACGACCATCGGTGAGCTGGATCGCGTGCTGGGAGGTGGTCTCGTTCCCGGTTCTGCAATCCTCATCGGCGGCAATCCCGGCGCAGGCAAGAGCACATTGTTGCTGCAGGTGATGTGTCTGTTGGCTCAATCGATGAGCGCGCTGTATGTGACCGGTGAAGAATCGTTGCAGCAGGTGGGGATGCGTGCCCGCCGTCTCGGCTTGCCGGAAAAGAATCTGAAGATGCTGGCAGAAACCAATGTCGAGAAGATCTGCCAGATCGCGCAGCAGCAAAACCCCCGTCTGCTGGTGGTCGATTCGATTCAGGTGATGCACAGCAGTGATATTCAGTCGGCACCCGGCAGCGTTTCGCAAGTGCGCGAGTGCGCTGCCTATCTGATTCAATACGCCAAGCAGACCAACACCGTGCTGTTTCTGGTCGGGCATGTCACCAAGGACGGCACCCTCGCTGGTCCCAAGGTGCTGGAACACATGATCGATTGTTTCCTGATGCTCGATGGTGGCAGCGACAGCAAGTTCCGCACGCTGCGTGGACAGAAAAACCGTTTCGGTGCCGTCAACGAACTTGGCGTTTTCGCGATGACGGAGAAAGGGCTCAAAGAAGTGAAAAATCCTTCGGCCATTTTCCTCGCACGAGCAGAAGAGGAGAGTCCTGGCTCTCTGGTGATGGTGCTCTGGGAAGGAACGCGCCCGCTGCTGGTGGAGATTCAGGCGCTGGTGGATGGCACCCAGATGGGTAATCCACGACGACTGGCAGTAGGGCTCGATCAGAACCGCCTCGCCATGCTGCTGGCGGTGTTGCATCGTCATGGTGGCATCTACATGGCGGATCAGGATGTGTTCGTGAACGTGGTCGGTGGCGTCAAGGTGGCCGAGACCAGCGCCGATCTCGCACTGATTCTCGCCATCGTTTCCAGCTTCCGCGATAAAGCCTTGCCACACGATCTGGTGGTGTTTGGGGAAGTCGGTCTGTCCGGTGAGATCCGGCCCGTGCCCAGTGGTCAGGAACGGCTGCAGGAGGCTGCCAAACATGGGTTCAAACGTGCCATCGTGCCGAAGGCCAATGTGCCACGCGGCGGAGTGCCGGGCATGGAGGTGATCGGTGTGGTGAAATTGGCCGAGGCCATAGAAGCAGTATAAGGCGATAGCGTCGTATGACAGCGCAGTGCAGCAGGTCTCAAAAAGGTCTTAACTAATAATTCTCAAGAGAAAAAGGCGTCAGAGTTATGCAGGCAATTGTCTCAATACGTAATCTCTCCAAGACCTACGCGGGCGGGTTCAAAGCTCTCAAGAACATCAATCTCGACATTCGTCGGGGTGAGATCATCGCTCTGCTTGGACCGAATGGCGCGGGCAAGACCACGCTGATTTCCACCATCTGTGGCATCGTCAACCCCAGTGGAGGTGAAGTGCTGGTCGATGGTAAGGACATCATCAAGGACTTCCGCGCAACGCGCTCTCTGATCGGGCTGGTGCCGCAGGAGTTGACCACCGAAGCGTTTGAATCGGTATGGGCGACGGTATCCTTCAGTCGGGGCCTGTTCGGCAAAGCGCCCAACCCAGCCTACATTGAGAAAATTTTGAAGGACCTGTCTTTGTGGGACAAGCGCGACAATCGCATCAGAACGTTGTCTGGCGGGATGAAGCGCCGCTTGCTGATTGCCAAAGCGCTGTCACACGAGCCGAGTATCCTGTTCCTCGATGAACCTACGGCTGGCGTTGATGTGGAACTGCGCAAAGACATGTGGAAAGTGGTGAGCGCACTGCGCGAGTCAGGCGTCACAATCATCCTGACCACGCACTACATCGAAGAGGCTGAAGCCATCGCAGACCGCATTGGCGTGATGACCAAAGGCGAATTGATACTGGTGGAAGACAAGGCCGCGCTGATGCACAAACTCGGCAAGAAGCAATTGATGCTCGATCTCAAACAAGCGCTGCCAACCCTGCCCGCCACTTTGAGCGAGCACGATCTGCTGCTCTCTGACGATGGTTTGTACTTGACGTATACCTATGACACCCAGGGCGAGCGTACAGGCATTACCGCACTGCTGGATGATCTGCGCCGCGAGGACATCGGATTTCGCGACCTGAAGACGACACAGAGTTCACTCGAAGAAATATTTGTCAAACTGGTGGAGGAATCACGATGAATTGGTATGCGATCAAAGCGATTTACAATTTCGAGATGGCGCGTACCCGACGTACTCTGATGCAGAGTATCTTCGCCCCGGTGATCTCCACGTCCCTGTATTTTGTGGTGTTCGGCGCGGCCATCGGTGGCCGCATTCAGCAGGTGGATGGTGTGAGCTACGGCGCCTTCATCGTGCCGGGGTTGATCATGCTGTCGCTGTTGACCAACAGTATCTCGAACGCTTCGTTCGGAATTTACTTTCCCAAGTTCACTGGCACCATCTACGAATTATTATCCGCTCCGGTGTCGATGATCGAAGTGGTGATGGGGTATGTGGGAGCGGCGGCCACCAAATCGTTGATCCTGGGCGCGATCATTCTGGCGACCGCCGGATTGTTTGTGCCGCTGGAGATCGCCCATCCGTTCGTGATGTTGTTCTTCCTGGTGCTCACGGCAGTGTCGTTCAGCCTGTTCGGTTTCATCATTGGCGTATGGGCAGACAACTTCGAAAAATTGCAGCTGATTCCCTTGCTGATCGTGACGCCGTTGGTGTTTCTGGGCGGTAGTTTCTACTCAGCCAATATGCTTTCGCCGTTCTGGCAGACGGTGACAATGTTCAACCCGGTGCTCTACCTCGTCAGCGGTTTTCGCTGGAGTTTCTACGAGATTGCCGATGTCAGCATAGGCGTTAGTCTGGCGATGATTCTGCTGTTTCTGGCAGCGTGCATGGCAGCGGTCTGGTGGATATTCAAAACGGGCTACCACATCAAAAACTGACAAGAGCAGGAAGGCTGATGCGGAGAGGTGTTCATGAGTGTTGCTGATTTCCTGCAGATGAATGTCGGAAACCTGATTGCTGTCGTTTGGTTTCTGCTTTGCTTCCGCGGGTATTTTATTTACACAGGTCGGCGCAGCAAAGACACACCGACGCTCGCGTTCGCCATGCACCGTTATCGTCGGCAATGGATCAGCAAGGCGCTGCGGCGCGAGAACCGTATCGCCGACACCAACATCATTGCGAATCTGGAACGTAATGTGTCCTTCTTCGCGTCGACGACACTGTTCATTCTTGCCGGCCTCATGACCGTGCTGGGCAGTTCGTCGGAAGCGGTGATCACTATGCTCAGTGAGGTGCCGTTTTCCGATCACAACACGCGCGGGCAGTGGGAGCTAAAGGTTGTCCTGCTGCTGTGTCTGTTCGTGTATGCCTTCTTCAAATTTACCTGGGGATTACGCCAGTTCGGGCAGGTGTCGGTGATGCTGGGCGGGGTGCCGGAGCGGCATGAGAATCCTTCCGAGGCGGTGATCGAGCGTCACGTGCAGAGTATCTCGCTGATGGCCTCCAAGGCAGCGGGCAATTTCAACAACGGTTTGCGGACCTATTATTTCAGCATGGCGGTGCTGGGCTGGTTCGTGAATTTCTGGGTCTTCATGCTATTGTCGGTATTCGTGATGGCGGTGCTCTATCGTCGGGAATTTCGCTCCGATACGCTGGCCGTCATGATGTCCAATTTACCGGAGTAACCGAACCGAGGGTGCCAGGATGCTCGAACTATTCAGCCTGCTCAATCTGACCCTGTTCACTGGCCTGATGTTCTTCCTCGTTTATCTTCGCCGCCAATCCTTCACGCTTTCCCGACAGGTGTTCAGCGGTCTGCTGCTGGGCGTTGCGTTTGGTTTCTTCCTGCAGTTTGTCTATGGGATCGAATCACAGGTCATGGCGGAAACGCTGCAATGGACTAATGTGGTAGGTGATGTGTACGTCAATCTGCTGCGCATGATTGTGATGCCTCTGATCTTGATCACTATGATGGCTGCCGTCCTGCGCATGGATGCCATTGCTTCAGTGGGGAGGATTGGTGTGTGCGTGGTGGCACTGCTGGTGGGCACCGCGATCATCGCTGCGCTGATTGGCGTGGGAGTCACGCTGGTGTCGGGTTTGAGTGCCGAAGGGATGACCGCTGGTGCCCGTGAGCTTGCCCGGGCGCAGGTGCTGGAAGGACGGCTTGATACTGTCAGTGACCTGAGTCTGGCAGAGGTGATCATCGGTTTCGTCCCCAGCAATATTTTTGCGGATCTCACAGGGGCTCGTGACAGCTCGATCATCGCCGTAGTGATCTTCGGCATTCTCAGCGGCATCGCTTCGCTACTTGTCGTGCGTGATCGACCCGAGCATGGCGACGGCATCAAACGCTTTATTGAAGCAACGCAGTTGATCGTGATGCAGTTGGTGAAGATTGTCATGTCACTGACACCTTACGGGATTCTGTCATTGATGACCTATGTGGTTGCCAGCTCCAACGGCTCGGATATTCTCAATTTGATCAGCTTCGTGGTGGCGTCCTACATTGCTATCGCGCTGATGTTTCTGGTCCATGGCGGATTGGTTGCACTGGCAGGGCAAAATCCCCGTGAGTATTATCGGGCAGTCTGGCCGGTGCTCAGTTTCGCATTTGCCACGCGTAGTTCCGCCGCGACAATTCCTCTGACGGTGAAAACCCAAATCGAAGAGTTACGTGTGCCCTCGCCCATCGCCAATCTTGCAGCGAGCTTTGGGGCGACGATTGGGCAGAACGGATGTGCGGGAATCTATCCGGCCATGCTGGCGGTAATGGCGGCACCCACGGTTGGAGTTGATCCAACGACACCGGGGTTCATCCTCAGTCTGCTGGGCATCATCGCGATCAGTTCGTTTGGAATAGCCGGCGTTGGCGGTGGGGCGACCTTTGCAGCACTGGTCGTCTTGCCGGCGATGGGGTTGCCGGTCACGCTGGTAGCACTGTTGATTTCGATTGAGCCCCTGATCGATATGGGGCGCACGGCTCTGAATGTGAACGGCGCCATCACCACCGGAGTGGTGACAGCGCGTTTACTGCCGGATGTGGATCAGACGAAGTAGGATCGCAGTGGCGGGAAGCCGTTGAACTCGATGGCGCTGTAGCTGGTGGTGTAGGCGCCTGCCGAGAACCAGTACATACGGTCTTCGACGGCAAGGTTCAGCGGCAGACCATACTTGTAGTTCTCGTACATTATGTCGGCGCTGTCACAGGTCGGGCCGGCGATAACCACTTCTTCCAGTTCGCCGTGTTTTTCCACATAGATCGGGTACTTGATGCACTCGTCCAGCGTCTCGATCAAACCGGAGAACTTGCCGACGTCTGTGAATATCCAGCGCTGCAGAGCGGTGTGGGATTTACGCGAAATCAGCACCACCTCAGACACCAGAATGCCCGCATTGGAGATCAGTGAACGGCCTGGCTCAAGGATGATCTCCGGGAACTCGTCGCCGAAGTCTTCTTCGATGAAGCGTGTGATCTCTTCCGCGTAAGTCTCCAGCGAGTTGGTGCGGGTAATGTAGTTGGCCGGAAAGCCGCCGCCGAGGTTCACCATCTTCAGGACAATGTTGTCCTCTTCCTTCAGGCGCTCGAAGATCACTTTGACTTTGCCGATTGCCGCGTCCCAGGCGCCGATGTCGCGCTGTTGAGAGCCGACGTGGAAAGATACGCCGTAGGGAACCAGGCCCAGATCGCGAGCCAGCACCATCAGGTCCATCGCCATGTCACTCTGGCAGCCGAACTTGCGTGACAGCGGCCAGTCGGCGGTGCCGCTACCTTCAGTCAGGATACGGACGTAGACTTTGGAGCCGGGTGCTGCCTTGGCGATGTTGCGCACATCGGCTTCGGAGTCAGTGGCGTACATTCTCACGCCCTTCTCGTAGAAGTAACGAATGTCGCGACTCTTCTTGATGGTGTTGCCGTAACTGCAGCGTTCTGGCGGCACATTCAGCGACAGCAGTTTGTCCAATTCATAGATCGACGCCACATCGAAATTCGAGCCCTTGTTGCGCAAGGACGTGATGATCTCGGGAGCGGGGTTCGCCTTCACGGCATAGTACACACTCGCGTATGGGAAGAGTTCCTGCAGAACGTCGTAATGACGCTCCACCGTAGCGATGTCAATTACTACGAAGGGAGTTTCCTTGGTATCGGCTAATGCCTTGATACGATTGAAAGTTTCCTTGTCGTAGTAGTCTTCCACTCGAGTGTGTTCTGTGTTCATTGATGAATTGGTCTCCTCCGCGGCGGTGCTGTCTGGGATAGGGGGGTGGGTAAACAGGTGCGCTATTGTAGCAAACACATTCCTGACGTAAATCTCGAATTTCAGATTCGGGGAAATTACTTTTCCTCGGCGGCCACAGCGCTGTTTTGGATGCGGCATTGAAGGTGCGGAACCTACTGATTTTTCGGGCAAAACCAGAATTTTCGGGAAGCCTGACAGGAGTGGCGCGATGAGGTAGAAAAGGCTGGTAAACTGCCCGTCCCGGCAGCTTTGATGCGCTATTGTGCGCCACAGCATTTCCGTATGGACTCTTGATGGCTCTGTTTTTCAAATTAGGCTGGTACTTCCGTGAGCAGTGGCGACGTTATGCGCTGGCTATTCTCATGTTTATCGGCGTGGATCTGACCGACATGGCGATCCCGTGGATCATTG
Organism: Pseudomonadota bacterium; assembly: GCA_040384465.1. Taxonomy (GTDB): domain Bacteria; phylum Pseudomonadota; class Gammaproteobacteria; order Pseudomonadales; family Pseudohongiellaceae; genus UBA5078. The sequence goes on along the minus strand of JAZKJF010000007.1, from coordinate 56,152 downwards.
GTCAGGTCATCGATCATGTGGTCGCCAAGTCGCTGACTCCGGAGTTGTTGACCACCTATGTCAGCATCGTGGTGCTGATTGCTCTGGCGGTCTACGTGATGCGTTACTTCTGGCGGGTGCTGCTCTTTCACGCCTCCTTCAACCTTGCCGAGACCATGCGTCAGCGTCTGTATACCCACATGACGCTGATGGCGCCGCGCTTTTTTCAAGAACACCGCACCGGCGACCTCATGGCGCGGGCCACCAATGATATCTCTGCGGTGGAGATGACGGCGGGTGAAGGTGTGCTTTCGGGGATCGACGGGCTGGTCACCGGGGTATTGGTCATTGCCATCATGACGGTGCTGATCAGCTGGGAGTTGACGCTGGTCGCTCTGCTGCCATTCCCCTTCATGGCCTGGTATTTCGTCGTACTCGGCGACCGGTTGCACGAGGGTTTTCGTGATGCGCAGGAGCGTTTTTCGGATCTCAACGCTCAGGCGCAGGAGAGTGTCTCGGGCATCCGGATGATTCGTGCGTTTGGACAGGAGGCACGTGAGGACGCCGGGTTTCTGCGTATTGCTGATCGCGCGGCTGAAGCCAACATGCGCGTTGCGGCCACCGATTCCCTCTATGATCCGGCGATTTTCATCACTGTCGGTTCGTCCTTTCTGTTGTGCATCGGCATGGGCGCGTGGCTGGTGGAGCAGGATCGTCTGACACTGGGGCAATTGACCAGTTTCACCATGTACCTTGGTTTCCTGATCTGGCCGATGTTCGCCTATGGTTGGCTCTTGAATATTCTGGAGCGCGGTTCGGCCGCCTATGCGCGTATTCAACAACTGCTGGAAACGCCATCATCAGTGCCTGATACGGGGTTGCTCACCGAGATTCCTTCGGCAGACGTGACAATCGACATTGACGAATTCACGTTTCCCGACGGGCACGCCCCGGTGCTGCACGATATTCATCTACACCTCAGGGCTGGGGAGACGCTCGGCATTGTCGGGCCGACCGGTGCGGGCAAGACGACGCTGATCAACCTGCTGCTGCGTTTCTTCGATACTCCCGGTTGTACGGTTCGTCTTGGTGGCGTGCCGGTACAGCAACTCACTCTGCACGCCTTGCGCAGCGCTGTGGCGGTCGTTCCGCAGGATGCGTTCCTGTTCACCGCCACCATCGCGGAGAACATCGCGATGGGTCGACCCGAGGCGACTCGCGAACAGATTCGGGCCGTTGCCGCACTGGCGTCCATCGACAAAGATATCCAGCGTTTCCCTGCTGGCTACGACACGCTAGTGGGGGAGCGCGGCATCACTCTCTCCGGTGGGCAGAAGCAACGCATTGCGATTGCGCGGGCACTGCTGCTCGATGCGCCTGTGTTGATTCTCGATGATGCCTTGTCTGCTGTGGATGTGGCGACGGAACGCAGCATTCTGGAGCACCTGCGCACGGTTCGCGCAGATCGCACGACCTTGATTCTTTGCCATCGCTTGTCTGCTGTGGAAGATGCGCAACAGATCATTGTGTTGCACCACGGTGAAATCATTGAGCGTGGCAATCACGACGAGTTGCAGGCCAAAGCGGGCTGGTATGCGCAGATGATCAACTATCAAAAACTGGAGCGCACCGTTGAATCAGGACGATGATCTCAAGCAGGGAATCGACACGTCTTCGCTGTGGCGATTGTTACGCTACAGCCTTGCTTATCCAAAACTGTTGAAAGAAGCCGCTGTGCTGTTACTGCTGGCGACTGCCGGGCAGGTGCTGGGGCCGGTACTGGTAAAGATATTTCTCGACGACTATGTCACGGCATCACACTATCCGGTCAATGAGTTGGTGATGCTCGCTGCCGTCTATGTGTTCCTATATGGGCTCTCAGCGTGGGCGGGTTATCAGAATGCCATGCGCTTCAACAAGGTTGCGTTCTCGGTGGTGCGGACAGTGCGTGCACAGGTCTTTGCTGCGGTGATGCGGCAGCCACTCAGTTATTTTGATCATCGCCCGACAGGTAGCCTGGTCTCTCGCATCACCAATGACACTGAAGCGATCAAGGAATTGTTCGTGCAGGTGATGGCGACATTCGTGCAGAACATCACGTTGATCATCGCCATCTTTATCGCGATGGCCTGGCTCGATATTCGTCTCATGTTGGTGTGCAGTGTGATGCTGCCGACCGTGACAGCGGTGATGTATTTCTACCAACGCATGAGTTCGCCGCGTTTTCACCGTGCACGCAATGTGCTCAGCAGAATCAACGCAACGCTCAGCGAATCGATTCAAGGCATGCGCATCATTCAGGTCTTGAATCAGCAGCGCCGGTTTGCTCATCAGTTCAATGGTGTGAGTCGGGAGCTGTTCAATGCGCGGATGAGCAACTTGCGTCTTGATGCACTGATGTTGCGGCCGCTTCCCGACATGTTGCGCACGCTCACGCTGGCGGTGTTGCTGCTGTACTTCGGCACTCAGTCCTTCGAAAGCGTGGTGGAAGTCGGGGTGATTTATGCCTTCGTGAATTATCTGTCACGGATCACCCAGCCAGTGGTGGAGATGACGCAGCGTCTGAGCCTGCTGCAACAAGCGGTGGTGGCGGGGGAGCGGGTGTTTGCCATCATCGACGAGCCAGGAGAAGTGCAAGACGAGACATCCCGGCTCATCACCCAGGGAGCAGTACGTTTCGAAAGGGTAGGGTTCAGTTATGACAGTGAACACCCGGTGTTGCAGGATATCGATTTCAGTGTCGCGCCCAACCAGTTTGTGGCCATCGTCGGGCATACGGGAAGCGGCAAGAGTACGCTGATGAGTTTATTGCTGCGTTTCTATCTGCCGCAGCAGGGGCGCATTCTGATTGACGACATTCCCTTGCAGGAGATCGATCAAACCTGCCTGCGCTCCAGAGTGGGTGTAGTGCTACAGGACCCCTTCATCAGCGCGGGCACGGTGCGTGACAACATTACGCTGGGTCTGGAGATGAGCGATGAACAGGTGATTGCTGCAGCGCGAATGGCTCAGCTGCATGGCTTTGTGATGAGCCTGCCAAATGGGTATGACACGCAGCTGGGGGAGCGTGGTGGCAATCTCTCTACCGGACAGCGGCAGTTACTATCGTTGGCGCGCACGCTTGCTCGCGAGCCGCGAGTTCTGATTCTCGATGAGGCTACTGCCAATGTGGACAGTCACACCGAAGCATCGATCAGTGCAGCACTGGAAGCCCTGCGGGGGCACACCACTATCTTGGCTATCGCGCATCGCCTGAGCACGATCGTACACGCCGATCAGATTGTCGTGCTGCATCAGGGAAGAATCATGCAGCAGGGAGCGCATCAGGATTTGCTGCAACAGGATGGTTTATATCGGCACATGTATGAATTGCAGTTGCAGAAGGAGCAGGTGGCAGACACGGTGTTTCATCCCGTGCAATGAAAAGGGCGGCGAACAGGTTGAACCCCGCGCGCCGCCCTTTTTCAAACAGTCTGAATATTATTCAGTCGCTTGGAATTCGACGTGAATTTCCAGATTGATCTCGTCACCGACACCGAAGTTGGTGAAGCGATCTGCGCCGTGCGCTGAGCGCAGGAACGTGGTATCAGCAGAGAAGCCGAGCGTGTATTTCCGGGTCAGGAAGTTACGTCCGCCACCGTGGAAATTCACATTGAGATTCACCGGTGCAGTCACACCGTGGAAAGTCAGCTCTCCTGCAAACGTGTGCGAGTTTTCACCGTTTGCGCCTACATAACCCGTAGTCTTGAAGATTGCTTGTGGGAAAGTCCCTGCGTCCAACCAATCCGGTCCACGCAATTCTTCCTCAAATGTAGGAATATTTACGTTGATCGAGTTCATGTCCACGACTACTTCCACGCTGGAGTTCTGGATGTTCTCGGGATCGAAGTCCAGAGACGCATCGAACGCAGTGAAACGTCCAATGAACGTTGAGAAGCCCAGGTGGTTGATCTTGAACAGCAACGCTGCGTGATCTTTATCAAGCGTGTACTGTCCGGACCTGAGTTCTGTGATTTCAGTATTGAAATCGGGCGTCAGCAGACGTTCACATGAAACCAGGAAGCCTGAACAGAGCACTACCAGTGAAAGCCAGCGGCATTTAGCAAATAAACTTTTAGACATTGAGATAACCCGTTTACAAGAGAAGCTGTTTAATTACTGCTGACCGGCGTAGATGTCTACCCCAACAACGACGTCGTTTGGAATTGTCGCTGTGTTAGCCCAGTAGCCTTGGCCAACACCGAAGTCCAGACGCTGAATAGTCACTTCACTGGTCATGTGGAAAGCAACCTGACCGTCAACAGTTTCCACGTCCAGAGTGAACGGGAAGCTGATGGGACGAGTCTGGTCACGGATAGTCAGTGAGCCTTCAGCAACGAAAGCGTTTGCTGATTGCAGGCTGCACTTCTCGGCTTTGAAGCTCGCTGTTGGCCAGCGGTCCACGTCGAACATTTCCAGATCGAGCAGGTAGTCCAGAACTTCCGGGCTGTCCACTTTGATGTCAGCGATTGGAATTGTCACTGAGAACACACAAGAGCCTGGGCTCATCGGGTCGATCTCGAAAGTCGCTTCTACATTCTGAAACTCGCCTTGGTAAGGAGTGCCTTCATAGGAATACTTGAAGGTCACAACAGACTCGCCCGGATCGAGAACCCAGTTGGCGGCTTGTGACGGCAGGCTTGAGACCAGCAGGAGCGGAGCAAGCGCCGCTCTGAAAAACTTAGTACGCATCATATAACTACTCCTGATTTTAAATTACGGCAGCGCGTAGGCCACTAGCTGGGCGACCTGACCGTTACCACTGACAAACATTGCGACGTATTGCTTACCGTTGTGTTCATACGTAAACGGCTGACCGGTTTGAGTGCTTGGCAATTCAAACTCAGCGATGATTTCACCGGTTTGCTTGTCGTGGGCACGCAGCTTGTTGCTGCCGCCGGCGCCTTCGCCTGCAAACAACAGGGTCTTGGTCAGCAACAAGCCTGAGCGTGTTGCAACACCTGTACGGGGGATATCCAAGCCTGCCAGAGCAGGGTTGTTGGTGATTGACGCGGGGGTATCCGCGTTAGCCATTTGCCAGACGATTTTAGGGTCGGTCATGTCGATCGCCGTGATGCGGCCATAAGGCGGCTTGACCAGTGGCAGACCTTGAATGCGCGGTACACGCACTCCGAATGCCTGGCTGAAATCGACGTCTGCGTCCGGGTCTTTATCAACAGCCAGCACGGCAACATCAGTGCGTGATGGAATGTAGATGATCCCTGTATCTGGGTCCATAGCAGCCCCTTCCCAGTTTGCACCACCGGTGGCAGACGGCAGGCTCAATGTGCCTGTCGTGCCGTCGGCGGCTTTGGCCAGCGAAGGCGGAGCGTACACATTGGTTCCCATACGGAAGGGCTTGATGGCTTCCAGCGCTTCTGCACGCAGAGCAGGCGTGAAATCGATCAGGTCATCCTCGGTGATCCCCTGACGGTCAAAGGCCGGAGGATTCGTTGGGAAGGGTTGCGTAGCCGCATACCATTCTCCGGGGACATCACCAGCAGGCACTGGCTGCTCTTCGATCGGCCAGACTGGCTCGCCAGTTTCTCTGTCAAAGGTGTAGACCCAGGATTGCTTGGTTACTTGCATCACAATCTTTTTGCCGTCGGGCAGGTCAGCCAGGATCGGGGCAGCGGGGTTATCCCAGTCCCAGATGTCGTGATGGATGATCTGGTAGTGCCAGCGACGCTCGCCAGTCTTCACATCCACGGCTACGAGAGCGTTTGCGAAAAGGTTGTCGCCTGGACGGTCGCCGCCGTAACGGTCACCAGTTGCGGATTCAACGGGCAGGTACACCAGACCCAGCTCCGGATCACCAGACATCGGCGCCCAGACTCCAGCATTACCGGTAAAGTCCACGCCTTCGTCCAGCCAGGTTTCAATACCGACTTCGCCTCGTTCAGGAATGGTTTTGAAGGTCCACAAGTGTTCGCCAGTGCGTGCATCGTAGCCGCGCACGTCACCTTTCACGTTGGACTTGGAGCGGGGGCGCATGCCGACGCGGTGCGCAGGGCCTACTACAATAACGTCGTTCATGACGAAGGGGGGGGCAGAAGCGCCGATGTCGACGTCTTCGAAGTCGTCTGCATTACGCAGGCCGTCCATCAGATCTACGATACCGTTTTCGCCGAAGGCCGGGTCTGGCAATCCGGTTTTGGCATCCAGAGATACCAAGTGGAAGCCTGGTGTAATGCTCATTACGCGTGTGTTGTCACCGTCAGTCCAGAAAGCCGGGCCACGGCCCGCGCCTTTGCGTGGTGCATCGCTGAAGCGCTGGCCTTCGTCCTGACGCCAGATCCACAGTACCTGACCGGTAGTGGCATCAAGAGCAACGATGTCACGGGTGGTGCCGACGTGGGCGTAGAGGATGCCGTCGATTTCGAGCGGTGTGGACGGGTTGTTGAAGTCTGCTGTAGGTCCGAAGTTTGCAGTGGAGAAGCTCCAGGCCATCTTCAATGTGCCGACGTTTTCGGCGTTAATCTGGTCAAGTGGCGAGTAGCGTTGAGCGGCCATGTTGCCGTTATAGTCCGGCCAATCTCCGGCAGAGACATCAGTGCCAGTCTGGCCCAATGCCACAGACGCACACATCAGGGTGCCGATACCTGCAATAATCGATGAAACCAACAGCTTTCTTGTTATCACTTTCTGCTCTCCAACAATCGTTTCTTGTAGTCTGTATACCCGCCAGCAAGCGTTTTTGGCATCAATCGGCCGGGATTTGCGCTCTTATATAAAACTGGCGCAAGAGTATATGCCCTGTGACTCTTGGTCAAGTCTGGCACCTGCAGGAAATGGAGTTTAGCAGGGGCTGCGGATATGAGAACCGGCATGCAGATGATCGCGTTTCTGCCCTGAACGGGAGCTGAATTGTAAGCGACAAATTGGTTGGAAGTCGTGATGTGGATCAAGGGAGGGAACCCCGCAGCACTGATCGTGCTGCGGGGTGGCAGAGCGATCAGTCTTCCACCACCGGTGGCAAGAACGAGCCTGTTCCAGCGGGAGGTTGCGGAGCCGCTTCTACGTACATGTGCAGCGTGCCGATGCCGTCGATGGTGCCGGTGATCTCGTCACCTTCCACCAGCCATACCTGCTCGCCACGTACAGAGGTGCCCATGCCCACACCACCCGAGGTGCCTGCGCCAATGATGTCGCCTGGCATCACAGTGACCAGTGAGGAGGCGTACTCGATCACTTCGCCAACGGAGTGGATCATGTCGCTGGCGTCGGCGGATTGCATCTCCTGTCCGTCCACGACCAGCGACTGGCTCAGCTGTTCCATTGGATTGCCGTAGAACTCACGGGGCACAATCCAGGGACCCATCGGGCCGAAGGTATCCTGGCCTTTCATCACGAACCAGTCCACGCCGCCGATGGCACCACCAGCCGGGCGACCGCCGCGATCAGAGATGTCGAGCATGACGGTGTAGCCGAAGATGTTCTCCAGCGCGTTTTCAGAAGACACGTAACGGGTCTGTTTTCCCATGACGGTGGCCAGTTCGATTTCCCAATCCAGCTCGGTGCGACCCCACGGAATAAGGATTGTGTCGTCATTGCCGATCACCGACGAAGGTGCCTTCAGGAACATATAAGGGACGCTGCGATTGGCACGTCTATCGGCAATGAGGCGCTGGCGCGTTTCGGCGTTGGCGGTCTCCGCAATGTGGCTGTAGAAATTGACCGCTGTGTTCATGATGAGGCGAGGACGCGGAATCGGCGCCATGGTGTCGATGTCGGCGACTGCGTGGATATAGTCGGGACGGCTGCCTTCGAGTGCATTCGCGGCCACCACATCACTGACGATGGCGTAAATGCGTTCTTTGAGACCGCTTTCGTAATCTTCTATCAGCTCGATCATGTCGTCCGGCATCTCGCGGGCGGGGTAGGAGCGCGTGGCCTCCATCGCTGCGTTGGCAGCTTCCAGGTCGATGACGAACTGGTCGCGCAGAACGATGCCGACGGTTTCGTCACCGTTGATTCCGAAGGTACCGACTTTGAAGGGCTCAGCACTCTGAGCCGCCGAACCTGTCTGACCCACAGCGGTAAAAGGCAAACCCGCCAGCGCCATCAGGAGGACTAACGTCTTCTTTTGCATGGTGTTCTCCGCAGTTTTTATTATTGGGAGCTGCAGTATTCGACAGCTGCTCCGGAAAGTAAACGCTGGCTGCTCCAGAACAGGGCGAGGAGTGTGACGGTAGAGACGATTGGCGGGGCCTGCTTGCCATACACACGGAGCTGAATTACAGTCCTGAGCACTCAATGGTAGCGACAGGAAGCTCAAATGAACCATGGTTTTGCAGTCAGGAAACGTCCTGAACCTCTTTCGAATAACGCACGATTTCTTGTGCGACCGCTCGTGCAATCTTTTTTGCGTGTTCTCCTTGGCGCCTTGCTGCTTCCGCTGGCTTTCAGCGCTTCTGCAGCCCCTTATCAAGCCGTTGGGGGCAGTGGTCACACACTGATACTGGACGGTGACGGAACGCTGTGGGGATGGGGCTACAACAAGTACGGCAGCGTCGGCGATGGCAGTACGATTGCAGAATTGCCGCATGCACAGACGACGCCCAGGCGCGCGGCGATTACAGATGTCGTCTCGATTGCCGCCGGGCAGGGGTTCAATATCGCCGTAAAGAGTGACGGCTCGATCTGGACCTGGGGTTCAGGTTATCTCGGGCACGGTGCCTACGAGGAGCGGTTCACGCCCACCCGTGTTGCAGGATTGCTGAACTTCAAACAGGCCGCTTCCGGGCTCTATCACACCCTGGCCCTGAAGCACGATGGCACTGTTACTGCCTGGGGCAACAACAGTCGAGGCGCCGTCGGTGACGGTACCCAGACTCACCGGTCATCGCCAGTCTCCGTACCCCTCTCCAATGTTACAGCCATCGCTGCAGCCGGACATTCACTGGCGCTGAAGAACGATGGCACGGTCTGGGCCTGGGGTGAGAACGCTTCTGGCCAGGCAGGTGGCGTGGTTGGACAACACAGCGCCATTCCCACTCGCATGGAAGGACTGACCGATGTCAAAGCCATCGCGGCAGGCGGCTACCATTCGCTGGCGCTGAAAAACAATGGCACGGTTTGGGCGTGGGGCGAGGGCATCGCGCTGGGCGACGGGATCGGGGCGCGCAGCGCGGTGCCCGTTCAGGTGTCGATCTCCAACGTCGTGGCTATCGATGCCGGTGACGGTTTTTCCCTCGTACTTAAAGACGATGGTACCGTCTGGATATTCGGGGTGTACACCTACTCCCAGAGTGGCAGCTCTCAAGTCAGCCTGACGCCACGTCAGGTGAATGGGCTGTCCGGAGTCAAAGCAATAGGAACAGGCTTCTCCCACAGCATCGCCATTCTTGCAGATGGCACTGTGCGCACCTGGGGCAAGAACGATGTCGGGCAACTCGGCAATGGCACGAGCGGCGCCGAGTCCAATGTGCCCGTGGTGGTGCCCGGCGCGAGCGGCAATCTGGTTCTGCAGAGCGAACGGGCGCTGAAGACTGGCGTCGATCGTCTCTATAACTGGGCGGAAAGCGCCTTTCCGCAGTTGCTGTTTCCCCACGCGGTGTCCGGCTGGTTCGAAGGCTACTATTACCGTTGCTATCAAAGCGGCGCCTGCCTGGGCGAAGCGGGAGGCAGAGTGTACCTGTATCAAGGCACCTTCACCGATGTGGGTGGCGCGACAGACCTGCTGAACACCGTCGCGATCCCGTCAGGGTATTGAGGGTGAGTCAGGCGGATCGCGAGAAATGGAATCAACGCTACCGCGAAGGAGCCTACGCCGAGCGTGAGCATCCTGCGGCGTTTCTGGTGGAGCACATGCCAGGAATTCTCGCGCAGCAACTTAAGGCGAAGACTTCGAACGAACCGCTGCGGGCGCTGGACATTGCCTGCGGCGCTGGTCGCAACGCTTTCTACCTGGCAGGCCTAGGCTATCAGGTCGACGCCATCGATGTGTCTGCCGAAGCGTTGAACCGGGCGCGGGCAACGAGCAGCGATCATCACGCCAGCATCCGCTGGGTCGAGCATGATTTGGATGAGGGGCTTCCGGCGGATCTGCCGCTGGCAGATTTGATCGTCGTCATCCGCTATCTGGACCTCAACATGGTGAGAGTGGCGGCGCAGCAATTGCGGCCCGGCGGCTACTTGCTTTGCGAGGTGCATCTGGCCACGGAGGAGGTGGTTGCAGGTCCCAGCGGGTCGGCATTCCGGGTCGCGCCCAGTGCGCTGCGGGATGCGGCTGCGGCTGCGGGGCTGGAGATCGTTTCCTACTGGGAAGGTGTGACGCGCGATCCGGATCAGGCGGTTGTGGCGGTGGCGAGGTTGGTGGGGCGTAAGCGTTTTCAATAAATACCGCGGTGACGTTGGTATTCCTAGCATCGAACATCCACAACCCGCATCTGCGTGCCATCGTGAAGCAGCCAGCCGGGAGAGCTGCCATCTTCGAAAAATACTTTGAACCAAATCTGCACATATGGCGGTCGAACCAATTCGAAATGTCCCAGGCTCTCAGCTACTTCGGCCTGACATTGACCACCTCTGACGCGGATCTCCCCAAAACCCTCGCTGTGATAGTAGAGGTATTCCACTATCTCTCCTTGAATAAGTACAGCGGACCCAGTAGTTGGTGCGACACTGCAGCTCATGTTGGCATCAGGGGTGGTCACACGCAGTGCCCCAATCTCTAGAATCCGAGTTAAACCTTCGCTCTTTGGTGCAGGAATTCTCCATCTTTCCCAGTACGGAATGTCGATTTGATCAGAACGCAAATCCGGCAGTTTATAGAGCTGAAGATTGCTGCTCGTGGAGGCGTATACGGGAATGCATTCACCGAAGACGCCTTTGATTTCGAGTGCGGCAGGCTGGGCGATTAGCGTCAGCGGGAGTAGTGAGAGGATCAGGAATGAAGGAGTGCGCATTGTGCTTTGATTTCAATGGTAACAGTGACTAATACGGAAGAGCTGCATTTTTGCCGCGTGAAAAGGCTCGTTTTGGCTAATGTCGCTTGTAAGGGAGCTACACTAGACGCACAAACGCCCCGTTAGGGACCGCCCCAAGAACGTACATGAAGCCCTGCCAGCCTGCACGCCGAGCGGAGTCAGAGAGCGGTTTACGCGCCGCAAATAGCGCTGGGCTTTGAAAGTCGGTAGGCAAGTAGTAAATGGCATGTGCTTCAGGCGCCTTAAGAACCAAGAAGAGGGGGAAATAGATGCCAGAATCCATACGCGCTTTCTGTGGTCCCCACGCCGCACCAAGCACCTGCTTGGGCAAAGGTGAAACGGCTGCAACTGTCATGGCTTTGACCTGACCGAGAAACCCACAGAAGTCACAAATCAAGTCCGCGCACTTGAAGTTTGGCGGAAGCAGCTTTAGCGTCTTGGATCGCTTGCACCGCGGGCAATCGCAATTCTTTGCGACGAGTTGCTCACCCCATGTGCCTAAAATCTGTTTCTTAGTTGCCATAGAACCCTACAGACCAATACAGCGGCGTATTTATGCATGCGCCTGCTTTTTCTTATTATGTTCGTTGCCCACAAATCTGCACATTACTTCGAATGCTGCGGAGGAATAGTTTTCACCTTGCGAAACGATTGAATCACTAGCGATTAGCTTCGCTACCTCTCTCGAATCGATAGACTCTACAACACTAACAAAGCCTGAAACAGCTTCGTTTATTGCTGTAAAGTAGGCTATCTGAGGCTCAATTAGCCGAAGGTGTTTTTCGAAGTTTTTTCTTGAGCGATTTTGATCAGATTCTTTTCTTTGCCTCAATTCCAATTCGGACGTGGTTAGCAAATAGTACTTGTCCGGAAGGCGAATGAATCCGCTTATGATTTTTTCCTGATAGAAATTGATAACCTCGGAAATCGACTGTGAGCCAAGATCAGGGAATGTCCAGTTGTACCAAACTGGCTGAAATGGATCACCGTCTAGAACGGCGGATCCGCCTTCAGATGAGACCTCATAGGCCATTCTCCAGCGATCTATTTGGCGCTCGAAGTACCAGCTCGGAGAACTTTCCGATCTGCGCGGATACAACTCATTCACCTCAGGGATTCTTGTAAACCCAAACTCTGCTTCAAGGATGCGGGACACTTTGCTCTTGCCGACAGCACTTGCCCCTTCAATGCAAATGACGGTCATCATCTTCCTCGGAGAGCATAATAGCTAATTGGTGAGATCATCGGTCTCAAAAGTCCTACACCACATGCTTGAACTCAATTTACTCACCAGTGCTGACAGTGTGATTTTTCGATTCCACTGCAGATCGCAATACAAGAAAGCGGGTTAGTTGGCATCTGCCAGAGAGCTCGTCTAGTTCAGGAACTTCAGATTTTGCGTGAAGCCTGAATGAGTATGATGTTTCATCGCGGGCACGGCCCGCTCCCACAGTGGCCATCGGCGACTGTGGGTTTTAAGAGAATCGATTACTCAGTGTACTGATAATTCCCCGTCAGCAATCCCGTCGCAAGAATGTGCCCTTCCATCGCGGCCAGCAGCGACTGCTTGTTGAGGCCATCAGCGAGGTTCAGCTCGTGGTCCAGCGCGTAAATGCGGAAATTGTAGGTGTGGACCTTACCATCGGCGGGCGGGCGCGGGCCGAAATAGCCGCTGCGCCGAGTGCCGTTGGCGCCGTTGATCATGCCTTCGAGACCGGGGTGGGTGACGATGGCGTCGGCAGAGAGGCCTTCGGGTAATCCAGTTGCGGTGACGGGGATGTTGTAGGCGACCCAGTGTACGAAGGGCACAAACCCGACGACGGGATCATCCAGAATCAGCGCGAGCTGGCGGGTGCCTTCGGGGAGGTTGAGCCAGGAAATGTCGGGAGCGATGCTCTCGCCGTAGGCAGAGTAGCGCAGCGGAATGTCGGTGTTGTGCTCAAAAGCCCGGCTGCTGACGAGGATCGTTTCGGGAACCTCGGCGGACCAGGCGGGGAGGCAGCTCAGGAGCAGCAGTGTCGCTCCCAGCAGGTTGCCTAGTGCGGTGCGGATTGTCTTCATTTTTATGTCTCCGTTGCAGGTTGGGAAAAGTGGTCGTCTCGGCCGATGAGGCTGACGTTGGGCCGTATAGTAATCTGCTTCGCGCCATTCTGGAATTTCCTGCGCGACGAAAGCCGACACTATAGCGATCCATCTGCCCGGATTAGTATTTTTATTTGGATACTTCGTGTCATTTTCAAAATTCGCGATGAATGTCCAGGCTGAACCCGATATTGTCAAATTTGACATTCGTGAGCACCGGCGGGGGCATTTCCTTTTGCCAAATTGCTGGTAAGGTAGCGCGGTGGTGGGTGACCCCCTTTGAACGCAGAAAGCGGCATGACCGCTGGCGAGGAGCAATAAGCATGAACAATAAGAACAAGAACCCCGAGCATGCGGTCGGGAGCGAGGGAGAGCTGGTGCTCTCCCGCCGGAATCTCCTCAAAGGAGTTGGATTAAGTGGAGCAGCGCTGATGACCGCAGGCAGCGGTTCCATCATCGCGCAGACCTCTGAGCCTGTAGCCAGCCCGGCCCGCATCCGCGTGATGGAAGCGTTCGAGACACTTACCGCCGCCGAGAGTGCGGCACTGGATGCCTTCGCGTCGCGCATCCTTCCCAGCGACGACGGCACACCGGGCGCCCATGAAGCCCGCGCTGTACACTTTATTGATCGCGGTCTGACCGGTGCCATGGCAGCCTCGCGTGAGCAATATGCCGTAGGGCTCGCGGCACTGGACGAGCACGCCATGCAGGTTGGCGGCAGTGCGTTTTACCAGCTGTCGGCATCCGAGCAGGACGCCATCGTCGAGGCGATGACGCTGAGCGCCATCCCCGCTTTCCCCATGCTGAATGCAGGCTTCTTCAACCTCGTCAGAACTCACACCATCGAGGGCACCTTCAGTGATCCTTATTACGGTGGCAATCGTGACTTTGTGGGCTGGGATCTGATTGGCTATCCGGGCGTGCGAGTTATGTCGACCCCTGACGAAATCATCCAAGGGCGTGATCTGGCACCGAGCCGACAGTCAGCCTATGACATGCCGACTCATACCAAGGATCCCGTCGTTGCACCAGCAGGAGGTGTTTCTCATGGCCACTAACCTTCCCAGAACTGATGTCGTCGTGATCGGGCTTGGCGCAGTGGGCGGCGTTGCAGTGCTGCCGCTGGTGAGCGCCGGATTGAATGTCATCGGCCTTGAGGCTGGCGGCTGGATGAGTACCCGCGACTTTGCGCCGGACGAGATTCGCAACAACATCCGCGACTGGCCACAGGCAGTGCCCAAGGCCAAGAGTGAAATCCCAACCTCCCGTGCCAATATCAACTTTGAAGCAGTACAGGGCGGCGGACATCCGATGATGAACGGTGTCGGTGGCACGTCGCTGCATTACTGGGCGCAGAGCTGGCGCCTGAACCCATGGGACTTCAAGACGGTCAGTGAAACCACTAATCGCTACGGTGCTCATCGCATCCCGACTGACTCGACGGTAGAAGACTGGCCGATCAGTTATGACGATCTCGAACCCTTCTACGACCGCGTCGAATACGCGCTGGGCGTCTCAGGCTACGCGGGCAACGTCAATGGCACGCTGCAGCCCAATGGCAGCCAGTTCGAGGGGCCGCGATCACGGCCATACCCCATGCCGGGCCTGCGCAGTTCTGGCTTCACCGACATGATGAGTGAGGCCGCGCGCCAGCTCGGCTGGAATCCCTTCCAGGGGCCAGCCGCAATCAACACCGAGATCTACGGTAACCGACCCGGTTGCTTCTATCATGGTTTCTGCGACCGAGGGGGGTGTCACGCGGCGGCCAAGAGTTCGACCGCAGTCACGACAATTCCCGAGGCGATGAAGTCGGGTTTGCTGAAAGTAGTGACTCATGCGCGCGTGTTGAAGATCGTCAACGATGCCGACGGCCGGGTGACGGGCGTGGAGTATCTCAGTGGCAATCAGGTGATGTTCCAGCCGGCCGCCGCTGTGCTGCTGGCCAGCCATACCTATGAAAATACGCGGTTGCTCCTGCTGTCGAAGTCCCGCGAGTTTCCCGACGGGCTTGCCAACAACAGCGGCCAGGTCGGCCAGCATTACCTGAGCCACCATCAGGGCGCTCCGGTTCTCGCGCTGTTCCCGAAGGATCTGAACAACTGGTATGGCCTGCCCGCACAAGGGGTGGCCATCGACGAGTGGGCGGACGACAATTTCGACCACAGCGATCTGGATTTCATCGGCGGCGGCAATCTCTGGGCGCACACCGACCGCAAGCCAATCTCGGCAGCCAAGATGTCGACCTTCGATCTGGTGCCGACGTGGGGCGCGAAATGGAAGGCTTTCATCAGCGAGAATGCCGATAGAACCAACACCTCTTACATCCAGAAGACGACGCTGCCTTACCGGGGCAACTACCTCGATCTGGACCCGCAGGTGAAGGACAAGCTGGGCTTCCCCGTCATCCGTATCACTGCCGAACTCAGAGATAACGAGAAGCGCATCGCGGCATTCACTCAGGAAAAGATGGAGGCGTGGTATCGCGCGGCAGGCGCCACACAGATTGTTCGTACAGGACTCGGCACCGCGATGGGGCCGTCGACGCATGCATACGGAGGCACTCGCATGGGTGATGACGCGAGCACTAACGTGACCGATCGTTTCGGTTTCGCGCACGAAGCTCCTAACCTTGGTGTGCTGGGTGCGTCCGTGATGGGGACCAGTGGTGCGCGAAATCCGACGCTGACCGCACAAGCATTAGCATGGCGCACGGCGGAGCATCTAGCGGCAAACTGGGACACCATTACCCGCTAGTACAATGTGGGAGCGTACCCGGAGGGCATAAAGGCCCGCTCGCGATGGTTCTTGCTGAATATCCCGGAGCGTTACCCAGGCCCGCAAGCAACGGGCCTGCGCCGCTCCGCGGTGCCCTCGCTACGCAAAAAGCCCAAGGTCTTTTTGCTGCGCTCGGCGCTGGCCCCGATTGTTGCCTGCGGGCCTGGGCAACACTCCCTGGCAAGCGGCAGATGCAGTGCACGAACAAGTCAAATCAACTGCAGGTGAACACTGGACTTTCAGCAGAATCTGCATTCTCCTCGTCTGGCATTTCTTCAAGGTGTCGGGAGGCAGGGGCCGACGCTGCGGCATAAAAGACCAGCGCCGAGCTACGCAAAAAGACCCTAGG
>JAZKJF010000007.1:33228-39987 GCA_040384465.1 Pseudomonadota bacterium | reverse complement strand
GAAATTGCCAGACGACAAGAGTTGCAGATTCTGCTGAAAGCTCAGTGGTCAACTGCAGTTGATTTGACTTGTTCGTGCGCTGCACCTGCCGCTTGCCAAGGAGTGTTGCCCAGGCCCGCAGGCAACAATCAGGGCCAGCGCCGAACGCAGCAAAAAGACCCTAGGCTTTTTGCGTAGCGAGGGCACCCCGGAGGGGCGCGGTCAGCCGCAGCGTCGGCCCCTGCCTCCCGACGCTGCTCGAAGCTGCTAGCAACTCAGGAATCTCCATGAAGTCCAAATGAAAAAGCCCCGGTTGTCGATGACAGCCGGGGCTTTTACTTTCAGGCACTTATGTTTTCAGGGCAACGCTTACTTCTTCTCTCGCAACGCCGCCTGTGCAGCCGCCAGACGCGCGATGGGCACGCGGGGTGGTGAACAGCTCACATAGTGCAGACCCAGACGGTGACAGAAGTCGATCGAGTCAGGATCACCCGCGTGTTCGCCGCAGATACCCAGCTTCAGGTCAGGACGTGACTTGCGACCATTCGCCACCGCGAACTCCATCAGCTTGCCCACACCCGTCTGATCGAGACTCGCGAAGGGGTTCTTGTTGTAGATCTCCTTGCGCTGGTACTCGTCGTAGAACAGCCCCATGTCGTCACGGCTCAGGCCCAGTGTGGTCTGGGTCAGGTCGTTGGTACCGAAGCTGAAGAACTCGGCCTGTACGGCGATCTCTTCGGCTGTGATAGCTGCGCGGGGCACCTCTATCATGGTGCCGACGATGTAGTCGATCTGGATATTGTTCTTCGCCATTACTTCTTTTGCGACGCGATGCACAATCGCCAGCTGATCCGCCAGTTCGGCCTTGAAGCCGACCAATGGAATCATGATCTCTGGATTCACAGGAACCGGCGTCTTCGCGGTCAGCACCAGTGCGGCAGCCTCGAATACGGCGCGCACCTGCATTTCGGTAATTTCCGGATAAAGGATGCCCAGACGGCAGCCACGGCAACCCAACATCGGGTTCTCTTCGTGCAGCGCCTTGATGCGCTCGATCACGAACTCCAGTGGCAGGCCCAGTTTGTCGGCCAGTTGACGGCGCACGGCGTCGTCCTGCGGCAGGAACTCATGCAGGGGCGGATCGAGCAGACGAATGGTGACGGGGCGTCCGGCCATGGCCTTGAACAGGCCCACGAAATCCTTGCGCTGGAACGGCAGCAGTTTCTTCAGTGCTTCGGTGCGCTGCACCTGATCGACGGCCAAAATCATCTGACGCATGTAGTCGATGCGGTCGCCTTCGAAGAACATGTGCTCTGTACGGCACAGACCAATACCTTCGGCGCCGTAAGCCACCGCCTGTTCGGCCATTGCCGGGGTGTCGGCATTGGTGCGGATGCGCAGACGGCGGTACTTGTCTGACCACTCCATCACGGTCTGGAACAGCTCGTAGGTGTAGCTCTTCTCAGGCTTCAATGCTCCTTCCAGAACGCGCTTCACTTCGGAGTCGGCGCTCTCGATCAGACCCTTGTAGATAGCGCCAGTGGTGCCGTTGATGGAGATGTAGTCGCCTTCCTGCAGCACATGGCCGCCAGCAGTCAGAGTACGCTTCTCGTAATTGATGGTGACTTCGCCCGCGCCGCAGACACAGACCTTGCCGAGCTGACGTGCCACGAGTGCCGCGTGTGACGATACGCCGCCACGGGTGGTCAGGATGCCTTGCGAGTAGAGCATGCCCTTGAGGTCGTCCGGAGAGGTTTCAGTACGGCACAGCACCACTTTGTTGCCCTTGCGGGTTTCGATCTCGGCCGCCGCTGCCGTGAAGGCGATGCGACCGGTGGCGCCGCCAGGACCGGCCGGGAGACCCTTGCCGATCAGCGTGGCTTCTTTTTGTGATTTCGTATCGAAGATCGGCACCAGCAGCGAGTCGACAGACTCGGCCGGAATCTTCAGCAGCGCGGTGCGCTGGTCCATGAGCTTTTCTTTCACCATTTCCACAGCGATGCGGATAGCGGCCAGACCGGTACGCTTGCCGTTGCGGGTCTGCAGCATGAACAGGCGGCCTTTCTCGATAGTGAACTCGAAGTCCTGCATGTCCTTGAAGTGCTTCTCCAGTTTGGTGCGCACTTTCTCCAGCGCGGCGAAACTCTCGGGCATTTCCTTTTCCATGGCAGCAATGGCTTTCGGGGTGCGGACACCGGCCACTACGTCTTCGCCCTGGGCATTGATCAGGTATTCGCCGTAGAAGGCTTTCTCGCCGTTGGCCGGGTCGCGAGTGAAGGCGACGCCTGTTGCGCTGTCATCACCGGCGTTGCCGAACACCATCGCCTGAATGTTGACCGCTGTGCCCCACTCGGCAGGAATGCCGTACTGCTGACGATACAGAATGGCACGGTCGTTTCTCCAGGAACCGAACACGGCACCGGTGGCGCCCCACAGCTGTTCGTAGACGTCTTGCGGGAATGCAGTGCCGGTGCGCTGGCGAATAAGTTCTTTGTACTGGCTGACCAGTTTCTGCAGATCGCCCGCATTGAGATCGTTGTCCTGAGTCTTGCCCAGCGACTTCTTCAGCGCGTCCAAAAGTTCGTGGAACGGATCGTGCGACTCTTCATCTGCTGCCTGCACGCCCATCACGACATCGCCGTACATCTGGATGAAACGGCGGTAGCAGTCCCACGCAAAACGGGGATTGCCGGAGATTGCGGCCAGACCTTCGACAGTCACGTCGTTCAGGCCGAGGTTCAAAATGGTATCCATCATGCCGGGCATGGAGTCGCGGGCGCCGGAACGCACGGAGACCAGCAAGGGGTTGTCCTTGCCGCCGAATTGCTTCTTCATCTGCGCTTCGATCAGGCCCACGGCTGTCTTGACGTCAGCAGCAAGTGACTTGGGGTAGCTGCGGTCATGGGCGTAGAAATAAGTACAGACTTCGGTGCTGATGGTGAAACCGGGAGGGACTGGAAGGCCGATTGCCGCCATCTCCGCCAGATTGGCGCCCTTGCCACCGAGCAACTCGCGCATACTGGCATTGCCATCGGTCTGACGACCGAAGTTGTACACGTATTGAGATTTCTTGGTGGATTTCGCGGGAGCTGCCGCTTTGGATGTGGTTTTGCTGGTGCTGCTGGTCTTAGTACTTTGTTTCATAGTCCCAGGTCTGCTTAGGAGAAGTGGAGCGGCAGGATAAAACAAATACCTCTTGAAATCCAGAGCGGCGCGCTGTGCAAGGTGGCTTAAGAGGCGCGAAAATCCGTGACCGTGTCGGGTTTTTAACCACAATTTCCTTATGTCTGCTGCTACGGTATTCTTGCCGCACTGCCTGCCTGAGCCGAGCTTCCTGTGTCTCCACCCGCCCCTGCTGATAAACCTGTGCCAGCGTCTTCTCAAGACGTCTCATGGAGCCTCTTTTGCTCCGTGATCGACAATTTCGGCGATATGGGCGTGTGCTGGCGTCTCGCCCGACAATTGACGCAGGAATATGGTTTTACGGTGACGCTCTGGATTGATGATCTGCATGCTTTCTCCAGATTCCTTGGCAAGGAATGGGTTGCTGCCGAGGTGCAACGGGAGTTCGGCGTGTGCGTGCGTCACTGGCGTCTGCCATGGAAGGAGTCGGCGTTTGTCGATGCCACCATCGCGGAGTCGAGTGTCGTCATTGAAGCCTTCGCCTGCGAATTGCCTGCGTCGGTCATCACCGCCATGGCGCGTCAGGCCCGGCCGCCGTTGTGGATCAATCTGGAGTATCTGAGTGCGGAGTCCTGGGTGGCCGGATGCCACCAGCTGCAGTCACTCGTCAGTGTGCAGGTGGACAGGCCAGAAGGCGACGACGCGCCTGCTCTCGTCACGCTCAGCAAGACATTCTTCTTTCCCGGCTTCACGACAGGCACCGGAGGGTTGCTGCGCGAACAGGAGCTGCTGAGCAACCACGCGGCGTGGCAGCGCGACGAGCAAGCGTC
This sequence comes from Pseudomonadota bacterium, assembly GCA_040384465.1. GTDB lineage: Bacteria > Pseudomonadota > Gammaproteobacteria > Pseudomonadales > Pseudohongiellaceae > UBA5078. The sequence goes on along the minus strand of JAZKJF010000007.1, from coordinate 36,055 downwards.
CCGACGGCAATTGCTGGCCCAGCTTGGTCTGCCCGACTCTTGCGCTGACATTGGTCTGTGGATTTCCGTTTTCACCTACGAGAGTGCCGCATTTGCCAGTTGGTTAAGAGCGCTGAGCGAGGCGGCACAGCCGACATTTTGCCTCGTGCCGGAGGGGCGAGCGCTGACCAGCATCACCGCTTTCCTCGGGCGCAGTGAGGCACCGGCGGTTGGCGATCTTGTCTGCCTTGGTGCGCTCACGCTGCTGGTGATTCCTTTCCTTTCGCAGGATAACTATGACCTGTTGCTGAGCGTGTGTGATCTGAATCTGGTGCGTGGTGAAGATTCCTTCGTGCGTGCCCAGTGGGCAGGCAAGCCCTTGATCTGGCACATTTACCCGCAGCAGAACGATGTGCATATGGAAAAGCTGGACGCGTTTCTGGCGCTTTATGAGGATGCCGTGGAGGCGGGCAAGCCCGCTGAAGTCGACACCTTGCGGCAGTTCTGCAGGGTCTGGAATCTGGGTGAAGATTGCCGTGAATTGTGGCATCATCTGCGCCCACAACTTCCCGGACTGCGCGAGCAGGCTGGGAAATGGCGACACCATCTGGTGCAACTACCTGATCTGGCTGAAAATTTAGTACAGTTTTATCGTGCAGGATTTGGATCGAGCGGAGACCGGTCAGCGACGTCGCCAGATATTGCAGCAACAGACCCCAACTTCAATGTCGGGCCAGGCCCGTCAAATTTCGAGTAATCATTCATGAAAACAGCGCAAGAAATCCGAGCCGGACAGGTCATCATGATCAGCGGTTCTCCCTGGAAAGTGCAGAAGAGCGAGTTCACCAAATCCGGCCGTAACTCTGCCATCTGCAAGATGAAGCTGAAGAACCTGCTTAACGGCGTGCAGACTGAGACCGTTTACAAAGCAGACGACAAATTCGAGATGGTCATTCTCGAACAGAAAGAAGTGACTTACTCCTACTTCGCCGACCCCATGTACGTCTTCGTCGACACCGACTACGAGCAGATCGAGATCGAGAAAGACGATCTGGACAGCGTGCTCGACTACCTCGAAGAAGGCATGGAAGACATCTGCAACGCGGTGTTCTACAACGGCAAAGTGATTTCCATCGATCTGCCCACCACCATCGTGCGCGAGATCATCTACACCGAGCCTTCCGCACGTGGTGATACCTCCGGCAAAGTGATGAAAACAGCCCGCCTGAAAAGCGGCCACGAGATGCAGGTTTCTGCATTCTGTGAGATCGGTGATTACGTCGAACTCGATACCCGTACTGGCGAATACAAGTCACGCGTCAAGCGTTGATGAGCGGTTGCCATTTTCCGGCTCGTATTGAAACCGTCTTCGACTAAGGAGTAGAGTACAGGCAGCGCAGTCTTGTTATGCTGCGTTGCTCATGTTGAACAATTCAAGGAGTCATCATCATGACGAAAGAGCGCAATGCAAAAAAAGAAGTGAAGAAGAAACCTGCCTTGACGATGAAAGAAAAGAAAGTGGCCAAGAAGACCAAGAAAGAAACCCGGGGAGAGTAAGTCGCTCCAGACTTGATCCTTGAAAATGCTCCTGTGCCTGCCTCCTGGCGGGCACAGCGACGCGCGATTTCTTCCGCTGAGGCAGTGCTCGCCGAGTGTGTTTGGAGAGATGACAAACTATCAGGTATTGGTGATCGGGCCGAGGCGGGGGCTCATTGATGTCCTGCGCACGCGCGCAATTCCCTTCTCCGTCTGGCAGGAAAAAAACCTGTTTGTTTCTGAACCTCCACAAAAGAGTGTCACCGCGCCCCTGTGGAATTCCCCCGAAAAAATTCGCCAACAGATTCGCAGCTCATTTCCTGGTGAGCACTTCACGCATGTGATCGCCGGTACCGAAGCGGCGGTCCTTCCGGCAGCCATCGCACGTCGTCAATTGCGCGCACGACTTTCCAGCACCATCACCGGCAATCGCTGCCGTGACAAATTGCTGATGAAGGAATATCTGAGCGGTTTCGGTATTCCTATGACCCGTTATATGGCCGACCATGTGGACCTGAATCCTCAGGAAGTGTTTGCGCTGCTCGGCGCTCCTGTGGTGCGCAAGTATCGCAAGTCCTCGGGTGGCAAAGGGTTGCAACTGATCAACAGCGCGGAAGACTTTGCGCCCGGGACACATGGCTTGTCGATTCTGGAGCGCTTCATCGATGCTCCTGAGGCGAGCATCGAGTCCTTCATCGATCACGGGCGTATCCGTTTCACCAATGTCACTCATTACGAGATAAAGGGTCACACCAATTTCGTTCCTGCTTTCTTCGACAGCGAGTGTGAGCGCACGCTGCTTTCCCTCAACGAGCGCGTGATACAGGCGCTCAACATCGGTTGGGGGATGACGCATCTCGAAGTCTATATGACAAAGAACGGGCCTTTGTTTGGAGAGATCGCCATACGTCCGCCAGGTGGCTATATCATGAATGCCTTGCAGCATGCCTGGGACTTCAATCCCTGGGAGGCGTTTGTAGCGATGGAGTTGGGTGAGCCGTTCGAGTTTCCAGCGCAACCTGCGTGCTATGCCGCTGCTGAAGTTCTCCATCCGGGAGCCGGCCAAGTGACCGCTGTGCATGGCAAATCCCGGGTCTTGGCTGAGCAGGGTGTCAAAGAATTTCGTATCAAGGTGAAGCGGGGCGATGTGATTGATGCCCGCAGTGGGCTTGGGCAGGATGCTGGTTACGTGCTGCATGCAAGCGCCAGCGCGCAGGAGCGGCAGAGGTTGCATGAGTTGATTCTGAGGGAGCTGGTGATCGAGGTGAATCTGTAGGAGCCTGCCCTGCAGGCGACCGTGTTTTTCACACAG
>JAZKJF010000007.1:0-33197 GCA_040384465.1 Pseudomonadota bacterium | reverse complement strand
TCGCCTGCAGGGCAGGCTCCTACAGAGGTCAGTCTTTAACGAACAGCGTCACCAGCGGCTCATCGCCCAGCTGCCGACTCCAGTGACCGTGGATCGCGGGATCGAATACAGCGCCGTGAGGCAGCAGGTCGGCGGAATAAAAGTGCTCCCCTGCCTTGAAGATACGGGTGCTGCCATCGGCAAGCCCGATTTCCATCTGCCCTTTGAGTACAAACAGCCATTGCGGAGACGTGGTGCAGTGCATCGCACTGCTGAACCCCACCGGACTTTCTCTGAGCACCAGCCCCTGCGCCGCGAACTCGCGTGACAGTCGTGACTGAGGAGTGCCCTCTGTCAGCGGAACTTCTTCCGTCCGAAAGTGCGCGTGTCCAGTCTCTCCTGTGTATAGCACTACCTTGGTAAACGTCTGCATGCTTTTCCTCATCTGCCGCTGTCACTACATGGCACGACGGGCTTCTTGAATGACGAACTCTACAGGTGTTGTGCCGACATTGGTGACTTGGTAGGTGCTGTGTGCATTGCGCCAGGCCCAGCTGCCCATCGCTGTCAGTTCTGCAGTGATGCCGTCATCCCGACTGACCTGAGTCATGCCATCGGTCACTTGCACGATGAGGCTTGGGTTGTGATGCATCTGCATGGCAGTGCTCTCGCCCGGTGCCAGCGTGATGCGGTAGGAGCGGAACCAGAGGTTTTCGAGCTGGGGTTCACCTTCGATGCCAGTTGGGCGGTCGGAAGTCAGTTCGGCCATGGGCGGACCATAATTGGTCAGGGCGATGATACGGAACAGGCCTGGCCCTTCATTGCTGACCTGGTGCGTGAAGTTTTCGGTCACGTAGTCGGTGTTGCTGGTGACACGGCCACCGGACGGGCCTTCACCCGAGCTGATGAACGCGTACATGATGGCAGCGTCGTGCGTGTGTTGCAGTGTCATGTCGCCCGGATTGATCTGGACGTCGAGCACTTTGATGTCGCCGTCCTGATGCATGAGCCGGTGACGTGGCTCCTGCAAGATGTTGACGATGCGAGTGGGATCTCCCGCCTCAGCGGCGCTGACGCTGCTGCTGAGTCCCAGCGGGCCGGTCAGGGCGAGGAGAAGAAGTGAAAATAGAGCAGAACTGCCTTGCACTGACAGATTGAGAATGCGCATCCGGTTGTCCCTCGTGCTTTCATTTATTGTTGTTTTCGAGTGCCCCGCGTGGAGCGTCTTCTGCGGTTTCGGGCGCAGGGGGCCAAGAGTAAACAGCCTGTGTCTGCGAAGCAATCCTCTTGTTGTGCAATTCGGCAGACAAGCGCAGTCCGACGGTCAGTGCCGAATGAACCAAGTGCGGTGAATCTTCTGGTTGCGCTCGAAATCCTTGTCGATGCTCGCTTCTGAGCAGTCCTCAATCTGATAGCGTGCGCTCAGGGCTTCTTCGAGTTTGAAGCGCCGGTTGTTGTTGGAAAAAATCAGCAATCCGTCCGGTGCCAGCAGATTCATGCATTGCTCGATAAGCAAGGGATGATCCCGCTGGATATCCAACACATTTTCGGTGCTCTTGGAGTTGGAGAAGGTGGGTGGGTCCAGGAATATCAGGTCGAACTGCTCACGGCACTGTTGCAGGAATTTCAGGCAGTCCATCTGTACCAGCGTATGAGCACGCGGGTCGATGCCATTCAGTTCGAAGTTGCGCGCGGCCCAGTTCAGGTAGGTGCGTGACATGTCCACACTGGTGGACGAATGGGCGCCCGCCAGTGCCGCATGGATCGTCGCCGTGGCGGTGTAGCAGAACAGGTTCAGGAAGCGGCTATGTTGTGCATGTTCGCCGATCCACAGACGAATGGGGCGATGGTCCAGAAATAACCCGGTGTCCAGGTAGCGCTCCAGGTTGATGATGAATTTGGCTTGACCTTCCGTGACCACAAAATCTTCACCGCTCTTTTGCAATGGCTGGTACTGCTCGGTGCCACGCTGGCGTTCGCGCACCTTCAGCGTGACATTGCGCGCCGGAATCTGCCGAGTCTGCTCCATCACCTGGCATAGCGCCTGATAGGCCTGACGCCGCCGCAGGGCTGCATCCTCCTCACTGATGGAGAGCGGCGCCTTGTATTCCTGCATGTGGATATGTTCGCCGTAGCAATCGATGGCAAAGGCATATTCGGGCATGTCGGCATCGTAGAGCCGGTAGCATTCGTGGCCGCGCTGTTGCGCCCAACGGCCGAGGTTCTTCAGGTTCTTGCGCAGGCGGTTCGCGAACATCTGGGCACCGTTGTCCAAGGGCATCGGTGCTGGAGCGGACTGCTTTTCGGGTGCCGGACTAGCGTTGGAGTCCTGATCGGCGGGAGGCTGCTTCTGTACCGCATGCTTTTGGTAAATGGCCTCTGGCGTGACATCCATCAGCAGCAACTTGGCTGGCAGTGCGCCATTGAACAGCGCGTATTGCTTGTGACTGTGAATGCCGAGCAACTTGCCCCATTCGGGTTTGGCGGTGAATACCGCCGCCCTGGCGCCCGTGGCGTGACGGCGCAGCAGGGCACCGAGTTCGCCATACAGCAGCTCGACCTCAGTCTGTTCGCCGAGCCGTTCGGCGTAGGGAGGGTTGCAGATCACCAGCGTCGGCGCAGCCGGTGGCACAGCTTCGGTGATGGGGCATTCCACGAATTCAATATACGCGGCGACACCCGCACGTTCGGCATTGCGACGCGCGAAACCGATGGAGCGCGAGTCAATATCGCTGCCAAAAGCGCGACCTCGCCAATGGGCTCCGGCTTCCTTGCGAGTCTGCGCTTCCGCCATCACAGCAGCCATGGCCGGATGATCATGATGTGGCCAAGGCGTAAGCGTACTTCCTCGCACCAGTCCCGGCGCGATGTCCAGCGCCATCAACACCCCTTCGATCAGCAGCGTTCCCGAGCCGCACATCGGGTCCCACAAGAGCGGTTCAGGTTGATCCGTTTGCGGCCAGCCCGCGCGCATCAGCAGGGCGGCGGCCAGTGTTTCCTTGAGCGGCGCTTCGCCCTGTTCGGTGCGGTAATGGCGACGATGCAGGCTGGCCCCGGCGAGATCGATACCGAGGCTCAGGCGGTCCTTCTTGATCACGGCGTGGATCAGCAGGTCAGGTGCATCACGGGACACATCGGGCCGTGCCAGCCCTTTGCTGCGGAACTGATCGACAATCGCGTCTTTGATTTTCTGCGCGATGAACTGGGTATGAATGAGGTGCTCGGTGCCACCGGCAGCGCTGATCGCCAGCGTCTGACCGGGCAGCAGGTGATCACCCCAATCCACGGTGGCGGCGCTGGCATACAGATCTTCGGCCGTGAGTACCGGTCCTTCGGCTACCAGCAGAATGACGCGGTTGCACAGGCGCGAGAAAACGATGACGCGATAGGCCGTGGCCAGGGTCGCAAAACAATACACGCCTGCCACGCTCTGCTTGACCTTGTCGGCACCGCAGCTCAGCAGCTCCTGCTCCAGCAGGGATTCGAGCCCCTTGGAGCAAGTGATGAAGAGAGCGTGCTGGCGGGTGTCCGGCGCTGCTGGATTGTTTGTCGTCATAGTGGTCTACCTGTGGTCTGATCCAGCAGCATCCTGCGTCAGGATTGCAGAAAATTCATGAGTGCGGCCAGACTGACTGAACCACCGAAAATATAGAGAGCGCAGATGACGCCTTCGCCAATGGACACGCCCAGCAGTGTCTTCCAGATGCTGATTCGCAGCACGCTGCAGATGCAGATAATCATGTCTGTCGGAGTGAACGGTGCAAACCCCCACAAGGTGATGACCGGCAACTCGCGCTTGTTCAACAGCAGCGTCAGCTTCTCGACCTGCGCGGGGTAGCGATCATAAAAAAAGTGATCAAACCTCATCACCCGCGTCATGTAGTAGAGGATGGCCGTGGACGAATATACGGCCGCCTGATTGACCAGAAACAGTGGCAGTGGCGGAAACACCAGGATGCCGGCCAGCACAAAGGGGGTCAGCGGGATCAGCGTGAATCCCCGCAGCGTCGTGATCACAAAGTAAAGGGTCAGTCCGAAGAAGAGATTGTCGGAGAAGAAATGTTGCACTCGCTCTGGCGCGAAAAGGTCAGGCCGAAGGGCATAGAGAGACAGGCAGCAGACGATGAGGGCGAGCCAAAGATAGAGGCCAATCGATTTGCCGGGTGCAGAAGGTGCTTTTTTCACGGTCAACGCTTCGCTGTCACTTGGTCATGCTGTAAACGAATGCAGGCAGGATATTGAGCGGCACGAAATCGATCTCGTCCATCTCTTTCCCGAAGACAGCCTCGATGTCGGCTTTGTTGCTTTTGAAATACTGGTATTGCAGATAGATCCCGCCGTCGTTGAGCGCAAATTTGAAGCCTTCGATCAGGCGATAGAGAAAGGCGTTCTGGTCGTTCATTTTGGTGAAGTTCTTCAGTGGCAGCGAGGACACGATGACGTCGTAGAGTTCAGGGGTGTTGAGCAACCCTGTCACGCAGCCGTTATGAAGCCGGACCTCTTTGTGTGGGTGCTCGGCCATCAGGCGTTCTATCCACGGGTTGTACTCGCTCTTGATTTCGCAGACGTCCAGCGTCGACTCGTTCGACATTCGGCGAATGATTTCTTTGGTGAAAGGGCCTTTGCCGCTGCCGATTTCGAGAATACGCAACGGTCGGGAGAAATCGATCTTGCCGACCATGGTGTTGACGAGAAACCCTGAACTGCTGACGATCAGGCCATCTTCACTGATGTTGCGTCTGATTTTTCTGTAGAGATTGATGGCCACAACACGCTCTGAAAATGGGTTCGGCGGGTGCCCCGCGCGGTGGTCGTACACTAGCACAGAAAGCACCGCTGAGCATCGCAGCAGGGGATTAATGTTCAATTTTGTACCCGTGGCTGGCAGCAGGTGACTGGAATCAGCAGGCCGCACCGATGACATGTCGTTGTCATTCGTGCTGGCGTGACAGCCTCGCCGAGTGTCGCAAATTATTTCTATTTTCTATAGCTATCAAGTAGTTGTGTTGTTCACCACAGACGGGAAAAAATACTTTTTTTTATGTGGGGAATTTCTATATTATGCGCCCCTGAGCCGGAAAACGGCCGTGCTGGAACAAGTCTTGCACCAGTTCGCTGGCGCTTGCATCGGATTCGACATCAACTACTTCAGGGATAAATTATGCTGCTAGGGCTCGTTGTTGCATACCTTGTTATCTCCATCGCCATTGGTCTGATCGCTTCTCGCCGCGTGCATTCGGCGAGCGACTACATCACGGCCGGGCGCAGCCTGCCCATGCCGATGGTCATGGCCATGGTGTTCGCAACCTGGTTCGGTGCCGAAACGGTACTGGGCATTTCGGCGACTTTCCTCGACGAGGGGTTCCGGGGGCTGACTTCGGACCCGCTGGGTGCGGCGCTGTGTCTGGTGCTGTTCGGATTGGTCTTTGCGCTGCCGCTGTACCGGCTCAAACTGATCACTCTCGGTGACTTCTTTCATATTCGCTACAACAAAAGAACCGAACTGATTCTTTCGTCCTGTATTGTGCTGTCCTACCTCGGTTGGGTGTCTGCGCAAGTGACCGCTCTCGGTCTGGTGTTCAATGTCTTGTCGGAAGGCTCAGTCAGCATGACCCAGGGCATGATAATCGGTGCGGCTGTGGTCATGGTCTACACGCTGTTCGGCGGCATGTGGTCGGTGGCTGTCACTACATTCCTGCAGATGATCATCATCGTGATTGGTTTGCTGCTGGTGACGAACAATGCGGCCGACATGGCTGGTGGCTTGTCGGTGGTGATCGAAAAGGCGGCGGCTGAAGGCAAGTTCGAGTGGTTGCCCACGATGAATCTGGTGGACATTCTGGGTTGGACCGCCGCGCTGTTCACGATGGCGCTGGGCTCTATCCCGCAACAAGACGTGTTTCAGCGTGTGAACACCTCCAAGAACGAATTCGTTGCCGTGTGGGCGACCACCCTGGGAGGCGTTGCCTATTTCTTCTTCGCTGCAGTGCCTCTGTTTCTGGCCTATAGCGCGAGCATGGTGGACCCTGAGATGACCGCGCGGCTGATGGCGGAGGACGCTCAGCTGGTGCTGCCGACCTTTGTGATTACCCACATGCCGTTCTGGCTGCAGGCGGTGTTTTTCGGTGCGCTGCTGTCCGTGATCATGAGTACTGCTTCTGGCACGCTGCTGGCACCGTCGGTGACCTTCACCGAGAACGTGCTGAAGAACTTCCGTCCCAACATGACCGACCAGCAACTGCTCAGTTCCACACGCTGGACTGTGTTTGTCTTTACGTTGCTGGTGGTGGCCAATGCGGTGCTGTCCAGTTCAGACATTCATGCCATGGTGGAGAATGCCTACCGCATAACGCTTGCCGGTGTATTCGTCCCTCTCACGGCAGGTCTGTTCTGGGGCCGAGCGAGTAATCTGGGCGCCACATTGTCGATCGTCATGGGGCTGGGCAGCTGGCTGTTCTTGGAGATATTTGTCCCTGATATCGCCTTCGAGCCACAGCTGATAGGTTTGTTTGCCAGCCTCGTCGGCATGATTGCAGGCTCGCTGGTATCGCCAAATCCCCATTTCGCCAACAAGCACGGCATTGCCGACCCCCGACCCGTCTGATCTTTCAGTCCAATCTGGCAGACACCCATGCGTTGCCGTACTTGTGTACGGCAACGCCGCTTTCAGCAGGAGAGCTTGATGCTCAGCTATCGTCACGGGTATCACGCCGGTAATCACGCCGATGTGCTCAAACATCTGGTCTTGCTGGGTCTGCTGCAGAGGCTCCTTGCCAAGGAAAAACCCTTCACTTATATCGACTCGCACAGCGGTGGCGGGATCTACGACCTCAACAGTGCCGAAGCGCGTCTGAACACTGAGCATGCATCAGGTATTTCAAAGCTCTGGCGCAACAGTTCGACAGATGCTCTGCTGAATCTCTACGTGGGGAAAGTGCGCGCTCTCAATGAGGATGGCCGATTGCGCTGGTATCCAGGTTCTCCGACGTTGGCGGCTGACTGCCTGCGGGCAGATGACAGGCTCCATCTCCTGGAGCTGCATCCGGCTGAAGTGGAGGAGTTGCGCTTCAATCACCTTCACGGTCTGGGCACCGATGAACGTGTGAGCATCCATCAACGTGATGCCTTCGAAGGTTTGCTGGCGATCACGCCTCCAGAGCCACGCAGAGGGCTCGCGCTGATCGACCCGGCCTATGAAGACAAACAGGATTATCAGCGCGTGCTCAATACGGTGCTCAAACTGCAGCGGCGCTGGCCGGTCGGCATCATCGCCGTCTGGTACCCCTTGCTGGCGCGCGAGCGTGACCGCAGCGCCTGGCTGAAGTCCGCCCTGGTGCGTGAAAATCTTCCCGATTTGCTGAGCCTTGAGCTGAGTGTGCAAGCGCAGGAAGAGGAGTTTGGCATGCACGGTTCTGGCATGCTCATCGTCAATACTCCCTGGCAATTTCGCGAGCAGATGCAGGCCACTCTCTCGGCGGTGATGAGCGAACTGGGCGAAGGTTGCTCGTTCTCGATCGATGCGCCGGGCAGTGCTGTGACCCGTGGCTGACATGCCGGCAGAGCCCGATTGTTTGTTGGACTTGCCCCAAGCCCTGCGCTAATCTTCGCCGCAGGGGAAGATCATGGTTGCAACAGAAGAGGGAACGCTGTTTGTCTGCAGTTTAATTTTGCTCAGTGAGGAAAAAATAATGATAAGAGAGCATGTTGGGTCGGGAGATTCCCGGCAACCGGCGAGTAATCGCTGGCGTTCGTTCACCCACTCCTTGATGAAAGTCCTGCCAGTGGGGCTTCTGGTTGCCGCGACAACCACGGTTCAGGCGCAGGACACTGTGGAATGGACGCACCTTGGTGGCAACGCTCACCACACCCGTTATACCCCCGCGAACAACGTCACGCCCCAGAATTTCAGCGAGCTGAAAGAAGCCTGGGTGTGGGATGGCGCCAGCTTTGCTGCGGCCTCTGGTCGCTCCACTCCCAGCTATGTCGATGGCAAGCTCTTTACCGTCGCCGGTCCGCGCCGCCACGTGATCGCGATGGACCCGGTGAGCGGCGAGACCCTGTGGTCTTACCGTGAACCCAATACTTTCCGCTGGGAATACTCCATGCGTGCCGATTACGGCAAAGGCGTTGCCTATGCCGAAGTGGATGGCAAAGGCGTGGTTTACATCATCAGCCCGGCATTCTTCCTGACAGCACTCGACGCCGACACTGGCGCACCGCTGGAAGGCTTCGGCGCTCCGGTGCCGATTGACGGTTTTGCGCAGACCGGCGTTGTCGATCTGCTGGCCCACCTCGGGCATGAGTTCGACCCCTACTACGGAATTCCCAAGGAAGTCGGGTACATCACGTCTTCCTCGCCACCCATCGTGGTCAATGACGTGGTGATCGTGGGTAACTCTGCCGAGCAGGGTTACAACCAGTCCCGCATTGAGAATATCCCCGGCGACGTATTGGCATTCGATGCCAAGACCGGCGACTTCAAGTGGAAGTTCAACGTGATTCCGCGTCCTGGCGAATTCGGTCATGACACCTGGGAAAACGATGCCTGGCAGTACACCGGTGATGTGTCCCCCTGGGCACCGCTCTCTGCCGACCCGGAACTGGGTCTGGTCTATATTCCGACCAACCCGCCCACAGTGGATTACTACGGTGGTTTCAGCCCCGGTGACAACCTCTTCGGCACCAGTCTGATTGCGCTGGATGTGGAGACAGGGGAGCGCCGCTGGCACTTCCAGCTTGTTCACCACGACATCTGGAACTACGACGTGCCAACCGCGCCCGTGCTGCTGGACGTGACCATTGATGGCGAGCGTATTCCTGCCGTTGCCCAGGCCACTAAACAGTCCATTCTGTTCGCTTTCAACCGCGAAACCGGTGAGCCGTTGTGGCCGATTGAAGAGCGTCCGGTGCCCGAGTCGCATGTGCCTGGCGAGTTTGCATCGCCCACACAGCCTTTCCCGACCAAGCCGCTTCCTTATGACCTCAATGGTCTGACCGAAGACGACCTGATCGACTTCACTCCCGAGATGCGTGCGCAGGCAATTGCGGCTCTGGAAGACTGGCAGATCGGCCCGCTCTACAACCCACCTCTGCACCGCGACAACGATCTCGGCAAGCGTGGTGCGTTTTGGTGTCCAGGCGGTGGCGGTGGCTCCAACATCACCGGCCCGGCTGCGGCAGACCCCGAGACAGGTATCGTGTTCGTGACCTCGCAGAGCGCCTGCAGCGCCATTCAATTGCTGCCAGGTGAAGAAGCAGACCTGCGTTACATGACAGACAGCGGCACGACGACGACTGGTGTGACACCGGCTCGCTATGCCAACGGCCCTGGTGCTGGCGCTCCGCGTCATCCGACCGGCCTGCCGCTGTGGAAGCCGCCTTACAGTCGCATCACGGCAATCGACCTGAATACCGGCGAGCACCTGTGGATGATCCCGGTAGGCGAGACCCCCGATCGCATCAAGAACAACCCGGCTTTGGCTGGCATTGATGTCGGCAACACCGGCACTGGTGCGATGGCACCGATGATGGTGACTCCGTCCATGTTGGTCTATGCCGGTGAAGTGACTGACGGCACGCCGCATTTGTTCGCGATTGAGAAGTCCACTGGTCGTGAGCTGGCACGGGTGCCTGTCTCTGCCACCAGCCGTTACGGCATGATGAGCTATGTGCACGAAGGCGAGCAGTACATCGTTCTGCAGACCGGCAGCACTTTAACAGCGATGTCATTGCACGGTCCCGTGGCCTCGGCAGCGGCGCACTGAGAACGTAACAAAGCAGAACAGGCCCCGGGTTTTCGGGGCTTCTGTCTGAAAAAAGAACCCGGTCGCCGCAAGGTGGCCGGGTTTTTTATTGCCTTACTTTTTGACACAGTCTGTTTATAGACTTGTTGTTCTGCCAGCGCTATGCTCGGGCCTCGCTAGACAAACCTGCCTCTAATAAAAACAGTTCAGCCGTGCCATTGCGGAGTGAAATATCAGCTCAACGAGGGAACAATAATGATAAGAAAACACGTTGGGTCGGGAGATTCCCGGCAACCGGCGAGCAATCGCTGGCGTTCGTTGACCCGGTCTCTACTGACGGCCTTGCCACTGGGTCTCCTGATGACGGCGATCAGCCCTGTTCATGCACAGGATTCTGTGGAATGGACACACCTGGGCGGTAATGCTGCCCATACCCGCTACACCCCCGCTACCAATATCACTCCCGACAATTTCGGCGAACTGAAAGAAGCCTGGGTATGGAATGGTGCCAGCTTCGCGGCTGCGTCGGGCCGCTCCACCCCCAGTTACGTAGACGGCAAGCTGTTCACTGTCGCCGGTCCGCGCCGCCACGTGATCGCGATGGACCCGGAGACAGGTGAAACCCTGTGGTCCTATCGTGAACCGAACACCTTCCGTTGGGAATATTCCATGCGCCAGGATTACGGTAAGGGTGTTGCCTATGCTGAAGTCAATGGCAAGGGCGTGGTCTATATCATCAGCCCGGCCTTCTTCCTGACGGCGCTTGACGCTGATACCGGTGCGCCACTGGAAGGTTTCGGTGCTCCGGTGCCTATCGAAGGGTTTGCTCAGACCGGTGTGGTCGACCTGCTTGCGCACCTCGGTCATGATTACGACCCCTACTACGGTATCCCCAAAGAGGTCGGTTATGTGACGTCTTCTTCGCCACCCATTGTGGTCAACGGCGTGGTGGTGGTCGGTAACTCCGCAGAACAGGGTTACAACCAGTCCCGTATCGAAAACATCCCGGGCGACATTCTGGCGTTCGATGCCCAAACCGGTGATTTCAAGTGGAAGTTCAATGTGATTCCGCGTCCTGGCGAATTCGGTCATGAGAGCTGGGAAAACGATGCCTGGCAGTACACTGGCGATGTGTCTCCCTGGGCGCCGCTGTCAGCCGATCCGGAACTGGGCTTGGTGTATGTGGCAACCAATCCTCCGACAGTGGACTACTACGGCGGCTTCAGCCCCGGTGACAATCTCTTCGGCACCAGTCTGATTGCGCTGGATGTAAATACCGGTGAGCGGCGCTGGCACTTCCAGCTGGTCCATCACGATGTGTGGAACTATGACATTCCGACTGCGCCGATCCTGATCGATGTCACTCATAACGGGCAGACGGTCAAGGCTGTGGCGCAGGCTACCAAGCAGGCCATGTTGTTCGCCTTCAACCGCGAAACCGGTGAGCCGCTGTGGCCGATCGAAGAGCGCCCCGTACCAGAGTCACTTGTGCCGGGTGAAAAGCTTTCTCCCACGCAGCCTTTCCCGACCAAGCCGCTGCCCTATGAGCCCAGTGGTCTGAGCGAAGATGACCTGATCGACTTCACTCCCGAGATGCGCGCACAAGCGATTGTGGCTCTGGAAGACTGGCAGATCGGACCACTCTACAACCCGCCATTGCATCGCGATAATCCGCTGGGCAAGCGCGGTGCGTTCTGGTGTCCGAGTGGTGGTACCAACATCACGGGGCCAGCGGTTGCTGACCCAGAGTCTGGCGTTGTCTTCGTGACCTCACGCATGGGTTGCAGCGCCAATCAGCTGCTGCCAGGTGAAGAAGCTGACCTACGCTACATGACTGACAATGGCACCACCACGACTGGTGTCACACCGGCTCGCTATGCCAATGGCCCCGGCGCTGGTGCCCCACGCCATCCGACAGGCCTGCCGCTTTGGAAGCCGCCTTACAGCCGCATCACTGCGATTGACCTGAACACTGGCGAGCATCTGTGGATGATTCCGGTGGGCGAGACTCCTGATCGCATCAAGAACAACCCTGCTCTGGCGGGAATCGACATTGGCAACACGGGCAGTGGTTCGCATGCGCCGATGCTGGTGACGCCCTCCATGCTGGTGTACGCCGATGCTATCAGTGACGGCACTCCTCACCTGTTTGCCATTGACAAGGCGACGGGCAGAGAGCTGGCGCGCGTGCCGGTATCGAAAGAGAGTGGTTACGGCATGATGAGTTATGTGCACAAAGGCGAGCAGTACATCGTGCTGCAGACTGGCGATACATTGACTTCCATGTCGTTGCACGGCCCGGTTGCCTCGGCCGCCGCACACTGACAGGACAGTTGCCCGCGGGGTCGCCATTCGGCTGCCTCGCAGGCAGTTTGCCAATAGACTTGCCGAGGGGCCTGCGTTATGCTCGGCGCCTCATTTCAGCCGTTGTGAAAAGAAAGTTTGAAGGGCTCGAAGGGGTAGTTCGTTAGAAAGACCGGAAGTACTATCAATAAAAACATTTGATGACACTTGGGCGACAGTTTTGCTCAACGAGGAAAAAAACAATGATTAAAGAGCATGTTGGGTCGGAAGACTCCCGACTGCCAGCGCGCAATCGCTGGCAATCTCTCACCCGGGCACTGACTAAAGTGTTGCCGCTGGGCCTGCTGGTCGCCGCGACAACCTCGGTTCAAGCCCAGGACACCGTTGAGTGGACACATTTGGGCGGCGACGCTCATCACACTCGCTACACCCCGGCCACCAATATCACCCCCGACAACTTCGGCGAGCTGAAAGAAGCGTGGGTATGGGATGGCTCCAGCTTTGCAGCGGCTTCCGGTCGCTCCACCCCGAGCTACGTGGACGGCAAGCTGTTCACAGTGGCCGGTCCGCGTCGTCATGTGATCGCGATGGATCCGGAGACTGGTGAGACACTTTGGTCTTACCGCGAACCCAACACTTTCCGCTGGGAATACTCCATGCGTCAGGATTACGGCAAGGGCGTCGCCTATGCCGAAGTCGATGGCAAAGGCGTGGTCTACATCATCAGCCCGGCCTTCTTCCTGACGGCACTTGATGCCGACACAGGGGCGCCACTGGCTGGCTTCGGTAACCCGGTGCCCGTCGAAGGCTTTGCGCAGACTGGCGTGGTCGACATGCTGGCCGATCTGGGTCATGAGTTTGACCCCTACTACGGTATTGCGAAAGAAGTGGGATATGTCACGTCGTCCTCGCCACCCATCGTGGTCAATGGCGTGGTCGTGGTGGGTAACTCTGCAGAGCAGGGTTACAACCAGTCCCGTATCGAAAACGTCCCTGGCGATATTCTGGCTTATGACGCGAAGACCGGTGACTTCAAATGGAAGTTCAACGTGATTCCACAGCCGGGCGAATTCGGTCATGACACTTGGGAAAACGATGCCTGGCAGTACACCGGTGACGTATCTCCCTGGGCGCCACTGTCAGCCGACCCGGAACTGGGCCTGGTCTACGTGGCCACCAACCCACCCACAGTGGATTACTACGGCGGTTTCCGTCCTGGTGACACCCTGTTCGGTACCAGCCTGATTGCACTCGATGCACAGACAGGTGAGCGTCGCTGGCACTTCCAACTGGTGCACCACGATGTCTGGAACTACGACATTCCGACTGCGCCAGTGCTTCTGGACGTGACCATTGACGGTGAGCGTATCCCTGCTGTTGCACAAGCAACCAAGCAAACTCTGCTGTTCGCCTTCAACCGCGAGACTGGCGAGCCGCTGTGGCCGATTGAAGAGCGTCCCGTACCGGCATCTCTGATTCCGGGCGAGAAACTGTCTCCAACTCAGCCATTCCCAACCAAACCAGCTCCGTATGATCTGGCCGGTATCAGTGAAGACGATCTGATCGACTTTACTCCTGAGCTGCGTCAACAGGCGATTGCTGCACTGGCAGAGTGGGAAATCGGTCCCTTGTACAACCCACCACTGCACCGTGATAACCCCCTGGGCAAGCGCGGTTCTTACTGGTGTCCAGGTGACGGTGGCGGTTCCAACATCACCGGTCCGGCTGCTGGCGACCCCGAAACAGGTATCATCTACCTGACTTCACAAAGTGCCTGTTCTGCCCACACCCTGGTTCCGGGTGATGAAGCCGATCTGCGTTACATGACTGATGCCGGCACGACCACCACGGGTGTGACTCCTGCTCAGTACGCGAACGGCGCCGGTGGCGGTGCTCCACGTCATCCAAGCGGCCTGCCGCTGATGAAGCCGCCTTACAGCCGTATCACTGCAATCGATCTGAACACTGGTGAACACCTGTGGATGATCCCGATTGGTGAAACGCCTGATCGCATCAAGAACAACCCGGCTTTGGCTGGTATCGACGTTGGCAACACTGGTTCTGGCGCTCAGGCTCCAATGCTGGTGACCCCGTCCATGCTGGTATACGCCGGCGACGTCAGCGATGGCACGCCGCACCTGTTCGCGATCGACAAGGCGACAGGTCGTGAACTGGCTCGTATTCCGGTATCTGGCGCAAGCCGTTACGGCATGATGAGCTACGTGCACAAAGGCGAGCAGTACATCGTGCTGCAGACTGGTCCGAAACTGACTGCGATGTCATTGCACGGCCCGGTTGCGACTGGTGCTGCTCACTGATCATGCTGTCCGGCTGACGCGATATCCTCCGGATGTCGTGTCAGCAAATAAAAAAGCCCGAGCGCTGCGAAGCCCTCGGGCTTTTTTATTTCCAGCGCTTGTGTGGAATAGATTGAACGTGTTGCGCGGTCTTGAGCTTACCGAACAGTGCAAGTTCAGGACACGGGCGCTCATGGACTTGAATAGGCGGCTGGGGTATTCTGCCCGCTCTTTTCAGAGGTCAACCATCCCGGATTTACACTGGCCAGGACGGGATTTCGATGGTTTTATCAGCAAGTTAGACATTTACTCAACGAGGAAAACAAACAATGACAAACAGGCGTGTTGAGTCGGGTCAATCCCGGCAGCCAGCGAACAATCGTTGGCGTTCCATCAAGGGTTCGCTGACACGGGCTCTCCCGTTCGGTCTGCTCCTGGCGGCAGCGACATCCGTGAACGCTCAGGACACCGTAGAGTGGACTCACCTTGGCGGCAATGCCGACCATACCCGCTATTCCCCCGCTGCGAACATCACTGCCGAGAACTTTGGTGAATTGAAAGAGGCGTGGGTCTGGGATGGCGTGAGCTTTCAAGGCACCAGTGGTCGTGCCACACCCAGCTACGTAGACGGTAAACTTTTCACTGTGTCCGGTCCACGTCGTCATGTGGTTGCGATTGATCCGGAATCCGGTGAGACCATCTGGTCATACCGTGAGCCCAACACTTACCGCTACGAATACTCCATGCGTGCCGACTACGGCAAGGGCGTTGCCTTCGCAGAAGTCGATGGCAAAGGCGTTGTTTACATCTCCAGCCCGGCGTTCTTCCTGATTGCACTGGATGCTGACACTGGTGCTCCTCTGCCAGGTTTCGGTGGTCAGGTTCCTGTGGAAGGCTTCCCGGAAACTGGTGTGGTCGACATGCTGACCGATCTGGGTCACGAATTTGACCCCTACTACGGTATCCCGAAAGAAGTCGGTTACATCACCACTTCTTCGCCACCCATCGTCGTCAATGATGTCGTTGTGGTCGGTAACTCCGCAGAGCAGGGCTACAACCAGTCCCGTATCGAAAACGTCCCGGGCGACATTCTGGCCTATGACGCGAAGTCCGGTGATTTCCTCTGGAAATTCAACGTGGTGCCACGTCCAGGTGAGTTCGGCAACGAGACCTGGGAAAATGATTCCTGGCAGTACGTCGGTGACGTGTCTTCCTGGGCTCCGATGTCTGCTGACGCAGAACTGGGTCTGGTCTACATTCCCACCAACGGCGGCACTATCGACTTCTACGGTGGCCACCGTCCTGGCGACAACCTCTTCGGCACCAGCTTGATTGCGCTGGACGTGAAGACAGGCGAGCGCAAGTGGCACTTCCAGATGGTGCACCACGACATCTGGAACTACGACACCCCGACTGCCCCCGTGCTGCTTGACGTGACCCACAACGGCGAAACCATTCCAGCGATCGCTCAGGTGACCAAGCAGGCCTTTACCTATGTCTTCAATCGTGAGACGGGTGAACCGCTGTGGCCAATCGAAGAGCGTCCAGTTCCCCAGTCACACATTCCTGGTGAAGTGTTGGCCGCAACTCAGCCGTTCCCGACTAAACCAGCTGCGTATGACAGACAAGGCATTGTCGAAGATGATCTGATCAACTTCACGCCAGAGCTGCGCGCTCAGGCACTCGAAATTCTGTCCGAGTGGGAAGTGGGTCCGTTGTTTACGCCTCCGCTGCACCGTGACAATGATCTCGGCAAGCGTGGCGCACTCTGGTGTCCAGGTGATGTCGGTGGTGTCAACATCAGCGGCCCGGCTGCGGGTGACCCCGAGACAGGCGTTCTGTACGTGACTTCCTTGAGTGGCTGCACCACCCGTACCATCGTACCGGGCGCTGAAGCCGACCTGCGTTATGAAACAGACTCAGGCACGACAACTACAGGCACCACTGTTGCCCAGTACGCAGTTGGTACTGGCGGTGGCGGTCCACGTGGTCCGCAAGGCCTGCCTTTGTTCAAGCCACCCTATAGCCGCATCACTGCAATCGACCTGAACACCGGCGAACATCTGTGGATGATTCCTGTAGGAGAAACGCCTGACCGCATCAAGAACAACCCGGCTCTGGCTGGCATCGACGTTGGCAACACCGGTACTGGTGCCCACGCTCCGATGACTGTCACCAAGACCATGTTGATCTATGCATCACAAGCCAGTGATGGTACGCCGCACCTGTTCGCCGTAGATAAGGCGACTGGTCGACAGATTGGCAAAGTGCCCGTGTCAGCAGATTCTCGTTATGGCATGATGACTTACGTACACCACGGCGAGCAGTATGTGCTTCTGCAAACTGGTGGTAAGTTGACGGCCATGTCTCTGCACGGACCACGTGCTTCTGCCGCCGCTCACTAAGAGCTGACGCGCAAGCAAACAGAAGCCCGGCCGCCGCAAGGTAGCCGGGCTTTTTTTTCGACTGACAAAATGGATGTGATGAAACCGGGGAAGCCGGATTCAGAACGGGGGAATGGAAAGATGCTGACTCGGTTGAAGGCCAGATTATGCTCCTGGCGGTTGTGGGGTTCCGTGGCTGGAGTGCTGGTGGTTTACTCACTCCTCGGTTTCATGGTGGTGCCATGGGTTATCGAGCGTCAACTGAGTGGGCTATTGCAAGAGCGTCTCGGCGTGCAGATGACGGTCGAGGATATCCAGCTGAATCCCTGGGCGCTGACCTTCAGCATTGCGGGCTTGGACCTTATTGATGCTGATGATCGCCGCGTCCTGTCACTGCAGCGGGCGTTTGTGAACCTGCAGACCAACAGCCTGAGTCAGCGAGCCTGGAGCATCAAAGAGTTGCATGTGTCAGGTCTGCATGGGTCACTGCGCCGCTACTCCGCCACAGATAGCAATATTGCCCGCCTGGCCTCGCGTTGGAGTGCCACAGCCATCCCTGCACCAGAGCCGCTTCCACCCGCAGAGCCTGGTGCGCTGCCCCGGTTGCTGATCGCGGATTTGCGGATTGAAGACACCAGTCTGGCCCTTACCGACGATGTGCAGTCGCCACCATTCTTTACCAGTATCGATGATCTGGATTTCACGGTCGAAAATCTGAGCACCTTGCCGGATGCGCGAGCGCCAGAGACGCTCAGCCTGATTATGGGCAATGGCTCGCAATTGCACTGGACCGGCTCTGTATCGGTTAACCCTCTGCACTCGGAGGGGGAGTTGCGCTTGGTTGGCCCCTATGTCGATCTGGCTTACAGCTATCTGCGCTCAGCCTTGCCGGTGCGCCTGACCGGTGGGTGGCTGGAAGCAGGATTTCAATACGATGTTGCACTGCCAGCGCAAGGTGGGTTTGAGGCCGCGATCAACAATTTCGATGCTAGTCTGAGTGATCTGCAGATCACTGATCCGGGCAATGGTACGCGGCTGGCCAGCGTGCCGCTGCTGGCGGTGGAAGGCGGAGCACTGCGATGGGCAGAGCGCAGTGTCACGCTTGAGCGCTTGCTGCTCAATGGCGTTGACCTCCGTCCGGAACGCGCTGCGGATGGCATCATCAATTTCATGAGCCTGGTGCCCGGAGCGGAACAGACGGCGAGCGCTCCCGTGAGCACTTCTGGTGTTGCGGCGTCTTCAGCAGTGGCCGCCTCTCCAGTTTCAGCCCCAGCAGCTCCGGCAGCTCCTTGGCTGATTCGCGCCAATCAGCTCGCTTTGCAGAATTGGACGATCGGTCTGGTCGACCATGTGCCCGCCGGTGGGCCTGTGGCGGTGGAACTGCGTGTCGAAGCAACGCTCAATGGCTTGAGCAATCAGCCGCAGACCCCAGTGACGGTTGCTGCGTTGGTGGACTTGAGCAGTGGTGGCAGCCTCCGCGCTGGCGGTGTTCTTAACATCCTGCCGCAGGTCGACTTCAACGGTGAGCTGGTGCTGGCGGGTTTGGCTTTGCCCGTGATTCAGCCCTATGTGGCGCCCTTCGCAAATATCAGTGTAGATTCCGGACTCTTCGGGGTGACTGGTGATCTGACCGTAGCCCCCGGCAATCTGCGTTTTGCGGGTTCGGTGGCGTTGGACGACATTGCCGTGACCGATACCGTGGAGCGCGAGTCCTTGCTGGGATTAGGTGGTCTGGCTATCGAATCTCTCACTGTTGCTGCCGGAGAGCAGTTGCAGATAGACATTGGTGATATCCATATTCGCGAGCCCTACGCCCGTGTCGAGATCGAGCAGGACGGGGCGAACAATATTGCCCGTGTTCTGATTCCACAGGAGTCGGCTACAACTACTCTGACTGAAGATTCCGCTGACGAGGCGGTTGCACAGGAGCTGCTGCCCATTACCGTTCAGAACATCACCATCGAGAATGGCAGCGCGGACTTCTCGGACGAATCACTGCCCTTGCCCTTTGCTGTGCACATGGCAGGTCTGGCGGGGGAGGTGTCGGCACTGTCGACACGTTCCACGGAACCGGCACGTGTGCGGCTGGAGGGGCAGGTCGACGAGTACGGTCTCGTCACCATCGGTGGGCAGTTGCGCCCGCTGGCGCCTGCAGAGTTGACCGAGATCGATCTGCGCTTCCGTAATCTCGACATCCCATCCATGTCCCCCTATATCATCAAGTTTGCTGGCAGGCGCATCGCGGACGGTGATCTCGACGTTGATTTGTCTTACCGCATCCACGATGGCCAGCTCAGTGGTGACAACGCGTTGGTGATGCGCGACCTGGTGCTCGGCGAGGAGGTGCCGCATCCCGATGCGCTCGATCTTCCTCTCGGTCTGGCGGTCGCGTTGCTGAAGGATCGCAACGGTGTGATCGATCTGGAAGTGCCGGTCAGCGGGGACATCAACAGCCCTGAGTTCAACTACGGTCAGGTCATTCGCCGAGCCTTGGCCAATATCATCACTAATATCGTCACCTCCCCCTTCCGCCTGTTGGCCAATCTGATCGGCTCCGACGATGAGGAGTTGGGTGCCATCAACTTCATGCCGGGTCGTGCAGACCTGGCGCCACCTGAGCGCGAGACTCTGGTGTCGCTGGCAGGGGCGTTGCAGCAGCGTCCGCAGCTGTTGCTCAAAATCAACGGTGTTTATGCGGAAAGTGAGGATACTGTTGCGCTGCGCGAACAGTTCCTGGAGCGGCGTATTGAAGAGGTTCTCGTCCTACCTGTTGACGGAGCTGCTTCGGCAGACAATTCAGACGAAACAGCACCGCTGACTCGCGCAAGTGTCCTGGAAGGGTTTTACATGACAGCGCAACAAGGGCTTGATCAAGAGGTGACCCAGGGACAGACCGCTGCGGCTTTCCTGCAACAGTTGCGTATACAGCACACCCGCGCAGCGACGAATGGTGAGCCCGAGCAGCTTGATGAGCTGGCCTATTCCAGCGCTCTGCGGCGGGAGTTGTTGCCGCTGGAGCCGGTGTCAGAGCAGGACCTGCAGACTCTCGGACAAGCGCGCGCTGCCGCTGTGCTGGAACAGCTGACGGCAGTAGATCCCACTCTGACCGACCGTGCACAACTGACCGGGGTCGTTGCCGAGGGCACGATGGAGGAAGGTTGGCTCGCCATGGAGCTGGAAGTGGACGTCGCGCAATGAGCCCGTCGACAGTCGCGGGTGTCGCGTCTGATCGTTAGGATTGCGTGCCGGGAACCCCCGGGGCTGTGATAGCATGGCGGCAGCCTCCTCCGAACTGTTTTCCAGGTTGACCATGCACTCCTCGCTTGTACCCGAACGCCCCTTGGTGATTTCACCGACGCTTGCCGCGACCATTGGTCTCGAAGAAGCGGTCATGCTGCATGTACTCAGTGAGCTGATGGCTCATCGCCCTGTGCGCAGCAAAGATCGTCTGAGCTGGATCGAGCTGAATCAACAGGACCTGTGCAACGCCTTCCCGTTCTGGGCGCTGATTGACATCAAGCGCGTGCAGAAAAGCTTGCAGGATCTCGGCTTGATCCTGATTGACCCGCAGTCCTCAGGACAAGATGCGGCCTGGTATGCGATCAATCAGATGCGCGAAGCTGCTGCGGAACGCCAGCACCTTCAAAGCCATAGTCGCAACGTTGTTGCTACTCCCGCAGTGGCTGCCCCTGAATCTGTGTTTCAAACCCCGCCGACGCAAGGCGCCAGCTATATTGCCCCCAACTGGCAACCGGGTGAAGACTGGATTCGCCAATGTCGTCAGCAGAATATTCCCGAAGAGTTTGTCCGCCAGCTGGTGCCGGGCTTCGTGATGTACTGGCGGGAACGGCGACAGGCGCGTTTTTCCTGGGGCAACGCGTTCTACAAATATGTGCTGCGCGAGTGGCGGCAGGAGCAGTCCCGCCGGGGCGTCAGTGAGCTGGATACCGATATGTCGGCCGACTGGTGGCCAAGCGTGGAAGCGATCACCATCCTGGAGAATGCGGGCATCAGCCCTACCTTCATCGAAGACGCGATTCCCGAGTTTGTGCTCTACTGGCGTGAGCGCGGCGTCGTCAACGGTGCCTGGAACACGCGTTTCATCGAGCATATCCGTCGGCAATGGGGTAAGTATTCCGCATCCATTCAGCACGATACCCAGCCGCGCCGCATCGGCGAGGACTGGCAGCCGAGTCCGGAGTGTTTCGAGATTCTCAAGCTCGCCGAGATCGACGAGGAGTTCGCGCGCTCGAAAGTCGGCGAGTTTGTGCTGTACTGGCGTGACACCAATCAGGTGCATGCGTCCTGGAATACCCGGTTTCTGCAGTTCATCAAATATCAATGGTCAAGACGACTCGAAGGGTCGCAGGCAGTGAGCTTAATCGATGCAAACGATCAATCCTTTACTGGAAAAAGCCAGCCAGGCCTTGGCGCGGCCTTCCAGCGCTTCACAGACCGAAGCTGGGCCGAATAGCCGCAGCGACTCTACAGAAGACGCGGCGCGCGGTGGCCCTGATCGGATCGATGCGATCAATCAGTTGTTCGCGGAGTTCGAACTCGCCTATCACAACCAGTACCACAAGGCTTACGGCAACGAAGAGCGTCTGGTGATGGCGAAGAAGTACTGGCTTGGCTGCCTCGTCGATTACAGTCCTTTGCAGATCGTGGCAGCGGCACGCCGGGTCGTGAAGACTCACGATTTCCTGCCGACCATTTCTGTGGTGGTGAGAGCTTGCGAGGAGGGAGCTGGGTTGTTCGGGTTGCCCACGCCTCGCGAGGCTTACATCGAGGCGTGTCGGGCGCAGCCCCCCAAGGCGGCATTTGCCTGGAGTCACCCGGCAGTCTATTTTGCGGGCAAGGCAGCCGGATGGTTTCTGTTGGCCACCGAGCCTGAAGAGCGCGTGTTGCCTTTGTTCGAGTATTACTATCAGGGGCTTTGCGAGCGGGTGATGCGTGGGGAGGAGTTGGGGACTCCACAGACTCAGGCGTTACCTGAACACATCTCACGACCGTTGAGTGGTGAGGAGAATCACGCACGGATGCTGCAATTGCGCGAACAGTTGGGTCTGTAAGCTCAGAACAGCATTGCTCTCTCTCTGGCCGTGCCCTTGCTGGCGTGCTTCTCAGCCGAGTGCGGACAGCTCTCTTTCCAGCAGCGCGGTGTCACCGGTATTGAGTTCTACCAACCGGCGCAAGTGAATCATGCTCTCCAGTTCCATCTCCTCGCAGATCATGCCAATCCGATCCGCTTCCTGATGCGCGATGCGCACATGCATGCAAATCTGCAGGTCGCCTGTCAGGTGCGTGACGACTTCCGCCGTCTTGGCGGTATCGAGCACCATATCTCCCGGATTTTTGACCAGTACGCCGTGCAGCGAGACGTCGATCAGCTCCACTGGCCAGCAGCGTGCGCCCTGGATCACAACGGTTTCGGCATCGAAGAAAATTCGGGTGAACGCTCTGCGTTCCGCGTCGACAATGCGTTGATCTAAAACGGCAGCGTCTGCGCTGATAGTGTTCCTGAGAGGCATGGACTGGTTACTCGCAAATTGGAATTCTGTACTTTCTGTATCGGCAGAGTTCGTTGCGAGAATAGGGAAAAATAGGGATAAAACCGATTTGAGGAATGGGGTCAGAGTAAAAATACAGTGCTGTATTTTTACTCTGACCCCGAGTTAACCCCGAGTTGGATCAATCGCGGGCAGGCCCGCTCTCACAGGGCCTTCAGGCGAGGCGTTTGTATTTGATGCGCGTCGGCTGGGCGTTGTCCCCCAGGCGCTTCTTGCGGTCGGTTTCGTAATCGCTGTAGTTGCCTTCGTGGAAGACCACCTGACTGTTGCCTTCGAACGCGAGAATATGGGTACACAGACGGTCGAGGAACCAGCGGTCGTGCGACACGACGATCACATTGCCGGGGAAATTCATCAGACCTTCCTCCAGCGCACGCAGGGTTTCCACGTCCAGATCGTTGGTCGGTTCGTCCAGCAGCAGCACGTTGGCGCCGCGCTTGAGCAGTTTCGCCAGATGCAGACGATTGCGCTCACCGCCGGAGAGATCTTTGACGAACTTCTGCTGGTCACTGCCCCGGAAATTGAAGCGGCTGGCATAGGAGCGTGACTGCACCTCGTAGCGGCCGATCTGCAGAATTTCGTGGCCGTCGGAGATTTCCTGCCATACGGTCACGTTGTCGTTCAGTGCGTCGCGGCTCTGGTCCACATAGGCCAGCTCCACGGTCTCGCCCAGGCGAATGCTGCCACTGTCGGGCTGCTCCTGTCCGACCAGCATGCGCAGGAAGGTGGTCTTGCCCGCGCCGTTGCCGCCGATGATGCCGACGATGCTGCCCTTGGGAATGCTGAAACTGAGGTTGTCGATCAGCGTGCGATCACCGAAGCTTTTGCAGAGATTGTTGACTTCGATGACCATGTCGCCCAGACGCTGGCCGGGCGGAATATACAGCTCGGTCGTCTCGTTGCGTTTCTGGAAATCCTGAGAATTCAATTCTTCGAAGCGGGCGATGCGGGCCTTGCTCTTGGCCTGACGGCCCTTGGGATTGGCGCGCACCCATTCGAGTTCGGCCTTGATGGTGCGCTCGCGGGCAGCTTCCTGTTTCGCCTCGGTCGCCAGACGCTTCTCTTTGGTTTCGAGCCAGTTAGTGTAATTGCCTTCGTAAGGAATGCCGTGACCCCGGTCGAGTTCCAGAATCCAGCCAGCGGCGTTGTCGAGGAAGTAGCGGTCGTGGGTAATCGCGACCACGGTGCCGGGGTAATCGTGCAGGAAGCGTTCGAGCCAGCCCACGCTCTCCGCGTCCAGGTGGTTGGTCGGCTCATCGAGCAGCAGCATGTCAGGATTGGAGAGCAGCAGACGGCACAGGGCCACGCGGCGCTTCTCGCCACCAGAAAGGGTGCTGACGTCGGCGTCCCAGGGCGGTAGACGCAAGGCGTCAGCCGCGATTTCCAGTTTGCGCTCGATGTCCCAGCCTTCGGCAGCATCGATGGCGTTCTGCAGCTCGCCCTGCTTCTCCAGCAGTTCGTTCATTTCATCATCGCTCATGGGCTCAGCGAAGCGGTCGCTGATGGCGTTGAAGTCTTCGATCAGTTTGATGACCGGACCCATGGCCTCTTCGACATTGCCGCGCACGTCCTTGCTCAGGTTGAGCGCCGGTTCCTGGGGCAGGTAACCGATGTTGATGCCGGTCTGGGCGCGGGCCTCACCGAGGTGTTCCTTGTCGATGCCGGCCATGATGCGCAGCAGCGTGGATTTACCGGAACCATTCAGGCCCAGCACGCCGATCTTGGCGCCGGGGAAGAATGAGAGGGAGATGTCCTTGAGGATTTCTTTCTTGGGCGGAACGATCTTGCCCACCTGATGCATGGTGTAAACGAACTGAGCCATAACCTACGAATTCCCGTGGTGTTTAATCTGAATTGAGCGCGGCCATTATGGCACACCTCCCTGTGGGAGCGGGCCTTGCCCGCGATGCTTTTCTTGCTTGGGTTCGCACTCCGTATGCCGAGCGTCGGTGTGGGGGAAGGCCCCAGCGGACACGCCGTGAACCCATCCGTGGGGGCTCGCTTTCGCCATCCATGGCTCAAGACGGTCCGCTGGGGCCTTCCCCCACACCGACGCTCTGCGTGTGGTGGCACCCCGAGCCATTTCTGGTCTGGCGCGGGTCGAACCCGCATAACCTACTGATATTGTGCTTATTAGGCGCGGATTAACAGGTTATAGCGTGCTTAATGCCAGCAAATGCGCCCTCAAATCAGCAGTTCACGAGCTCATCAATTATCGTTTCTTGCGGCAATATGTGCGTCTTAACGCTCAACAGAAGCTCTTCTGAGTACTCTATTTTCATTAATTCAATATGTTGCACGGGTCTGACCCGCGAGGATGACTGACCCGCGAGGAGCGCGAGGAGTTGAAATTCTCTTTGAGGTGTAGGGCGTCGGTGTGGGGGAGGCCTATGGAGGACCGTCTTGAGCCATGGATGGCGAAAGCGAGCCCCCACGGATGGGTTCACGGCGTGTCCTCCATAGGCCTCCCTCGCATCGACGACCGGCATGCGGAGTGATTAGTTTCAAGATTGTGGGTGCTCAGGCAGGAGCCTTGGGTTAAAATGCCGCTCCACTGAATCTTAGGCCTGCCATGGGGAATTGCATGTTTAGTAGTGAAATGACAATTGCGGAATTTGATCCGGAACTGAGCGCCGCCATCAACGCGGAAGCCCAGCGTCAGGAACACCATATCGAATTGATTGCTTCGGAGAATTACACCAGCCCGCGCGTGATGGAAGCACAAGGCAGTGTGCTGACCAACAAGTACGCGGAAGGCTATCCAGGCAAGCGCTACTACGGCGGCTGCGAACATGTCGACGTGGTCGAAACACTGGCCATCGAACGCGCCAAGCAATTGTTCGGAGCTGACTACGCCAACGTGCAACCACACTCCGGGTCCCAGGCCAACGCAGCGGTCTACATGGCATTGGTCAAGCCGGGCGACACTATTCTGGGCATGAGTCTCGCGGACGGTGGTCACCTGACTCACGGCGCCAGCGTCAGCTTCTCCGGCCGCATCTACAACGCGGTCCAGTACGGCCTCAACAGTGCAACCGGCGAGATCGACTACGATCAGGTCGAGCGGCTCGCCCTCGAACACAAGCCCAAGATGATTGTGGCTGGCTTCTCTGCCTATTCCCGCGTCGTGGACTGGCAGCGCTTCCGCAAGATTGCTGACATGGTCGGCGCCTGGTTCGTGGTTGACATGGCGCACGTCGCCGGACTCGTGGCCGCAGGCGTTTACCCCAGCCCTGTGCAGATCGCCGATGTCACCACGTCTACCACGCACAAAACCCTGGGTGGCCCGCGCGGCGGCCTGATTCTGGCCAAAGCCAACCCGGAGCTGGAAAAGAAACTGAATTTTGCCGTATTCCCCGAGAGCCAGGGCGGCCCGCTGATGCACGTGATCGCCGCCAAGGCTGTCTGCTTCAAGGAAGCCATGAGCCCCGAGTTCAAGGTTTACCAGCAACAGGTCGTGAAAAACGCTCAAGCGATGGCAGCAGGCTTCATCAAGCGCGGCTATGACATCGTCTCCAATGGCACTGACGACCACCTGTTCCTGCTAAGTCTGGTCAAGCAAAGCATCACCGGCAAGGATGCAGACGCTGCACTGGGCCGCGCCAATATCACCGTCAACAAGAACGCCGTGCCCAACGACCCTCGCCCCCCGTTCGTCACCAGCGGTCTGCGCATCGGCTCCCCGGCCGTCACGCGTCGCGGTTTCAAGGAAGCGGAAGTGACGCAACTCACCGACTGGATCTGCGACATTCTCGACAACATCGAGAACGAAGCCGTGATCGAACAGGTGAAAAGCAAAGTGCTGGCCCTGTGCGAGCGCTTCCCGGTTTACGGCTGATCCAGAGGCCCGGGTTCTCCGGGTCTGTAGCGACGACATCAGGCAGATTCGGTTATGCATTGTCCCTTTTGTAACGCAGTGGACACCAAGGTGATCGATTCACGCCTGGTGTCCGAAGGCAACCAGGTGAGGCGCCGCCGCGAGTGCATTACCTGCGCCGAGCGTTTCACGACCTTCGAGGGCGCCGAGCTGGTGATGCCGCGCATCGTGAAGTCGAACGGCAATCGCGAGCCCTTCGACGAGAACAAGCTGCATTCCGGGCTGCTCAAGGCGCTGGAGAAACGCCCTGTCAGCATCGAGAAAGTCGATGAGGCCATCAACCGCATCAAGAATTACCTGCGCGCCACGGGCGAACGCGAAGTGCCATCCCGCATGGTGGGCGAGCAGGTGATGCAGGAGCTGCGTCAGCTCGACGAGGTGGCCTTCGTGCGCTTCGCCTCGGTCTATCGCAGCTTCAAGGATTTGAATGAGTTCCGTGCCGAAATCGACCGTCTGGCCAACGATAACTGAGCATCCGGATCCTGCGATGAACAGCACTGCCGCTTACTTCATGAACGTGGCCATAACGGCGGCGGCCAAGGTCTTTTCGACGACACCCAACCCTCGCGTGGGCTGTGTCATCGTCAAGAACGGTGAGATTGTCGGCACCGGCTGGCACGCGAAGCCCGGTCATCCTCACGCCGAAGTCAACGCCCTTCTGGACGCCGGTGACGCAGCCCGGGGTGCCATCGCTTATGTCTCCCTCGAACCCTGCTGTCATCATGGCAAGACCCCGC
This sequence comes from Pseudomonadota bacterium, assembly GCA_040384465.1. Classification (GTDB taxonomy): domain Bacteria; phylum Pseudomonadota; class Gammaproteobacteria; order Pseudomonadales; family Pseudohongiellaceae; genus UBA5078. The sequence continues at coordinate 6,306 of JAZKJF010000007.1, read as the reverse complement.
CCTGCACCGAGGCGTTGATCGCTGCCGGCGTCACCGAGGTCATCTACGGTATGCTTGATCCGAACCCCGTCGTGTCGGGCAAGGGAATTCAGGCGCTAAGCGACGCGGGTATTCGGGTCAGCGGCCCGTTGATGGAGGACGAGTCCCGCGCCCTCAACAGAGGCTTCATCAAACGCATGACCGAAGGACTGCCCTATGTGCGTTGCAAGATCGCCATGAGTCTGGATGGCCGCACAGCGATGGCGTCCGGGGAAAGTCAGTGGATCACCGGCCCGGCCGCAAGAGCGGATGTGCAGCGTCTGCGTGCCTCGGCGTGCGCGGTGATGACGGGCGTGAACACGGTGCTGATTGACAACCCCAGCCTCAATGTCCGTCCCGAGCAATGGACTGATTCTCATCTGACACCGGATCAAGTGCAAGAGATCGCCGCGCGTCAGCCTCTGCGAGTTATTCTGGACTCTGCGCTGCGGACACCCCCTGCAGCAAAGCTGTTGTCGTTGCCGGGAGACACCCTGGTGCTGACGTGCAGCCCGCATGGCCAGCAGTCAGAGCGCTTTGTCGACAGCGGTGCGAGCGTGCGCGAAGTCGCCACGGAGCAGGGCGGTCGCGTGGATCTGCGGGCGGCCATGCAGTGTCTGGCCAATGAGTACGCTTGCAACGAGGTGCTGCTGGAGTCCGGCCCCACGCTGAGCGGCGCCATGATCAAGGCAGGTCTGGTCGACGAGGTCATCATTTACATCGGCGCTATGTTTCTGGGCAGCGACGCACAGCCTTTGCTGAATCTGCCGGGGCTGCGGCATATGTCGGACCGTGTGCGCCTCGACATCATTGACGTGTGCGTGCTCGACGGCGACTGCCGTATCACGGCGCGCATCATCCATCATTGAGCGGGACGCGAGGCGACGACAACATGTTTACGGGAATCATCGAAGCACTGGGAACGGTGGCGGACCTGCAGCTCAGAGGCGGCGAGTGGCGCCTGAGCGTGAACAGCCCGACGCTGGATTTCAGTGACGTCGTGCTGGGCGATAGCATCGCCATCAACGGTGTGTGCCTGACAGTGACCCGTCTGGGACCAACGCAATTCGAGGCCGACGTCTCCAACGAGACCATGCAGCTGACCACACTGCACAGCCTGAGCAAGGGAGCGAAACTGAATCTGGAGAAAGCCCTGACCCCGACCAAGCGCCTCGGTGGACACATCGTCAGCGGCCACGTCGATGGCGTTGGCGAGTTGATCGACCGTCGCCCCGATGGTGCCAGCGTCCGCATGGACTTCCGCGCCCCCAAGGCACTAGCCAGATACATCGCCCAGAAGGGTTCCATCTGCATCGACGGCACCAGCCTCACCGTGAACACTATCAACGGCGCCACTTTCAGCGTGAACATCATCCCACACACCCAGGCTCAGACCATCATTCAGGACTACCGCCCGGGGCAGCGAGTGAACCTGGAAGTAGATCTCATCAGCCGCTATCTGGAGCGCCTGATGCAGGGCGACCACGCCGCCGACGAAACAGACAGCGAAGCCGGCAAGCTGACGCATGCGTTCCTGGCCGAGAGAGGTTTTGCCTGATGTACCACTTGACAAGATCTGAGTGGCAGTTCGGAGCACTCAGGACCATTGAGCGTCAGGGATGGCGCGATTGAGCCCTACAGGGATGTATTCACGTGGCGTGTCCTGAATGCTCCGAACTGTCGCTCAGATCGACAAGCGGAGTGCTGGTCGCCAGCAAGGCTGGCTCATACAGAGTGCAGAGTACAGGTCGCCAGCAGGGCTGGCCCATACAAGTGAGTAATTGAGCAAACATGAAACTGAACACCGTTGAAGAAATTATCGAAGACATCCGCCAGGGCCGCATGGTCATCCTGATGGACGACGAAGATCGCGAAAACGAAGGTGACATCGTCATCGCCGCCGAGCGCGTGCGTACCGAAGACATCAACTTCATGGCGACCAACGCGCGCGGGCTGATCTGCCTCACCCTCAGCCGCGAGCGCTGCGAGTTCCTCAACCTGCGGCCCATGGTCAGCAAGAACGGAACCCAGTTTGCCACCAACTTCACGGCGTCCATCGAGGCCGCGACCGGGGTGACGACGGGCATCTCCGCCGCTGACCGTGCGCGCACTATTCAGGTGGCAGTGGCGCGCGACAGCAAGCCAGACGACATCGTGCAGCCTGGCCATGTGTTCCCGATCATGGCGCAGCCTGGCGGAGTACTGCAGCGGGCTGGTCATACAGAGGCTGGCTGTGATCTGGCACGGCTGGCTGGTTTCGCTCCGGCAGCGGCGATTGTCGAGATCATGAACGACGACGGCACCATGGCTCGGCGGCCGGATCTGGAAATCTTCGCGCAGAAGCATGGCTTGAAGATCGGCACCATTGTTGATCTGATCCATTACCGCATCGCCAACGAACGCACGGTGGTCCGTAAGGACAGCCACTCTGTCCAGACCGAACATGGCGAGTTCACCGTGCACACCTTCAAGGACACCATTCAGGGCGGGCCGCATCTGGCGTTCACCATGGGCGAGATCAAGGCGACCGAGCCGACGCTGGTGCGTGTTCACGTCGCCAATACCCTGCGCGATGTCTGCGATGTGGTGAACCCGGCGTGGCCATCCTGGTCCTTTGGTGCCGCCCTGGCGCGAATCGCACAGGAAGGCCGGGGGGTGGCTGTGTTACTATCCGGCGCAGAATATGCGGAGGACATCAACGAGACGCTGAACAACGCCTTCGGGGATGAGAGCGGAACCCCACGGGCTGCAAGAAAGGGCAACGATCTGACCATCGGCACCGGCTCGCAGATACTGCGTGACCTCGGTGTCGGCAAGATGCGTCTGCTCAGTTATCCGGCCCGCTACCATGCCATTTCCGGTTTTGATCTGGAGGTGGTGGAGTTTGTCCCGTTTGACGAAGCCTTCATGCAGTCAGCGGAAGCGCGCGAATTTTCGAATAACAGGTGAGGGAAAATGAATAATATCAAGGTAATAGAGGGAACACTGATCGCCGAGAAGGCAGCCTATGCCATCGTGGTGGCGCGCTTCAACAGTTTTGTCGTCGACAAGCTGCTCGAAGGCGCAATCGATGCCCTGCGCCGTCATGGTGTGGCGGATGAAGACATCACGGTCATCAAAGCACCCGGTGCGTTCGAACTGCCGGTGCTGACTCGCAATGTGCTGGCGACAGGTACCTACGACGCGGTCATTGCCCTGGGCGCCGTGATCCGTGGCGGCACGCCGCATTTTGAGTACGTCGCTGGTGAGTGCGTGAAGGGGCTGAGTGTTGTCAGCCTAGAGAGCCGTATTCCGGTAGCCTTCGGTGTCCTGACTGTCGACACGATCGAACAAGCTATCGAACGTGCTGGTACCAAGGCTGGTAACAAAGGCGCGGAAGCTGCGCTAAGTGCGCTCGAAATGGTCAGCGTTATCAATAAATTGAAGTTGCTGTAGGTGATACAAGTGTCTGTTAAACCCGAATCATTGGAATCTCTGGTGGCGAAGCCTCTCTCTGCAAAACTCGAGGCCGATCCCAGTCTGCCAGGTGCTCGGCCGCCATTGTCGGCGGCAGCGCGCGACGATTCCAAGAAGAAGCTGTCGGAGCGCCAGAAGGCTCGGCGCATGGTCCTGCAAGCGCTGTATCAGTGGCAGATTGCCCGTGCGCCGGTAGCCGATATTCAGGCAGAGTTTCGCAGCTACTATCTGGGCAAGATCGACTGGGCCTATTTCCACGAAGTCTTTCCTGCCATTCCCCCGCTCGTCAAAGAGCTGGATGCAGCGCTGGAACCGATGCTGGATCGCAGTCTTGACGCGCTTGACCCGGTCGAGCTGTCGTTGTTGCGCTACGGTATGTACGAACTGCTGCATCGTATCGATGTGCCCTACAAAGTGGTCATCCATGAGTGTGTGGAACTGGCAAAGGTGTTTGGTGCCACCGACGGCCACAAGTACATCAATGGCATTCTCGATCGTGCCGCCCGCTCCATCCGGACTCTCGAAATTTGATATCCGAAATCTGATTTCCGAGATCTGAAACCCGAGGTTTCCCAACGTGGCTTCCGATGAATTCGACATCATCCGCCGCTATTTCCAGCGCAGTGAACTGGCCTTCGCAGCGCCTGGTGTCGCGCTCGGCATCGGCGACGACGCCGCCCTGTTGCGGGTCGGACCCGGGCAAGAGCTTGTAATGTCTATGGATTTGCTGCAAGAGGGAGTGCATTTCCTGGCTGACAGCGATCCTTACCTGCTTGGACAGCGGGTTTTATTGGTCAATCTCAGCGATCTCGCCGCCATGGGCGCCCAGCCTGTCTGCTTTACTCTCGCTTTGAGTCTTCCTCACGCCGACCCGCACTGGCTGGAACGTTTCAGCGCAGGACTCGGCGTTGTGGCCAGCGCGCACGCCTGCCCCCTCGTCGGTGGCGACACCACGGCCTGTCACCCGGACCGAGGAGCGTTGACAGTCTGTATCCAGGTTCACGGCAGAGTCTCACAAGGAGCAGCACTGCTGCGCAGCGGCGCTCAAGAGGGGGACATGATCTATGTCACCGGGACGCTCGGGGATGCGGCTGCCGGGCTGATGCTGCTGCAGGGGAAGGCGGACGACCAGCGTGCGACGCCCGCGCAGCGACAGGCATTGATCGATGCTTTCCATCTGCCCGAATCCAGAGTGCGTGCCGCTCTGCAGCTGCGCCAACAGGCCTCGGCCGCCATCGACATCTCCGACGGACTGGCTTCCGATCTCGGCCACATTGCCCGTGCCAGCGGTCTTGGCGCTGTCGTCAATGTCGATGCCTTGCCGCTGTCCCACGCCTTTCGTGCGCTGATTCCCGAGGAGGAGCGCCTGGCATTGGCGTTGGGAGGTGGCGATGATTATGAGCTGTGTTTCACCGTGCCGTCCGATCACACCGAGATGCTCGAACAGCAGATGCGCGAGGCTGGCACCCCGGTGGCGTGCATCGGTCACATGGTCGCGGGGCAGGGCGTGCGCTGGCAACGTGATGGTGAGACAGTGGATTTGAGCGTGCGCGGCTATAATCACTTCCCTGCCGATGGCACTGCCGTGGCCGGTTCCCAGGAGCGTCGCTGATGGCAACCACACCGCGTTCAGTCTGGCGCAATCCTGTGCATTTTGCTGCCTTCGGGTTTGGCAGTGGCGCGGCGCCTGTCGCCCCCGGCACCTTTGGCACGCTGATGGGTGTGGCCTTGTATCTATTGCTGCCTGCCATGAGTTGGCCGCTGTACCTGTTGTTTCTGCTTGCCGCCACGTTGATCGGTATCTGGCTCTGTGACAAAACGACGCGTGATATCGGCGTGCATGACCACGGCGGCATAGTCTGGGACGAGTTTGTCGGTTACTGGATCACCATGTTCTTGGCGCCGCCGGGCTGGTTGTGGATTGTTGTCGGTTTCGTTCTGTTCCGGTTCTTCGACATTGTGAAGCCCTGGCCGATTCGCTGGCTCGACAAGCATGTCAAAGGTGGCTTCGGGGTAATGATCGATGATGTGCTGGCGGGCGTCATGGCACTGATCTGTCTGCAGGCTGCAGCGTATATATCAGGCTAATCAGGTTTCGGTTACGAGAGAGGAAAGATTCAGTGCAAGTTAAATACGTGGCAGGAGCGATGCTGCCCACCGAATGGGGTGACTTTACCATTCACGGTTTCGAAGATGCCCATACCGGCAAAGAACATGTCGTGCTGGCTATGGGGGACTTGAGCAGCGATGAACCGGTCTTGTGCCGTGTGCATTCCGAATGTCTGACCGGCGACGCGCTGTTCAGTCTGCGCTGCGACTGCGGTCCGCAATTGCAGTACGCGATGCAGCACATCGCGAAAGAAGGGCGTGGTCTGATTCTCTATCTGCGTCAGGAAGGGCGCGGCATCGGCTTGCTGAACAAGATCAGGGCTTATGCGCTGCAGGATGCTGGGGCGGACACGGTAGAGGCGAACGAGCGTCTGGGCTTTCTGGCGGATGGGCGTGAGTACGAGATCTGTCGGCCGATGCTGGCGCATTTCGGAGTCAAGGCGTTGCGGTTGCTGACCAATAATCCGGCGAAGGTAGCAGGGATGGAGGCAATCGGGGTCAGTGTCACGGAGCGGGTGCCGATTCATACCGGTCATAACCTGCACAACAAAGCTTATCTGGCCGTGAAAGCGACCAAGATGGGGCATCTTACGCACGACGACTAATCACTCTGTGGGTCGATCGGGGGGTGGGGCAGGCCTTGACAGGACACGCCCGTGAATACATCCCTGTAGGGCTCGGTTCGCGCCATCCATGGCGCTCAACGGTCCTGCCAAGGCCTGC
>JAZKJF010000006.1:0-161062 GCA_040384465.1 Pseudomonadota bacterium | reverse complement strand
CTTGAGCCATGGATGGCGAAAGCGAGCCCCCATGGATGGGTTCACGGCGTGTCGCTACTGCCTGTCACACCACCCCGCTCTTTCCACTGAGAATATGCAAATCGCGAGCAGGCTCGCTCCCACACTCAGTGTTAGGATTCAGCACGCTGCAGCAGGTCCAGCAGCAGAGGATAGAGGGTTGGGTTGGCCACCAGGATGTGCTCGTTGTGGAAGACTTCGCTGACACCCGCCGGCACCGGCTTGAAATGCCCGTACTGTGCACCAGCCTCCTTGGCGATCAACTGCGCCGCCGCGAAGTCCCAGACACTCAGGCTTTCGTAATAACCATCCAGACGCCCCATCGCCACCCAGCAGATATCCAGCGCGGCGGAACCCAGACGGCGGATGTCGCCACACTCTTCCAGCACCAGTGCCAGACGCTTCACGATTGGCGCCAGAATCTCGCGACTCTTGATGTAAGGGAAACCCGTAGCGACCAGCGCACGCCGCAGCGAATCCTTCTGCGCCACCTGAATGCGCCGCTCGTTCAACCAGGCACCCTGGCCGCGCGTCGCATGGAACATCTCGTCGACGAAGGGGTTGAACACCACTCCGCACTCGATGCGGCCATTTTCGGCATAGGCGATGGAGACCGCGCTCTGGTCGTGGTCGTGCGCGAAATTCACAGTGCCGTCGATGGGGTCGATGATCCACAGCGGGGCGTCATATCCCGCCACCAGCAACTCCGGTGCCGACTCTTCCGCGAGGATGCGATGCTCGGGAAAACGCGCACGGATCGCGTCGCAGATGAACTGGTCGGCCTTGATATCGGCATTGGTCACCAGCTCCGTGCCGCCCTTAAACGATGTGATGAGCCCCTCCAAAGCGGCCTGTTCCGTTCGGATCAGAGCGCCTGCAGCGCGGGCGAGGTTGCGGGTGAATTCGGGGACATCGTGATGCATCAGTGCGGCTTCCGTTGTGTTGCAGGGCATGGCAATTGTGGTGGCGAATGCGGCTAGGAGTAAAGCAGTTAGTTCACGGCGCCCGCAGGGTATGCCATCATCGCACCCCTTATTGCAGGATACTCACTCTTCATGAAGCTGGTGTTGCTCTACAGCCTGTTCGCTATACTCGCTATGGCGGCTAACATCCTCGCGCAGGAAGCCGCGCTGCTGATCTATGGCGCCGCCTATGCGATGGCCTTCGCGATTCTGAGCGGGACGGCGGTGGGGCTGGTGGTGAAATACCTGCTCGATCGTCATTACATCTTTCAGGCCAGCGCCCGCCCTCTGCACCGCGACCTCGGCCAGTTCATCGCCTACGGCAGCACCGGCGTGCTAACTACTCTGTTGTTCTGGGGCACCGAGATCGCGTTCGATTTGCTCTTCGAGAACCGAGGCGCGCGTTACGTCGGAGCAGTCCTGGGGCTGAGCATCGGCTATGTGATCAAGTACCGGCTGGATCGCCGGTATGTCTTCACCACGCCTGGCACTGTCGGGAGCGGCGTCTGAATGCAGATTCACTCCTGGGGACGCTACCCGACCACCGACGCCACGCTGCACTCACCGCGCTCGCCCTCGGCGCTGCGTAAACTCCTGCTCCACACGCAAGCGACTGACACCGACGCGACGACCGCCTTCGACGGCATCGCCCGTGGGCTCGGCCGCAGTTACGGCGACAGCGCGCTGGCGAGCACCATCGTGCAAACCCGCGAGCTGGATCAACTGCTCGCCTTCGACACGGACACCGGCCTGCTGACCTGTGCTGCCGGAGTCAGCCTCGACACCATCCTGCACTGCTTCACGCCACGTGGCTGGTTCCTGCCTGTGGTGCCGGGCACGCGGTTCGTCAGCGTGGGCGGCGCCATCGCCAGCGACGTGCACGGCAAGAATCATCACCTCGACGGCACTTTCGGTCAGCATGTGCACTCCTTGCGGCTGCTGCTGCCGGACGGCGAGGTACTGAACTGTTCGAGCACGGAGAACAGCACACTGTTCCACGCTACCTGCGGCGGCATGGGCCTGACCGGCATCATCGTCGACGCCACCCTCCATCTGCGACGCATTCCCGGCTCGGCCATCAATCAGCGCACGTTGCGGTCACCCCATTTGCAGGACGTGATGGAGCGCTTCGAGGCCAGCGCCGCCACCACCTATTCGGTGGCCTGGCTGGATTGTCTCGCCAGCGGCGCTGCGCTGGGACGCTCGCTGCTGTTCCTCGGCGAGCACGCGACCGAAGGGCAACTCAAGGCACCGCAGCGCGGCAGACTTGCCGTGCCCTTCAACTCGCCCGCGTTCCTGCTCAATCGCTACAGCATGGGCCTGTTCAACTCGCTCTATTACAACCGCCCCGTGAACAGCGAGACCGAACAACGTATCGAGGCCGGCCAGTATTTTTTCCCGCTCGACAGCATCGCGCACTGGAATCGGCTGTATGGTCGAAGGGGTTTCTTGCAGTACCAGTTCGTGGTGCCGGATGCCGCCGCGCTGGCCGCGATCTCGCTGGTGCTGCAGCGCAGCAGTGCGGCAGGCAAGGGTTCATTCCTGTCCGTGCTGAAGAAGTTCGGGCCGGGCAACAACAACCTGCTGTCCTTCCCCATACAAGGCTACACGCTGGCGATGGACTTCAAGTTCGAGAACAATCTGTTGCCGCTGCTCGATGAACTCGACAGCATCGTGCTCGACCACGGCGGCCGTCTCTATCTCGCCAAAGACGCGCGCATGAGCGAGACCACTTTCAAGCGCAGCTATCCGCGCTGGGAGGAACTGGCGCAGCTGCGCGCGGCCAGCGGCGCGGACCGCATGTTCAATTCACTGCAATCGCGCAGGCTCGGCCTTTAGGCCCGCTTGCACTGCTCACACGATAAAGAGGATTATCGATTGAAAAACATACTCGTGATCGGCGCCAACTCTGCCATCGCTCGCGCCGTTTCCAGGCTCTACGCCGAGGAACATTGCCGCCTGTTCCTGCTGTCGCGCGATGCCGAGCAGCTCGCCCTTCAGAAACAAGATCTGCAGATTCGCGGCGCCAGCGAAGTCGACTGCAGCGTCTTCGATGCCAACAACTTCAGCGTGCACGAGGCCGTCATCGATCAGGTGGTGGACACCTTCGGCCGCATCGACCTGGCACTGATCTGCCACGGCAGCCTCTCCAATCAGGCGCAATGCGAAGACAATTTCGACAGCGCGCTGCAGGAGTTCAACACCAATGCCCTCAGCGTGATCTCGTTGCTGACCTGCCTGGCTCGCCACATGAGCACGCAGCACAGCGGCTGCATCGCCGTCATCACCTCGGTGGCCGGAGATCGCGGCAGGCAGTCCAATTACGTGTACGGTTCGGCCAAGGCGATGGTATCGACTTATCTGCAGGGGCTGCGCGGGCGCCTGTTCAAGAGTCAGGTCGATGTCATCGACATCCGGCCCGGCTTCGTGGACACACCAATGACACATGCCATCAAGAAAGGCGGTCCGTTATGGAGTTCACCCGAGAAGGTCGCGCATTGCATCGTCGACGGTATTCGCAAACGCAAACACACGATCTACGCCCCAGGCTACTGGCGTCTGATCATGCTGGTGGTCTGCAGCATTCCCGAGTTCCTCTTCAAGCGCCTGAAGCTGTAAACCGCGCGGGTAAACTGGCATGATGAGCGCCCGGCCAAGGACTCCATAATGACAACCACACAGGACAGGCTTCCTCTCTACGTCGATCTGGACGGCACGCTGATTCACAGCGACCTGCTGCTGGAATCGTTTCTGGAGCTGATTCGCCGCAACCTGCTGCTGGTGTTTCTGGTGCCGTTCTGGATGCTGCGCGGCAAGGCCTTCCTGAAACGCGAAATCGCCCGTCGCGTGCAACTGCGCGTCGACCTGCTGCCTTACAACAAACCATTCCTCGACTTCCTGCGCGAGCAAAAACAATCCGGGCGCCGACTCGTTCTCATCTCTGCTTCCGACGACAGCCTGGTGCAAGCCGTTGCTGCGCATCTCGGTCTCTTCGACGCCACCATCGGCAGCGACGGCGTGGTGAACTGCTCCGGCACGCGCAAGCTCGCCAGAATTCTCCAGCACGACAAGGAGTTCTGTTACGCCGGTGACGGCCGCGTTGATCTGCAGGTGTGGAAGGGCGCGAGTGCAGCGATTCTGGTGAATGCAAACGCCGCTGTGAAACAGGAAGCTGCTGCACTGACGCAAATTGAGGCAGGTTTCGACAGCCCACACAAAAGCTCGCGTACCTTTTTCCTGCGCGGCTGTCTGCGGGCGCTGCGGCTGCATCAGTGGCTGAAAAACACACTGGTCTTTCTGCCACTGGCACTGGCTCATCAGATCAACAACCCGGAACTGATCTGGCACGCAGTGCTGGCCTTTCTGTGTTTTGGTTTGTGCGCCTCCAGCGTCTACGTCCTCAACGATCTGCTCGACTTGCCCAGTGATCGCCAGCACCGCAGCAAATGTCGGCGCCCCTTCGCCGCTGGCGACATTTCCTTACTCAGTGGTCTGTTGTTGAGCCCTGCATTGCTGGTGCTGGCCTTCGCGCTGGCAACCTTGCTGCCGCGCGCCTTTATCATCATCCTGGCGCTCTACTACTTCTGCACCGGCCTCTACAGCTTTGTGCTCAAACGCATCATGCTGGTGGATGTCATCATGCTGGCGGCGCTGTATACCTTGCGCATCATTTCCGGAGCGGCGGCCATTTCGGTTGTCCCATCATTCTGGCTGCTGGCGTTCTCGATGTTCCTGTTTTTCAGCCTCGCCGTGGTGAAGCGCTACACAGAGCTGGACTATCTGCGTGAAGCAGGTATCGCGCAATCGGAGGGACGTGGCTATTACGCACAGGACCTGAACATGATGGCGATGTTCGGCGGTGCCAGCGCGTTCATGTCGGTGATGGTATTCGCGCTTTACATCAACAACGACGACACCCGCGAGCAATACATGACGCCAGAAATACTCTGGCTGATCTGCCCGCTCTTGTTGTACATGATCACCCGCATCTGGCTGCTGACCGCACGCGGACAAATTAACGAAGACCCCATCGTATTTGCACTCAAGGATCGTGTCAGCCAGCTGGTGACACTGGCCTGTGGTGCGATGCTGTGGCTTGCCAACCTTGATTGGCGAGCCCTGATTCTCTGAGCATACGTTCTGTAACAGAAGGTTCTGAAAACATGGCGCAACAGTATCCGGAAATATCCGACAAACACCGACAGTTCATCGCGGCCCAGAAGATTTTCTTTGTCGGGACTGCAACCGCCGACAGCCGTGTCAACGTGTCACCGAAAGGCATGGATGCGCTGCGGGTCGTCGACGGCAACCGTGTGCTGTGGCTCAACGTGACAGGCAGCGGCAATGAATCGTCCGCTCACGTCCAGCAGCTTCCGCGCATGACGGTCATGTTCTGTTCCTTCGAAGGAGCGCCGCTGATCCTGCGTCTGTATGGCACGGCGCGTGTCGTGCACCGGGGTGACGCCGACTGGGCTGCGCTTTACGGTTTGTTCAATCCCATTGCCGGCGCCCGTCAGATTTTTGATGTCAGCATCGACCTTGTACAAAGCTCGTGCGGCATGGCGGTGCCGGCATTCGATTATGTGGACGACAGAGAGTTGCTGACCGAGTGGGCCGCGAAGAAGGGTGAGGACGGCATCCAGCAATACTGGGCGGACAAGAATCAGGTCAGCATGGACGGCGCGCCCACGCATATTCTCGAACGCCAGCGCAGCTGAATCATGTGCTGATCGCGCCCAGATGCGCGGCGTGAAAACGCAGATGCTCTTCGATGAAGGTCGCAATGAAGTAGTAACTGTGATCATAGCCGGGACGGTTGCGATACTGAACGGCGTACCCACACTCTCTGGCAGCCTGCAGCAGAATCTCAGGCTGCAGTTGCTCGCGCAGGAAAGTATCTGCCTCGCCTTGATCGATCAGCACAGGCAGACGCTGCTGTGCCTCGCGCAGCAGGGCCGTCGCGTCGTACTGCGCCCAGCTGCGCTCATTACCCCCCAGATAATGACTGAAGGCCTTACGCCCCCACGGGCACTGCGAAGGCGCCACGATGGGAGCAAATGCCGACACCGAGCGATAGCGGCCGGGATTGCGCAGCGCGACAACCAGCGCTCCGTGCCCGCCCATGGAATGCCCGGAGATGGCCCGCCGCTCGCCATCAAGAGGCAGATTCGCCTCTACCAATGCTGGCAATTCATTCACCACGTAGTCGTACATCTGGTAATGCGTGCGCCACGGCTGCTGTGTCGCGTTGACGTAGAAACCTGCGCCCAGCCCGAGGTCCCAGGCCTTGTCAGGTGCTCCTGGCACTGCTTCACCGCGCGGGCTGGTGTCAGGTGTCACGATGGCGATGCCGAGAGCTGCTGCCAGGCGCTGAGCGCCTGCTTTGTGCACGAAATTTTCATCGGTGCAGGTAAGGCCGGAGAGCCAGTACAGCACCGGAACGCGCTGCGGTTTTTCGAGCAGCGCCTGTGGCGGTAAAAATACGGAGAACTTCATGCTGCAGTTCAACACCGCCGAGTCGTGCTGGTAGCGGCGCTGCTCGCCATCGAAGCAGCGTGAGGTGGAGAGAAGGTGGGGGAGCATGGGGACCTCAGAGTGGATTGGGAATCTGCGGAGTCGGGGTGTCTGCAAGTTGTCGCCTGCAGGGCAGGCTCCTACACAGGTCAGGTCAGCGCCTTGGATTCCACGATGTCCTGCAACCGCGTGACCGATTTCTCCAGCGCATTCTTGGCCTCGGCGTCGTGAGCTACCTTCGACAAGACGAAATAAGCGGTTCGGGCCACCTGGCGCCAGCGCGGATTGCTGGGCAATTTATCGATGGAGAGGTAACGGTTCATGGAACGGGTACGCAGGCGTCCGTTGTCGATACTGACGCTCCAGATACGGCTCTTCTCCGCCAGCTCGATGATCGACTCACCCGTCACTTTCTGCCAGTAGTAATGGCAATCCTGCATCAATTTCACCAGCGCTTCGCGATACTGCTGCTCATCATCGCCTTCTTCCGGCAAAGCCCCTGAGAGACTCTTGATGATGCGATCCACGCTTTCCAGATCGTTGAACAGGTGTCGATGTTTCTGCAGATCTTCGGGAGTGATGCGCGCCAGATATTGCGTCAGCTCCTGCGTGCGCTCGACGTTGCGATTGATCTGGCTGATCAAGGTCGGCAACGATCCTTGCACAGCCTGATCGTCTTCAACTAACGCACCTGCTGCATCCACCCGCTGGAACATCAACAGATAAAACTCCTGCTCAAGACTCAGCGGCAACACACAGACACGAATCTCTTCCTGCAAGGCGACAGCACCCGCACCGCCCGAGTGCTGCAGAGTCATGCGGAAATACGTTGGCGTGTCGGCCACTGATATCACGGTTTCGCGGAACGGGAAATTCAATACCTCGCCGATATCTGCGCAGCTCGCTGACAGTGCTTCGATGATCCGGCTCAGCGGTTCGTTCTGATACTGTGCAGCACTGATACCCAACAATTTTTCTGCTGGCTTGTTGACGTAGACAACGATGCCACTCTCGTCCAGAGAAATAAGTGCGTCACCTGTCACGTCCAGCATCTTCGCCAGACGCGTCTCACGGTCACGCAGCCTCCTTTCACTCTCCTGATATTTCTGCAATTGCCAGTTGAGCCGCTGATTCTCTTGACGGATCTCCAGCAGGTTGAGCATTTCGAACTGCTTGCCGATACGCACTTTGAGTTCTTCTTTGCTGAACGGTTTGCTGATGTAATCGTTGGCGCCCAGATTCAGACCCTTCACAAGATCTTCGACACGATTCTTGGCGGTCAGAATCACAATCGGCAACTCATCCATGCTGAAGCGTTCGCGAATCCGCTGACAGAGCTCAAAGCCGGTCATGATCGGCATCATCAAATCGAGCACCACGAGATCCGGTCGCTCCACCGCAAGCATTTCCAGCGCATCATGGCCGCTCAACGCACTGACAATATCGTAAGGGCCTGAAAGATGATCCTGCACAATACGCACGTTCAGATACTCATCGTCGACCACCAGAATTTTGCGACGACGGCCTTGCAATGCCACCGGGCTGCTGTCGCTGAAGTCCGCCTCGGTGCGGCGGCTGCGACGATCCACAATAGGGGCCGCACTTGGCACCACACTTCCGGCCCGCTCGTGACCTTCATTGGACAATTTCTTTTGTGCTGCCGTTTTACCAAACTCTGCTTTGTCTTTCTCGCTCATCAGCGGCAAATCAAAATAAAAAGTGGAGCCCTCACCCGGGCTACTGCGCAGAATAATTTCGGTACCGTGCAGAGCGACAAGTTTTTGCGAAATAGCCAGGCCCAGACCGGTACCTCCCTCTTCCCGGCTAGCAGCAGAATCGATCTGATAGAAACGGTTGAATATGCGTGACTGTTGATCCTTGGAAATACCGATACCCGTGTCTTTCACCATAACTCGCGCATCAATATCGATAATCTCGATCGACACAGCCACCCAGCCCCGCTGCGTGAACTTGATCGCATTGGATACCAGGTTGAAAAGAATCTGCTGCAAGCGATCTTCATCGCCCAGCACGATGACCGGTTCGTCCGGGTAACTCTCGGCCAACTGGATAGGCTTGCTCCCGATCAGCGGACGACACATCTTGTTGACGAGAACGCAGATGCTTTTCATATCCACGGCCTTCTTGCTCAACTCCAGATGGCCATTCTTGATCGCGGAAAAATCGATGACATCGTTCACCAGATTAGCCAGACGCTGGCCGCTGATCTTGATCAGATTCAAATTCTCGCGAACACTTTCTTCCAGCCCCCCGGATCTGTTCTCAAGAATGATCTCCGACAACCCGATGATGCCCGTCAGTGGAGTCCGCAATTCGTGAGACACATTGGCGATGAATTCTTCTTTGACATCGTCAGCTTTCTGCAGCGCTTCGATCTTGAGCTGATTCGCTTTGAGCATATCATTCTGCACCAAGCTGTATTCTTTGATCAGCGAATTGATGCGATCTCCCAGGCCGAAAGACAACAACACCACACTCACCGAGGTGCCGAACTGCAAACTGTGGTAACCGAGCAGAGGAGGCACATTGACGCCGATGCGCTGAATGATTTCGATGAAGATTCCCACCAACAGGAAGGCCCAGGCCACTGCAAAGAAATTAGCCGAGCGTGAGCCGCGCTTCGTTACCTTCCAGGCAGCGAACGAGATCAACGCCAGATCCGTCAGCGTCATCGCCACCAGGAAACGACTGAGCACGAAATAGGGCAGAATCATGCAAAGCGCCGCATATCCCAACGATATCATCGCCATCCAGTACATCAGCTTGTCGAGCGCCGGATTCGCTTTGCTGACGTCAATGAAATAGCGCACAAACATCAAGCCCGACGCTGAAGCCAGCCCACATAACAAGAGGACACTGCGATTCGCCCAGAAGGGATTGTCGGGCCACAGATACTGATAAGCGAAACCTTGAAAGGTGAAGGAATAAAGGCCACCGGCCAGCAGGAAGAGAACGTAGTACAGATAACTGCGATCTTTCGTCGAAACCCAGATGAAAAAACTGTACAGCGCAATAATCAGGATGACGCCGTAGTAAATGCCAGCCCAGAAGAACTCATTCTTGGACTGCAACTGGAACTCTTCCATGCTCAGCAGCGAGATGGGCAGCTGCAATGAGCCCGCATTCTCGACACGGAAATAGAGCGTCTGTGACTGTCCTGCGAATACTGGCACAGTAAAAATGATCGAATGATGATCAATGTCGCGATTGGAGAGCGGCATTGTGTCACCCGCTGCCTTGTGCACCCAGGTGCCATCGGTCAATTGATAGTACATGTCGATCTTGTCTATCGTGGCGAACTGCATTTTTGCCAGCCATTGCTGATCGACGGCAAACTGATTGTCGATATTTACAGCGGCCCAATATGCTGAGCGCGTAAAACCCAGCACCGGAAACCCCGGCCCCTGCCAGACTTCACCTTCGCTTTGCAGAGCGGCAATCGCATCTTCGAGCGCCCAACTGGCAGACACATCCTCAACGATAGTCATCGCATCGCCGGGTAAAATTTCACCTGTATTTTCGTCGAGTGTTACCGCATGACTCACACGCGCCGCCAGCACTAGCACGAGCAGACCAAGCCACAGCAGGCGCGTTGTGATTGTCGAAATAGGTCGATAAGAACGAGCCATGATAATGGTCTTTACAGGATGAGTAGAAAGGATCATATAAGGTTTGATTTGCCCGTTCAATGACGGTCATCCCGACGGCGCACGTCATCACCGCTTGGGGCGGCAACGCCCTGTCTGGAAAACTGCTCATAGTAGCGGGCCATTTTTCGCCACTTCTGGCCATCAATTGGCAAACCCTCCATAATCCGGCCACTGCTAAAAAACAAAAATCATAAGCACATCACGGAGACTCCTGTATGCACACCGATGTCTGCAAGCACTATCGTCGTCGTATCGCCAATTCTTTGTCTGCAGCACTGTGGTGCCTGGGCGCACTCAGCCTCCTCACGCTGCAGTCGCAAGTGCAGGCACAGCCACAAGCCAGCGCTGCTACCGACAACGCTCCCTGGTTCGGGTTGATGTTGCCTCCTCCGTTTCAGCCGCACATGTTGCCGGCCATCGTCGGTGATCGTGGTCCGACGCCTGCGATGGTTCCCGCAGGCGAGGAAAGCTTTACCGAACTGGAAGGCGAGGCAATCTGGCCAGATCTGGTCAGTGTCGTGGAATTCTCCAAACAGAGCCGCACCGAACGTGAAATCGGCAGTGGCCAGTTGTGGGGCCGTATCTCCGGTTTTCCTTCCAGCACTCGCACCGTGGAGTGGGTGGTCGACCAATTCAAAGCCGCTGGTATCACTGATACCAAAATTCAAACCTTCAACCAGAGCGCGAATGCGTCTTTCTGGATGCCCCTGTCATGGGAGCTGCGCATCAAAGGCAATGCAGCCTTCGGCCCGGGCAGCGAGGATGTGGTGCTGGAAACTGCGATGCCTTTGTCTCCCTCACAGTTGCCCAATGGCCGCCTGAGCGGGACCCTGGTCTACGTCGGCGAGGGTAGCCCGGCAGAGCTGGCGCATATCGATGTGCGTGGCAAGATCGCCGTGCAGCAGGTGACTCCTCAAGCCCATATGGTGTTTGAACGGGAAACCACCGTGCCGCGCGCGCAGGACATGTTCAAACGCGGCGCCATCGCCGTCATCAACATCATGGACCAGCCCGGTAACGAGATGGCCAAGGACTTCAACAACTGCGGCGGCCCCTGCTTCAACATCGGTGGCCGCGATGGCACCTTTCTGGAGGCAGCACTGAACAAAGCGGCCGAAACGGGAGCCATCGACGCTATGCAGGCCGAACTGACACTGGAGACACAATCCTTCACCAATCTGAGTGCCACCAACGGCATCGGCGTGATTCCAGGCAAGGACAGCGAAGAAGTCATCATCGTCAACGCCCACGTCGACGCCTGGTTTGATGGCGCTGGCGACAACGGTGACGGAGTGGCGGTACAAATCGCGCTGGCCCGCCATTTTGCGAAGCCCGAGCATCAGCCATCACGCACGCTGGTGTTTGTTGCCAGCGCAGGACACCACAGCCCCGGCCTGAACGGCCCGAGCAATTTCATCAGCATGAATCCCGAATTTGCGGCCAACACGGTGGTGGCTCTCAATATCGAACACGTGGCACAACGCAACTTCTCACCCGCACGCAGCCAGTTCGAAGATGGGTATCGTGAATACATCGCAGACGTCGGTGAGGCGCCAATCGTGGCGGGTATCACCAATAGCGCGCCTTTCATCGAAGGCTTGTTTGTAGAGGGTGTGCAGCGTTATGGCACCAACTTCGTCTCCGGCACCTCGACCATGGCCAGCGGCGAAGGGGGCGGGTATCGCGACTTGAGCGCGCCAATTGTCACTACCATGCAGGCGCCACCGCTCTATCACACCAGCGGCGAAGTTCTGGAAGCGATCTCGGTGCCCGGACTGGAGCGCATGGCGCGTTTCCTGGCCTTCTTCATCAAGGAGCTTGATGCTGCACCACGCGAAAGTCTGTCGCCTTGACACGGCCGGGCACAGAATCGCACGCGAGGGCTGGCAGCTGGAAAACTGTCACAATTGGCAAGCTGCAGGCCCTTGCATAACGTGAGTATAATGCCGCAAAACAATAATCGAGGTTTCTCATGAAGCACATCCGTACCCTCTCTCGCACGTTCTCGCGCCGCCACGGTGGTGCTCTGTCTGTCCTGCTGCTGGGCCTGATCGTCGCCCTTCTCAGCACCACCTCTTACTCTCAGAACATGGGCAACAATCTGCGCGGCAGACTCTCGCCAATGCCTCGCACTGCCCAGACTGTCACCACCATCACCGGCGAAGGCGAAGTGCGCGCAGAACTGAGCGGCAACACTCTGACTATCAGCGGCGAGTTCGAAGGCCTCAGCTCCCCTGTTACGATGGCGCATATCCACCAGGGCCCCATAGCCCAGCCCGGTCCGGTCGTGCTGACCATTGATGCCACTCGCGCCACCAGCGGTACCATCAGCGGCACACTGACACTGACACCCGAGCTGATCGCCGCGCTGCATGCAGAGAGTCTGTACGTGCAGATTCACAGCGAAACCAACCCGACAGGCGAAATTCGCGGCTGGCTCATGCACTGAGCCTGACCCTCGTCACCCGGTTTCCCACAGACAATAACAACAGCAACAAGCACAGAGGCATCCCATGATCTTCTCTCGACCAAACCGATTGCAGGGACAACTCGGCACTGCACTGCTCAGCGTGCTGCTCGCCGGTTACGCAGCGCAGGCAAGTGCCCAGACAGGCGCAGCCACCGGCGCTTTTACTCCCCAACAAGCCGGTGCAGGAGCCGCGCTGTTCCAGAGCACCTGCGCGGCCTGTCATGGCGCACAGTTGCAGGGAACTCCGACGGCGCCTTTGCTGGCAGGAACTCCGTTTCTGGCACGCTGGGGCACTCGCCCGGCGGGTGATCTGTTCCGCCAGGTAAAATCCTCCATGCCTCCTGGTGGCACGACGCCGTTGTCTGATGAGACTGTCGGCAATATCGTCGCCTACATCATGCAGGTTAATGGTGCAGTGCCCGGCACAGCGGCGCTGAGCGCCAACACCACCGCGCAGGTTGGCAGCGGCATTCAAGCGGCAGCGGCCGGAGCCGGTGGTCAGCCACAACGCCCCGCAGCAGCACCCGAGCCTCTCGGCGTTACAGTCGCCGGGACCGTGGAAAATTTCGTTCCGCTGACCGATGAGATGATGCGCAATCCCGATCCTTCAGACTGGCTGATGATGCGTGGCAACTATCAGGCCTGGAGCTTCAGTGAGTTGGATCAGATCAACCGCCGCAACGTTGAAGATCTAAAACTGGAATGGGTGTGGAACATGCACGAAGGGGCTTCCGAGCCCGCGCCGATTGTCTATGACGGCATCATGTACCTGATCAACACCAGCAATATCATTCAAGCGCTCAACGCAGCTACTGGTGAACTGATTTGGGAACACCGCGCAGGCCCCGCCACTCGCGAGGACATGCGCAACATCGCCATCTATGACAACAAGATCATTCACGCCACCACCGACGCCCGTCTGCTGGCACTGGATGCCCGTACCGGCGAGAAAATCTGGGAAACAGTCGTCGCTGACAACAGCAAAGGCTTCGCGAATTCCAGCGGCCCCATCGTTGCCGATGGCAAGATCATTCTGGGCATGGCGGGCTGTGCAACCTATATCGAAGAACAGTGCTTCATGACCGCACACGACGTGAACACAGGAGAGCGACTCTGGGAATTCACCCCGATCGCGCACTCCGAATATCCGGGCGGCGACACCTGGGGCGGTCTGGACAATCTCTACCGCAAAGGCGGCGAGACCTGGATCACCGGCAGCTATGACCCGGACCTGAAGCTGACCTACTGGGGTACCGCGCAGGCCAAGCCCTGGGTGCCCGTCAGCCGACACATGTCCATTCACGATGCAGGGCTCTACACGAACTCCACCATCGCTCTGAACGTGGATAACGGTGAGCTGGACTGGCACTTCCAGCACGTGCCAGGCGAGGCGCTGGATCTGGACGAAGTGTTCGAGCGCATCCTGATCGACATCGACGGCCGCAAGACCGTGTTTTCACTCGGCAAGTACGGCATTCTGTGGAAGAACGACCGCGTCAGCGGCGAATTCCTCGCCCTCACCGAGACGATGTTCCAGAACTCCTTTAGCCACATCGATTACGCGACGGGTGCCGTTACCTACCGTGACGACATCATCAACGCGCAAATCGACCAGTGGACCTCTTCCTGCCCCAGCAGCGCGGGCGGCAAGGACTGGCACTCCATGAGCTATCACGAACCGAGCGGCGTACTGATCGCCCCGCTGAGCCAGACCTGTCTGGAGAATGCGGCGCGCGCAGTTGAACTCGTACCGGGCTCGGGTGGCACAGCAGCCAGCCGTCGCTTCTTCGAGATGCCCGGCACCGATGGCAATGTCGGCAAGCTGGCGGCCTACGATGTCCGTACTCTGGAAGAGAAGTGGAGCTATGAACAACGCGCCTCTTTCCTGACCGGCGTACTGTCCACGGCGGGCGACATTCTGTTTGTGGGTGATCTGGATCGTCGCTTCCGCGCCTTTGACGTGGAAACGGGTGAGATTCTGTGGGAGACCCGTCTGGGCACATCCGTGCAAGGCCATCCGTTGACCTTCGCTATCGACGGCAAGCAATACATCGCCGTCACCACTGCTGTCGGTGGCACCAGCCCACGTCAGGTGCCCGCGCTGGTGACTCCTGAGATTCGCCATCCCGCAGGCGGCAATGCCGTATACGTCTTCAGCCTCGACAACTGATTTAGATTCGAGTCGCCTGCAGGGCAGGCTCATACAGTGTAGGAGCCTGCCCTGCAGGCGACACCCCCATCTGTACGAGCCTGCCCTGCAGGCGACCCACACCAATCAAGGCTGCAGCGTCACTCTCTGCACACGCCAGTTACCCGTTTCACCTATCAGCAGGTTGTTCTCTTCCTGACAGTCGATGGCATTCACCGTACCGAACTCGCCGATGTTCTTCCCGGCTTTGCCGAACTTGCCGATGATGGTGCCGTCGAGACGCATCTTGTAGATCTCGCCAGCCACGTCGAGGTTGTCCGGTGGGTTGGAGTTGGAGACATACATCACCTGCTCCGGTCCCGGGGTAATGCACATCGCCATGGGTGAGCCGAAGCCCTTCATCTCGCGCAGCGCGTTGCCCTCTGTGTCGAACACCTGAATGCGCTGATTGTTGTAGTCAGCCACATAGATGTTGTCAGCAGCGTCAATCGCGATGCCATGCACCACGTTGAATTGCCCTGCCGCAGTACCATAACTGCCCCAGTTCTTGATCCAACGACCTTCTGAGTCATATTTGGCGACACGCGCATTACGCATGCCGTCGGCGACATAGAAGTTGCCCTGCGAATCCCATGCTACGTCGGTCGGGCCCTGGAAGGACTCTCCGGCGGCGCCCACGCCTTCACGCGCTGGCTGCTCAAACAACGGTGCAGGCAGACGCATCGCTTCGGGCTTGCGGCTCATGACCATGACAATGCGGCCGTCCGGGTCGAACTTCACCACCTGGCCAGACATCTGATCTACCGACCAGATGTAGTCATCGCTATCCACGCGCACCTGTTGAGCATAGAGAGCGCCGTAGCTCTCTTGTCCCATCTCGCGTTCATATTCCCCATCAGCGCCAAACTTGAACAGACGTGCGCCTCCGTGGGAGACATAGCGGGATGCGCCCAAAGTGATGGTGGGGTTGCCTGTGCGGGTGTAGACAAAAATGTCACCATCGGAATTGCGTGCCACCCCGGCAGCCTCGCCCATGTGAATATCGTCAGG
Source organism: Pseudomonadota bacterium (assembly GCA_040384465.1). GTDB lineage: Bacteria > Pseudomonadota > Gammaproteobacteria > Pseudomonadales > Pseudohongiellaceae > UBA5078. The sequence continues at coordinate 145,228 of JAZKJF010000006.1, read as the reverse complement.
GAAACCGCTGAGAGCATCCTCTGCCGTAAACGCGATTTCCGGAACCTGTGCCTGGGCTTGCACTGCCAGCGCCACGGCGGCTGCCAGTACCAATAATTGCATCGAACTTTTCATGTTTCACTCCTCACCCGCTTTTGAGCAGGCGGTGTTGAATGGTTATGGTCTGGGATCTTCGCCGAGAAGAATCTTCTGTACCCGCCAGGCAGAAATCTCTGCCACCAGCAATTCGCTGGGGTCGCGACAGTCCATGCCATGAATGGTCTGGAACTGACCGGGCAGCTTGCCGGCCTCACCAAACCTGCCGATGATGGTGCCGTCCAGTTCCATCTTGTAGACCTCACCTGTGACAGCCCAAGAGGCCGCCGGATTGCTGTCTGAGTTGGAGTTGGAGACGAACAGGTACTGGTGCTCGCCCTGAGAGATGCAGATCTCCCACGGATCACCAGTCTCTTCATACATATCCAGTAATTCCAGATCGCTGCTGTAGACCTTGACGCGGGCATTGCCACGGTCGCCTACATAGATATTGCCCAGATTGTCCGAGGCGATGGTGTGTGGGGTGTCGAACTGGTCGATTGCTTCACCGCGCTGACCGGTGCCCACCTGGCCGACATAGTGGCCATCCGGCGTGAACTTCACGACGCGGTGGTTGATGTAACCGTCCGAGACAAAGATATTGCCTTCGGTGTCCCAGGTGACGTCCGTCGGTCGCCCGAACAAGTAGCGCTCATCCGGCCCCGCCCCCCCGGGCAGCTCGATGGCGCCTTTGACCGCTTCGGGGCGATACCCCAGCACCATCACGACCCGACCTTCCGGGTTGAACTTCATCACCTGATTGGAGCCTTCGTCGACCGCCCAGATGTTGTCGTCACGGTCCACTCGCACTTTGTGAGCGAATTCCAGACCGTACAGTCCGGCGCCGATCTCGCGCACGTAGTTGCCATTCTGGTCAAATTCGAACAAGCGCGTGTCGCCGCTGCGGGTGTAGATGAAGATGTGTCCCTGAGAGTTGGTTGCCACTCCCAGCGCCTCGCCGAAATACAGTCCTTCGGGCAGTTTGATGAATCCTTCCACAGGTTCGTGAGGGATGGTGGGAACGTCTTTGGCCAGCGCCTGAGCGGCGAGCGGACCAGTCCACGTCAGCATGACAGCGGCCACAAGTGGCAGCAGGGGCCAGCGATTATTCAGTTTCACGGGGGAGCCTCCAGTTATTATTGTTGAGCGCGCGGAGACTCTCCTCGCCCTGAGGGGCACTGTCAAGGCGGCCCCGGGCATCTGCGGACAAAAAGCGACGGGCAGGTGAACGGTGAGTCGAACAGCACACGAGCAAGCGCTCGGCGCTCCCTGCCCGACGCGCACGACGTTGCAAAACGGGCGCGCCATTCAATAAGGACTTGTGCTAGCTTTAGCCCGCAGAAAATGACAACAACACGCTTTGAAAATCGGGAGAGCACCATGCGCTTTTTGAATCTTCTGTTCGCAACGACGGCCTGCAGCGCCTGCCTTGTTGCCAGTCCGGGGTTTACAGCGGATGCGGCAGATACAGCCGCTGCTGACTGGCCCCAGTACCGGGGCGATCTGGCCGGCACCGGCTACTCGCCACTGACGCAGATCGACGCGAGCAATGTCCGCTCGCTGACACCCGGCTGGCGCTACTCACTGCGCAGCGCTGACGACACCAGCGAAAACGGACCCAACTCACAGGCCACCCCGATCGTCGTCGATGGCGTCATGTATTTACCAAGCGCTGACAGTATCGTGGCCCTCGATCCAACGACCGGCACCGAAATCTGGAAGCACACCGTCAGTGGCGACACCCCCTCACGCCGTGGTGTTGCCTACTGGGCTGGCAACGGCGACAGCGCCGCCCGCATTCTCTTCACCGCTGGCACGCAGTTGATTGCCCTCGACGCGGCAACCGGTGCTCCGGCCACTGCCTTCGGCGCACAGGGCAGCATCGATCTGGTGACTCCTTATAACTCCGTTCCTCTGGTCTACGACAACATTGTGGTGGTCGGCGCCAACACCCCGCGCGGTGCTGCTGGCGGTATCGGCAATGCCCGCGCCTATGATCTGCGCACGAGCGAAAAGCTTTGGGAATTCAGTTCGGTGCCACAACCCGGGCAGCTCGGCCATGACACCTGGGAGGGCGACAGCTGGGAAGGCCGCCTCGGCGCCAACGCCTGGCCTTTCTATTTCACCGTGGATACTGAGAGCGAGTTGATGTACCTGCCACTGGCCTCCCCCATTCCCTTCGCTTATGGCGGCGACCGCGAAGGCGCCAACCTCTTCTCCAACTCCCTTGTCGCAGTGAACATCCGCAGTGGCGAGTACGTCTGGCACTTTCAAACCATTCACCACGACCTCTGGGATCATGATCCACCCGCCGCTCCTGCGTTGTTCGACATCGAGCGTGACGGCACCAGCATTCCTGCCTTGGGCGTGACAACCAAATCGGGCTATCTGTACATCCTCAATCGCAGCACGGGAGAAGCCATCTACGGGGTCGAGGAGCGGGCAGTCCCTCCAAGTGACGTGCCCGGTGAGCACGCTTTCCCGACGCAGCCGATCCCGGTAAATCCACCGGCACTGGCTCGCGTCAGTTACGCGCCGCGCGATCTGGTACGCGCCGAACAGACTTCAGCCGAACATGCACAGGCATGTGCCGAGCTGGCGGCCAGCGTTGGGGATATCCACAACGAAGGTGCCTTCACGCCCTGGGCTTACCGTCCGGACGAGACCAGTACCCGCACGACGCTGCTGTTCCCCGGACTGGTGGGCGGCCCGAACTGGGGCGGTGCGTCCTTCGATCCGGCGTCGGGTTATCTGTTCGTGTTCTCGCAGGATGTCGGCAGCTTCGGTTGGATGCAGGCGTCCGAGCCGGGTGCAGCGCTCCCCTTCGAGAGACGCAGCCCGCGACCAGCCAACTTTGACGTACAGATTGGGGAATCGCGCTGGCCCTGTCAGTCACCGCCCTGGGGGCGCCTGACCGCCGTGGATAGCAGAAGTGGAGACATCGTCTGGCAGCAACCCGTCGGCATCACCGAGGGCCTGCCTGCTGAGCGTCAGCAGACCGGCAGACCCGGCCGCGCCGCCGCGATTGCCACTGCCAGCGGCCTGCTGTTCATGGCCTCTACCGACGACAATCGCTTCCGTGCCATGGATGCCCGCTCCGGCAATCAGCTGTGGGAAACCACGCTGCCCAGACGCGGCAATGCCAATCCGATGACCTATGCGGATGCCGATGGCACGCAGTACGTGGTGATTGTGGCGACGGATGAGGTAGTGGCTTACCGCTTACCCTGAGACCACCTTCCAAGATCATCTTCTGATAAGGGTATCGCTTCGGTACTCTTCGCAGAATTCCTCACGAGTCTTTTCAGCCCCGTCTTCCTTATAGAAATTTTTCATGGAATGACGGGGCATGACGACCGCAGTCGTCCCGCAATACACCCGGAAAGCGTTGTCGCCGATGACACCGGCATAACCCGGTGGCTGCAGCCGTGGCCTGGCCGATGAGCTGTCGCCATTGCTGGCACAAGCAACGAGCAAAGACATGCAAAGTAATGGCAGAACTGCGAGAACACGTCGCTGTGACATGGCTATTTCTTCCTTGAAAGTGGCTGAAGATTAACTGCTGATGGAGTTCGGACGCAGCTTACTCTTTCACCAGCCAGCCCCACCATCACGGCGGGGGAGAACGACGCTCTTGCGGGACGAATCGCCGATTTGCCTGCTTTTCTCAGGGTGTCACCCGAGTATCGCTGCGATGATCCGCGCAGAATTCACTGCGGGTCTTTTCCGAGCCGTCGGCATGGAAGAGTTCGCGGAACGAAGTGCCCGCCAAGAAGACATTGGTCATGCCGCAGCGAATCCTGAAATTACCGTCGTCGATGATCGCGTAGCCGGGAGGCATCAACACCTGCTGTGAGGACGGCTGGCTGCCATCACTCGCACAGCCGACAAGCAGGAACATACACACTGGCAACGCTGCGATAACACGTCTCTGTGACATGACAACTCCTTTCTTTCTATGGTTTCTTGATCTGACGTGATGTGACGCGCCCGTGAGGCGGGAGTCTTCCTCCACGCTTCACGGGCGCGCCATTCTAGCCGAAGGCAGGACTAGCTGGCTTCTCTTTGTGTATCACCAGCGGTGTCATCGCTTTCGTTCTGGTCGTTGCGTGCAGAACTCCTGGTCGAACCAGACTGCGTGATAGACAGGTACAGCGAGGCAAACGACGCTTTGATCCACATGATCGCCGGAAAGATGCCGACCAGCAGCAATATCATGCCCAACAGGAACAGGAAGAAAGATACCAGTCCCAGCAGGAAAATCGTCCAGGCATGCCCGCGTGTAATCCGCCAGCTGGCCTCTACAGCGGCAATCGGTTCCATCCCTTCATCCATCACCAGATAGGAGGCGAACACCAGACGGCAGGCCACGTAGATGCCCGGAATAATCAGAGCGATGAAGCCGATGCAGACCAACCCGAACACCAGCAGCGCTGTGAGCACCACATTGATGTAGTTGTGAAAGCCATCGAACATGCTCCGCATTTCGACCGGATCACCCCGCACTCCGCGCAGGAACACCAGATCGATGCCGTAGTTGACCACCGGCATGAACAGCAGCCGATACGCGAACCCGAGCAGACCGAAGAAAGGCGATACGCTGTCATCGCCGGAGCCCTCCATACTCGCGCCCTGGAATGGGATCTCCATCACCACCATGACGAGCACGGGCAGGAAGAACAGCAGAAAGTTGTCCTGCATCTTGCGCCAGCCACTGCCGAGAGCGCTGCCCACGCCTGGCTCCGGATACAAGGTCGAAAGGGGAGATGACGGTACCTGCTGGTTGTTCATGAAAATCTCCTTGCAATGGGTTGAGGTTGTTGAGTGATGGCAAAATTAACCGCCTTCCGCAAAGCTGCCAAACTACCAAAGTAGTGATTTGCAAATTCCTACTTTGGTAATGATGCAGTCGTGTAGCCCGGTGCTATATTCGCGACATGATTGACTACAACACACTCCTCCTCTGGTTCAGCTTCACGCTCTGCCTCTCCATGACGGCAGGCGGCATCCTTGTCCTATTCCGGCCGCGCCAAGGGGGAAAGAAAGCCGCGTTCAACTTCCTGCAGTATTTTCTGATACTGCTTTATGTCTTCGGCTTCTATGGGCTGTGGAGTGGGATTCTCGTCGCAGAACTGACAAATCTGGAGAACGTGGAAGCAGTGGCGACGCTGGTGTCGCGGTTGGGCGCACCGTTCTATCTTGGCGCTCTGGGGATGTTGCTGATCTGGGTCGCTCGTGTTCAGGAGCGTCCGGCGGGATGGATCGTGGCGCTGACAACAACGCTGACTATCGCGCTGGTCTTGATCATCAGTCTGATGAAAGTGTTGTTAGAGCAACCATTGGACGGGAATGATCCGGTGCGCACGGTCTGCTCGGTGGCGGGGCTGGTGACCTCATTGGCAGTGGTGGCCATTCTGCTCTCGGGCAGCAAACCTGTCGTCAATCCCGAAGCCAGAAATGGGCTTACGGCCTTGAGCGCCAGCACAGGGCTGATTCATCTAAGCGCCTTCACCCCACTGGCGCAAACAGCTCATTACGAAACCATTTTCGTCGTGCTGTTCTACCTTTCCAACACAGCATTGGTGGTGTTCTACGCTTATCAGGCAGTGGATGACGAAGTGCAGCCACAGCCCAGGCTGACGCTCGACGACTTCCTCTCCCGCTATGGCATCAGCAAGCGGGAGGCCGACATCGTGCACGGCATCTATGCGGGCAAGACCAATCAGGAAATCGCCAACCAGTTGTTCATCACCCTGCAGACGGTGAAGGATCATTCGTCACGGATTTATCAGAAAACCTTCGTCAAGAACCGCGCGCAGCTGACGACGTTGATTCGGGAGACTCAGAACGTCAGCTGACTCTGCACGTATGCATAATGCGTCTGCGATGCCAAGTTCGGCCCACCCACCCGTTCCGCGAAATCTGACCAGTCTACCCACGCAAAACCACTCTCCAGCGTCAGATTGCCCGGGATGACATCCCATTGCAGACGAGCTTCCAATTGCTGACCAAGACCACGTCCCGAGCTGCCACGACTGTCACGCAGCCCTGTCCCTGACCAGGTATCGCGAGATTCCGCGAGACGATAATCTCGATGAGCGATCATCAGGCGCATCCCCGCTGCGGGCGTTGCGTTGACGCGGTATCCGGCAGTCACCAGATTGGTTCGTGCGAAAGGACCATAGAGACTGGTAGGACCGAAATCAAAACGACGTTCACCGTAGACATCGCCAACGCGCTCCATGCTGCCATCAAGCGGATTCTCATCGCCTGACGCATAATCAAAGAGCGCCTGGACCCTGGGATTCCAGGCGGCAGCGAAACTGTAACCAACTTCAGCGTGCAGAAAATACGCATCATGATCCAGAGCACGCACATCGGTGCTGGCCGCTGTGGCATGCGAGCTGCCCTTTTGCAGCACGGTTTCAACGTCGAAATCCATCTGTTCCGCTGCCGCCGGATGGAACAACCGAACGCCGTAGTGGTTCAGTCGGCGATTCGTCCCTGCTTGACTGCGGATGTCCTTTTCGTTCAATCGGATGTAGTAAAAATCGCCTCGCAACCACTCCGTCAACGCGGGCAGTTCACTGAACGCTCCCCACAGTTCGATAGCGTCACTGCGTCGATCTCGCACGGTGCGATTCCCCAGGAGGTCGTTGAGATTATTGGGAATGCCGGGAACCGGTTGCAGATAGAACAACTGCAGACGCGAGCCATCTTCCAGTGTCAACGCGGAGTGCAGTCCGTCGAAGCTCGTGGGAACGGTACTGAAGGTGCTGCGGGCAATCACCCGACGACTGCCAAGATCGACGGTCTGTCTGCCAAGCTTGATATCCAGCGTACTCGTGCCTTGGAGAAAATCGCTGAACTTCGCTGTCGCATAGAGTTGTTGCAGGTTGGCAGTATTCACCACTTTGCTCGTCAGCGAGCTGCCGGAATCGGCAAGGGCCTGCCGCGCATCGAGAACTTCGAGGACAACGCTGGAATTCTCGTGGCGATACTCCCCGGTCACCGTCGTGCGCGAGAGCAGCACCTGATCACTGCTGCCCAGCCGTCCAGCCCGGAACTGACCATCCAGATTTTCAAAGCGCAGTTGATGCGTGAACACCACGCGGGTGCTGTCGGTAGATTCAACGAGGCGCCAGGGTTGGGAATCTTGAGCGAAGCTTGGAAGAGCGAACGGGATTAAAACGAACGGGGTTAAAAGTAGAAGGGTTGAAAACCTGTGCCACATTGTGACTCTCCGGAACTATTGATATTCGAGGTCAGAACGCCACTGTGCGCTTTACCGACCTCCTCCAATTTCCCGGCCATACTACTTGTTGTCAGTGTCCGCTGCACCCGCCATCGCCACATATTCAACGCACAGAAAACGCGAACGACAACCCAAGCCGCAGTTCTGTATCACGTCCCTCTCCCAACACACTGCGCCGGACTCCCGCATCGAACACGAGATTGTCACTGAAGTTCCAGATGGCGCCGACCAAAACTGCCGCCTCTTCTGCCTCTCCCAGCTCATGGGCATAGAAGACCTCGGCGACAGGCCGCACAACCCAATCACCCGGGCCTTCCAGAATGGTTCCGAAAGCCAGCTCGGTAGTGCTGTCGCGGGTGTGTACGGCCTCGGCAGTGAAGTGCAGAGCACCCCAGGACGACTCGTGGCTGACGATGCCCGCTGCGATAGCCCCGGTTCCTGATTCCGCGTTGATGCCAGGCAGTTCGAATCCGAATTCTGTGGCAACGCTCAGTCCCGACGCCCCCTGCAGGCTACCGTCACGGATCACGTGCTTGAGCAGCAGTGCATTGCCGACCATCGAACTGCGCCCGCCTGCGCGAGGATGTTCGCCCTCTCCTTCGACGATGACCTCCCAGCTCGGAGCGAATCCGTAGTTCACCACGACTGCTGGTGCTATGAGAGTGTTGCCTCCATCCCCGTGACGATAACTGAGCGGGCTGAGTTCAATCTCGATCTCGCCGGGGTCTACTACGTCAGCGTCAGTGGAATCGAATGGGCGATAAGCCTCAGCGCTGGACGACCACACCAGGACCATCAGCGGCAGCAGCCAAAACCGTGCAGCTGCACCGCCTGACGAAGCGTCGGGAGAGCGCGGCGATCTCATCACTGTTCCATCCTCCAGGGTGAACGCTCCGTCCAGGTCTTGAGTGCTGCGCTGGTCCACGCCGTATCCTTGTCGGTGTGACACACATTGCAGGCATTGGGAATGCCGAGCGCGTCGGTCTGGGCAGGAGTTGCGAAGACGAAGGTGTGGCTGCTGACATTGACGTTGGCGATGGTCTGTTCGATTTTCGGCATATGGCAAGAGACACACTGACTGCCGGCACTGTCTGGCAGATGATGAGTGTGCTCGACGATGCTTGGCGCACGCGGCCCACTCGGAGAAGCAGGGCTGTGGCAGCTCGTGCACACCTCATTCGCTGGTGAAATCAGACTCGCAGTATTGTCACTGCCATGTGAGTCATGACAGCTGAAGCAGGTCACGCCATGGTTGTACATCTGACTGCGCACGTAATCGTTGCCCTGCATCCGATTCTTGTGTCCAGTGCCCTCGGCGTAATGCGTGAAGGTCTGCTCACCTAGCGTGTGCTCTTCCATCTTCCAGAAATCGCTCAACTCCAGGCCCACATGAAAGCCGACTGGCCAGTCATAGTAGGTACCGGCAATCGGGTTGTTCAGGGGTTGACCCTGAGCGTGGCACTGAATGCACACATCGTTGGCCTGTACATAATCCATACGGGCAGGATTGAGAATGGAGACTTGCGTCGTGTCACGCACATGTTCACTGCCCGGTCCGTGGCATTTCTCGCAACCGACATTCCACTCGGTGACGGTCTTGTCGGCGATGTTGTAGTTCACAGAATGGCAGCCATCGCACAGCGCACCGGTCGGCCGACTGAAGTTGTCAGTCGGGTAATGTGCGGTCCACCAATCGGTACCTACGGCAACGTTATAAGGGCGCCATTGTTCATTAGTGACATCCCACTGAGCAGGCTGCGGATAATAGTCGTCACCGACTTTAGTGAAGTAGCGCTGCTTCCACTTGCTGCCGTAGACCAGGGCGATGTCGTCCAGCGTGAACGTCAGCAGAGGGTTTGGCACCGACAGGTCGGGGAGAATGGCATCGGGATGTTCGCGCGGATCGCGGACCACATTCGCCATCAGGGACTTGCTCCACCGTTCATACACTTCTTCGTGACAATCCTGGCAAGCAGCCGAACCAACATAATGCGAGTTCGGCACCGGGCCAATCCGCGTCGTTTCACCCGGAGCAGACGCAAGAACAGCGGTTTCGGGCAGTTCGCGGAGATAGGACACCAGCTGCCAGAGTTCATCGTCCGGCATGTCCCAGGCCGGCATGCCCGTGTTTCGAATGCCGTTACGGATGTGGTAGAAAATTTCACCGTCCGAGAGCACCTGCACTGACTCCCTCAAGCCAGGCGGCCGGGGGAACAAGCCTGCACTGAGTTCCATCCTGCCACTGCCGTCGTAAGCATGACAGCTCTCACATTTCTGTTGATACACGATCTGGCCAGCCGCTGCCGCCGCTGGGTCATCGCTTAGCGGATTCACCGCATTGCGCGCCTCTTCCGGGACACTGGCGCGCAGCAGCCACTGGGCAATGCTCACCTCCAAGGCCGGAGGCTCTGCACGGGCAACAGAGAGGCCCGGCAGGACCTGCGTATAAAACAGGCCAGCCGACACCAGCAGTATCAAAATTGACACGCCCGAAATAACCAGAAAACGTTTGCTTGCCATGACTCTATCTCTCCATTGGGACGTGCCTTGCACAACACCGACCACTTTTATGTAGAGAGTACTACTTTATGTAGCAAAAGCTACGAGTTTATAGATCGGCGATCATTCATGATTCGTCAGAACGTCGCCCGCAAGGTGAGGCCATAAGGGGCAGGATCACTTGGCAGCCCGACAATCAACCCGGAGTTACCGGCCTGCACCGTCAGGGTCTGCATGTATTCTTCTTCCAGCACATTGCGCATCCACAGCGACAGATCCCAGGCATCGCCCTGCATGAAACCAACGCTGGCGTTGACGAGACTGTAACCGTCAATCCATGTGTACTTTGAAATGGACGACTGAGCATTGGTCTCATCGCGCCGCGTGAAATCGCTGCGCAGGTAGAGACGGCCCGCCATGCCCAGCAGCTGCGCCGGGTGCTCATATTCGAAGCCACCGGACAGCACCAGCTTCGGCAACGAAGCCAGCGGTTTGCCGCTGAGATCGCAGACACTGGTGGCAGTGCCGGTCAGCTCCAGCGGACAAGGCCCATTCTGGTAAGAGGCATATTCACCGTCCGTTTTCGCCACAGAAAAGCGTAGCGTCAGGCCGTCGGTGATGGCGACGGAACCATCCACCTCGATGCCTTTCACCCGCACTTCATCGATGTTGGCCAGATAGCCCCGCAAAGCGCCTGGCCCGGTGTCGACCACGTTCGCTTGAAAATCACGCACCCGAGTGTCGAAGACATCGGCATTGATCTGCATACGGCCATCGAACCATTGTGTCTTGGCCCCAATTTCCACGGTTGTATTTTTCTCAGGCTTGATCACCGCAGTCGTCAATGCAGGCAGATTATCCGGCTGCAGAGGCAGGCCCGACATATTAATGCCGCCGGATTTCTGCGCCCGAGCCACGGTCAGATAGGGCATTACCTGATCGTTGTAACGCCACGCGATGTTGACACGCCCGGAGAGACTGCCGTCGGTGTCGTCCACAGCGTACGCCTGATCACGCAAGATGGAGTTTTTCTGCCGCAGCTGAGCCGCTGTCGGGTTGGCCAGTCCCCCGGACACCGCCGCCAGATAGTCTCCCTCTTTTTCTTCGTAGGTGTAGCGCAGCCCGCCGGAGAGATCCACGGTGTCGGTGACGTGCCAGGTCAGCTCACCAAACGCCGCGTAGCTGTCGGACTGAAAACGGGTCTTTCCATCGGTGCGATAGCCATCCAACAGAGCGGAAGGCGTTGTGCCACCTAACAACCAATAGCTGGCCAGCGGACCATAGGCGGTTGATGGCTTCGCCTTGATGGTCTGCGTGAAGAAATAGAGACCAGTGGTATAGTCCAGTGCGCGCTCCCCTGTCGAACTCAGACGCAGCTCCTGACTGTATTGATCCTGACGCGAGGGAATACCCTGGACCGTCTGGATCACCAGACCGGTGTAGTCCCGATCATTGGCGGCAGCCCATTTCCAGAATCTCCACGCGCTCACCGAGGTCAACGCGGCACCTGTGAGTTCCCACTCGGCGATTGCTGACACACCGCCTTCGTGGCTCATGACCTTCAAATCGGCATCGATATCGGTGACACGATCAAAGGGGTCCAGACTCGGAGGAGCGTAGCTCTGCCCCGTCGCCATTGCCGGATATTGCTGCGCGGCCGGTTTCAGCGTCGCGCCGACGCTTTGATAGACCTGTGTGCAGCAGCGGGTGTCGATGGCGTAATAGTCGGCCGCCAAGCGCAGAGAGAACCTGCCTCCCGGCTGGTACAACAGTTGAGTGCGAATGGCCTTGTTGTCGACATCGTTGTCCTTGCGGCCTGTCGTCACGTTATCCAGCACCCCTTCGCGGTCCGCCATCACCACGGAGAGACGTCCCGCCAGGCGATTGCCCAGCAGCGGTCCGGTGGCGGAGAGCCGCGCCTGGTGATAGCCAAGGTTGCCGGTCGTCAGCTCGGCCCTGAACTCCGGTGTGAACGCAGGCGCCCGGGTGCTGATGTTCATCGCCCCGGCCGTGGTGTTCTTGCCGAACAGCGTCCCCTGCGGACCACGCAGGATTTCCACCCTTTCCAGATCGAGGAAATCGAACGCCGCCGTCGCCGGGCGCGCGTGATAGACCTGATCGACATAAAAACCTACCCCCGGCTCCAGACCGTCATTGGCCTGCGCGACGGCAACCACACTGCTGCCCAGACCTCGGATGGTCAGCGCCGTATTGCGCGGATTGGGCGAAGAGTAGTTCAAGGTGGGCACCAGTTCCGTCAGCTGTGACAGGCTGATAGTATGGCTGGCATCCAGCGCATCGCCGCCGATGATCGACATGGAAATGGGCACGCTTTGCGCGTCTTCACGGCGATAGCGGGCGGTGACGAGGACGGACTCTACGGTGGCTTGATCTTGTGCTGTGGGAGCGCCTGATGACTGACTTGTGGCTGGAGCCTGCGCGCCTACTGATTGAGCTGTAACTGACAGAACGGATGCTAAATAGAGCGCTACGCGAGAGAAAGACATAGTGAAATACCGTTATTCTAAATTGGAATAGCGGTATGGTAGTGGCATTTGCAAAATCAATGCAAGCGCTTCAATTGACGACAACAGAACCCCTCATGAGCACAAACGACATTCAACTAAGCGACGCGCTCGGGTACGAAACCTCAGACAAGCGCATCGACATCCTCAGACGCATTGGCGAAGTTGGCTCGATCTCCGAAGCTGCACGCGGCGCAGGGATGAGCTACAAGGGCGCCTGGCAAGCCATTGAGGCGCTGAGCAATCTCGCCGGTGCGCCGCTGGTGGAGAAGGTCGTTGGCGGTGTAGGCGGCGGCGGCGCGCAACTTACCAACACTGGTCAGCGTCTGCTGCGGGCCGCGCAGTTGATGCATGCCGCCAGAAAATCCGTGTTGTCTGGTCTGGACGCCGAGGGCAATCCCGTGCCCGGGATCGCAGGTCTGGGCTTCGTGACCAGCATGCGCAACCAGTTTCCCTGTACCGTCGACTCTGTCAGCGAGCATGGCGCCTCCGTGAGAGTCGGGCTGGTGCTGGCGAGCGGTACGGTGATTTATTCCAGAATTACGCGTGAAAGTGCCGAGCTGCTAGGCCTGAAACCAGGAACGGCAGTTCTCGCTCTTTTCAAAGCCACCGGTGTGAAAGTGGCTGCCGAAATTCCCCCACGAGACGGCGATAACCTGCTGCACGGCCACGTGTCGCAAGTCGCCGCCTTTGCTGATGATCGCGAAATCGGGCTGGCCTTATCCCCGGAATTGCGGCTTACCGGATTCGCAGAGCAAGGCACGCAATTGGCCGAAGGAGACGCCGCGATGGCGTCGATTGAGGAGTCCAGTGTGGTGATTGCGATTTCGGGTTAAGGCCATATTGATTCAATACGAGTTATCTTCTGCTTAACCCCTTCGCAATCTCTGTCTGAAAAAACCTGCTACCTGGGCGTGACCGCTGACAACAGGCTTCTTGGCATCAATGCTCCGAAGCTCCGCCGCATCAATCGACAACACATTTGAAATTTCTGTTGACTTCAATCCTCCTTGTGCTAAATTTTTAACATAATGCTAATAAATTAACACATGGCTTCGTACGACATCTGACAGAGAGGGGAAGAAATGACCAGTAGCAGAGAGTTGAGCCGCCGCGAACGGCAAATCATGGACATCATCTATCGCATGAACGAGGCCACCGCGAAGGAAGTTATGGACGCGATTGAGGATGCGCCCAGCTACTCCTCCGTGCGCACCCTGCTTGGCAAGCTCGTGGAGAAGGGGCACATCGCCCATCGGGAAAGCGGACTGAAATATGTCTACTACCCGCTGGTGGAAAGGCAGGCGGCGTCCGTGAGTGCACTTTCCAATGTAGTGAAGACATTCTTCAGTGATTCGACGTTCCTCGCTGTCAACTCGCTACTGGATATGTCCGACGGCGATATCTCCGATGAGGAACTGGAACGACTGAATAAACTCATTCAAGCAAAGAAGAAAAACAACAAGAAAAAATAAGGAGAGGAACATGGACACTGCACACACTTCGCTGCTGTTGATGTTGCTGGACCTGTTCTTCAAATCCACGTTGGTGATCGGGTTGATTCTGCCGGTCATTCGGGTAATCACCAAACGATCAAGCAGCAGTCACAAGCATCTGCTGTGGGTCAGTGGGATTTTCTGTCTGGTGTTATTGCCATTGATCCCATTACTGCCGGATGCAATGCCGGGCACAGCTGAAGACACAATGAAAATCTTCAGCATCAATGTGTTTGCCGATTCAACGCCACTCTCTACAGATTTCAATGCGACTCAATATGGATTCCTGTTACTGCTGATACTGACAATGCCCACGATTTTCCTGTTTGTCCGTCTGTGTCTGTCCTTGCAAAAGGTGCTGCGTATCAGCAGGAGCGCCGAAATTGTCGGCGACAAAAAAATCAAGGAATCGGTACGCAGGGTTCGTGAAGTGCTGCGGATTTCCCGAGAGGTTTCCATCAAAAAAAGTTCAGCAATCTCCTCGCCATTTTCATTTGGTCTTCTGCGTCCCTGCGTCATTCTGCCAACAACTTATTCGCAGTGGAGTGACTCCGTTCTAGAGGATGTACTGGTACACGAGCTGAGTCACATCAAGCGATTGGACTGGGTGTCCATGCCGCTGTGTCAGGTTGTCCTGTGCGTCTATTGGTTCAACCCACTCGTCTGGCTCGCAGTCAGAAAGGTGGATGAAGAAGCGGAGAATAGTTGTGATGCAGCCGTCATCTACTGCGGCAAGAGCAACACCGAGTACGCGGAGAATTTGCTGTTGGTAGCCAGGGAATGCAGGGATCAGAGAAGACTGTTGGCACAAATGATGGTGGACAGAAAACACCTTTATAATCGCATAACGACAATACTGGAGAACCCCATGATGATGAAAACCATAAGCAAAAAAATGATCGCACTGAGCGTTGCGATGGCGGCAACGCTACTGGTGGGTCTTGGCAATGTGCAGTTACTTGACGTACAGGCACAGGCGTCCGATCAGGAGAAGTTTCCGCTGAGCAAGGTCGAACCTGTCTATCCCCGTCAAGCTGCGGAAGGGGAAGTTGAAGGCTGGGTGTGGGTGAGGTTCGATGTGAACCCGGATGGCAGTGTTAGTGAGAATTCCATATCGGTGGTGGACTCCGTGCCTCCGGTGATCTTCGACAACTCGGCCAGAGCGGCAACCACGCGCTTTGAGTTCTCTCCCCGAGTGCGTAACGGGGCAGCAGTGGCCGTGGAGAATGTGGAGTATGTCTTCTTGTTCCAGCTCCGAGAGTACGAGGACCACCAGGCGTGGCTGGACTCCTTGCCAAACACACCTCCCCCGCAAAGCAATTAACTCTGTACGCAACCCCTGCTCGTGATTTGTGACTATCGACTTAAGTTGCTTCTACAGTATGCCAGGGGGTATTGCCCGTGCTCAACAGCGACAATCAGGGCCAGCGCCGCACGCAGCAAAAAGACCTTGGGCTTTTTGCGGAGTAAGGGCACCGCGGAGCGGCGCAGGACCGTCGCTGATGAGCACGGGCAATACCCCGGGAGTCACATTCGGAGCACTACCTGGTTAGCGCGTCGTAAATCGAGCCTCAGAAGACCCCCTCTGCAATAGACAACGCCCCAATCGGCTCTTATCCTCTGTGAAGTCACCGAAGACGCTATTCCAATCCGCCCATCAGGAGAATCCCATGCGCCACCCCGCCTCAGCACGAAAGACTGGTTCAACCATGTTCAAGACCGCCCTGTTGCTGGCCGGTGCCAGCCTGTTCGGTGCCGCCCATGCCCAGACCGATTACAGCACCGTCCAGATCGTCCCGCATGCCGTACGCGGCAGCGTTCACTACCTGGAGGGAGCTGGTGGCAACATCGGGCTTTCCGTCGGGCCGGATGGCGTCGTGATGATCGATGACCAGTTTGCCCCGCTCACCGACAAGATTCTTGCGGCCATCCGGGGTTTGAGTGATGGTGATATCCGCTTCCTGATCAATACTCACATGCACGGTGACCATACCGGCGGCAACGAGAACCTCGGCCGTCAGGGCATTCTGATCCTCGCCCGTGACGAGGTGCGTGTCCGCATGAGCGCCACACAGCCCGACGTGGCGCTGCCGGTACTCACCTTTGCCGATGACATCACCATTCACCTCAACGGCGAAGAAGTGATGGCGATTCCGGTGCCGCCCGCGCACACCGACGGCGACAGCTACATCTATTTCACCACCTCTGATGTGCTGCACACGGGTGATGTCTTCCGCACCACCGGTTACCCCTTTATCGATCTCGCCAACGGCGGCACGCTGCAAGGCACCATCGAGGCGCTGGCGCTGGCAATCGGCATGTCCGGCCCGGACACAATCATCATTCCAGGCCACGGCGGTCAGTCTACACGTGAAGACGTGATGGCCTTCCGCGACATGATTCTGGATGTAGTTACGAAAGTTCGCCCCCTGGTCGAAAGCGGCATGACCTATGAGCAGGTCGCTGCAGCCGGCACCACAGCCACCTACGATGCCAGAATGGGTGACCCTGAGCGCTTCCTGCGCGCGGTCTACACTGAACTGGGCGGCGAGTAATCCTTATGACCGACATCATCCTGCACCACTACCCCATGTCGCCCTTCGCTGAGAAGATTCGCACCATTCTGGGCGCCAAGCAGTTCGTCTGGAAGTCGGTCATCATCCCCCGCATCATGCCCAAGCCCGACGTCGTGGCGCTGACCGGCGGCTATCGCAAGACGCCGGTCCTGCAGATAGGCGCCAATATCATCTGTGATACGGCGCTCATCGCCCGCAAGCTCAATGCCCTGGCGCCCATGCCGGACCTCTATCCTGCACATGCAGCGATGAGTGCCACCGCCGTCGCAGCCTGGGCCGACTCGGTATTGTTCAACTCGGCGGTGCCGCTAGCCTTTCTTCCCGAAGTGCTGGCACAAACTTTTGCAGGACGCGAGGCCGAGATGCAGGCATTCATCGCGGACCGCACGGCCATGCGCAAAGACTCGCCCCTGCCGCGCCAGCCCATGCATGAAGCCCGCAACAATTTCATGCTGTGCCTGAGGAAACTGGAAAAGGAACTGGCGATCGGGACAACCTATCTGTTTGGCAACTCGCCGACCATCGCCGACTTCGCTGTCTATCATCCGCTCTGGTTTGTGGCCACCAAACCGGTGATTGGCGAAGCCCTGTTCAAGGACTATCCGAACGTGCGGCGCTGGATGGCCAGCATTCAGGCACTGGGGCACGGCAGCAGTACGGAGATCAGCAGCACCGAGGCGCTTACCATCGCCCGGCAGGCAACCATCACGCTGGACGGAAAAGGATCGGCACTGCCAGACCTGCAGCCCGGAGACAATATCGTGGTCACTCCCACCGACTACGGTATGGACCCGGTGCAGGGCAGGCTGGTGTATTGCGACGACGTGGAAGTAGTGCTCACCCGCGAGGATGAGCGAGCAGGGAAAGTGGCGGTGCACTTTCCCCGGCAGAACTATTCGATCAAGAAGGCAGCCGCTCTCTGATCAGCTCACGAATAGACGCGGCAGGCATCGGTCTGGCGAATAGATAACCTTGCCCGTTCTTGCACCCCATGTCCTGCAGCAACTGCAGCTGCATGGGGGTCTCAATGCCTTCCGCAATCAGATTCAACTTCAGGTTCTGCGCCAGCTGAATGATGGTCTTGACGATGACGTGCTGATCCTCACTCTGCATCATGCGCCGAATGAAGCACTGGTCTATCTTCAACTTGTCGAAGGCAAAACTACCCAGATAAGACAAATTGGAATAACCAGTGCCGAAATCATCCATCGTCAATCGGACACCGCTGGCTTTCAAGCGCGCCATGCGTGCGAGGGTGCATTCGCTGTCGCCGATGAGAATCGATTCGGTCAATTCCAGCTCCAGGCTGCGAGCAGGCAGGCCGGATTGCTGCAACGCAGCTTCCACCACCTGCTCAAGATTCGAGCGCTTGAATTGCAACGCCGAGAGATTCACCGCCACCAGACTGTTTTCAAAGCCTTCCATACGCCAGCGCTGCGCCTCGCGACACGCTTCCTGAATCACCCACTCGCCGATAGGAACAATCAGACCAGTGTCTTCGGCAACATCGAGAAAATCTGCTGGCCCCAACAGTCCCAGCTGCGGATGCTGCCAACGCAACAACGCCTCTACACTCACAATGGCGCCAGTTTCCAGATCGAACTCCGGCTGGTAGTACAGCTGGAACTCCGAACGCTGCAGCGCCATGGTCATTTCGTTGTACAGCTCGATGCGAGACACGGACTCGACAGGCACTTCTGTTTTGTAGAGCGACGCCATGTTGCGCCCGTGCAACTTGGATTTCGTCAATGCGCCATCTGCACACTCCAGCAACTTGTTCGCTGTCATGCCATCTTGCGGAAACTGGCTGATGCCAATCGACGCCGTTGCGCGAATCTCGTGAGCACCAATTTCGATGGTGTCTTCCAGGCGCCGCAGGAGGGTGTTGGCGAATTCTTGCAATGTTGTTGTCGTCATACCGCCAGTCGTTACACTCGTATTTACCATCACGAATTCATCGCCACAGATACGCCCGAGAAATCCATTACCGCCCAGACAGGACTGCAGACGATCTGCCACAACTTTCAAAAAAGCATCTCCGACGCGGTAACCGAGCGAGTGATTGATGATGCGGAAATTGTCGATGTTGATTGTGAACACCGAGAGTGACTGCCGCGCAATGCCCGCCCGGGCAATCGCCATGTTCAACCTGTCGAGCACCGTCATGCGGTTGGGCAGCCCCGTGAGAGCGTCGTAATACACGGTATTCATGGCATCGTCGGTCTGATCCAGCAGGCCTTCCAGCACTTCCGCGAGCAGGCACAAGGGCTTGAGATCCAGCTCGGTGAAGTCACGCACTTGGGTGTCCATGATGCACAGGCTGCCGATGCACTCGCCCGAGGGAGCGTGCAGAGGCACGCCACAGTAGGACCGAATGCCGGGCTCTCCTGCGACCATCGGATGATGGCGAAACAGCTCATGAGCCATGGCATCGTTGACCATCAACAGACGGTCCTGCTGGATGACCTGCGCACAGAAGCATTGTTCGCGGGGAATATCAGGCAGGTGGAAACCCGTACCAGAGCGATACCAGGGTTGTTGATTTTCGACCAGCGACACATGGGCGATCTGCGCCTGGTATATCTCCTGGGCAAGACTGACTATTCTCTGTATGGACTGATCCGCGCCCTTGTCCAGAAACTGGAGATAACGCAGTGCGAGAAACCCGCGAGAGTGATTTTGGTTTAGCGTGGGGGTTATCAGGTCTTGCACTTGTGTCACACTCCGGCAGGATACGAGGTGGGGAAATAGTAATGGTCGGTTCATTCCACCGCCATTGGCAATTGGTGTAATGAAAATCCAGAGCTATTCGCTGCAGCCCAGTAAATACAAGCACTGTAAATAAACACATTGTTCTTTGGGTCAGCTGGGCAACCATACAGGGGCCACTACAATGAAGGACGGCAGCCATGAGGCAGTCGACAATCTCCGCAGAATGAAAACAACAATGCTTTGGAAGCCTGACTCCCCGATCATCGCGCGCGTGCTCCGCATTTTCCTGATAGGGTGCGGCGTCACGTTCCTTCTGGTAAGCACCTCCTCTCTGTCGTTCAACTACTTCGCGCGGATCAGCGAGGAAAGAGCGCTTATCGAACAGAGCATGAATCGTTCGCAGGACTCGATGGCGCGAGCTTTGTGGAACTTCGATACCGATCAGTTGCAGTCCGCCGTCAATTCGATGCCACAGATACAAGGTGTATTGCTGGCGGAAATCCAGGATGCTCGCAGTCAGATCATTGTCAGTGCCAGCAAACCCGGATTCGCAGAGGCGGATATCGAAGATGTTCTCTCCTTGCCACTGCTCGATCCCACTCAAACAGACGCGATTGGCAGCATCCAGGTACACATCTCCACCGCCCCGATCCGGGCCCAGATTATGAACGGAACCATTGTGGCCGTGTTCGCGCAATTTTTGATTTTCGCCGCCCTGGCCGGCTTGCTGTTCTATCTGCTGCACCGGGACGTGACCTCTCCTCTGCTGATGTTGATGACCGAGATCGAGCGGCTGAAGGCCGAGAAGTCGGAGCAGATGGTGGCGCTGCAGCGAGGCCCGCACAGCCGCGACGAGATTGATGATTTGATCGATACCATCAACAGTTTCTATGCCGAGATCCTCCGCGAGCGCAATGCCCGCCAGTCGGCTGAACTGCAATCCCGCAACCTGAGCGGCGAGCTGGCCCGCATGGGTCGCATCGCTACGGTCCAAAGCCTGACGACCACGATTGCTCATGAACTCAATCAACCCCTGGGCGCCATTCTCAGCAATGCAGAAGCGATAGCCATGTCCATGCTGGACGGCCGTCCGGCGGACGATCCTCTGCGAGAAGTGATCACCGATATCGTCGACGAGGCACGCAGGGCGGGCAATATCATTCGCAACATGCGCCGCCTGACGGAAAAAAGAGATATCACCAGCAGCGAGCTGGCCCTCAATGAGGTCGTCACGCAGGTCACATCGCTGGTACGGCTGGATACGCGCTGGGAGGCTGTGCGCATTGAGGTGCAACCTGCGGCTTCCGAACCGCACGTAATGGGCAATGCGGTACAACTGCAGCAAGTCATCATTAATCTCATCGCCAATGCGCGCGACGCTCTTCTTCACGCCAACAGGGTCGATGGCCTCATCACGATTTCCATTCAGCAAAATGACTCTCGTCACGCGACTGTTCAGGTATGCGATGACGGCCCTGGGGTTCCGGCGGACAAACTCTGTGATATTCTGAAACCCTATTTCACGACCAAACAGGGAGGCACAGGGATGGGGCTATGGATATCGCAGATGCTGATCGAACAGCATGGCGGCAAGCTGGAATTCAATAATCTGGCAACGGGCGGTGCGTGTTTCAGTTTCACCCTCCCCACTGTGACGTCGGCATGATGCAGCCTCCTGTCATCTACATTGTCGACGATGACGATGGTTATCGTCGGGCTGTTACACGCCTGGTGACGGCAAAGGGCTATAAGGCGATTGCCTTCGCCAATGCCGAAGAATTTCTTGCTGCCAAAGTCAGTGGTCACGGTTGTGTTCTGCTGGATATCAGAATGCCCGGTATGTCAGGGCTGCAACTTCAGAAAGAACTCGACCAGCAATCCGACATTCCTCCTATCATTTTCGTCACTGGGCACGCTACTATCCCCATGAGCGTGACTGCTATCAAAGCCGGAGCTGACAATTTTCTGTCCAAGCCCGTCAGCGCCGACATTCTGTTCGCATCGATAGAGACAGCACTGGCACGCAGCGCCGCACAGAATGAACGAGAGTCTGCCTCGGCCGTCTTGCGCGAACACTACTCCTTGCTCACACCACGTGAGCGCGAGGTTTTTGAGCTGGTCATTCGAGGGCGATTGAACAAACAGATTGCCTTTGAACTCGGCACTTCCGAACGCACGATCAAAGCACATCGCCAACAGGTCATGAGCAAGATGGAAGCAATGACTGTTCAACAATTGGTGACTATGGCGCAAAAACTGGGTATGTCAGCCTAGAGGGTTCATACATGAACCGATGCTCCGCACTTCGACATCGCTTTGCGACACTGCGAAAGCGCGCAGTAGTCATGTTGATTTTGCTGATCCCTCTGCAAGTACTGCACGCTGCGGACGCACAAGAGATTCCCACCCGGTTGACCGCCTGTGGCGATGCAGACGGCTACCCCCCGTTCTCCTACTTTGAACGCAGAGATGGCCAGGAGACCAACACGGTCGCCGGCTACGACATCGATTTCCTGCGGGAACTCCTGACCCCGCTTGGCCACACCATTGAGTTTTCCCTCCTGCCGTGGTTGCGCTGCCTCAATCTGGTGAGCACTGGTGAGATTGACATAGCGCTGGATGTCTCACGGTTTCCGGAGCGCGACAGACAGCTGCGTTTCCCGAGATCGCATTACGCTACCACCGCCATCCTGATACAGCTGCGTCAACCTGAACTCATCGCGATTACCACGCCAGCCGAACTGGAACGGCAGCGGATCTGCATCATCAACGGTTGGGCATTTGCGTCTCTCGGCATGTCGGAAAACGCTCGTCCTGTAGGCACTCCTCCCACGCCTGCGGCAGCGGCCAATATGCTGAGAACGGGGCGCTGCAGCATTCTCCCGTATTCGCTGGAAGCCATGATCGGCAATGCACTGCTTGATCCTGATTTCATTCTTTCAACCGATGAGTTCACTTATGCTCCGATTCCCTGGGCACTCGGCGGAGAAAAACATTTTGGTGTCAGTCGGCAACTTCCCTATGGTGAAAGCCTTGTAGAACTTCTGGATCAGGGCATCACCCGAATGCTGGAAACAGGGGATGCCGAGCGAATCCGACAGGACTATCTGTTGCCCTGACTAGCAAGACATCCGTCTCACTACCCCCGCCGCCGCGCCAGCGTGCCATTGCGATAATCCTGCAGCGCCTGATCGATCTGTTCGCGAGTGTTCATCACGAAGGGACCGTACTGCACAATCGGCTCGCCGATCGGTTTGCCTGCAATCAACAGCAGACGAGTCGGGCCAGTCGCTTTGATCTCCACGATGCCTTGCTTGCTCAGACGCACCAGACGCGCTTTGCGCACGACAGTGCCTCCTACTTCTGCACTCCCTTCATAAACGTACACCAGTGCTGTATACCCGTCCGGCACCGCGAAAGTCTCTGCATAGGCGCCTTTGTCGATGACGATGTCGAGATAGATCGGCTCGGTGACGGGCTTGTTGATGTGCCCTTGCAACCCGGCCAGCGTGCCCGCGATGGCTTTGATATTGCCACCGTCACGCGCATAGACGGGAATGGCGGACGCGGGGACATCACTGTAGGAAGCGGGCTGCATCTTGTCTTTCGCAGCCAGGTTCAACCACAACTGAAACCCACGCATGCGGCCCTCTTTCTGCTGCGGCATTTCCGAGTGAATAATGCCCGAACCCGCCGTCATCCACTGCACATCGCCGTTCTTCAGCTCGCCCACATTGCCCATGTGATCCTTGTGCTGCATGTGTCCTTCCAGCATATAGGTCACTGTTTCAAAGCCGCGATGCGGATGCGAAGGGAAACCTCCGATATAGTCGCTGGATTCCTCAGAGCCGAACTCGTCCAGCATCAGGAAGGGATCGAAGCGAGAGAGATCACCGCCGCCAAACACGCGCATCAAACGCACGCCGTCGCCGTCAGAGGTCGCCTGAGCGACCAGCATCTCTTCTACTTTTCTTACGCCTGTGTTCGCACTCATGCTGCCTCTCCTGTTTGTATGTTCACTGCGTTCCGACGCGCGGCTTGGGCCAGCGTCTGCTGGATCTGTGTGCGGGCCTGCTGCAAGCCTTCTGTACGTGGAGCCTCGCCCATGTTGAGCCCGTCGGCGACGATGATATCGATGTCAGTCAGACCAATGAAGCCCAAAAACGTGCGCAGATACGGACGGATGAAGTCGGTTACACCCTCGGCATGTTTGCCGCCTGTGGCCACGACAAGATACACCTTCTTGCCAGTCAACAGTCCCACTGGGCCTTTCTCCGTGTACTTGAAGGTCACGCCAGTGCGTGCGACATGGTCGGTCCAGGACTTCAGCATCGCGGGCACCGCGAAGTTGTACATCGGCACACCGATCACGACGATGTCGGCGGCCTGCAATTCGGCGATCAGGCTGTCGGAGTAGGCCACTTTCTCACTCTGCTCCCGGGTTCTGTCGGTCGCTGGTGTAGAGAGAGCCTGCAGCCATGCCGCGTCCAGATAAGGGACCGGCGCGGTGGAGAAATCGCGGGTGGTCACTTCTGTGTCAGTGGCGCGCTTGCCATCAGCAAGCCCCGCAAGCAGCTCGGCGATCAGCTCGGCACTCAGCTGGCTGGAGACGCCCTGTGCTGTCGCGCTGTCGAAGATGCTGGATTTCAGTTGCAAGATTTTGGTAGCTGGTTTGACGATGCTCATCTTTTTGTTCCTCTGGATTGGATTGATGGCTCATCTTAAACCTTGATATTCGATCAATTTATGGGATTATCCGCTCTAATAAATCTACTAATTAGATGTATCAGGCGCAAAGGAGAAGACGATGAAGAGGCTCATGATGAAGACCCCCAAAGTCTCACTGGAGCAATGGGCCACCTTCAAAGCCGTGGTGGACGCAGGGTCATTTGCCATGGCGGCGGAGCAGCTGAACAAGAGCCAGTCCAGCGTCAGCTACGCGATTGCCCGCCTGAATGAGCAATTGCCGCAACCGGTATTGCAACTGGAAGGGCGCCGGGCGGTCCTCACCGAGGAAGGCAAAGCGCTGTACCGTCGCGCTTCGCAACTGCTGCAGCACGCGGAGGAGACAGAGGAGTTCGCCCGCATGCTCGGCGAAGGTGTAGAGAGCGAAGTGACCCTGGCGCTGGATGTGCTGCTGGACGTGCGTGCCATCATCCCTGCGCTGGACAAGTTCTCCGTTCACTACCCGTTCACGCGGATACGGATTCTGGAGACATCACTCTCTGGTACGGAGGAGGCACTGCTGGAGAAAAAGGCCGACATCGTGATCGGCGGCAAAGTGCCCGTGGGTTTCTCCGGCACGCCGGTGCGGCAGGCACGGATGATTGCTGTCGCTCATCCTGATCATCCACTGTTCCGACGCACGACTGTCGCCAACCCGGAGACAGACGCGGAGACGAATACAGACACGGCGATGGGCTCGAACGGCATCACGGACTGGGAGTTGAAATCCTGGCGTCAGATTGTGTTGCGTGACACGGGAGAGCGCCGCGAGCAGGACGCCGGCTGGCTCGGTTCGGAACAACGCTGGACCGTGAGTCATTTCGCCAGCAGCATCAAGATTCTGCGTTCGGGGCTGGCCTTCGCCTTTCTTCCCGAAGACTGGTTGGAAGAGGATTTGCGGGAGGGGCGCCTGCGCAAGCTGCCGCTGGCTATCGGCACAGAGCGGGTCATTCAGTTGTATCTGATGCTCTCCTCCAAAGAAGGGGCCGGACCTGCCACCCGGAAACTGGCCAGCATGCTGACGAGTTGTCTGACTGCCAGGCACTGACTGCCGTTCATGCAGGAGCTGCTCCTTGCACGCCCTCCTGCAACGCCCGCTTACGGAACTCCGTGGGCGTCACGCCCTTCATCTGCCGGAAGGCATTGTTGAAAGGCGTGATCGATTGATAGCCCACCGTCAATGCGATGGTGAGCACGGGCAGGTGGCGCTGGCTGCGGTCGGCGAGCATCTGGCTGGCATCGTCGATTCGGTACTCGTGCAGCAGCGCATTGAAATTGCGATACCCCAGATGCTTGTTGATCAGCGCCCGCAACCGATACTCAGGCAGGTCTACCTTGAGCGCCAGATTGGCGATAGTCAGCCCGTGTTCACGGTAGACGCGACCTTCCTGAAACACTTTGTTGAAGCGCTTGACCTCGGACTGCAACGCTTCCTCCACGTGCTCATCCGGCACAAAGGGCGTGACCTTGCGAATGACTTTACCGACGGCAACGTAGTCAAACTTCAGCAGCATTAGCAGCGTCACGACGGTGGTCGCGGAAACGACGTAGACGATCACCGTCTGCACATGCCCATAGCTGGCAGAGGCGCTGCTCAGCAGATAATTCTCCAGGAACACGATGAGCAGGATCAGCCCGCCCTGCACTGTCACCACCAGCCAGCGCAGTAAGCGCCTGCTTTCCACCAGATCACTGCTCCAGCCGCGTGCCGTCCAGTACAAGGCCAGAACGGCGAAAGCCAGCTGAATGAAATCCGGGATCGGGCCAAGCAGAAATTGCATCAGCGAGCTGTCGGCCTGCACAGAGAGAAAGGGTGACGGCTGATAGGAACGGAAATTCAGATGATCGAGCAACAGCTCCAGCCACAGCAAGGCGAGCAGTGGCCACGGCGCGCGCCGCCCATCCTGGAAAACACGGTGGCAGTAGAGCATGAACAGGCCTGGAATGGCATTGATGCCCAGATTCAGAAGCGCGCCCCAGCCGCTGAGATCGAGGCGCAAAGCCGGGTCCACATGGGCCATCGACATGCCATTGATGAGGTAGCAGACGATGCCGAGCGCAATCACGAAGAACAAGCGGGCACTGACATCCCGGGGCTCGTTTCGCAGATAGCCGAAGGCCAGCAGTAACACTGACATGATGGCAATGATCTGAGCGCTGAACAGTATCAAGAGGAGCCTTTGAAAAAATCCTGTGGAGAAAGGGGCCATATAACCATCGTCATATACCCACGACATATAACCATAGTCCCACAGGCACCTCAATCCGCTCTCGTTGAATGACCCGGAAGGTGGGCACCGACATCACAATTCCTAAGCCAATGGGCGCACGGTAGAATGGCGCCACCCCGGATTGGCCGGGCGCTATTCTCTGGATCGACAGACATGACTATTTTCAAACAGGGGCTGCAGCGGCGCATCGCGTCGACTCCATTCCTCTCGCTCGTCAGCGCAGCTCCATTCGCGCTGCTACCGCCTGCTGTCTTTGCTCAACCTGCACTGGAAGACTGTCTGCGTGAGGAGGTTGTGAAACTGTCCAATGCCTCCAGAACCGTGGCTGAATTACGGAGCTTCTGCAGCGCGTCCGCTAACGACGACATTCCCATCGCAGTATCACCCTCAGTAGTTGCCAATCCGACCACCGTGCGCCCGACCTTGGCATTGGAAGACATGCGGAACTCTTTCTTCCAACCCTACAAGAAAAACTACATCACCTTCGGCTCACTCGAAAATCGCGCGGGCGGCAAACCTTTCAGTGGACAGACGCTGGATATCAAGTTCGAACTGGGGATGCAGTTCAGCCTGTTCGGAAGAACCGACGACTTCACTGCGCTGGCGCCGTTGAAATTTGGTTACTCGCAACGCTCCTGGTGGGACATCGCCGAGTCCTCTGCGCCGTTCAAGGAACACAACTACAATCCAGAGGTATTCTGGGACTTTACCGAAGCGCTGGCACAGCCGAGTGATCACACACGCCTGCATCTGTTCGACCTGGCGGGTTTCGAACATCAGTCCAACGGGCTCGATGGCACACGCTCAAGAAGTTGGGATCGTCTCTACGTACAACGCGAATTACGCATCAGCGAAATGCTGGGCTGGACGATCAAAGCGTGGGACGTCGTGAACCTGGGCGACTTCAATCTCGACATCGAGGACTATCTGGGCAACGTGGAACTTACGACGCATTTCGAATTCAACAACTGGGTCGGTGTCGACATTCGCACCCTCAAGGGACGCAAGACAGAAAAAGTCAGTTATCAGGCCGATGTCATCCTGCCAATGTCACGCTGGGTCAACAGCCGTTTTGTGCTCAGTTACTACGAAGGGTATGGCGAGGCATTGATCAGTTACAACCAGAAAACCAAAAGTTTGCGAGCAGGTTTTTACTTCCCGCTGGGCTTCTAATCGGCAATTGAAAAATGAGCCTACTCAGGTAGAATCGATCTCTCAGTTCCAGCGCCGGGCTTTGCAATGTCGATTCGATGTCTATTCCCGTCAATGCCCGGAATTCATGTCCGCCACTACGCCCACAGCCTTGGATTCAGATGGACCAAAAAATCGACATACATGGAGTTGCCATCGCTGCAGGTCCCTCGCCAACACTGGGGTTCTTCAACGGCAACCGCTACGCGAGCTATGGCGATTATCGAATCATTTCCGCGTTCCAACCGATTTACAGTATCGCACACCGGCGGATAGTCGCCCTCGAAGGACTGGCCAGAGGCGTCGACAGTCAAGACCGGATTATTCCGCCCTACCAGCTTTTCAACAGTACTCAAAGCGAAGAGATCATAAATCTCGATCAGATTTGCCAACTGGTTCACATAGAAAATTTCTATGCACTTGACCCTCCCAACGCCTGGTTGTTTCTCAATGTGGACCCACAGACCCTGGCCAAGAAGGACACCTACATCAACTTCCTGTCCTATCTGGTGCGGGAGAAGAACTACCCGGCTAACCGTTTCGTGATCGAAGTGCTGGAATCCACCATCGATGACGAAGAGGAACTGGAAAGCCACATTCAGGAATTCAAGAAGCTGGGCTTCCTGATCGCCATCGATGATTTCGGTGCGGGGCAATCCAATTTCGAGCGCATCTGGCGTATCAAGCCGGACATCGTCAAGTTGGACAGAAGCATGGTGAAGAAAGCGGGTACCGATCCCAGCGTAAAGAGCCTGATCAAGGGCATCACCAGCATGCTGCACAACTGCAAGTGCATTGTGCTGGCGGAAGGGGTCGAGACAGAAGCCGAAGCGATCGCCGCGATGGAGGGCGGAGTGGATCTGGTACAGGGATTCTATTTCGCGCATCCTTTCCTATTGTCGGAATCCATCAAGACCAAGAGCGGCCTGTGGAAGGATCTTTACAACAGTTTTGATGTGCTGACGCAGCGTTCGCAGCAACAATATCTGGACGTGCTGACCCCCTACATCGAGCAATTCACGAAAGCAACAACAGGGCGACAGCGATACCACTCGATGCCCGATATTTCCCGCCTCATGCTCCAGATGACCGACACGATCCGCCTCTACCAACTCGCTCTCGACGGCAGCCAGTGTTACTCCAACATCGATTCCCCCACCATCGAATCCAAGACCCGCGATCGTCTGCGCGCACTCGCCGACACGCAGGGGGCTAGCTGGAAGCGCCGTGACTACTTCTTTAATGCGGTTCGCAATCCTGGCTTTATTCAGGTCACCAAGCCGTACTTCTCCATCTCCGATGGCACGCTCTGCATCACGCTTTCTGTGCAGACAGAAGTCGACGGCGGGCAATTCATTGTCTGTTGCGATGTGCTTTGGGATGACTCCCGGCCAGCGCTGATCTGATCAACGCGCCTTCGCCGCCACAACACTCTGCAACGTGCGCCTATAGGTTTCCGCAAACTCACCACCCAGTTCGACCGCACGCCGGGCATGCATTTCCGCCTCCTCCAAACGCCTCTGCTCCAGCAACACCTGTGCGAAGTTGTTATGAGCGGCAGCATAGTCAGGATGCGCGGCAAGCACTTGCTGGTAAGCTTCGGCCGCCAACGGTAACGAACCCAGGCCATAGAGGTGATTGCCGTAACCCATGCCCAGCATCTGGCTCTCTGGCCAGCGCTGTACACCTGCGCGCCAGGCTGCACTAACGGCATCGGCCTGCTCCGCGCGCGCTGCGTCACTGACCCCTTCCACGGACTGCGCACTCGCGAATGCCGACACGGCGTCGAAGGCTGTTGTCTCACTCGCTTGCAGCGGCAACTCACCGGGTGGCAGCACCAACACGGCCCAGTGTCCGGCGCGCTGCCAGGTGCGTTCGAACACCGACAGTGCCAGACGATAATCGCGGATCAATCCGGAGCGCAGGATTACCTCGCCAGCATTCAGGTCATAACCGACTACCACGGCGTAGTGCCATTGTGGGTACCAGTCGAGGCCGAGATTCTGCATCACCAGCACCGGCCTGCCGCTTTGCACTTCGCGCAAGACGCCTTCGAGATCTGGTGGCAGAACGTGCGTAACGCGACCATAGCGGCGGGGCGCAGCTAGCATTTCAATCTGCAGGGAACCTTGACGGGCAGGCACATACACCTGGGAAACGAGAGCCTCGGGAGTAACGGAAATCCGGCTGGCCTGCAGTACAGTGGCCAGCGCCGCAGGGCCACACTGATACTCTTCCTGCGGGTAGAACGGAACACTGTCGAGGAGCACTGAGGCGGGCAGGTTGGCGTGCGGCTGCGTCTGTTGCAGCAGCGCCGCAGACTGGGGCGCCGCAGCGCACCCAGTCATGAGCAGGAAGAGAAATGCGAGTGTCAGATGATGGAAGGAAGCAGGTTGCACGCTTTCAGCACCTGACTGATGACATCAAAGTGCGGGGAAAATATCGGTGACGCCCGCGATGTCGAGCAGCATGAAGACAACGATGATACCGATCACCAGTCCCACACCACCTTCACCCGCTGGCAGCAGATCAATTTTTTCCGACAGTGCGTTAAGCTCGGCACTGGTGAGGCTGTCCACACGCTGCTGCGCATCGGCAACATCCACGCCACGCTCCACCAGTTGTGCGACGACATCGTCACGCGAAAGGAAGCTCTTCACTGCTTCGCGCTGAGTCTGGGTTTGTTGCTCGTAAGCAAGCTGATCAGTGCTGACAATGTCCGCCATGGCAGGCATCTGCACGCTGAGCAGCGTGAACACCGTCAGCAGCAACGTGGTGAGACTTTTTCTAAAAGTTGAATTTTTCTTCATGTGGCTCTCCTTAGTCATGTAATCAACGTTGTGTGTGTGACGCACTGGATTCTAGCACTCTGCTAATTTCGTACTGTGATCTATTTCTCCTGATGGATATGCACATCGCGCTGCGGCCGGGGAATCGTCAGTCCTTCCTGCGCGAAACGTTTGTAGACCTGCTCGTTCATGCGGAAAAACACGGGCCAGTAATCCAGCGCACTCACCCACACGCGCACGACGATATTCACCGAGTTTTCGGCGAGGGCTCCAACAGCATACAGCGGTTCCGGATCAGCCAGAATTCGCGCATCTTCCACCACCAACTGTTTCAATACGGCATAAGCGTGATCGACATCGTCGCCATAGGCTATCGCGAATGTCCAATCTACCCGGCGCGTCGGTTGCGTGGAGTAATTGGTCAGCGTCCCAGTCGCCAACGGACCATTGGGCACGATGATGGTTTTGTTGTCGGCAGTAGTCATCACTGTGACGAAGATCTGAATCTCCTTCACCATGCCCGTGTGGCCCTGCGCTTCGATGACATCGCCGACCTTGAAGGTCTTGAAGAACAGGATCATCACGCCGCCTGCAAAATTTTGCAGGGTGCCTGACAGTGCCAGACCGATAGCCAGACCTGCCGACGCCAGCAAGGCCACGAATGACGTCATCGCCACGCCGAGCACGCCCAGCGCCGTGATATAGACCATGATCTTGAAGAGAATCCCGAACAGGCTGCTCAGGAAGGTTTGCAAAGAAGGATCGACCTTGCTGCGCGTCAGCAAGGTCTTGATGAAGTCGACCAGAATGTTGGCGACCCACAGTCCGATGACAAGCGTCAGCAGCGCCGCGCCAACCCTCGGGCTGTAGGTGTAGAGCAGGTCCAGCAGAACCTCGGAATTAATTTCCATATTTTCCATTTTCAGTCATCCAACCCAGACTTGATTACTGAGCACGGCTCTCAAGCTGCACAGCGGCGGCCACCAGCGAATACTCGCGAACCGGCTTGCCCGCCGCACGCAGTTGCGCGGCCTTCGCCAGGTCTCCGGAATCCTCGGCATAATGGGCCGCATCGTCGGCGCTGATTTCAGAGGCTTCGAGTACGCCGTAGATCACCGCACGCTGCATGCTGGTCTCCGTCGGTACGAAGAAACCGTAGTCCTTGAAGGTGATGCGAGCATGCTGATCGCCGTCGACCATAATCATCCAGCAACCCTTGGCCTGACAGACTTCGGTGATCTGTCCTGCGACTTTCACTTCCGGGGCGGTGCCGGTTGCCAGGCTGGCAATGGCGGCCTGCAGGGGCTGGGCTTCTCCCGCTACCGGCATCGGGGCGCCAAAACTCTGATCCGCCACGAAGGCTTCGTCAGCACTGGCGCCGAATGAAGTCATAGACAGCGAGGTCAGCAGCAACAGAGCAGTACACAAAACACGCGCCATACGCATAACTTGAACCATGATCATTTCCTCGATTGTTTTATTCGCTGAAAGCATTAACCTACATCTCCCGTTCGCCTGTCAATTCGGCAGCCAGATTCTCAATACCAGGTTCTCAAATGAGGCACAGCAACATGTACGACAACAAGAACAATAACATCGTCTGCAGCAACGCAAAAAAAGCTCTTTTGGTGTTGTCGATCGCCTGCCTGAGCGCCAGCGCAGGCGCGGGAGAAGGCACGGTGGCCTTCGTTGGCGGCAACATCATTGACGGCACCGGGGCGGCCACTATCGAGAACGGTGTTCTTGTCAGCACCGGCGGGCGCATCGTCGCGGTCGGGCCTGCCGCGTCCGTGACTATTCCTGAGGGCGCGGAGCGTGTCGATGTCAGCGGCAAGACACTCATTCCCGGACTGATCAATGCCCATGGCCACGTCGGTGGCGTGAAAGGTCTGGAAACCGGTTTCTACGATGTCGAGAATCTCGGCCGCCAACTGCGCCTCTATGCGCGCTACGGCATCACCACGGTCAACAGCCTGGGGGATGACGAGTACGAAGGCTTTGCCATCCGCAATGAACAGGATCCGATCTTCATCAACTACGCACGCCTGATGGTAGCTGGCCCGGTAATCGCCGCCACCACCGTCGAAGACGCGCTACGGCATGTCAACGGCATCGCCGAGCAGAACCCCAATTTCATCAAGATTCGCGTGGATGACAACCTTGGCCGCAGCAGCAAGATGGCGCCCGAGATCTACAAAGCCATCGCCGATCAGGCCGAAGTACGTGGTATCCCGCTGGCCGTGCACACCTACACGCTCGCCGATGCCAAGGCCACACTGGCAGCGGGCGCTGACTTCATCGCCCACAGCGTGCGCGATGCCGACGTGGACGCCGAGTTCATCGACGCCATGAAGGGCGCTAATGTCTGCTACAGCCCCACGCTGACTCGCGAAGTCTCCACTTTCGTCTACGAGAGTGAGCCGAGCTTTTTCAGCGACCCCTTCTTCCTCAGTGAAGTCGACCCGGCAGTGATCAGTACGCTGCGCGAACCTCAACGTCAGCAGGCCATGCGCGACAACACCAACGCCCAGCACTACAAGAACATCGCCCTCCCGAGGGCTATCACCAATCTGAAGTTATTGTCGGATGCTGGCGTGAAAATCGCCATGGGCACCGATAGCGGACCCGTGACACGTTTCCAGGGCTACTTCGAACATCTGGAGATGAGCATGATGGTGGACGCCGGCATGACGCCGATGCAGGTGCTGCAGTCAGCGACCTCGGTAGCGGCGGATTGTCTGGGCTTGAATTATCTGGGCACGCTGGAAGAGGGCAAATGGGCAGATATCGTCGTGCTTGACCGTAATCCGCTGGAAGACATCAACAACACCAAGTCGGTGAGTCAGGTGTGGATCGCTGGGAATCTGGTACCGCCCAAAGCGGCTGGCGAATAGAGATCAGCTAAAGCACAAAAGCACAGGGGCGTGACTCAGCGCCCCGCGTTCTCGAACAACACCACATTGGCGGTGGCACTTCCCACCGCCACGATGTCTTTGAATCCATCCTGATTGAAGTCTCCCACCACCAGCCCGGCCACGCCGATGCCACCGGCGTCCAAGGTGCTGCGCAGCCACTGCGGTGCACCTTCCTCATTGCTGCTGTGAACGTGATGGTAAATGTACAAACCGAAAGGACTGGAGCGGTGACCCGCGATTATCTCGTCGTCACCGTCGTTGTTCAGATCAGCCACCACCAGCGCATGCCCGCCCACCATGTCTGTCTCGATCACCTGTCGCAACCAGGGCATCACCCCTGTAGCATCCGGCCGATACACGACGACCTCATTGCCATGCCAAGGCTCGATGCTGGCAACAAAACGCCCATGCTCGCGCAGACTGCCCACGCCGACTTCACTGCTGCCCTGCTCGGGGCGCAAGCCTTCTTTCCCGACCCCGACCTTGACCAAATCCACGAAGCGCCCGTGTGACGCCAGTTGAATTAAACTCACGCCGCCAAAACTGGCGGTCAGCAAATCATCGCGCCCGTCTGTGTCCCAATCGAACACGGTCAGACCATGCGCCATCTCCAACTCGCTGTTGATCGTGATTTTGCCCCAGCGTTCGGTCCGTGGGTCTGCTGGCACCGTGTAGGCCGTCAACTGCGCGCCAACCGCATAATCAGGGGCTAGGGCACCGATACCGATGATCGGCAGATTGATCAGCTCTTTGCGGCCATCGCCATTCACGTCGGCCCAGCGCACCCGGTGTGACGTGGGAATCTGATCGATCAGGTGCATTGACCATTGCTGATTGACGGTCGGATTGCCCGGGTTCTCCAGCCAGTGCACCAGTCCCCCTTCGGTGGAGGCGCTGAGATTGAACGCACTGGCCAGCACCAGATCGACATCGCCATCACTGTCGATATCGTGCGGTGCAGTGGCGATGTTGCCGGTTGATTCACTGGAGATGACGTATTTTTCCCAGCCGGGATTGCGATACCACGCAAACTGCGCAGGCGTCGTGGCCAGACTGACGATATCGTCGAGGCCATCACCGTCGATATCGGCGATCTCCACGCCGTAACCTCCGGCGAAGGAGTCATCTAGGACCTGCCTGTCGAAGCGCTGCACGCTCCCAGATTGACAGGCACTGAGCACACAACAGAACAGCAGCGCGCCCGGAAACGGCAGTCGTGAGATAGCAGCGGTGATAAACAGCATACGAAATCCAGATGGGGCTCCGATGGAACCCTCGATAAATGTCGGCTCTGCGGCTGACTATTGGACGGCCATTCTACCGGCATCGATGCGCTTGTTGATAGGCCAATTCTTGATGGACTTCCGTAAAGTGCCGGGCTAATCTGCTTCCGCAGAACAAAACAAAAACCATTACAGGCTGCCTATCGTGACCTATCCGCATCAGAATCAACGGCACAAAACTCTGTTCGCTCCCCTCCTGCATCATCTCATCTGTCTTCTGCTGCTCGCAGCGGGCGGCCAGAGTCTGGCTCAGGAATCCGACCACCAGTACACCAGTGAAGCCATTCTGGCTGGCTCCCGCGTTTACGTGCAGCAATGCGCCCTGTGTCACGGCCCGCAAGGGGAAACTGTGGACGGCGTCAATCTGCGGCTTGGCCAGTTCCGCACGGCGCAATCCGACGATGATCTGGTGCGTGTGATCTCCCAGGGTGCCGCTGAGGGTCGCATGCCGGCCTTTACGCTGCGGCCGGAGGAACTGAACGGGGTGATCGCCTACATCCGCGCGGGTTTTGATCCGTCGGGCGTGGCCATCAGCATCGGTGATCCGACACGTGGGCAGGCGCTGTTTGAAGGCAAGGGCCAGTGCGCCAGTTGTCATCGCGTCCATGGCAACGGGCCACGCACAGCGCCCGACCTGAGTGACATCGGCATACTGCGCACCCCGGCGATTCTGCAGAACAGCATGGTCAATCCAGCGGCGACACTGCTGCCGATCAACCGGGCCGTCCGCATCGTCACTCGGCGTGAAGAGACCGTGTTGGGCAGACGTTTGAACGAAGACACTTACACGGTGCAGCTGATCGATGCCAATGAACAGTTGCGCTCTTTCGTCAAGGCTGACCTGGTCAGCTATGAGCTTAGCGACGAGCCTGTTCACCAACCCACCACTCTTTCCAGCGAAGAAGTCGCCGACCTCGTCGGTTACCTGCTGACACTGCGAGGCCTGCAATGAGAACGCTGAAACATTTTTGTCTTGTCATGCTCAGCCTTGGCAGCCTGTTCTGTGCGCTGACTGCGATGGCTCAAGACCCGGGCCTCACCTACGACCGTCTCCTCAATGCCGACGCCGAGCCGCACAACTGGCTCACGTACAACGGCAATTATTCCAGCCAACGCTACAGCACGCTGGATCAGGTCACGCCGGGCAACGTCGACGATCTCGAAGTGAAGTGGACGCTGCAGAATCAGGTGTTCGGCGCGTGGCAGACTAACCCGATTGTG
This sequence comes from Pseudomonadota bacterium, assembly GCA_040384465.1. Classification (GTDB taxonomy): domain Bacteria; phylum Pseudomonadota; class Gammaproteobacteria; order Pseudomonadales; family Pseudohongiellaceae; genus UBA5078. Next base: position 109,735 of record JAZKJF010000006.1, on the reverse strand, counting down.
GTCGACGGCATCATGTACATCACCCAGCGTCCGAATGACGTGATGGCGGTGGATGCGGTGACCGGTCGTGTGTTCTGGATGTATCGCCACACCAATGCGGAAAACTCCCGCGTCTGCTGCGGCGCGAACAATCGCGGCGTCGCGGTGCTGGGGGACAAGGTGTATATGGGCACGCTCGACGCCCACTTGATCGCCATCGACCGCATAAATGGCAAACCGCTGTGGAAGGTGCAGGTCGGTGACGTGAACTACGCCTACTCGATCACCATGGCGCCGCTGATCGTCAAAGACAAGGTCATCGTCGGCGTGGGCGGTGGCGAATACGGCATTCGTGGTTTCGTCGTGGCCTATGACGCGGAGACCGGCGAAGAGGCCTGGAAGTTCTACACCATTCCCGGCCCCGGTGAGCCCGGTCATGAAACCTGGGAAGGCGACGACTGGGAGCATGGCGGTGCCCCTGCCTGGATTACCGGCTCCTTCGACCCCGAGCTGAACCTGACCTACTGGGGGGTGGGCAACCCCGGCCCGGACTGGAACGCGGCGCAGCGCCCCGGTGACAACCTCTACTCCGACTCAGTCATTGCGCTGGATGCCGACACGGGCGAGCTGAAATGGCACTTCCAGTTCACACCGAACGATGGCTACGACTACGACGCCGTGCAAGTGCCGCTGCTCGTGGACATGGATTGGAACGGCACGCCGTCCAAGCTTATGTTGTGGGCCAACCGCAACGGTTACTTCTATGTGCTGGACCGCGTGACCGGCAAATACCTGCTCGGCAAGAACTATGTGAAGGTGAACTGGTCCAGCGGGCTTGATGCCAACGGCCGACCTTTTGCGACGCCACAGCCCGAAGGCATGCCGACCTGGCCGGGCAATCAGGGCGCTACCAACTGGTATCCACCGTCGTACAGTCCGCGCACTGGCCTGTTCTATTTCAGCGCCTGGGAAGATTACGCCACCATCTACCGCGCCGAAGAACAGGAATATGAACCCGGCCGCGCATTCCTGGGCGGCGGCTTCACCGTACTGACACCGGCTCAAGGCGCACCGGGCGTCGGCATCGGCCGCACCAATCCCATCAACACCTGGACCGATGAAGTGGGCCACGCGGCACTGATGGCGATGGACCCGGCAACCGGCGAACCAGTATGGAAATACGAACAGTTCGACGTGAGTGACAGCGGCATGCTGACGACGGCCACCGACCTGCTGTTCACGGGCGGCCGCGAAGGTCATTTCCACGCACTGGATGCCCGCAGCGGCGAGTTGCTGTGGAAGGCGAGCCTCGGCGGCCAAATCGTAATGGCTCCGATCACCTTCATGGTCGACGGTGTGCAATACATCACCGTGGTTTCCGGCCACGCCATGTCGACGTTCGCGCTGCGCGATTGAAAACTGTATGAGCCTGCCCTGCAGGCGACAACTAGACTCAAACTAAAAGGAAGGGACTCCTATGGGCCTGTTCATTGGCACTGAAAACGCTGATTTATCTCTTGAAGGCACGGATCAAGACGACCTCATGTATGGCAACGGGGGCGACGATATAATCCGTGGGCTAAGCGGCTCCGATCAACTGTTTGGCGGCGCTGGAAACGATCTTATCGTAACGGGGGATGGCCAAGACATCGTCGAGGGTGGCGCTGGCGATGACGACGTTAACGGCTATGTAATAGACACTAAAAATTTCTCGTTCGAGTATTACGCTTCGACAGGCTCCAAAACCATCAATGGGGGGGCTGGCTCTGATTTTCTGGCAGGTGGGGCGGACGCCGACTACATTCATGGCAATGCCGACAATGACATCATCGTCGGTCGTGAAGGCAACGACGAGCTTTACGGTGATCCCGGGGATGACGAACTGAGTGGTGATAGCGGCGACGATTGGTTGATCGGTGCGGAGGGAGACGATCTCATCTTCGGCGGGGAGGGTAATGATTACCTGGCCGGTGGTGATGGCAATGATGAGCTAATTGGAGGGAACGGCAACGATACTCTGAGAGATGGCAAAGGATTCGATTTACTTTTCGGTGATAAGGGAGACGATACGTTCCATATCACCAGCAGAGATACCGTTTTTATTGATTCTGGTGGCATCGATTCAGTGTATGTGTATACCGATTTTGTGCACATCCCTTCCAACATTGAATCTGTGACTTACGCATCCAATACCCTGCCTGTTCCTTACTGGATTGATGCACTCATATTCGGCAAGGCTTACTCAATTGCAGCGACATTTAGAGAGTCTGATCAAGTTTTCTACACTTTCCCTGCGACACCACCGAGCTACACCACGGACCCCGAACTTTTGCTCGGCTATACTGGATTCTCTCAGGCGCAAATCCTGAAAGTGGAGTTAGCACTGCAATCAATCGCCAACGTTGTTGATTTGAAATTCGTCCGCACAGATACCGCAGAAGACTACGACACACTCGCATTCGCTTACAATTCCCAGACAGGCACTTCTGGTTATGCACAACGACCTTATCCCAACTTCTCTGGAAGCGATATCTTCCTCAACAACATCTCCTCCAACGCAACCTTGGAAGAGGGGACCCGAGGCACTGTCACTCTCATGCACGAGATCGGTCATGCGTTGGGGCTCAAGCATCCTTTTTGGGACTCTAGCGATGACAGAGGTCTTCTCTCTGATCCAATTCTGAGTACCAGCGAGAACGTTCACCTCTGGACAGTCATGAGTTACGACCGAGATGCGTCCCGCCTGACACTGGAATACAGCCCACTGGACATCGCCGCTCTGCACTACCTCTATGGCGTCAATCCGGCGGCACGGCCCAATAACGACACTTATGTTTTCGATGGCGCTGGCAGCAATCTGATCTGGGACGGCTCTGGCACCGATATTATCGACGCGTCGACGAGCGCATCAGCCGTTACCATCAACCTGACACCAGGACACTGGGGCTTCAACGGTGCGGCCAAAGGGTCGAGGATCACCGCGCCAGGACAGATCACGGTGAACTTCGGCACCGTCATCGAGAATCTCAAAGGTTCCGCATTCAATGACACTCTCACGGGCAACGAAATCTCCAACATCCTGACCGGAGGCAAAGGAAACGACACGATTGCAGGTGGAGCCGGCATTGATATCGCCACGTTCACAGGCATCCGCAGCCACTACAACATCAGCCCAATCGATAAAGGGTGGCGTGTCGCAGACACAGCAACCGATCGCGATGGCAACGATTCGCTGCAAGGAATCGAGAGACTGGCTTTCTCCGATGTCAGTCTGGCTTTCGATTTAAGCGGGACAGCTGGCACCACCGCAAAAATCCTGGGAGCCGTATTGGGGAAACAGTCGCTGAGCAACTCCAAGTTTGTGGGCTTGGGCTTGTCAATGCTTGACGACGGAATGACTCCGGAGGTGTTGATGGGATTGGCGCTGGATGCCCGTCTGGGTAGCAGCGCCAGCGCAGGAGATTTTATCGATCTTCTATTCAACAATATCGCGGGAGCTAAACCTTCAGTGGCAGACCGGGATTATTTCGTCGGCGTGATCGACTCCGGAGCCATGTCGCGCTCGCAGCTGGGCCTGCTCGCAGCGAATACCGTGACGAATGAAGAAAATATCAATCTTATAGGCTTGTCCTCTACGGGCCTCACCTACTCCTGATCTCATCGAAACGTATGAGCCTGCCCTGCAGGCGACAAAACGGGGTCAGAGTAAAAATACAGCCTGTATTTTTACTCTGACCCCGCTTTTATTTAGCCCCCCTCGCTTCTGTGCCGCATCGTGGCTGCCGGTTTGAACGTGCGATAACAGACAGATGGATGCCGCAAGGAGGCGGATATTTGCACAACCGCCAACCGCATCCAAATATGAGAATTTCGATTATGACAACCAAACAAGACTTGAACCTGCAAAAACTTTACATCCTCGGCACCGGCTCTTCAGCCAACGCCACTGAAATGGCAGCCTTCAATGGCATGGTCTCTCCGACAGGCGGGTTTGCCAGAATTGACGCGGCGGTGGACCTCTACGTCAACCAAAGCGTAGCGAGACAAGGGGCTGTGGCCACTATTCAGGCTATCGCCAAAAACGGTTTTGGCGTCACACTGACCTCAGCCCAAGCCCAGCTCCACATTACTGAGCTGACCGCGGCAGGCATCAATTCCGGCTCCAAGCTCTTAAATCACTTGAGTACTCTGCAAGGCACGAACGGCGCCACTCTCGACAATCGCGCGCAAGCCGCATCAACCTTTCTCGACACACTGACTGCCGCTGGCAAAAGTGCCAATTTCACCGGCACAGGGGTGAGCAGCGCAGTCTCTACCTTGTTGCAGAATATCGACAACTCCAGCGCCAGCTTTGCCAATGGCACGAGCGGCTTCAATGCACTGTCTTCCAATCTGTCCACCTCTGGCATCACCGGCACCGTGGATGATTACCTCTCTGGCGCCACCGTGTTCGCCGACACCAACCGTGACGGTCTGCTGAGCACTGGCGAGTGGAAAACCACCACCAGCGCCAACGGCACGTTTGAAGTTCCCAACAGCGCCGGTTCCGGCAAAATTATCGCCTATGGCGGCACCGATCTGATGACGGGCAACGCTTTCAAGGGATTGCTCAGTTCTACAACTGGTGCCACGACGCTCAACCCAATCACCACCATGATTGAAACCATGGTCACTACCGGTCAGGCAGGCACCGTCCAGAATGCCACCGGGGCTCTCAAGGGCGCACTGAGCCTTTCTTCAGGCATCAATCTGCAGTCCTACAACGCACTGGCTGTGCTTGCCAGCAACACCAGCACCAGCGCAGAAAAAGCGATAGCTCTGAAGGTACAAACTGCGTCGCAACAGATCAGCAACATCATCACGCAGATCGCTTCCGTGATTGACGTCGCCACCACAGGCGCCACACTGCAAAGTGCTGCAGCGGCTGTCTCTATCGCCATTGCACAGGCGATCACGACAGCAGCGGCCAGCTCCGGCGGCACGATCAATCTGGCTAATCCCAGCACTTTGGTCAGCATCATTCAGGCCGCCTTCACGGCTACAGGCACTGTGTTCAGCTCCACACAAGTCGCACAGATCGCGCAGATTACGGCGGGAAGCAACACGTCCGCAGCAGCAGCGACCAACATCACTATGCTGGCCCAGGCGGCTGACGTGGCCCAAGGAAGCGCGACTAATGCTCTGATTGCCGCTGCCCCCAGCGGTAATTTCACCAGCGCAGTCGGCGAATTTACAGGCTCGGCATTGAATAACGCCAACTACAACGTGACCGTGGGCAGTATCGCCCCGGGAGTGCCAACGCCACCCACCGCAAGTCAGAACGCTGCCGCAGACGCAGCGGCAGCTGAAGCGGCGGCAGCGGCAGCACTCGCGCAGGAAGCCCCGACGGCCAGCTTGGCGTACTCCACCAATGGCGGTGTCACTTCTACAGCGACAGCAGCCGTCAATGACGCCAGCACCTTGCGCATCATCGCGACTTTCAACAAAGCGGTGAGCGACGGAACGCCCACCATCAGCATCAACAACGGGATCTTGGTCTCCTCCGCGATGACCAAGATCGACAGCACTCACTACTTCTTTGATCTCAACGTCCCTGCCGGCAACATTGCCACGGCGACAGTGACCATCGGTGGTGCTCATGATGTCAGCAGCAACACGATCTCGGCAGCTCCTACCAACCCGGTATTCGCCGTCGACAATACTGCGCCCACAGCACCTACCGCCGTCGCACTGACAGCAGTGGGTGGCACAGTCGTAGCCAACACGCTGAACACCAGCAACACCAACATGACAGCGACGGTGGCGATTACTGCCGGACAGGCGACTGGAGGCAACGCCGTACTGAAAATTGGCGCCACCACGATCGCCACCGATAGCACCATTCTGGTCGGTGACACCGCAGCGACCTTCAATCTCGGTCTGTCTACCAATGCGGCTCTCAAAGCGGCGGTCGCCGCAGGCGGCGTGGCGACTGTGACGGTCACCGATGCGGCAGGCAACGCGAGTGTCAGCGCTGTTGCCAATCCGACACTCGTTGTGGATTACACGGCACCCGCAGCGCCCACAGGCGTGGCCCTGACGGTCATCGGTGGCACTGTGGTCCCGAATGAGCTGAACAGCACCAACACTAACCTCACCGCCCTCGCCACCATCACTGCAGGTCAAGCCACTGGTGGCAGTGCCGTGTTGAAAATCGGCTCCACAACGATTGCAACGGACGCCACGATTCTGGTTGGTGATACCGGTGTCACCTTCGACATTGGCTCACTCACGAATCTCGCTCTGAAAGCAGCAGTTGCTGCTGGTGGCGTGGCGACAGTCACTCTCACGGATGCGGCGGGCAACGCAACGATCAGCACGCTCTCCAATCCAACACTGGCAGTCGATTATCTGGGTATGCAGATTGATCTGACGACGGCCAATGACAGCTTGAGCGGCAGCGGTGGTAACGACACGTTTACAGGCACCTTCGGCAATGGTGCCGGGCCTTACACCTTCAATACCGGTGACATTCTCAATGGTCTTGCCGGGACAGGAGACAAGCTGAACATCACGACCGGCGCAGAGGCCAGCACTCCGCCAGACAATCTGTGGATCGGTAAAACCAATTTCGAAAAAGTAGTGTTCAACTCGCTTGGTAACGGCGCACAAGTCGTCACCACAGGCGCGAATTTCGAAGCGGCATTCGCCGCCAATGGAGTCGACCTGACTGCACAAACTCTTCTGGGTGCCATTGATCTGACCCTGACCAGTTTCACAGGGGCTGCCGCGATCACCACAACCACCACTGGCTCCGGCGCGCACACCATAACGACAGGCTCAGGAGTCACAACCGTGAGTGCCACCGGCATAGCCGCAGGCGCACAGACCATCAACGGTGTCGGCCTCACGACGGTCAACGCAACGATCAATGGAGCGGGCAATCAGGTGATCGGCACGACGCTGGGTGGCAACCTTGTCACCGTCAACGCCACCATCCTGGCAGCCGGTAATCAGACCATCGCCAGCACCAGCAACAGCAAGGTCACGATCGTGGCTGAAGCAGCATCCGGTGCCCAGACCATCACCACTGCAGGCGGCAATGACAGCATCACGACAATCGGTGCAGCAGGCCAGGTGGCGACGATCACTTCCGGGTCAGGCAACGATGTGATCAGCGCGGGTCTGAGCACGGATTTGATCACCGGCGGCACTGGCGCTGACACCATGAGCGGTGGTGGTGCGGTGGACAGATTCGAGTTCAATGCGGATGGTTCAGTGATCGGCACTGCGATGGACATCATCACCGACTTCAACACAGCGGCCGCCGATGTGCTGAGCTTCGGTGCGGGTACTGCCGTGTTGTTGACAGTCGATGCCACTGCGTTGGTTGCCGGTATCAACGTCAACACCACTGCCGGTGGTTTGATCAGCTTTCATGCCAGCGACGCCAATCTTGCTGCCAAGACCACTGCGATTCAGGCCGACGTTCAGCTTGATGCAGCGAACTCTGTCGCAATGTTCATCGACGGTGGCAACACCTACGTGTACTACGCCGGTGCTGCCGCAGGTAACGTGGATGACCAGTTGATCCAATTGACCGGCATCACCACGCTGACCGCAATGATTGGTGGCGCCACACTGGTCATCTCCTGATCTCACCAACACTGTAAGAGCCTGCCCTGCAGGCGACAGCCAAAATTAAATTTGGGGTTAAATTTGGGGTCAGAGTAAAAATACAGCCTGTATTTTTGCTCTGACCCCGGTTTTATTTAGTCGCCGACCGTTCTGATGCGCGCTCGGCCACTGTCGGACAGTGCCAGTGTCGCTACCGCCCGCTCGCGTAAAGTGAGTTCCAGCGCCAGCGCTGTTTCTTTCGGGGCGAAGAAAGCCTCGATGCCGTAAAGCACGCTCACCTGCTCTTCCATCACGTATTCGACCCGCCCACGCAGAAACAAACCGTCGTCCGGTTTCTCGAACGACGCTGCTGCAAATTCATGCAAACCATCCCTGCCCGGCTGCAAGGACACGTACACGACTTCTCCCGTGCGGATCGGCGCTGTTGTCGCCAGTTCTCGCAGCGGAACCTGCGAGAAATCATAACTGAGCTGCGCGTAATTGCCGCGAAACAAATCGCGCGGATCGACAGGCCTCGTGCGCACTGTAATGTCGGTGCCAATCATCAACGGCAGCGCAGCAGTCACCACCATGCCGATAAGAATCAACACCTGTGCCGCAATCGCTGCGCCAATGAACACTGTTGACGAGAGTTGTTTCATGATGCGCCTCCCTGCTGATGACGCCAGTACTTCGCCGCGCCGAGCATCACGGCAGCAAAGACAATGAACAACAAGGCCCCACCGACGTAATCACCAATCAAACCAAAATAGCGGAGCATTCCCGTCAGCAAAATCACACCGATGCCAAGAAAAAAATGTCGGGATACGCCACTGCGCACACCTTGCAGAAGCAGCGCAACACCGACAGCGATCAAAGCAAGATTGTCGGCAATTTGCAGCCAAGGCGCCGCAGCTAACTCCATCGCCAGCGCAGCCACCAGAAAAACGCCATTGCCCGCGATCAGCAAGGCAATGCGCTGACGATGGGAATAGCGCCATGACAACGCCGCTGCACCAGTGCAGCAGAGTGCCATGATGATAGCCAGTGACGCCGCGTGTGAAAATTCAGCCAGAAGCAATTCGAGCCATGGCGATTCAAAGCTCATGATCAGTAGCAGCAACAAGAAAGCACGCAAGCTCCAGCGTGCCAGGTCGTGCCCATATTCCTGCACGCTTGCAGACGTCTGCTGCACCATCCAGAGACCCGCGCTGTAAGCCAGCAAACCGAGAGAAGAGGCGATCAGCATATGCTCGGCACGCAGGTCCGGGCGACCAGAATCATTCCACAAAATGGCCAGTGAGTATTCGATATGCAAAGCTGCAGCGATGACAGTCCCCAGAAACAACAGCGTACTGCTCTTGCCGCGCACCAAGACATAAGCGATACCTGCCAGTAACACTGGAAACAATGCCGGATAAAACCCCGCCGACACTTCCATGAAAAACCAGATCAGGGCAAGTGCCAGTATCTGCAACCCCAGCAAGCGCGTAGGTAGTAACAAAGCGAAAGGCAGCGCACCGAGTGCCCACCAGAACACCCCATCGGCCATATGTTCACCGAGATGATATATCTGAGCGACCAGAATGATGGACGCGCCGAAGAACAGATTGCCGAGGAAGAATATCCGCGATGCGGCGTCAAGATTGCCAGCGCGAAAATAGTGCAAACCCAACGCCTGCGTAGACGCAGTCAGAGCGACGAGAGCACCCATGCGCAGCCCACGGGGAATGCTGTCCCAGTTGGCGCCGATCAAGGTGATGAGAGCGAGGCCAATGAAGAGATACCCCAGCACCAGCAGAACGTGGTAGCCGAGTGTGCGGTTGTGAAGATTATGCAGGTTGTGATAATCGAGCCCGTAGCGCGCGCAGATCGCCTGCGCCTGGTCTTCGTCAAGCAGACCGTCGGTGCGCCACTGCGGGATTTCCCGGGCCAGATCATTCTTGAAAGTGCGACGCAGGCTCATCAGGTTCTCCGTGAGTGATGAAGTGAAATTATTCGTCCTTTCCTGGCTGTCGGCCTGCTTGAACCCACAACCATCCGGCATCCGAACCTGGTGTCGACCAAGTACACATTTTCAGCAATGACAGTCCGCTGCTCGCCAGCAGTGCCTCCGCCTGCGCCGGGCTGTACCCAATCGCCCATTCTGTCTCGCTGTCGCCAGTGTTGACGGCCTCGTTGAAGTTCGTGAGCAGATTGAAAATCACCACACCATCGTCGGCGAGCACGCGTGTGATACCGCGCAAAAGATTAGCCGTGAACTCGCGGGGGATGTGTTGAAAAACGGTAAAGACATAAGCCAGAGCAATTGAACCGTCCGCAATTTCCGCAGGAAGCGTGTCTGATTCATTGACGAGCAGGCGCACATTGCGTCGGTCCTTGAGCCGCTCCTTTGCACTGTCCAGCACCGTCGCGGAGATGTCAGTGCCGATCACCTGCGGGTAGCGTTCAGCAAACCAGGACACCGAGCGGCCGAATCCACACCCCACGTCCAGTACAGTTCCCGACTGCGGCAACGCGAACATCCGGCCCAACCATTCCGACTCGGTGCGCTTCACACTGCGCTCCAGCGCATCGGAATACGGCACCGGCATCTCGACATGCGCCTGATTAAAATCCAGCTGCAACACCGCGCCGTCCAGTGCCCGATCTTCGCGACTCAGCTCAGCGCCGAAATGATCCTGATAGTGGGGATGCAGAGCGAAATAGCCGTCGCTCTGCATCTTGTCCCACATTCGGCTGAACAGCGATTTCTCCATGGTTTCTTCTCTGGGTTTTGTTCTGGGTTTTGCTCTGAGAGTTTCTTGTGCGTGCTGAGTTCTCGGCAATTTGGCACAATGCCCAGATTGAATCCAGCAGAAGATTTCAGCACGAGAATTTATGACGAAAACCACCCTAGCGACCGACCCGCAACAACGCCAGACGCCGGTCGTCCTCTGGTTTACCGGCTTGTCCGGCGCTGGCAAATCCACAGTTGCCAACCTGGTAGCCCAGCAACTGCGAGCACTCGGGCGGCAGTGCTGCCTGTTGGACGGCGACGACTTGCGACGCGGCCTGAGTCAGGACCTGGGCTTCAGTGACGCGGATCGCAGCGAGAACATTCGCCGGGTAGCGGAAGTCGCAAAACTGATGCGGGATGCGGGGTTGATCGTGCTGACGGCGTTGATTTCTCCCTTCAGCGCTGGCCGAGAACACGCGCGCCACGTTATCGGGAGCGAGCATTTCCTGGAGATATTTGTGGATGCTCCACTGAGGGTCGTGGAACAGCGCGACGTCAAAGGCTTGTATAAGAAAGCCCGTAGCGGTTTGTTGCCACGATTCACCGGCATCGATTCTCCTTACGAGGCACCGGTGTCGCCCACCCTGCATTTGCAGACTGACATCGACGCTCCCGAGCAAAGCGCCCGCAGGGTCATCGAATGCATGCGCGCGCGCGGGGTGATTTGATTACGCCCTACCTATCCAGCGGATCCACCTTCTCCGGATCAATATCCAGCTTCACCACCTGGCGCCGGAACTGCGCCTTGCTGATCAGTGTCTCGCGGCACAGCGCTACCAGCGCGGCGTGGGCGATGTAGTCGGCGCTGATCTCGAAGTAATCGCGCAACGCTTCACGAGTCTCGCTCAAACCATAACCGTCGGTGCCCAGCACTGTGTAGGCGCGTGGCATCCACGGGGCGATGCTGCCAGCCAGCGCTTTCATGTAGTCGGTCACTGCCACGAACACGCCCTGCTCCTTGCTGAAGGTTGTCTCCACAAAGGGGCGACGTGGCGCGTGCAGCGGATGCAGGCGGTTCCAGCGCTCGCAGCGTTGAGCGTCGCGCTGCAGTTCACTGAAGCTGGTGACGCTCCAGATGTCGACACGATAGCCGAGCGCTTCGAGTTTTGCGGCGGCAGCAATCGCTTGCTGCATGATCGAGCCGCTGGCAAGCAGATGCACTTGCTCGCCGCGCATGGTGGCGCGCTGCCAGCGATAAACGCCGCGCAGAATACCGTCGACCAGGCTCTCACTCACGCCCCCCTTCGCACCCACCTCCTCCGGCATCGCGGGCATTTTGTAATTTTCGTTATAGAGCGTGATGTAGTAGAAACACTTTTCCTGCAGCGTGTACATGCGATGAATGCCATCGCGCACGATCACCGCCAGCTCGAACGCGAACGCGGGGTCGTAACTCTTCATGTCAGGATAGATGCTGGCGAGCACATGCGAGTGTCCATCCTGATGCTGCAGGCCTTCACCGTTGAGCGTCGTTCTGCCCGCCGTGCCGCCGAGCAGAAAACCCCGGCACATCATGTCGCCACAAGCCCACACCATGTCGCCGACGCGCTGGAAACCGAAGATCGAGTAGAAGATATAGAACGGAATCATGGGAATGCCGTGCACCGCATACGCTGTGCCCGCCGCCATGAAGGACGCGATGGCGCCAGTCTCACAGATACCTTCCTGTAGAATCTGCCCGTCGATGCTCTCGCGATAAGGCACCACGGTGTCGGCGTCCACTGGCGTGTAGTTCTGCCCTTGCGAGGAGTAAATGCCTGCGACGCGGAACAGTCCTTCCAAACCAAAAGTACGCGCCTCGTCCGGCACGATGGGCACGACATAGCGACCAAGCCCTTGATCCTTGAGCAGCAGCGCCAGCAACCGAATCATGGCGACGGTGGTGGACATCGTCTTCTCGCCACTGCCTTCGGTGACGCTGCGCAATTGCTCCAATGTCGGAGCTTCCAACGTCGGGCATTGCAACTGCCGCTCGGGCAGACTGCCACCCAACGCCGCGCGATGCTGCAACAGGTATTGGCGCTCGGGGCTGTTTTCGGGCGGCTGATAGAAATCGGCCCGGATGAGCTGCTCGTCGCTCAGTGGAATCCCATAGTTGCGCGCGCACTGCAGGCGCTCTTCCGGGCTGAGGGATTTCTTCTGGTGAGCAGTGTTGCGTCCTTCGGCGGCCGCACCCATGCCATCACCTTTCACGGTCTTGACGAGAATCACCACCGGCTTGCCCTTGATGTGCGTCGCCTGATGGAACGCGGCGTAGACTTTGCGCGGGTCCTGACCACCACGCTTGATGGTGCGCACCTCTTCGTCGCTCAACGACGCCATCATCCGTTCCAGCTCGGGGTTGCCGTCGACCCAGTGTTCACGCTGCAGCTCGCCGGGCAGGATCGAGTAGCGCTGATAATCGCCATCGACACACTCCTCCATGCGCCGCCGCAAAGCACCGCTGGCATCCTGCGCGAGCAGCGCATCCCAGCCGCCGCTCCAGATCACCTTGATGACTTCCCACCCGGCGCCACGATAAGACGCCTCCAGCTCCTGAATGATCTTGCCATTGCCGCGTACCGGACCGTCGAGGCGCTGCAGATTGCAGTTGACCACCATGATCAGATTGTCGAGCTTTTCCCGCGCCGCGATGGCCATGCTGCCCAGCACTTCTGGCTCGTCCGACTCGCCGTCTCCGATGAAGCACCAGACCTTGCCGCCATTCTTCGGCTTCAGGCCCCGGTTCTCCAGATAGTGCGCGAAGCGAGCCTGATAGATGGCGCCAGGGGTTGACAGTCCCATGGACGCATTCGGCATCTGCCAAAAAGACGGCATCAGGCGCGGGTGCGGATAGGAACTGAGGCCTCCGCCGGGCTGCAATTCGCGGCGGAAGTTCTCCAGTTGCTGCTCCGTGAGCCTGCCTTCCATGAATGCTCGGGCATAGACACCGGGGGAGGCGTGGGGCTGCAGCAGCACCAGATCACCACCATAGTTCTCGCCGCGCTTGCGGAAGAAGTGGTTGAAGCCGACTTCCATCATGGTGGCCGCCGAGGCGTAGGTGGCGATGTGACCGCCGACACCGAACTCGCGGTCTTGCGCACGCAACACCATGGCCATGGCGTTCCAGCGGATGATGTTTTCGATGCGCTTTTCCAGATCGACATTGCCCGGATAGGCAGGCTGACGGGCCAGCGGAATGCTGTTGAGATAGGGCGTGGTGTGATTGATGTCGCCCAACGCGATGGCGTGGTCGCGCGCCCAGCTCTGCATGCCGGCCAACACCTCCTGCACACCCGGTTCGCCATATTCCTCGAAGACATTGCGCAGGGCGTCGAGCCATTCCTGGCGTTCGGCGCGGAAAGTGTCGGGGAGGGGCTGGTTCAGCACGGGAGGCACGGCTTGGTTCATGGTCTCGATCTCGTTGTTATTGATACGTCTGAGTTCTGTATGAGCCTGCCGTGCAGGCGACCAGTTTGAGAGGGGAGGTGGGAGCGGTCGCCCACAGGCCATTTAAACCTTTCGGACAGGCTCATACAGAGGCTCAGTGTAGCCTGCTTGCTCCGACAGCCGATTGCGAATAGCATCGCGACAAGAACGATTTCAGCAATAAAAATCCACTTAAGCGGTGCCAAAGAGCAGAACATGCCCTCAATGAATCTCGACAAGACAGATTTGAAAATTCTGCAGCAACTGCAGAGCAATGGCCGCATCAGCAATGCCGAGCTGGCAGACGGAGTGGGATTGTCGCCTTCGCCCTGCCTGCGGCGGGTGCGGGCGCTGGAAGAGGCAGGCGTATTGCGCCGCTATGTGGGCCTCGTCGACCCGCGCGCGGTGGGGTTGCCGATCAGCGTGTTCGTGAATGTCTCGTTGCGCAGCCAGGAGCGCGCCAGCCTCGAAGAGTTCGAGCAGCAGATCCTGCAGTATCGGGAGGTGATGGAGTGTTACCTGATGACCGGCGGCTTCGACTACATGCTGCGGGTCGTGGTGCCAGATCTGGACAGCTATCAGCGCTTCCTGGCTGACAAACTCACTCGCATCAAGAGCGTCGCCAACATCCAGTCCAGCATGACGCTCAAGCAGGTGGTGTACAAAACGGAATTACCGCTAGGAGTGGAGTAAGGAGGAACCACTGACTTGTAGGAGCCTGCCCTGCAGGCGATTTGGAATTGCACCAATCTAATCGCCTGCAGGGCAGGCTCCTACAGGCAGTGGTTCGGCTTACGCCCTTCGTCTGAAAATCAGCGTAAAACCCGTCACGCTCATCACCGCCAACAGGAACAAGCCGAGGACGCCCAGCACTCGGTCCAGCATCTCGACGCCTGTCCATTGAAGGTAGTGAATCTGATACAGCTGGTCGATCCAGCGAGTGTCGTTGCCCGATTGACGCAGGCTGAGCGTATTCCAATCCAGCGTAATGCGTGCCCCTGTGGAGGTGTGAAACGTGCCGTCCTGCAGCGGCTGCACTTCGCCATAGCGTTGCGGGTTGCGGGTCACAGCATCGGCGACCAGCCTGAGCTGTGTGTCGGCATCGGGCAGCGACCAAGGTTGGAGAGTGTCAGGATGCAGATGCTGCCAGCCCTGCTCGGTGCGGACCAACAGATGGTCGCCAAGCACGGTGCGTAAATAGCGGAATTCGCTCCCAGTGGTGGTAGCGGGCAAGAGCTGCGGACTCTGCAATGTGCCCGTCAGCGGATAGGTGCGAGGCAGCAGCATTTCGTACGCCGCGCCATAGCCGGGCTGAATCAGAAAGAACAGCCCGGTGAGCGTCCAGGCAATCAAAGGGGTCAGCATGACGATGCCGACCAGGCGGTGGTACTTGCGGATGTTCACGATCACTCTCGGCCATTACAGGGCCGGGAAGCATAGCCCATCTGATCCTTCTGTGGGAGCGGGCCTGCCCGCGATTGATTCCTGCACTGGATCAATCGCGGGCAGGCCCGCTCCCACAGAGAAGCCGTAGTCAATGCCGGATCAAGTGATCGAACGCGCTCAGTGAGGCTCGGGCTCCTTCGCCCATGGCGATGACGATCTGCTTGTAGGGCACCGTCGTCACATCACCGGCCGCGAACACACCCGGCACACTGGTCTGACCACGCGCATCGGTGACGATCTCGCCTACCGGTGACAGGTCGATTGTGCCTTTAAGCCAATCGCTGTTGGGCAGCAGGCCAATCTGCACGAACACACCATCCAGTGCCACGACCTTCGGCTCACCGCTGACACGATCCTTGTAAGCGAGACCCGTTACCTTCTGTCCATCGCCCAGCACCTCGCTGGTCTGCGCGCTCACAATCACCGTGACATTCGGCAGGCTGAACAACTTGCGTTGCAGCACCGCGTCGGCACGCAGCTTGTCGGCAAACTCCAGCAGCGTCACATGGCTCACAATGCCGGCAAGATCGATCGCTGCTTCGACGCCGGAGTTGCCGCCCCCTACCACCGCGACGCGCTTGCCTTTGAACAGTGGACCATCGCAGTGCGGGCAGTAAGCAACGCCGCGATTGCGATACTCTGTTTCACCCGGCACGTTGAGTTGACGCCAGCGCGCACCGGTGGCGACAATCACGGTCTTCGCCTTCAGCGTGGCACCGCTGTCGAAACGGATTTCATGCAATCCACCGGGCTCCGATGCTGGCACCAGCGCAGCAGCGCGCTGCAGATTCATGATATCCACTTTGTAGTCGCGCACATTCTCTTCGAGCGCCCGAGCCAGTTTCGGCCCCTCGGTCTCCGCGACAGAAATCAGATTCTCGATACCCATGGTGTCCAGCACCTGACCACCGAAGCGTTCTGCGGCGACACCAGTCCGAATACCCTTGCGCGCCGCATAGATGGCGCCCGCTGCACCGGCTGGACCGCCGCCAACCACCAGCACATCAAACGGTTCGCGCGCGCTGATCTTCGCGGCATCACGCGCCACAGCACCGGTGTCGATCTTCGCAAGAATTTCCTCAACACCCATGCGGCCCGATGCAAACGGCTGCCCATTCAAGTACACGGAGGGTACTGACATGACTTGGCGCTGCTCCACTTCCTCTTGAAACAATGCACCATCGATGGCCACATGATGAATGTGTGGATTGAGGACCGCCATCACATTCAGTGCTTGCACAACGTCCGGGCAGTTCTGGCAGGAAAGTGAGAAGTATGTCTCGAACAAATACTCACCTTCGATGTCCCGAATCTGCTCCGCAACTTCGGCAGAGACTTTGGGAGGATGCCCACCGACCTGCAGCAACGCCAAGATCAATGAAGTAAACTCGTGCCCCATCGGGATACCAGCAAACCTTAAGCTAACGCCGCCCTGGAGGCGCTGGAGTGCGAAAGACGGCACGCGTGCATCAGTGCCATCGCTGCGCAGCGTGATCTTGTCGGTCAACGTGACAATGTCCTGCAGCAGCGACCACAGCTCACGCGATTTTTCTCCGTCGTCGAGAGAGGCAACAATCTCGAAAGGTTGCGTGACTCTTTCGAGATAGGTTTTCAGCTGGCTTTTCATGGTGGCGTCTAACATGACTTTATCCTTACTAATAATGTGCTGAGTACAATTGTCTGTAGGAGCCTGCCTGCAGGCGACTTCTGCGACCCAATGAGTTGGTCGCCTGCAGGGCAGGCTCATACAGAATTCGGGTTAGATCTTTCCAACCAGATCCAGCGACGGCGCCAGAGTGGCTTCACCTTCTTTCCATTTCGCCGGGCAGACTTCGCCGGGGTGCGAAGCCACATACTGGGCGGCCTTCACCTTGCGCAGCAGTTCCTGCGCATCACGACCAATACCACCGGCCGTGATCTCGACGATCTGCACGCGCCCTTCCGGGTCGATCACAAACGTGCCGCGCTCGGCCATGCCTTCGGACTCGATCATCACTTCGAAGTTGCGGCTGATAAGACCGGTGGGATCGCCGAGCATCGGATACTGAAGCTTGCCAATGGTGTCCGACGTGTCGTGCCAGGCTTTGTGAGTGAAATGGGTATCGGTAGAAACAGCGTAGATTTCCACACCACGTTTCTGGAATTCTGCGTAGTTATCTGCCAGGTCACCCAGCTCCGTAGGACATACGAAAGTGAAGTCAGCAGGATAGAAAAACACGACAGACCACTTGCCGAACAGGTTCTTGTCCGAGACCTCGACGAAGGCGCCGTTGTGGAAAGCAGTAGTTTTGAAAGGTTTGATGACGGTATTGATCAGTGACATGGAAAATCTCCTATTGATGTTCAGGCCAGTAAATTCAGGATGTGTCTGCATCAAGCACAGACCTTTGTAGTTGACGCTGAGCATCGTAAGCGACGACATGCTGTAATTAAAAATTGATTGTTTTTTGCATAACGATAGTTTTTAGCTATATGAGGACGAAATATCGTGCTGCGTGGGCCAGTGCAAGGGTAGAAACCCTCAGCATCCAAAGTGATTGCGCTCATTATTTTGACCAGCCTATACTGATCAAGCTTTGAGCTAACCAACATGCCAACCAAACATGGAGAGTCGAAAGGGATTTCCCGCTGTACTGAGCGCTGACGCTGCAGTTCAACATCAGCCCCAAAATTATAAAAACGGGGGAATCAACATGCGTGGAACTATTATTCCAAGCCGACGCAAAGCCATTACATCCGCTATTGTTCTCGCCACTATGTCTCTTGCTGCTGCCCAGAATGCAACAGCACAGGACGAGCCCGAAGTAGAAGAAGTCGTTGTCACGGGATCTTACATCCGGGGCACGCCAATCGATGCGCCTTCACCTGTGCAGATTGTCAACCGGGACAGCATCGAGGCCCAAGGCGCAGCTGTCATCTGGGATGTGATCAAGAACCTGGAGATCAACTCCGGCTCCATCACCAACCCCGGTTCCGGGGACAACAGCCAGGTCGCGGGCAGCGCCAACGTCAACTTGCGTAACCTCGGTGAAAACTCGACGCTGACGCTGGTCAATGGTAAGCGGCAGGTCTCTGCGGCCGCCACGACTCGCAGTGGTGGTGAATTCGTCGACCTCAACGCGATTCCTCTGGTCATGACCGAACGGGTCGAAATCCTCACTGACGGCGGTTCGGCCCTGTACGGTGCCGACGCGGTAGCCGGTGCGGTGAACGTCATCATGCGTACCGACTTTGAGGGACTGGAAGTCTACGGTGACCTGCAGGGTATCGCGGAAGCAGGCGATCTTTTCGACAAAACCGCCAGCGCCATCTGGGGCTGGGCAACCGAGGACGGCGACTCGCATTTCGTGCTCTCCGCCGAGCGTTTCGAACGCGATCCGGTGTCGGTGCAGTATGGCAACTACTTCAATGACAACATCGAGTTTCTCGGTGCAGTCAGCAGTGCGGGAACACTGATCTCCAGCGCTGCATTCGGGGGCACGGTGAACCCGGCCTACATCAACCAAGGCGTGACAAACGCGAATATTGCCGATGGGGGTTCTGCCAACACCATCTACACCGACCCCGGGTGCTACACCGGTAAAGCCGCCGATGGCACCCCCTTCCAGGTTGGCAGATTACGGGAAGACCGCGGGGCGCGAGTCGGCACCTGCTGGGAGGACAACTCCGAGTGGAATTACCTTTCTCAAGAAACTACCCGCGACAGTTTCGCAGGCGCTTTCAACCATACCTTCGAAAACGAAGCCGAGTTCTATTCGTTCTTCCAATACTCGGACTCCACCACCATCCGCGCTGACGATGGCTACAACCAGTCCCGTGGACCGACCGTGTTTCTGGCGCAGCCAGGGGCTCACGTCGGCGCTCGCGGGCAGGTCATGAACCTCGGCTACTATGCCCCGATGGCAGGCCTGACGCGACCAACTTCGATTCCGAATGCACCGGTAGCGATGGTCAATGGCGGCCCCAATGTCGCGTTCTACACCAGTGTGAAAACCGGCTTGCCGCGCACAGGCGCCGACAACAACGAGACCTGGAACCAGACCCTCGGCGCGCAGACCGGCCTGCGTGGCGAGCTGGAGATTGGTGCCAAGACCTATAACTACGACGTCAGCTACTCCTGGAGTGGCGCGAGCATGGAGCAGACCTACAAGACCTTCAACCGTCAGCGTGCCGAGCTGGCCGCTAATGGACTGGGTGGCCCGAGCTGCACCCCCAACGGTCGCCCCGACTTCGACTTCGGTCGCCAGCCCGGCACCGACGCCTGGGACACGTACTATGCCGGTCTGACTCAAACCTTCTTCCCTGGCTTCGTGTTCACGACGCGGGAGAGTCTGTCTTACGCTCTTACCAGCAACAACCAGGGCCAGGGTGGCTGCATGTTCTACAACCCCTTCCTGAGCGCGCTGAGCAACCCCGCCGTGGCCAACAACGCTGCACTGATGGACTGGATGAACCAGACCGTCAACGTGGTCGACAAGCGCAACAAATTGGCGGTGGTGGATGCGGTGATCTCCGGCGAACTGTTCGAGATGGGTGGCGGCATGGCGCAGTTCGCGGCCGGTGGTCAGTATCGGGAGCAGAACAACAAGTCCCGCGCTTCGCTGCTGAACCTGCCCGGCATTCCCAACGCCATCCTGAGTTACGACGCCGCTGGCAAACCCAACGCCACGCACTACGTCAGCAACAACTTCGACTGCTCCCTGTGTGCGTTCAACTATGACCACGACCGTACGGTGAAAGCGGTGTTCGGCGAATTGTCATTGCCGATCTGGGAAAACGTCGAGACTCAAGTCGCACTGCGTTACGAGGATTACGGTGGCAACATTGGCAGCGAGGTCTCGCCGAAGTTCGCCATCAGCTGGCGCCCGCTGGAGGAGCTGCTGCTACGCGGCTCGTTCTCGCAGTCCTTCCGCGCACCGAACATCGGCATCATCTACGCCGGGCTGGAGTCTTCGTCCGTGACCTTCCGCGATCCGATCTCCAGCCAGCGCGTGCGGGCCGGACTGGTGCCACCCACCAATGAGAACGCCGAGGCCGAGACCACTTACACGCTGGGCGGACCGGCGCCGGATGTCGGCAACGAATACGCCGATACCTTCAGTACCGGCTTCATGTGGACGCCAGGCGGATCACTGGAAGGCTTCAGCGTCGGGGCCGATGTGTGGCGTTTCGAAGTGGAAGACCGCGTCATGCCGCAGCCACCGATCTCAGCCTTGCAACCGGAGATCGAGGCGTTCACGGCCGCTGCTGCGAACCCTGCCAACTACGTGTTGAACTCGACGGTTTCCAGTTCCGCCGCCAATCCCTACACGGCCTGCAACCCCACCACGCTGGCGACGCAGTTCGGAGCCGGATCGACGCAGCGCCTGGATTGCGTGGTCGACCCCCGCAAGTACATCGTGCCGGGCATTCAGCGTGCGGCCAATGACAACACCGCCAACCTGATCACGCTGACTCTCGGCGCCATCAACGCCGGCATGATCGAGGCGGACGGTATCGATCTGAAACTGGCTTACCGCTGGGAGAACGACTGGGGCCGCTTCGGCATCAGCACCGATTACACCCATGTGCGTCAGTATAAGCTGGTGGATGTGCCGGGGTTGGAGCTGGGGCTGAAGGACATCGGCGTCTTTGATGCTGCCGGGACCACCGGAGACGACAACCTGGTGCGCTCACTGCCGGACAACAAGGGCAACATCATGCTCAGCTGGAATCGTGATGCCCATGGCGTCACGGTAACCAACCGACATATCGGCTCCTACCGCGATCTGTCGTACCAGACCACTTACGAAAACGGCAACGACTTCGTTCGCTCGATGGTGCGCAAGAATGTCGACAGCTACCAGACCTGGGACATGCAGTACCGTTACACCCATGACTGGGCGAACGAGCTGTACGGCACCACCATGTTTACAGTCGGCGTGCTGGATGCCTTCAACGAGGAACTGCCCTACCGGGAGAGCAGCACGCTGAACTACGACGCCTCGGTGTTCGATGGCCGTGGCCGCCGCGTCTACGCGAGAGTCCTCCTGCAACTCTAAACTGCTAGGCAAATAGTGGGGGTCAGAGTAAAAATACAGGCTGTATTTTTACTCTGACCCCATTTCTATGATCATCAAGTTCAAAAGTGACAAAGCGGGCGAGTTCATCATGATGGGGCATGTGGCCCTGCCGCTGTTGCGGATGATGGGCGGCAGCGGCAACACGGAAGGCGCCGTGAGTGGTGAACTGCTGGACGAGGCGCTGCAGAAACTGGAGACAGCGCTGCAGCGGGCCGCTGCACCACCCGCCAGCGATAGTGATAGCACGGAGGAGAGAGAAGAAGAGGATAGACAGCCCAAAGTGGGCGTGTCGACCCGAGCTTTACCCTTGCTGGAGATGCTGCGCAAAGCCAAAGCAGCCGACGGCTATGTCATGTGGCAACCAGACTGATCGGCCACCAGGGCCAGGTCAATTATTTGAGCAAGGTCACCTGCCGCTTGCGAATCTCGATCTTGCGGTAGCTGGCTTTCTTCAGATGAGCCTGTGTCGCTGCCACCAACGCGTCCACATCGTGAAAGGGCAGCCCTCTGAGCGTCGCGTAATCGAGGTTCCACCACTCACTCTTCAGCAATGCCTCGCGCTGTGCCTCATCGAAACGATAGCGTAACGGCCGCGCCGGATTGCCGCCGACGATCTGATACGGCTCCACGTCTTTCGTGACGATCGCATTGCGCGCCACGACTGCGCCAGTACCGATCTTCACGCCTGCCATGATGACTGCGTCGTGAGCGATCCAGACATCGTGGCCAATTACCACATGCGTGTGCTCCGCCACATACTGATGACTGACCGCCATGCTGGTGGAGACCCAGTTCACTGGATGGTTGCGCGGTGTCTCGCCGAGCACGACATTGCGCCCGATCGAGCAGAAGCGCCCGATCTCTTTCACATACTGCACGTGACTGCCGGAACGGATATAGCTGAAGGCACCGATGGTCAATGGTGTGCCTTTCTCAGGCAACTCCACCACCGCCTCCTTGATGCGGGCGTGTTCTTCCAGGACGAGATGAGACGCGGAGGAGATGTCGGCGATCCCGGTCAGCGTCACGCCATAACGGGCAGCCTTCTTTTGCTGGTACAGATTTCCAAGAATGCCAAACAAGGAGACACGCCTCTTTACGGGAAAATGACGACAGTCGCGACAATAGCAGCCGTCAGGCCGTGGTTCAAGGCAGTGCGCTCTCCGCAGCGTAGGGCTCGATACCCAGCGGCACCAGCACTCGCAATCGTGCATCCTCATGCGCCACTTGTTCCATGACTGCCCGCACAGCGCGCAGACGTTTCTGGAGCACCGGCAACAGCGGGATGGCCGCAAGATCGGCGGACTGTTCGTCTCTGGTCAAACTGATCAGTATCGCGAGAGCTGGCTCTGCGCTTGTGTCGTCCCCGCTCCGCTCCAGATCCACACGCAGCGCACTCACCCCCGCTTGCCGCAGGCAGCCTCCGATCAGTTCACGCAGCAACAAGCGCAGACGCAACTGCAACACGCTGGAGCAAGCGATATCGTCAAATGCGTCGGCAATATCCCAGTCCAGCGCCTTGCCCAGCACAGTCGCCCGATTGAGTTGCTCGGCCATGCAGTCGGCGAGCACGGCGGAAAGAGACTGCTGATCAGCCAGCACTCGGCTCACAATATCGCGCAGGTCCTGCAGCGCGGTGCGTGCCAGATCCTGCGACGGCCCCTTCTCGCTTTGATAGACCAGAGAGAGCAGGCGCGCTCCGAGATCGTCGTGCAAATCCCGATAGACCAGCTCGCGCTCGGCCTCCAGACGAATCTCGCGCTCCATGCCTTCCTGCTCCGCAAACACCTGACGGATGCGCACCTCGCTGGCATCGAGCCGACTCTGCAGGTGCCGGTTGGCCCGCGCCAGACTGTCGATACCATCGACAAAAACCCGCACGCCCCGCCACGCCAGAATCATCAGCATGACCGGTTGCACCACATAAGAAAGGGGCGTGTCCCAACGCCAGCGCGCACTGCTGTTGCTGGAGACCAGGGTCACATCATGCAAGGCCGCCAGCAGCATCAATGCCAATCCGATCATGAGATTGAAGATGGCGCGGCGCTCCTCCTCACCCTGTTGCGAATAGGGGGTGCGTCGGGTGTGCTTCAACAATTGCACGATCAGCACCACAAACAGCAAATGGCAGAGCAGCTGACCGGCGTTACCGATGCTGACAACCCGGCTGTCAGGCGCCAGCGCCAGCAGTATTCCGTCGATGACGGGGATAAGGATCAACCACTGCAGACGCCGATCCTGCATCTTGAGGTAGTGCAGGCAGATGAACGCCAGCAACGCACAGGCCCCCGCCACCACACCCCAGTGACTGACTCGCAACGCGGTGAACTCGGCAATTGGCACCACGGGCACCACGATGTAAAGCAACGGCAAGGCCCAGAACACGCTCATCGCCGCCAGTAACCACCAGTGGGTCTGCCGGGTCCTGATCCAGACAAAGAAGCTGAGGCACCCGATCAGTGCCAGCGCCATCAGGCTAACTTTTACCAGCGATATCTGCAGAAAATAGCTGACCTGATACCAAGGGCGCAGCGAATCCCCAGTGCCGATCACCAGCGGGCTCATCACGCCAAAATTCGGCTCGGAGATCAGCCTGGCGTAGAGATAGCGCGCACCATCGAGTGGCGGCAATACCCAAAGCACTGGTCTGTTCCAGTTGCGCTGCAGGTCTTCCTGCACGGGTTCGCGCACTGGCCCACCACTGCCGACAAAGCGATCCTCCACCCACAGCTCCAGATTCATCATGTGGCGCAGCATCAGCACATGATCGTACTGGTCTGTGATAGCTTCTGGAGGAATTGTGATGCGGTACCAAGCCTGATGAGTGTCATCCGGGTGCAGATCGTCTCGCGACCACGAACGCGGCAGCACGATAGGTCGCCAACCCTGTGCTTCGCGCGGCGGCGTGGCAGCGTCGGAGATAAGCACCTCGGCGGTGGTGACGAAAGTGGAATCGGCACGCGCGGGCAGCGCCGCCAGGAGCAACAGGACGAC
Organism: Pseudomonadota bacterium; assembly: GCA_040384465.1. Classification (GTDB taxonomy): domain Bacteria; phylum Pseudomonadota; class Gammaproteobacteria; order Pseudomonadales; family Pseudohongiellaceae; genus UBA5078. The sequence goes on along the minus strand of JAZKJF010000006.1, from coordinate 85,471 downwards.
AGTGAGGACAGGGATCGATGTCAGACGGGCGCACCTCGCGATCATGTGGCCTCCTGCGTCGTTGGCAACTGGCCGTTTGACAACAGCCCGTTTGACAACAGACAGTTTGGCAACAGGAAGCACAGTTGCGTGCCCCCTTCCGGGCGCACACCAATCTCGACGCCGCCGCCCAGTTCCTGCATGCGATTGCGCATGTTGACCAGACCACGCCCTGTCCGGTGGTCGACAGCGATGCCCCGGCCGTTGTCTGCGACGGTGTACTCCACAGCACCGCTCTCAGCAAGGCTGAAACCAACCCACACCTCACTCGCCTGCGCGTGCTTGAGCAGATTGCTGAGTGCCTCCCGCAAGGTGCGAGTGAGTGCGGACTCCTGCCGCGCCTGCAGCCGCAACTCACCCACGGCCTCGTTCTCCTGCCAGTGTAAGGTCAACCCCGCCTGCTCGCAGCGGGTCTGCATCTCCGCCCGCACGTCAGCTAGAATCTCCACCAGCGGCCTGTCCTGATCGGGTGTCAAACGCCGTGAGTCACGTAATTCAGCCAATGCGGAGCGGGCCAGATCGGCGGTTTCCGGCACACGGGCCGCGTAGATAAGCTGCAGCAGCTTGTCGCTGAGATCCTCGTGGATGGACTCATAGATGCTTTTGCGCTCGCGCATCGCTGCCGCGTCCAGCGCATCTCTGGTCAGCAAGCGATAGCGGTCTTCCAGCTCGGCCTCGGCCGCCTGCACGCGTTCGTCGAGAGATTCATGCAGCATCAGCAGCTGACGCTGATTCTCCGCATGTCGGGACACCAGAAAATACAGAGCGGCGAATACGCCGATAATCTGACCGATCGGCACCAGCTGCAGCACCTGATCGGGATGGGCGGGCAAGCGGTAATCCGTTACCACGATCAAGCTGTCGATGACCCCCAGTAAACCAATCAGCCAGACGGCCAGCACCAGACTGAGTTTGGAGGTCAGCGGGCGTTGCAGGCGCAGACCCACCTGATGCATGCTCATCCACCACAAGCACAGACAATAGAATCCAGTGACTGTGGCCTGCAGATCTGGGCTGTCGAGCATCTCGGCGACACCGTATAGCAGCATCGCCAGCAGCGGCAAAGCCCCCAGCCAACGCTGCCCGACGGGTGATGGGTAGTTATAGAGCACTCGGGAGAGGAAATAGAGCCAGGCCGCCAGCAGCGTGTCCCCCACGAAGGGAGCAAGCAGTCCGGCGTAAGGACCGTTGAGGGAATAACCGATGCCGGTCAGACTGACGCCTATCAGCCAGTCGAAATGGGAGATATTGCGATGACGACGCCAGACAGCAAACAGGATCAGCGCCGCCACCAGATTCAGCACGGTGGCCCACAGAGGCAAGGCATTGAAGAGCAGCTCGCGCTGCCGCTCCAGAAGGAGTTGCTCGTAATAGGCCGACGTCAGGAACTGCCAGTCAGCGGCGGACATTCGTCAATCGTCCGTGTACGGAGAGATGTCGTTGGAAAAGATATTCCAGAAGGCCAGGAACACCGCCGCGATCAGGGGACCGATCACGAAGCCGTTTACCCCCATCAACGACAACCCGCCCATCGTAGAAAACAGCACGATGTAATCTGGCAGTTTGGTGTCGCGCCCCACCAGAATCGGACGCAGGATGTTGTCCGCCAGACCGATGATGATAGCGCCGTAGGCCACCAGCACAGAAGCCTCGACCCACGCGCCAGTCGCATAGAGATAGATGGCCACCGGCACCCAGACCAAAGCAGCACCCACCGCAGGAATCAAGGACAGGAACGCCATCACCACCGACCACAGCACTGGTGCCGGAATATTCAGCAACCAGAAGATCAACCCTCCCAAAGCACCCTGCACCACCGCGACCAGCAGATTACCTTTGACCGTAGCACGCGAGACTTCGACAAACTTGTTGAACAGCAGCTGTTTGCGCCCCCCACTCAGAGGCACCGCGTCCTTCATCATTTCCACGAGCTGCTCGCCGTCGCGCAGCAGGAAGAAAGTCAGGTACATCATGAGTGCCAGCTTGACAGTAAAGCTGACGGTGTTGCGCCCGATGCTCAACGCCTGCTGAGCGATGAATTCGCTGATTGTCACGGCGGAACTGGAGAGGTATTCGCGAATACTGCCGGTGTCGATACCAATGCGGTCCATCAATTGGGGAAGTAAGGGGATAGCGTTCACGATCTGATCGATGAACAAGGCCGGGTCGATTTCACGGGATTCCACACGGGCGTAGAAGCTCACTCCCTCCGCAATGAACGCGGACAACAACGCCAGCACCGGAATGATGACAATCACCGAGCCGATCAACAGTGTCAGGAGTGCACTGGCGGTGTGACGCTGCCCCATACGCCGCTGCACCCGTGCTTGCAGAGGCGCGAACAACACAGTCACCACCACAGCCCAGAAAATGGCACTCCAGAAGGGACGCAAGACAATGATAAACAGCACCGTGATCGTCGCCAGCAGGGCGAGGAAGGTGCGCTTTTCGAGTACTGTCTGCATGGTCTGCAATCCTTGTTTAAGTGGCCGTGAGCATGCCACAGGCGCGCTGTTTCGCCAATGTAATTGCTGACGGGCCGGTTGCGCCGCTCAGTCAGTTCAATGCCGTTGCCGCAACATGCGGGCAATCTCGACGAGTCGTGGCGGCTGGCCGGTTCTGAGCACGCCCTGGCGGAAAATCTTGCCCGACAGCCACAATACCAGTGCAATGCTCAGCAACAACACCAGCGTCGTGCCGATCACATCCAGCAGCGGTGGCTCGGCAGCCGCGCGGTTCATCATCGTGAAAGGTGTGAACAGCGGAATCCACGACATGACGCGCGCCACCGGCCCATTCGGGTCCTGCGCGATATAGGTCATGGTGGCCAACGGCAACATCAGAATCATGATCATCGGCATCATCAGACTCTGGGCTTCCTTGAGCGTGTTGCACAGGCTGCCGATGGCCAGAAAGATGCCGGCGTAGAGTGCGTAACCGGCCAGGTAATAAAACACAAAGTAGGGAATCAAATCGGACGAGAGCAGCACATCGAGGAATTGCCCGAGCACCTCGGCCTGATTGCCAGGATAGAACACGATGAACGCCAGAAACGAGAGCAACCAAGCAATGATGGTGGTGATGCCGCTCATCCCGATACCCAGCAGCTTGCCCATCATCAGCTCCAAGGGCGTCACGGAGGCGAGCAACACTTCGATGATGCGATTGGATTTTTCCTCGATGGTATTGCTGAGCAGGTATTGCACGCTCTGCATCAGCGACACGAAAATCAGATAAACAAAGCCAACCGGCGCCCACTGCCGAAACTGATCGGCCACACTCACTGCCTCTTGTCCTTGTTCGGCAGACGGGTCCAGACGGCTGACCGGCAGGCGCGTGCGTTGCACTTCTCGGACGATGTCAGCATCCACACCGCGCGCTGCGAATTCGTTGTTGCGAATGGTGCTGTTGATGCTGCGCTCGATGGCGTTAGGCAGACGCACATCCGTGAGATTGCGCGCCCAGTATTGAATTCCAGCAGCGCTTTGGTTCATGCCGAGCGGTGTAGCAGAAGGCCGCAGAATGCTGCTGTTGACCTGCGCAGGAATCAGAATCAGCGCGAAGAGATCGCTGTCTTCGCCACCGACACGCAACTGCCGCCCACCACTGAGCCAGGGCCGCATCTGCTCGATGATCTCCTCTGGCGCGGCGTTGGCGTCCACACTTTCGGGCAGGGGTGCCTGGATGAACTGTTCACGCGGCTCGACAAAGGGTGGTGCATCTTCGCGCAGATACGGTGTTGCCAATGTCAGTGCAAAATTCAACCCACCGCTGTCGAGCCACTGATCGAGGGCGGCGACTTCACCCGCATCCACATCGTCAATCAGCTGATCGATTTGCGCATCGGCGTTGGCAACTGTCTGCTCCGGATTGGCTTCCTTGCGATGTTCGATCACATACGCGACGAACTCCTGCAGGATACGTCGCTGGTGTTCCTGGCGAATGGCCGCTTCCACGGCGGGGGCATATTGCCCGGACTGATCGATGAGAATGTAGTGCCGCGTCGGCGCAGATTCGGCAAGCATGGTCTGAAAAAAGAACACGGCGATGAGGATCATGGGGAATAGCAGAATCCCGATCCAGAAGCCCTTGGTCTTGACGTTCTCCGCATACTCGCGTGCGGCGATGAGCCAGATCATCTTCATCGGAAGTGGTGCTCCTTCGCGTCGTTGCCGACCAGATGCACAAAGACATCGTGCAGACTGGGCTGGGTGTAATCGAAGCGCGTGAGCGGAATGCCGTTCTCGAAACAACGCTGCAGAATCAATTGTGGATTGGCTTGCTCCTGGATCTGCAGCTCCCAGTGGCGGGTGCCGTCCGCGTGAGTGCTTTCAATATTTTTTTCCGAAGCACCGATGATGCCATCCATCTGCAGGATCGGAGCGATGTCGCCCTGGCATTCCAGAATGACGCGACGAGGAATAATCGCGCGGGCCTCCACAATCGTGCCGTCGAAAATCTTGCGCCCCTTGGCGATGAGCAGCATGCGGTCACACAGACGCTCGGCGTGCTGCATGATGTGCGTGGAGAAGATCACCGTCTGCCCGGCAGCGGCCATGTCATTGATGAGTTGTTCGAGCACTTCCTGATTGACTGGATCGAGACCGGAAAAGGGTTCATCAAGAATGACCAGCTCAGGCCGATGCGCCACGGCAGAGAGCACCTGCACCTTCTGCCCCATGCCTTTGGAGAGCGATTCCACCTTCGCTTCCGCGTAGTCCTTCAGACCATAGGTCTCCAGCAGTTCAAAAGCGCGCGCTTTGGCAATGTGTTTGTCCATGCCTTTGAGCGTGGCGAAGTAGCTGATGATGGCCCACACTTTCATCTTCTTGTAGAGCCCTTTTTCTTCGGGCAGATAGCCGATGCGCTGCCGCACGTTGAGGGCAGAGGTCTCACCAAGGATGTTGATGCTGCCCGAGTCGGGCCGGAGGATGTCGAGAATCATGCGAATCGTGGTGGTTTTACCAGCGCCGTTGGGGCCGAGAAAACCATAGATTGCACCACGGGGAATGGCAAAGCTGATGTCGTCAACGGCCGTGAAAGCGCCGTAGCGCTTGCTGACGCGGGTCAGTTCCAGGACGTTGTCTTGCATTGGCAGTTCCTTCCTGATGAACCAGTCGCCTGCAGGGCAGGCTCGTACAGGACTCTGTATGAGCCTGCCCTGCAGGCGACAGCTACAGTGGATCAGTTCGCCGCCAAAGTCGAATTACTTTGCCAGGAACTTGTTGATTTCCTCAGCTACCAGTCGGCCTTCATCAATCGCGCGTACCACCAGCGATTGACCACGACGGCAATCACCCGCCGCAAACACTTTCGGGTTGCTGGTGACAAACGACTTGTAGGCCGCCTTGTAGTTGGAACGCGGATCAAGCTCCAGGCCCAAGGGCTGTGCGACATAATTCTCTGGTCCGAGGAAGCCCATGGACAACAGAATCAGATCAGCCTCCCAGAACTTCACCGTACCCGGAATTTCCTGGAACTTGCTGTCGACATTCACTGTGTTGATGCCGAGCAGCTTACCATTCTGATCACGAACAAATTCTTTGCCGGAAATCGAGTAAGTGCGCGGATCGGTGCCGTACTTGTGCTGCGCTTCGAGATGACCGTAATCCTCACGGTAGATCTTTGGCCACAGCGGCCAGGGATTGTCATCAGCGCGCTCGACTGGCGGACGCGGCATGATCTCAAAATTTACCAGTGACTTGCAGCCATGCCGCAGAGAAGTGGCGATACAGTCCGTACCCGTGTCACCGCCACCGATGACGATGACGTGCTTGTCCTTGGCGCTGATGTAGTTGCCATCCGCCAGGTTGGAATCCAGCAGACTCTGCGTGTTGGCGGTCAGGAATTTCATCGCGAAATGGATACCGTCGCCTTCGCGATTGGGAATCTTCAGATCGCGTGCAGCAGTGGCGCCAGTAGCCAGACACAGGGCGTCCACTTCGCTGAGCAGCTTGTCCACCGCAATCGCGTTAGGACCTTGGCCGCCAACATCAGCGCTGACCACGAATTTCACGCCTTCCTGTTCCAGCAGATTCACGCGACGATCCACCACGCCTTTTTCCAGTTTCATGTTGGGGATGCCGTACATGAGCAGGCCACCGATGCGGTCCGCACGCTCGTACACAGTGACTTCATGACCCGCTTGATTCAGCTGCGCAGCGGCTGCCAGTCCTGCAGGGCCGGAGCCCACGACAGCGACTTTCTTGCCGGTACGGAACGACGGTGGATTGGCCACCACCCAGCCATTCTCGAAGCCTTTGTCGATGATGGCATTCTCGATGTTCTTGATGGTGACGGCGGGCTCGTTGATACCGAGTACACAGGAACCTTCACACGGAGCAGGGCAGACGCGGCCGGTAAATTCAGGGAAGTTGTTGGTCTTGTGCAGACGGTCCAGCGCCTCGCGCCAGCGGCCACGGTAGACCAGGTCATTCCACTCGGGAATCAGGTTGTATACCGGACAGCCCTCGCCGGACTGACAGAATGGCACGCCGCAGTCCATGCAGCGGGCACCCTGCGTCTGCAGGTGCTTGTCGTCGTGCGGTGTGTAAATCTCTTTGTAATCCAGCAAGCGCTCACCGGCAGGGCGGTAAGGTTCTGCACGGCGTGGAAATTCTTTGAAGCCAGTTGGTTTGCCCATCTCTAAATCCAATTAATCAAATTTTGTCTGGTATCCCGCAAGATCAGCATCTCGCGAACGGAACGGCTCTCACACTGCAAGAGCCTGCTTTTCCTTTTTCAGCGCACGCTCGGCGAGGACACGCTTGTAGTCGGTCGGCATCACCTTCACGAACTGCTGCAGCGATACGTCCCAATTGTCTAGAATCGCCTTGGCTACTGTCGAGCCGGTGTATTCCAGATGACGACTGATGAGCGTTTTCAGCTCGCCAATGTCGGTCGCGTTGCTCACCGCTTCCAGTTCGTAAGTCTCGGCATTGCACTGCTTGCGTAGATCACCGTCGGGGTTCCAGACATAGGCGACGCCGCCGCTCATGCCTGCACCGAAGTTGCGGCCGGTCTTGCCGAGGATCACCACGCGGCCACCGGTCATGTACTCGCAACCGTGGTCGCCAATGCCTTCGACAACTGCCGTCGCGCCGCTGTTACGCACCGCGAAACGCTCCGCAGCAATGCCACGAATGTAAGCTTCACCGGCGGTGGCGCCATAGAGGTTGACGTTACCGGCGATGATATTCTCTTCGGCCTTGAAGGTGCTGTTCTTCGGTGGATACAGCACGATCTTGCCGCCAGACAGGCCCTTGCCGACGTAGTCGTTGGCGTCGCCTTCCACGGTGATGGTGATGCCCTTGGCCAGCCACGCGCCCAGACTCTGACCAGCAGAACCCTTGAGCTTGATGTTGATGGTGTCCTCGGGAAGCATCTCTTCCTTGAAGCGCTTGGCCACTTCGTTGGACAGCATGGTGCCGACCACACGATTCGTGTTGATGACCGGCAGCTCGATGTAGACCTTTTCACCTGTCTCCAGCGCATTGCGGGCCATCTTGATGATCTGGTTGTCCAGCGCCTTGTCGAGACCGTGATCCTGCTCGATGGTCTGGTACACTTGCGTGCCTTCGTAGATGATCCGTGCCGGTGCCAGCATGGCGCTCAGGTCGAGCCCTTTGGCTTTCCAGTGCGTAATCGCCGCATCGGTTTCCAGCATGTCGACGCGACCGATCATGTCGGTGACTTTGCGCACGCCCAGCGTGGCCATGATCTGACGCATCTCTTCGGCCACCATGAACAGATAGTTCACGACGTGCTCTGGCTTGCCTTTGAACTTCTTGCGCAGCTCCGGGTCCTGAGTCGCGATGCCCACCGGACAGGTGTTCAGGTGGCACTTGCGCATCATGATGCAGCCCAGTGTCACCAGCGGAGCAGTCGCAAAACCGAACTCTTCGGCGCCCAGCAGCGCGGCGATGGCGACGTCGCGGCCAGTCTTGAGTTGTCCGTCGGTCTGCAGCACAACGCGTGAACGCAGATTGTTCATCACCAGCGTCTGATGGGTTTCGGCCAGACCGAGTTCCCATGGCAGACCGGCGTGCTTGATGGAAGTCAGCGGTGAGGCACCGGTGCCGCCGTCATGGCCCGCGATCACGAGGTGATCCGTCTTCGCCTTGGTCACACCGGCAGCGATCGTGCCGACGCCAATTTCAGACACGAGCTTCACGCTGATGCGCGCCTTGCGGTTGGCATTCTTGAGGTCGTGAATCAGCTGCGCGATGTCCTCGATGGAATAGATATCGTGGTGCGGCGGTGGGCTGATCAGTCCCACGCCAGGCGTGGAATGACGGATCTTCGCAATGTATTCATCGACCTTGCCGCCAGGCAGCTCGCCGCCCTCGCCAGGCTTCGCGCCTTGCGCAATCTTAATCTGCAATTCGTCGGCATTGGTCAGATACCAGATGGTCACGCCGAAACGGCCTGACGCTACCTGCTTGATCGCGGAGCGCTTGGAATCGCCATTCGCCATCGGGATGAAGCGAATCGGATCTTCGCCGCCTTCACCGGTGTTGGATTTGCCACCCATGCGGTTCATGGCAACTGCCAAAGTCTCATGCGTCTCGCTGGAAATTGAGCCAAGACTCATCGCGCCAGTAGCAAAACGCTTGACGATATCGGCGGCCGGTTCCACTTCGTCGATCGACACAGGAGTATTCGCACCCGCCTTGAACTTCAGCAGGCCTCGCAGTGTGCAGGCACGGGTGGTCTGCTCGTTGGTGTGCTTTGAGAAAGCCGCATACGCCTCGGTGCTGTTGTTGCGCGCGGCTACCTGCAGATTCGCGATACTGGTCGGGTCCCACATGTGGCCGTCGCCACCGCTGCGCCAGTGGAAATCGCCCGGGTTGGTCAGCACCGGCAGACGATTGACGTCCAGCTCGGGGTAACCCACACGGTGACGACGCTCTGTCTCTTCGATCAGCGTAGCGAAATTGACGCCCTGTACGCGGCTCGCGGTGCCGACGAAACAACGATTGATAATCTCGCTGGCAAGACCGACGGCTTCGAATATCTGCGCGCCCTTGTAGGACTGCAGCGTCGATATACCCATCTTGGCCATGACCTTCAGCATGCCTTTGGAAACGGCTTTGTTATAGGCGTAAACCAGACTTTCTTCCGTGTCGAAGAGAGTGCCGAGCAGGCCGTCATTGCGAGCCTGCCACAGCGCTTCGAACGCCAGGTAGGGGTTGATTGCGTCCGCACCGTAACCGGTGAGCAGACAGTGGTGATGCACCTCGCGGGCCTCGCCAGTCTCGACGATCAAACCGATCAGGCTGCGCTGGTGTCTGCCCACCAAATGGTGATGCACAGCGCCACAGGCAACGAGGGCACTCAGCGGAATACGCTGCGCGCTGATCTTGCGGTCAGACAGAATGATGAACGCGTAGCCTTCAGCAATCGCTGTCTCTGCCTCTGCACAAATGCGGTCGAGTGCCTTCAGGAATGCGTTGTCTTCACTCTTGTCATAGGTGATGTCGATGACTCTGGAGCGCATGCCACGGAAATTCATGTCACGCAGATTGCTCAAGTCTTTGTTGGAGAGAATCGGCATCTCCAGACTCAGCCTGTGCGCTTGCGCTTCGGTGGTTTCCAACAGATTGCCTTCCGGCCCGATGAAACACTTCAGTGACATCACCACTTCTTCGCGGATCGAGTCGATCGGCGGGTTGGTGATCTGCGCAAACAATTGTTTGAAGTAGTCATAGATCATGCGCGATTTGTCGGACAGACAAGCCAGCGCAGAATCGTTGCCCATGGAGCCGAGTGGATCACGCCCTTCGGAGACCATCGGCAACAGCATGAACTGCATAGTCTCGGTGGTGTAACCGAAAGCCTGCATACGCTGCAATACATCGACGGCATCCAGAGAATGCTCTGCTGTCTCGCTGGAGATGTCTGACAGTGTCACTTTTTGATTCGCGAGCCACTGCCCGTAAGGGCGGCGACCGGCAATGTTCAGCTTGAGTTCTTCATCCGGAATCAGACGACCCTGCTCGAAATCCAGCAGGAACATGCGGCCCGGCTGCAGACGGCCTTTGAGTTTGACATTTTCGGGGTCGACGTTGAGCACGCCGACTTCAGACGCCATGATCACTTTGTCGTCGTGCGTGACGTAGTAACGGCTGGGGCGCAGACCATTACGGTCCAGCACCGCGCCGATGTAATGACCGTCGGAGAATACGATGGACGCAGGGCCATCCCATGGCTCCATCAGTGCTGAGTGGTACTCATAGAAATCTTTCTTGCTGTTCGGCATGTTGACGTCTGATTGCCAGGCTTCTGGAATCATCATCATCACTGCTTCCTGCAATGTGCGGCCAGACAGCAACATGAACTCCAGCACCGAGTCGAAAGAGCCGGAGTCCGAGCAGTCTGCGTCAATGACAGGGAACAGCTCGTGCATGTTTTTGCCGAACAATTCGCTCTTCACTGTGCCTTCGCGAGCCACCATCTGGTTGACGTTGCCGCGCAGTGTGTTGATCTCGCCGTTATGGCTCATGAAACGATTCGGCTGCGCACGATCCCACGAAGGAAAAGTGTTAGTACTGAAACGGGAATGCACCATCGCCATGTGTGTCGCGCAATCGGTGTTGGTCAGGTCTTTGTAAAAAGGGAACAACTGGCCCGGTGTCAACATGCCTTTGTAGACAATGACCTTGGTAGACAGGCTGCATGCGTAGAGCATCTTCGCTTCGCTCAAGCTGGAATCACCGCGCAATTTGTGCGTGAAACGCTTGCGAATGACGTACAGACGACGCTCGAAATCTTCCTGGCTGACACCCTCGGCAGCGGCCACAAAAAGCTGGGCAATGTGTGGCTGCGCGGTACGAGCAGCAGGACCAACGTCTGCACCGACCGGGTCAACCGGCACGTCTCTCCAACCCAGCAATACCTGGCCTTCTTCAGCAATATAGGTATTGATGACGCTCACGCACTTGGCACGCTCGGCGGCGATCTGCGGCAAAAACATATTGCCCACGGCGTACTTGCCCGCAGCAGGCAAAGCAATCCCGAGATCACGTTTTGCAACTTGTGCGAAGAACGTATGTGGCAGAGCCATCAGGATACCGGCACCGTCGCCTGTATTGGCTTCGAAACCACAACCACCACGGTGATCCATGCGCGAATTCAGATGATAGGCATCCAGCATGATCTGATGGCTGGGACGCCCCTTGATGTCGGCCACAAAGCCCACACCACAGGAGTCCTTCTCATTACCCGGGTCGTATAGACCACTTTTTTCGGGGTAGCCAAATTTCAAGGGAAGGTGGGCTTTGCTAGTCATAGAATTTCCGGTCTCATCTGTTCGAGTGTCATGTACTTTTGCGCATAGTTTTCGCATCGTCCACGTTTCCATCACAGTCAGCAAGGCCGTCACGAATTGCCGTAAGCTTCGTGGGCGACAACAGCTGAAAAATTAAATGTGATCTGATGCGGCTAATGGCGAACTATCCAGCCCGTTAACCCAATCCTCTGAAACTGCGCCACGGAATGCTTATCGCACTGTTATTAACGCCCATCATAAATGTTGTGGGCAAGCGAAAGCCGGGACTGTAATCCAACGGGAGGCAGGCAGAATACCACCGCAAATTCTGATGTCAAGCCTGCCAACCCGAGTTCCAGGTCGGCCTCCGAGCCACCCCTCAAACCCCTGTGGCGGTAGCGAAAAATCGACAGAAAGCCCGTATTTACGCGGTCGCCGGGCCGGGTTTTTAGCTTGATAAAACAGAGTATGTGGATTACCCTTGCTCGCCTAAATCGTGTAATTCCTGCTCTGCGCACGCAGTAGCCCATAACAGGGGCAGGATTTGAGCACGTGAGGCGATGCCTCCGAATTTCGATAAAACCAGAATTTACCGCAGGGAAAATTCTGTAAACGTGCCATCGCGGGCAGGCATAACAAACGAGCCTGTTGTCCAATCAACTGCACAGAACAGGTGCAGAACGATCTGAGCAGCAGGCTTCTGTTTGTAAAATAACAATAGAGTCAACACAGAGGATCAGGATTGTGGAAATTATTCGTTATAGATATGACGTATGGGGCGAGGAAGTTATTCTGGGCGTGTCCTGGGATCTGCTGTGGGTAGTAGCAGTTATCTCTTTTGTACTGCTGGCTGCACATGCAATCTTCATGGCAGCTCTCGCCAAGAAGAAAGCGTTGCCATCCGCTGAGGGCAAGCGCATCAAGCGTCATGATGTCCTCGACAGGGCATTCCACTGGATCATGGCCGGCAGCGTGCTGGTACTGATCGCCACCGGCATCTCCCCTATCGTCGGCCTGCGTATCTCCTGGCTGAACATTCACTGGATTGCCGGGCTGGTACTGACCTTCGTCTGCGTATTCCACATCATTCGTGCAATGTTCTGGCAAGACTTCAAGTCCATGATCCTTGGACCAAGCGACTTCAAAGAGCCCTTTGATGAAAATATCAAACCAGGCAAATACTCCTTCGAACAGAAGGGCATGCACTGGGCCATGACTTTCCTGGTCCTCGCTGTTATCGCCACAGGCGTGATCCTGTTCCTGCAAATCAACACACCATGGTGGGAACGTCCAAGCGTCTCCGATGAAGCGACACTGGGGATATTCTTCCTGCTGCACGGCACCGCGACACTGGGCCTGGTCGCCTTTACCGCTATTCACATCTACTTCGCCGTGCGTCCCGAGAAGCGTTTCTATACCCGCTCCATGGTGACTGGCTGGATCTCCGAAGCAGAAATGAAAGCAAACCACGACAGCAACAAGTGGAAGCCGGAGTAAGCATTACCGTGAACAATCTGGAAGCCGAAATTGAAGTAGTAGAGTCCGGTTACGAGTTCCTGCTCGCTTACGCGGCGCAGGGCCGTCCGCCTCAGGATGAATCTGGCATGGGCCCGCACCCGCGCCCGACGCTGGAGCAAATGCTGCAGGCCATGAAGAATGTCAGCCAGACTCTGGCGAACACTCAGGATGATTTCGAACAGGTCATCCTCGATGATCTCAAGAAAGCCGGTGCCGCAATTGGCTTCGTGCTGGCGCAAAAGAAGATTGGCTCTGAAGCGATTGATAATCTCAATGCCTCGATCCACCTGCGCGCCGTGCTGACAGACTTCTTCCTCTATAGCGAAGCGTTCCGTCCGCTGTCGGCGGCTCCAGAGCCTGCCAAGCAGTGGGATAAAGTCGGGAACTGATACTGACTGATTAAATGCTCGACTGAAAAGGCCGAAGCGGAAACGCTTCGGCCTTTTTGTTTGCTGAAAGAAACGAGGTGAGAAATGGGGTCAGAGTAAAAATACAGTGTTTTGGCCTTTTCCTGAAAACCGCCTAAACTCATAAAGAGCGAAATCAACAATCTCTACCTTAAGTTCAAGGATGAACTACATGCCAAGAAATTTACGACTGTGCCCACCGCACATCCCGCAACATATTGTGCAACGCGGGAATAACCGACAACTCTGCTTTGTCGCCAACGAAGACTTTGCCGCCTACGCCCACTGGTTACACGAGGGGGCCACTCGCTACGACGTCATGATTCACGCGTGGGTGTTCATGACCAATCACGTCCATCTCCTGGCTACACCGAAAGCACCGAACGCCACCGCAAAAATGATGCAGTACTTGGGCCGACTCTACGTGCGCTACTTCAACCACAAATACGATCGCTCTGGCACGCTCTGGGAAGGGCGCTACCACTCCAGCTTGATTGAAGCACCTACTTATCTCCTGAATTGTCAGCGCTATATTGAACTCAATCCGGTAAGGGCGGGCATGGCGAGAGAACCGGCTGAATATAAATGGTCCAGTTATCAGGCAAATGGATTAGGGGTCCGCACAAAACTCCACACACCACATGAACTCTATCTGCAGTTAGGGACGACGGAAGGAGAACGCATAGCCAACTACCAAAACCTTTTTGAATCACACATCGATGGCTCGTTGCTTTCCGATATTCGCAGATCCATTCACACAGGCCTGCTGGGCGCGAACCAGTTCAGGTTTGAAATGGAAGCAGTGACGGGGCACAGTCTTAGCCATAAAAGACGCGGCCCAAAAAAGAAGTGAAAGCACTGTATTTTTACTCTGACCCCAAATGTCCCCCGTGACAAAAAATAACTGATTGAACCCCCGTTTCGTGCTAACTTCCGCCGCAGTCCCAGAGGGGGTAACCGGCCCCCGGACACCACAATAATCAAATCCGGCGGAGAGTTACGATGCGCTTTATCCGATTCATGCCAGGTCTGCTCCTGAGCGTGCTGGCCCTGGCTGTACCCGCAGCCTCATTCGCGGCCGACGCCGCCCCCACGATTTCCATCCCCCAGATCAGCCAAGCGCCACAACTCAGCGATTTCGCAGGCATGACGCCAGCAACCGCGCTGGCCCGGCAGATGTCCAAGATGGATAACTTTATCCAGCGCGATCCGACCGATGGGGCGCCCGCGTCGCAGCGTACCGAGGTGTACATCGGTTATGACGAGCGCTCTCTGTATGCGGTGTTCCTTGCCTTCGACAGTGACCCTTCGCAGATCCGCGCCAACCTGGCTTCTCGCGAGAACATCAGCGGCGACGATACCGTTGAGCTGACCATCGACACCTTCAACGACCAGCGCACCGCTTACACCTTCCGTGTGACGCCGCTGGGCGTGCAGTGGGACGCGCGCTGGACCGAGGGTTTCTCCAACCGTGCCGGTTTCGACACCACCTGGGAAGCGGTGTGGGACAGCGAAGGCGAGGTGAATGATCAGGGTTATATCGTGCGCATCGCCGTGCCGCTGCGTGGCTTGCGCTTCCCCGACGCGACTGATCAGGTCTGGCGCGTCCAGGCCAGCCGACAGATTCCTCGCCTAAGCGAAGAGAGCTTCTGGCCAGCCTATTCCAACGCCGTGGATGGCCGTCTCAACCAGACTGCGCTGCTGACCGGTATTCGCAATGTGTCTCCCGGCAGCAACACTCAGATTATTCCGTTCGTGTTTGCCCGGGATGTGGAAGCGATCAACCCGCGCGCCCTCGGCGGCCCGCTCATGGAGAGTGACAAGGAATACGATCTGGGTGTCGACGCCAAGTTCGTCTTCAATGACGCCTGGGTGCTGGACCTGACGCTGAACCCGGACTTCTCGCAAGTGGAATCCGACGAGCCGCAGGTGACGGTGAACGAGCGTTTTGAAGTGCAGTATCCAGAGCGCCGTCCATTCTTCGTCGAAAACGCTGACTTCTTCGCTACTGACTCCATCCTTCTGTTCACACGTCGCATTGTTGACCCCGAAGGCGGCATGCGTCTGACGGGCCGCGCCGGTCAGTGGGGCTTCGGCACCATTCTGATGAACGACGAGGCCCCTGGCCTCAACCGTGCGGACACCGACCCACTGAAAGGCGAGAAGGCCAACATTGGCGTGTTCCGCGCTTACCGCGACCTGCAAGGCCAGGACCGCGTCGGCATGTTGTTCACGGATCGTGAGCTGGCTGATGGCTACAACCGCGTGCTGAGCGTGGACGGCAAGTTCCGTTTCAACGAAAACTGGGTGACCAACCTCGAGTTCATCAACTCCGACACCGAGCCGACTTTCGGTGGTGCAGAGCTGAGCGGCATGCAGCGCAACGTGCGTATTGACCGCGTGGGCCGTGGCTTCAACACCCACTTCCACATCGTCGATACGGACGCAGATTTCCGTGCGCAGCTGGGCTTCCAGAACCGCTTCTTCAAGTCTGATATCTCCGGTATTCACTGGCGTTCTGACTACCAGATTTACCCAGAGAACTCGAACCTGAACAACTGGGCGCCTGGCATGATGTTCGTGTACCAGGACGACAAGGACGGCATCAAGGTGTACTCCGAAGTGTCTCCGAGTCTGACCTGGGTCTACGCAACCAGCCGTATCACCCTGGGCGCACAAGACATCACCGAAGTGCTGCGCCCCATCGACTTCCCCGGACTGGTACGCCCTGTCGGCTACAACTATGACAACGTCAACGCGCGCTACCGCAATACCGCGCTGTCGAGCCTGACCTTTGACTTGTCGTTCCGCACCGGCTCAGCTCTGAACCTTGTGCCGCCACGCGGCATGATGCCATCCGTTGGTGATACCCAGCGTTTCGACGTGAGCCTGCTGTGGCGTCCGATCGAGAGACTGCGTGTGGACAACTCCTTTGTCACCAGCGAGCTGGACAGCAGCCGCGGCAAAGTCTTCAGCAACGATATTTTCCGCAGCAGCTGGAACTACCAGTTCACGCGTGAGATGTCATTGCGCTTCATCGCGCAATACGAGAAGACGGATGCCGGCCCCAACACCCGCCTGGTAGACGACGAGAATCTGAACTTCGACATCCTGTTGCGCTACGTGATCAACCCCTGGTCAGCGCTGTACGTCGGGTACAACACGAACCAGAGCAACTTCGACATTATCGAAGTGGAAGACGAACGCGAAGTGGTCGTGACCAACGACCTCAAGCGCGACGGCGATCAGATATTCGTGAAATTCTCCTACATGTTCCAACCTTGATCCGGAGCTGAACCATGAAAAAACCGACCCAGTGCATCAGACCAACGACTGCCTCACTGGCGTCGGTCCCCATGATGGTCACGGCAGCGCTTTCAATAACAGCGCTGTCGCTGGCAGTCGCCGCGCCGCCTGTCTTCGCGCAAGCAGCAGGCGGCCAATTGCAGGTGCTGCCGGGAGAGCTGGTCGTCGAGCCTCCTACACTGGAAAATCTGGGTTTTGAGTGGTTTATCCGTGGCGATGAAAATCGCAACGCCTCGGTTGAAGTGTCCTACCGCAAGCAAGGCAGCAGTGAGTGGAGCCCGGGTTTGCCGCTGATGCGTATCGGTGACGAACGCGTGTATGCCGGGACGCAATTCGATGTGGAGCTGCCGCCGATGTTCGCTGGCAGCATCATGGATCTCGAACCGGACACGGCCTATGAGGCGCGCTTTGTCATGAGCGATCCCGATGGCGTCACCGGCGTCGCCAGCCAGACTGTTCTAGTCAGCACGCGCCCGGAACCGATGCCTTATGCCGGAGGCCGGGTGTTCCATGTCTACCCTCACGACCATGAGGGCGAGCGCATCGAGCCTGCATTTGAAGGGCTGCTGTGTGCGTACAATTTTTCCTGCTCGGGTACTGACTGGTCGACGGCGGGCCGTCCTCGCGTCCGCGCTGGCGACACCATTCTCGTGCATGCGGGCCTCTATCAATACAACCGCTACGAGTACACCACCAGCGACGTCAACCGTACCATTCCTCTCGACGGTACCTATTATCTGACTGCAGATGGCACGGCCGAGCAGCCGATTGTCATCAAGGCCGCAGGCGACGGCGAGGTGATTTTTGACGGTAATGGCAACTACGCTTTGTTCAATGTGCAAGCTGCCGACTACAACTACTTTGAAGGCATCACGATCCGCAATGCGGAAATCGCCATTTTGGCCGGGACGCAATTCATCGCCGGGTCAAAGGGGCTGACGGTCAAGCACACGCGCTTCGAAGATGTCGGCGCCGGAGTGTTCAGCAACTTCTCCGGCTCCAGCAATTTCTATATCGCCGACAACTGGTTCTATGGCCGCAACGACCCGGAACGCATGATCGGCTGGGCCGATCCGCAATTGTGGGGGCAGTTCGACGGCGTCGATGGGCAGATCCATCCGCCAGCGATGGAATCCTACGTGGCCGTGAAAGTGTATGGGCCGGGGCATGTGGTGGCCTACAACTACATCGCCGATTTCCACGATGGCATCAACGTGGAAACCTATGGCAACCCCGATGGCACAGTAGCCTCCGGTTCAGGAATCTACGGCCCGAAATATCCGCCTCGGGAATACTGGGATCGTCGCCCGGTGGCCATTGATTTCTACAACAACTACATCACCAACAGCCACGACAATCCCATCGAGATCGACGGCAGCATGCACAACGTGCGCGTGATGCGGAACATGCTGATCAACCATCCGTCACACGCGTTCTGCAACCAGCCCGCGCTGGGCGGCCCGATCTACTGGATTCGCAATATCGCCTACAACCTGCCGGGCGGTTCTTCACGACTGACGATTGGCTCCACGGGCGCAGTGTTCTACAACAACACGGTGTTCTCCGAGACCGAAGGCACGCTGCAGAATACGCATTGGCGCAACAACCTGTTCCTCGGCCAGAACGCGACGCCGGTGCTGTTCGATATCACCAGCTACACCAACTACTCCTCTTCGGATTACAACGGCTTCTATGCCACCGAGTCGTCGGAGGCACCGTTTGCGTGGAACTCGCCGCCCATGAGCGTGGTGGCCGACTACCCCGGCCCGGGAAAAACGCCGCAACTGGAATCCCGTGCATTTGGTACGCTGGCGGCCTATGCCGAAGCCACGGGGCAGGATCAGCACAGCCTCATGATCGACTACAGCGTGTTCCGAAATGTGCCAATGCTGGACGCCGCCGATGCGGCGAATCTGCAGAACGTCTACGAAGCTGACGATTTTGATTTCAGTCTCGTGCCCGGTTCTGCGCCCGTGGACAAGGGCATCCACCTGCCGAATGTGAGCGATGGCTTCAGCGGCGCGGCACCCGACCTAGGCGCGCTGGAAGTAGGTGCGGAGCTGCCGCACTATGGGCCTCGATAAGAACTTGACGCAATTCCACATCCCCGCCGTGCGCCATCTGGCGTGGATGTGTGACGCGCCACAACTGCTCGATTCCGCCCTTTCCTTCCACCCCGCGAATTACCTGCACGATGATGTCCTCGCGCTATTGCGTTATTGGGATGCCCATCCAGAGAGCGGACCTGCGGTGCTGACCGACACGCCAAAACCACGCCTCGGGCTTTACTTCGAAGAACTCTACCACTGCCTGCTGACACACATCCTGGGGTACGAAGTGCTGGCCAGAAATCTGCAGATTCGCGGAGCGGAGCGAACGCTGGGTGAACTGGATTTTGTAGTGCGGAATCCGCGCACTCATGAAATTGAACATCACGAGGTGGCGGTTAAATTTTATCTGGGGGTTCAGCAGCAGGCGTCAGGAGCCACCTTCTGGCATGGCCCCAATGCCATCGACCGATTGGATCTGAAGACACGCAATCTGCTGGAACAGCAGAGTCAACGCACGTTGTTGGCAGAGACCACAGCCGCGCTGCGAGTGCTCGGCATCGAGCAGCCTTTGACGACACGCATCTTCATGCCGGGGTATCTGTTCTACCCACTCGATCAGGAGTTGAGTGCGCCACCGCAAGTGCCCACCAATCACGAACGCGGCCGCTGGTTTTATCTGGAACATGCAAGGTGCCTGGAGACCCGTCATTGGGTGCATCTGCATAAACCGCACTGGTTGGGCCCCTGGGTGCAAGCGGAGGCTCCGGACGAGAGCGTCACAACGGCCGCACTGAATGCTGTGGAGACAAGCGGAACGCCGCGTCTGTTTGCCCTTGTCAATTACGATACAGCGGCAAAGCGCTGGAAAGAAACCGAGCGGTTTTTTGTCGTGCCAGCCCAGTGGCCGAATCCCTGATTCTCAAACGGAGATGCCACCCTGACAAAGCGCTTCTGCTGCTATGATGCCTGTCAGTTTCCCGTCCAGGCTATTGCATCATGACCACTCTTCTCTCGCAGTTTTGCCGCAACCATCTCAACACGGTGCGAACCTGCCTTGCCGGTCTGGCCCTGATTGCAGTCCCGCCCCTGGCGTCGACGCAGTCGGCCGAGGCCGGTCTGGAAGACACGTATCGCTTTCTGGTCAGTGATCGGGAGCAGGCTGGGGGGATTCTCTACACCGCCACCGCGGGCACACTCAAGGGCCGACAACTCCCGCTCAGCTTCGTTGACAGCGCTGCCTACTGGGGTGAGCACGTCTGCCGCTTCCCCGACACACTCTGTGCCGTGACTGATATCTTCAATCCGCAGACTTTTGAACTGACTCCGCAACAATCAGCGGCTGGCGATCTTCAGACCGAACGGATCAATACCCATAACGGCACCAATATTTATGATGCGGCCACCTGGCAGATTGCGGTGATGCTGGGGGCTGTCGTCAACAGACTGCCTCTGCCTGGCAACCAGGATGCCTATGCTCTGGCCAGTAACCAGAATCTCCTGCTGCAGGAGGGCCACAACGGTAATTCCAATCATGCCGTCGCTGGGGAAAACCGGGCACAAACCGGGGGTGAGGTCTTTGTCTACAATGAGCACACCATTACGGAGGCCGGGCAGGCCTTCACCTTTCGCATGCTGCCCCGCAGTTGGCTGGCGATTGATCCTTTCATGGGCACCCGCTACGCCGAGACAATCACCAGCCAGGGCCTGCCAGCGGACAATGCGGACTATCAAACCGGCAAGGTGACCTGGAGGGATTGGAAGCCGATCACCGGCGAGAATGCCTGGGCTTTCCTGTTGGGACCCCTGCAGGCGGCTTACCTCCATTACCTCGTTGACCAGAAAAAAGACTTTGTGCCTTTGGACGACCCCGCGCTGCGCAATGCACTGGCGATCCTGCCCACCTTTGCTGCGATGCAGTCGCCTTCGGGTGGAGTCTATTACGCCCCGGCTGGTACGGTCGGCAATCAGGGCGCTCAGTCAGTGAATCCCTACGAGGTCTCGGTTGAAAACAATTTCTCCTTGTATGCGGGCCTTATCATTCTGCGGAGCACTCTGCAGGCTGTCCTTGCTCATGACAAAAATCTCGCAGAATTGGAGAAGATCGAGGTCAGTGAGGCCCTGCAGCGTATCGAGGCCATGATCAACGGCGGGGTTGTCAGCGGGGTTGTCAACGGAGTTGCTGGCGAAAATATCGGCAGCAATCGAACTACCGAGGGCTTGTTGGCTTTTTTCAAAAACTCGGCCTGGCAGCAGGGTGAATTCATCCAGGGGGGCCGGGCCGACGATCCGACCGCCAGCAGTAAATGGATTCCAAACCTGCAGTCGCGAGCCGTGGACGTCAACACCTGGGGCATTGCCGCCCTCGGAGCAGACCAGATCGACCAATGGTTCGGCTTTGGCGCCAGCTTTCAAAACTGGCAGCAGGTGAAGCAATGGGGTGGGTACGGTGTCGGCAAGACGCTCTGGGGCGTGGGGTTTTCCGATCAGGACGGCAATGGAATGGATGCAGACGGTAACTTTCGTCAGGGTGTGCTTTCCGCCGAATGGACCGCGGGTGCGATCACCATGGTGCGTACTCTGATTGCCTACTACCAAACGATTTCGTCCGGCGCCCCTGAATCGGCCAGGGCACAGGATTTCGTGGCGCAGCTCCAGCAGGATGAGCAGTCAATGCTGGAGGCCATCACCCAACTGCGCCTCGACCACTATGCCACCGCTGGTTTTCCCGGCGAGCCGCAGGACTATTCCCAGCTGATCTCCTTGCCTACCCGCCCCTATCTTTACGCGAGTAAACGCTATTTCGTTCCCTTCGGCTGGAACGCCAACCCCTTACCCAGCACCACTTCGACTGCATGGATGCTCATGGTGGCCAACCGTTTCAACCCCTTTGTGTACGGGGGCGGCGGGTAAAAAACCCCAGACACACGAGATCAGCGAGAACGTTGTGCCACGGCGATCTGCGCCAGCAGACTGTCAGTGGCCTGCACCAGACCGCGATCCGATCCGGCAAAACTTAATGCTCTGCGCGCAAAACCATCCGCATCGGCGTAGCGCTGTTGCTGAAAGCGGACACTCGCCAGACGGAACCAGACGTAGCCATCGCGAGGGCTGATGCGCAGAGCACGTTCGCACAACGCGGCGGCCTGTTCGAGCTGACCTGCTGCAACAGCAGTATCCACCGATGCCATCAGGGCAGACACAGGAGATGTCGGGTTTGAAGGCCGGATGGGTTCAGGAGTGCTTTGCGTCGCAGGCGGCATGACCTCCACCGGACGCGCCGGACTCTCCACGATGGGCTCAATGACACGCCCCACCACCGGGGGTTGCACGGGAACCGACGGCGGTGTGCGTATCACCTGACCACGGGATTCTACCGGTGCGGGAATACCCCGACCCATGTTCCCTGTACAGGCAGTGAGCAGCCCCAGAATCAGGATCAGCCAAACACTCTTCATCATACTTACCAGCCTCGGAAGCGGTCGAAGACGCGCTCCATCAGGGAACCATTGTTCTCACAGCTGACTGCCGGGTCCGGCAACGAACCTGCACGGAAGGGCAGACTACGCGTTTCCAGACAGTTGCGGGCCTCGGCCACACGTACGGGGCGCAGGGCGACGCTCTGCCATTCGATGTCCGCAGGTGGCAGTGATTGCCGCTGTTGAATATCCAGCTCCAGCATGATGTCCGTCCACACCCGCAGCGCGCCTGTGGCACCTGTCAGTCCGGTCTCGCGGTTGTCGTCGTGCCCGAGCCAAACCACACCGACCAGGTCGTCGCCGTAACCGGCAAACCAGCTGTCGCGCGAATCGTTGGTAGTGCCGGTCTTGCCTGCCAGGGGCAACTGGTTATCGAGCCTTGGGGCAGCAGTCTTGGCGGTGCCACGTTCGAACACCCCCTGCATTGCATATTCGAGCAGGAACACCGAGGCGGGGTCAGCCACCTGGTCAGTTTCCATGCCGTATCGCTCCAGCGGCTGGCCTTCACCCGTGGTGACAGCCTCCACGGCGCGCAGCGGTGAGCGGAATCCGCCGCTGGCCAGGGTTTGATAAATCTGGGCAACTTCCACCGGGGTCATGTTGACGGCGCCCAGCAAAATCGAAGGGTAGGGTTCGATGTTGTCTGTATGGCCAAGTCGGCTGAGCATGTAAGCGACACGGTCCACGCCGACTTTCATGCCCAGATCCACCGTCGCCAGGTTCAGCGAGCGCTCCATGGCATCGTGGAAATAGACATCACCTGACGTCGTGTTCTCGTAGTTCTTCGGCTCCCACAGGTCACCGTTGTCCAGCTTCATACTGATAGGGTCGTCCGCCAGCACCGAGGCCAGATTGAAATTACCGGACTCCAGCGCCGCCAGATACACCGCTGGCTTGACCAACGAGCCAATCGGACGGTCGGCAAGCAGGGCTCGGTTGAAGCCGGTGTAGCCGGACTGACGGCTGCCCGCCAGCGCTCGCACATCGCCCGTCGTGGCATCGGTAATCACCACGGCTGCTTCCAGCGGAGCAGGCTCTCCCTTGGTCGGCCTTTCCACCGCTGCCACAGACTTGTCGAGCGTGGCCTCCACGGCAGCCTGCATGCTGACATCGAGAGTTGTGAAAATTCGCAGCCCTTCGTTACGCAGCGCGTCGGCATCGTAATCCCGGGCCAGGTCACTGCGCACCATGTCCATGAACACCGGGTAACCGCCACCACGGCTGGTCGGGCGCGCACTCACCTGTAGCGCCGCACCGCGAGCTTCTTCAAATTCCTCGGCAGTGATATAGCCCTGCGCTGCCATGCGGGCGAGCACGACATTGCGCCTCTCAGTCGCACGCTCTGGATTGCGTTGCGGGTTGTAAAGCGAAGGCCCGCGCGGCAGGCCCGCCAGCAGTGCCAGTTCGTCCAGATCCAGCTGCTGCAGCGGACGTCCGAAGTAATGTTGCGCGGCGAGGGCGAAACCGTGCACAGCGCGGCTGCCATCCTGCCCGAGGAACACTTCGTTGAGATAGGCGTAGAGGATGTCTTCTTTACTGAAATGAATCTCCAGCGCCAGCGCCATCAGCGCCTCTTCGATCTTGCGGCGCAGGGTTTGTTCGCGGTTCAGATACAGGTTCTTGACCAGCTGCTGAGTCAATGTGCTGCCGCCCTGTACGATCTCGCCGGCACGAATGTTGGCGACGAAAGCGCGAGCGATGCCGATGGGGTCCACACCGTAGTGGGTATAGAAACGCTGGTCTTCCACCGCGATCACCGCGTTGACCAGCGCCTCGGGAATCTCATCCTTGCCGATGGGCAGGCGATCTTCGCCGGTACCGGGGTTGATCTGGGCGATTTCCACCGGTTCCAGACGCACCAGTGGCACATCCGCGCCGCCCTGAATGGCACGCAGGAGGCTCACGCGTTGACCGTCGAAACCCACTTCCACCGCGATGCTGGGCTCGGTGCCGTCCCAGAAGGCAAAGCCGCGCGTTTGCAAGACGACTCTTGAACCGGCCGGGTTGAACTGGCCGGGTTCCGTGACACGGGCAGTCTGGATGTAACCCAAGCGCCGCAGGTAATCGTTAAAGTCCGCCGCGTTCTGGTGGGCACCGACATACAGCTCTACCGGGCGCGCGTAAATCCGGGCAGGCAGCGCCCATTGCAAGGCGCTGAAGTCGCGCCGGATCTCATAATCGATCCACACGCACCAGAGGGCCACGG
Organism: Pseudomonadota bacterium; assembly: GCA_040384465.1. Taxonomy (GTDB): domain Bacteria; phylum Pseudomonadota; class Gammaproteobacteria; order Pseudomonadales; family Pseudohongiellaceae; genus UBA5078. The sequence continues at coordinate 61,199 of JAZKJF010000006.1, read as the reverse complement.
CCACAGTGCCAAGCAGCATGAAGCGCAGAAGATATTTCGGCCACCAGCGCGGTTGTTTGCTGGGCTTGCGAGCTGAGGTTTTACGATTGGAATTAGTCATAGAGAGGCATTATGCCATCGCAGGCCCGGGGCCGACTAATGAAAGTCATCTAGAGCATGCTCGACAGCGCGGTGGCGATGCCGAGGAACGCGAAGAAGCCGACGATATCGGTGACCGTGGTCAGGATGATGGAGGAGGCTTGCGCCGGATCCTGCCCAAACTTCACCAGCACGATCGGCACGATGGCTCCGGCAAACCCCGCCGCCACCATCGCCAGCACCATGGCAGAACAGATCACCAGCACCAACCCGAGCGACTGGCTCCACAGCATGACGCCAAGACCGCAGGTGAAAGCGATGCAGATGCCGTTCAGGAACCCGACCCGCACCTCCTTGTACATCACCCGGAACCAGTGCCGGATGGTGATTTCTCGCAAGGCCAGCCCGCGCATGGTCACCGCCAGGGCTTGCGCGCCTGCGTTCCCGGATTGTCCCGCGACCACCGGTAACAGCACCGCCAGCGCGGTGAAACTGGCAATGGTGTCTTCAAAGAGCCCGACCACCGATGCGGCAAGGAAGGCGGTCAGTAGATTGATCTGCAGCCAGGGCATGCGCTTGCGAACCGCAAACAGCGGACCGGACAGAGCACGCTCGTCCCGGCTCGCGCCCACCATCGCCAGCACGTCGGACGACATTCCTTCCTGAGACACTTGTACCAGGCTGGTGTGATTGATGATGCCGAGCAGACGTTGATCGATATCGATCACCGGCAGATCGAGCAACTGATACTTCTCAAAGAGTTCTGATATCTCATCCTTTTCTGCGGTGCTGGGCACCACCGCTGGCACGGCCTGCGCCAGTTCGGCCAACCGCACCTGAGGCTCGGCCACGGCGATATCCTGCAGAGGAATCTGGGCAGTGAGACGGCCCTCGCCATCCACCAGAAATACGCCACGGGTAGTCCGCAGCTTGGCCTTGCGCAAGACATTGAGTGTCTCGGCCACGGTCATTTCACCACGGAACACGGAGGCGCGGGCATCCATCAAACGTCCAGCACTGTTTTCCGGGTAACTGAGCAACTCACCCAACTCTTTCCGTACCGGCTCGGTGAGAATGGCCAGCAACTGCAAGCGTCTGCTCTCCTCCAGCTGCCCCAGCATGCGCACGGTGTCCTGCGGCGGCAACTCGGCCATCAGCTGGCGAATGTGTTCCTCCGGTAAGGCGTTGAGAAGGTCGGCGGCAACACTCGGCAGCAGATACCGCCACATCATCAGCAGGGCGTACACCGGCTGCAGAGCCAGCACAACCGCCACTTCTTCGGCCTCCATGGCTTCGATCTTCAGGGCGGCCTCACGGGGATAGTCGAGGAGGAATTTGCGGGTCAGCGCGACATCGACAGCACTGACACCACTTAACGGGCTGTGTTCGAGGGCCTGTTTACTGTCCATCGCTTACCTCCTGGACATCCCTTTCCTTGTGAACAGCCTGGTCACGAGAAATCTCTGCAGCGGCGGACTGCCAGGCGTCATAAGAGGGGGTATTCGCACTTGAAGACAGGCGCAGCATGCCAGTCACCGTAGTCGCCATCGCGCGCACCAGATGTACCAGCACTGAATCGTCGAGCGTCGGGCTGACGTCCACCTTGTTGCTGTCCAGTGCCATATGCAGCGCAGTACGACTGAGAGTCCCGAGAAAAGTACCATTGACGCTGCGTACCGGCAGGTTGCTGTAAGCATGCCAGTCGGGCAGATTGCGAGCGACATCCAGACTCAGCTCCGCTGCCAGCGGTGTCAATTGCACATCCATCAACTCTCCCAGCGTATGCGTCCCAGGGCTGATCAACAGCGCGTCCAGCGTCACTACTCCCAGCACACGGTGGTTATTGCTGATGACCGTCAGGGTCGAGCCGAAGGGTTGCGAAATCTTGCGCAGCAGCGCGAGACAGTCCTGCGCGCTGAGATCCGCGTAAAAGTGCGGGGTCGCCATGTCCATCCAGGCCCCCACCGTGTTCTCCTGATAAGCCAGGGACTGAGCCAGCGGGCGTGACAGTTTCGCGGGCAATACTTCCAGCAAGGCCGCCCTGCGCTGCGCGTGCTGCAAGCGCAGCAGCGATGCCATGCTGCGGTAGGCCAGTTGTACGAAGATCGCCGCGTTTTGCTCCAGTGTCAGCAGATCCAGAATTCGGGCAGCCGGCCAGGTCTCCATCTCGTCCAGCACCGGCGCCAGAATACGCACCGGGATTTCCTGCAGATACTGCGCGGCCTGTTCGACATCCAGCGCCTGCAGCACCTGCGCGGCGGCCTGCGGCTTGCTGGCAAGAAAGTTCAGACTCAGGGAGCTAGAGTGCGGCATCCGTCGGCTCCCGTGTGATCACACTGAAGGGTTGCTGCATGCACAGACTGGCCGGAATCACACGACGCCCTTCCGGGGTTTCCAACACCAGCCCCGTGGCAGTGAATTCCAGTACGCGCCCGCGATCGCCGCCAATGTCCACCAGCAACCCGGGCCGCACCATTTGGCGCAGGTGCCGCGTAGCGATCAGATTCTCTACCAGTGGCCGGGCCCCCAATCCAAACGCCAGCGAGAAGCCAGCCAGCAACGTGCCGAAGACGATGGCGAACAGAATGATCACGAAGCTGACATCGACCCCCACCTGCCCGAGGCCAATCACCACGCCGATCGTCAGGAACGACGACTGCGCGATCTGCCCGAACAAAGGCGCTTGCGCGATATCGGCGGCGGCCGAGGCATGCGTTACCAGATGCCGCGCCACGGTGCCGAGAACATAGGCAACGATGACGATCAGCCCGCCCGACACCAGCGACGGCAGGTACACCACCAGCCGATCCAGCCAGGCCGCCGCTGCCGAGAAGCCCACCACCCGCACCGCGACGGTGATAAACACGAGGATCGTGGTCCAGAAAATCAGGAACCCGAGCAGCTTTTCGGTGGCAGTGGAGATGCGGAAAAAACGCAGTGTCGAGCCGTGGAACTGCCGATCAAGGAAGTGGTTGAGCGCTCGGATCAAACGGGTAATGACCATGCGCAGGAAGCGCGCCAGCAGCCAACCCGCCAGTACCAGCAGCAGGCCGCCGAGGACATTGGGAAGATGAGCGATGAGGGTGGTTAGTACATCCAGTGTCTGCTGCCGTATCGATTCAAGCATGGGGCATGTCCTTGTTCTGTTTCATCAGAGGATGAATGGATTCCGAATTCTCAAGCGCCCCTCTATCAGCAGGCCATCCTGCATGTCTTCCGAATACAGGGTCTCACACTGAGCCAGCAGCGCAGAGGCCACGATCATCGCATCATAAAGGCCCAGTTTGTAGCACTGAGCGAGGCGCCTCCCCTCCAGGTGCTCCGCCAGCGTCAAGGGACGGATCACAAACAGACGTTGCAATACTGACAACACTTCGTTGATATCTTCCCAGGGACGGCGGAATTTGTGCAGCATCACATGGCTGATCTCATTCATGACCTGCACGCTGATGACCCCGCCGTTGTGGGCGCACCGCTCTGCACGGTTGGCTTTGTCGGCATCGGCCGACTGCAAGTACAAGAGCACATTGCTATCGAGGAATATCCTGGTGTCGCTCATTGGCTTCATCCCTGTTGAATTTGAAATCTTCCGGCAGCGTGCCCCGAAATTTTCTCAACCGGGCCAGCAGCTCTTCCCTGTCAGGCTTTCTGCGCACCTCGAAGACTCGCTCCTCGGCGATCACGATTTCGATGTCGTCACCCTCCTTCAAAGTCAACGCCTCCACTACACTAGCGGGCAGCCTGATTGCCAGGCTGTTACCCCATTTGGACACCTGCATGATGACTCCTCAACCTGCTTGCGATATACAGAGCCTAAAATGTATATCCAGCAGGCCAGCACGGTCAAGACGGCGTAATTAAGGCCAACGTCGGGATGTTAAGAACAGTCTAGCCCACTTTGAAATACCGGTAGACGATCACCAACTCTTCACCATCACGTAGTCGTCCATCACGAAGCCGCTGCCAATGTCGAACACCGCCTCCTCGCGCACGCTGAAACCGGTGTGGCGATAGACCGCTATGGCGTCAGTGTTGCCTTTGTTCACCGTCAACAGCAGCGCTGTGCAACCGCGCGTGCGGGCCTGCGTCTCCACATGTCGCAACATGAAACCACCGAGACCGCAGCCACGGTAGTCGGACAACAGATACAGCTCCTGCAGTTTCATTTCCTGCCGCACATCCGTCAGGGCATAGCTGCAGTAGCCGACGGGAATGCCATCCACCGTGAGCAAGTCCAGCCAGCAGTCATCCGCATTGAGATAGCGACTCAAACGCTCGGGGGTGTAGCGCCCGGCCAGCATGAAATCGATCTGCGCCTTGCTGATCATCGCCGGGTAGTGCGAACGCCAGATGGTCTCGGCAAGTGCAGCGACGCTGCTAAAGTCGGCAGAAGTCAGGGAAGAGAGGACGATTCGCTCAGGCATGGGTCACAACCGGATGAAGTAGGGCACAGCGATGAGCGCTGCACATACCATCACCAGCGCCATGACGCTGGTGAAGAAGTAAGGGATGATCATCAGCGCGATGCCGCACACCAGCGGCACCGTCGCATTTTGTTTCTTGCCGTAGATGAAATAGCCGACGCCGATGGAGCTGAACAGCACTCCCCACAACAGCAATGATGTGTTCATAAGCCACTCTCCCGCTCGCGCTATGTACGCCTAGTCCGACAGATAGTACTCCACTGTCGACACGACTCTCACGGTCTTAATATGGGGATTGTTGGTGTCGCGATTGCCGATGGTGAATTGCCCCTGGGACGCATTCTTGATTTTGCCCAGCACGCTCTGGGAATCGGCAGCAAACTTCTCCGCGACCATGCGAGCCTCGCGCGTCGCCTCCTCGACCATTTCCGGCTTCACTTCATTAAGACGACTGAAGAGGTACTCGGTCTGGTACTGATAATTGCCATCCGTAAAAGCGATGCCTGTTCGGCCCAGCTCGGACAGCGAACTCATCACAGTGCGCACGGCATCAATATTCTGCGAGTACACCGTCACGGTCTGAGAGGCGGTATAGCGAAACTCCGCGCGGTCGTCGTTGCCATACTGCTGGGCCGACTTGTCCGTGATGACCGGCGCCGTCACCGTGATCTCGGCAGGCGCAATGCCGTTCTGCTCCAGAAAATTGCGGATCTGCAAGGTGCCTCGATCCAGCGCCTCATAGAGACTGGTCAGATCATTACTGGCCTCTGCAAACGACACTGGCCAGATCACGATATCGGCCGGATAGTCGCGTTCCGAAAGTCCTTTCACGGTGACACTGCGCTCGTATTCACGATAGTCGAGAGCGGCATTGCCGAGCAGGAAACCGAGAACGGTCAGACCCACGACGAGGGATATGCCAAGAATGAAGGCGCTGGCTTTGCTGAGGTCTTGCATGGTCTCTCCGAATGGTCAGTATTGTGGGAGGCCAGAGTAGCGACAGGTCTCTGAACATGACCTGAATGAGCCGCTCACGAAACCTCAGGCGAAATGATCCCGCGGCGAGAAGCTTCCAGCGCCGCCTCGGCCCGGCTGGAAATATTGAGCTTGCGGTAGATTGCCTTGACGTAGCCGGAGGCCGTGTTGCGGGTGATGTTGAGGAATTCTGCCACTTTGGCCGTGGTGTAGCCCTTGGCGATCAGGCCCAGGACGTCGCGCTCACGATTAGTCAGGCGGGTACTGTCGTCCTCTTCGGATTGGATCTGCGGAGAAGTCGCCGGGATGGCAGCACGCGGGCCGAAGAACCCCAGCAGGCGGCGGGCAATCGCAGGAGAGAGTGGTGGCTCACCTTCCGCAATGCGCTGCAGGAGCTGGGTCAGGTCTTCGCGGCTCTGATCCTTGAGCAAATACCCGGAGGCACCTGCTCCCAGTGCGGAGAACAGGTGGGTATCGTCGTCAAACACACTCGTCACCACCGACATTACTTCGGGGTGAGCGCGGTTCAGTTCGCCAATCAAATCGATGCCCGAACCATCAGGCAGCCCAATATCGATCAGAGCCACTTGCGGCAGACGCCGGGCAGTATGTTCGCGCGCCTCCGCAAGGGACGCAGCGGTCTCGATTTCGATACCGGGAAACGCCTGGCCCAAAGCAGCCTGCAACCAGTCTCTGGCATCGGGCAAATCTTCCACGATCAGTCCGTATCTCACATCCACCCCACTCCCCAGCGTCTCTTTGTCACCAGAAGCAGCACTGCGCTGAGCCGGTTGGAACAAGAATGACTTTGACACAGACTACCTCCGCAAATGGCGCCACTACACCCCCAATACTGGGGAGCCACCGGAACGACGGGGGGCAACGATTACCGCTGTGGTGTGAGTTGGCATGGACATGGGCTAGAATAGCCCCCGCATTCAACAAAGCAACCTGTTTGGCAGGCCGATGGGAGAGACATTTTGAACAGCAGCAGGATCGCCTTCATCGGCGCGGGAAACATGGCGAACAGCCTGATACGGGGACTTCTGGCCAAGGGCGTGCCCGCTGGCAACATCGCCGCGTGTGATGTCGATTCCGCCAAACTTGTCGAACTGCAGACCGAGTGCGGCATCCGCACGGGCAGCATGGCCGAAGTGGCAGCGAACGCCGACGTGCTGCTGCTCGCCGTCAAGCCACAGGCGATGGGTCAAGTCTGCGAAACCCTGCGACCTCTACTGCAAACAGGCACGTTGATCATCTCTATCGCTGCGGGCATCCCGCTCAAGAGCATGGAACAGTGGTTAGGCAACACCCAAGCCATCGTGCGCTGCATGCCCAATACCCCGGCGCTGGTGCTGGAAGGCGCCACCGGCCTGTTCGCCAATGCCAACACTTCGCCAGCACAATCCGCGCTGGCCGAAGCGATCCTGTCTGCCGTGGGCATCAGTCGCTGGCTGGGCAGCGAGCACGATATCAATGCGGTGACCGCATTGTCGGGCAGCGGCCCGGCCTACTTCTTCCTGTTGATGGAGGCCATGCAAGAGGCAGGCGTCGCACTCGGTCTTGAGCCTGAGCTGGCGCGCGCGCTGACCATACAGACAGCGTTGGGTGCCGCGAAGCTGGCTGCCAACAGTGATGTCGGACCGGATGAACTGCGTCGCCGCGTAACGTCACCCAATGGCACCACGCAGGCTGCGCTGGAGCAGTTCGAGAGCGAGGATTTCCGTGGGCTGGTGGAACGGGCTTTGAGTGCTGCACAGAAGCGCTCCGTAGAACTGGCGGGCTGATTGACGTTGTAACGATAGGGCTATAACGACAGGTCGGCAGTTTTCAGGTTTGAAATCAGAGTGGAATCAGAGAGAGTGATACATGGGTGCTATTGGTAACGTGGGTGTTCTGCTGGTCAATACGCTGGGAGGGTTGTACCTGCTCGCGATCATGCTGCGCTTTTTGCTGCAGGTGGCGCGCGCTGATTTCTACAACCCGTTCACCCAGGCTATCGTGAAGGTGACAGATCCCGCCGTACGCTTCTTCCGTCGCATCATCCCCGGCTATCGCGGGCTGGACTTCGCCTCACTCGTGCTGGCTCTGCTGGTGCAATGCATCGCCACCACTTTGCTGATCGTGCTCAGTGGCTTCGGGATTCCGGGTGTCGGCCTCATCGTGACCTGGTCGGTGATCGGGTTGTTGTCGCTGGTGCTCAATATCTATTTCTGGGGCATGATGATTTCCATCATCGCCAGCTTCATTGCTCCCTTTAGCGGACACCCGGCACTGGTGTTGATTCGACAGTTGACCGAACCGCTGATGGAACCGTTTCGCCGTTTCCTACCCTCGATGGGCGGACTCGACCTGTCGCCTATCTTCGTGTTCCTCGCCATGCAAATTATCCGCACCGTGCTGATCGCGCCGATGGGAGTAAATCCTTCTGTGGTGCTGGGGTTGTAGTGCTGGGATGCAGGTATTGGCAGACAACGAATCCTCAGACGACGCAAGTTACTTTCAATGGCAGGATCGCAACCTGATCCTGAATTGCCGTCTGCAGCCCAAAGCAGCGCAGGATGAGTTTGCGGAAGTGATAGAAGGCAGGATCAAGATTCGCATCACGGCGCCGCCGGTCGACGGCAAAGCCAACAAGCACTTGATAAAATTTTTAGCCAAACAGTTCAAAGTACCCCAGGACAGGGTGGAGATCATGAGCGGAGACAACAGCAGACAGAAGCGCGTCCTGATCAGAGATCCGCAGGCTCTTCCTGCCGCTCTGCCGCTTGACCGCACCGGGGATTCTCCAGCCGCACGGATGACAAGACCATAAGATGCCCAAGACTATCCCGAAAGATTCTGTAGGAATCGTCACGCCGCAGTGTCTGCACTTCGACGAACCTCTCACCCTGCGCAGTGGCAAAGTGATCGCCAGTTACGACCTGATGGTGGAAACCTACGGCACATTGAATGCCGCGAAATCCAACGCGATTCTGATCTGCCATGCTCTCAGCGGCGATCATCACGCGGCGGGCTATCACTCGGAAGCTGATGCCAAACCGGGCTGGTGGGACAGCTGCATCGGTCCCGGCAAACCCTTCGACACCAACCACTTTTTTATCGTCTGCCTCAACAATCTCGGCGGCTGTGCGGGCAGTACCGGCCCCACTTCGATCAATCCAGACACCGGGACCTTCTATGGCCCGGACTTTCCCGTGGTGACAGTGCGCGACTGGGTGAACAGTCAGTTGCGTCTCATGCACCGGCTCGGCATTGCCCAGTGGGCGGCGGTGATTGGCGGCAGCCTCGGCGGCATGCAGGTGATGCGCTGGTCGATCAGCTATCCGGAGAAAGTGCGTCACGCGATCATGATCGCCGTAGCGCCAAAACTATCCGCTCAGAATATTGCCTTCAACGAAGTGGCGCGCCAGTCGATCACGGCCGACCCCCATTTCCACAACGGTCGTTATCTGGAACACGGCACTTACCCGAAGAAGGGCGTGATGCTGGCACGCATGGTGGGACACATCACCTATCTGTCCGACAGCGCCATGCGCGAGAAATTCGGCAAGTCTGTTGATGATCTGACCAATCCAGCGATGACCACTCCGGCCATCAAGAGCAACTTCGGGCGTGATCTGCGCAGCGGTCAGCTCAGCTTCGGATTGGATACCGACTTCCAGGTGGAGAGCTATCTCCATTATCAGGGCGAGCGCTTCTCGGAACGCTTCGACGCCAACACTTATCTGCTGATGACCAAGGCATTGGATTATTTCGATCCGTCAGTGGACTACGAGGGCGACCTGAGCCGCACCTTCGCCAACAGCGATTGCCGATTCCTGCTGATCTCTTTCAGTTCGGACTGGCGCTTTCCACCGGAGCGCACACGCGAGATCGTGGACGCGTTGCTGGAAGCGCGCAAATCGGTCAGCTACCTTGAGATTGAAGCCGATCAGGGCCACGACGCCTTCCTGCTGCCGGTGCCACGTTACATGGAGGCACTGACCACCTATCTACGGCGCGTGAGCGCTGAGGTCAATGGCAATGCGGTGGAATCTAAAGCGGCGGAATCCCAGGAGGTGAAATCATGATGCGCCCCGACCTCGATATCATTCAGCACTGGATTGCACCGGGCAGCCGCGTGCTGGACCTCGGTTGCGGCGACGGCAACCTGCTGGAGTATCTGAAAAATACGCGACAAATCTCCGAGATCGGATTGGAGATCGACGAGCGCAATATTCAGCAGTGCCTGAACAAAGGCGTGAACGTCATTGAGCAAGACCTCAACAAGGGGCTGCAGAATTTCGGCGACAAGAGTTTCGATACCGTGCTGCTTACTCAGACTCTGCAGGCAGTCAATTATCCAGACGTGGTCATCGACGAGATGCTGCGCATTGGCCGCAACTGCATCGTCACCTTCCCGAATTTCGGCAACTGGCGCAGCCGATTCTATCTGCTGCGCAAGGGCAGAATGCCAGTGTCCAAATTCATGCCTTATCAGTGGTACGACACACCGAACATCCACTTTTGCACCGTGCGCGACTTTGACGTGCTGTGTCGCGAGAAGGGCATCAAGGTCATCACGCGCACCGTGGTCGATCATCGACATCAGGGCAGCTGGACCATCAAGCTGTGGCCCAACCTGCTCGGTGAGACGGCCATTTACCACATCAGTCGCTGAGACTTTTTGCAGGCAGACGCTCCTATGAACACGCACTCATGAACAAAATTGTGCTGGCCAGCGGCAACGCGGGCAAACTCCGGGAATTCCAGCAGATGCTCGGCGGGGCCGACATCGAGTTCGTCACCCAGCGCTCACTCGGTGTCAGTGATGCTGACGAGACCGGTTTGAGCTTCGTGGAAAACGCCATCCTCAAGGCGAGACATGCCAGCGCGCTGACAGGCCTGCCCGCGCTGGCCGATGATTCCGGCATTGAAGTCGATGCGCTGCGCGGACAGCCAGGGATCTACTCTGCGCGCTATGCGGGTGTCGGCGCCACCGATCAGCAGAACAACGACAAACTGCTGACCGCACTCGCCAATGTCCCCATCGAACAGCGCGGCGCACGCTTTCAATGCGTCATCGTCTTCATGCGCCACGCCGAAGATCCGATGCCCTTCATCAGCCAGGGCACCTGGGAGGGACGCATTCTCTATGCCCCATCGGGCGCGAACGGTTTCGGCTATGACCCGCTGTTCTATGTGCCCACGCACGGTTGCGCGTCTGCCGAGTTGGAACCTGCGATCAAGAACAGCATCAGCCATCGTGGCCAGGCGCTGCGACAGTTGCTCGTGAGCTGGAATGCCGTGCGCAACCGGGCACAGTTGTGAGTGACGCACACCGGCTGCAGATTCCACCACTGAGTCTCTACGTGCACATCCCCTGGTGTGTGCGCAAATGCCCCTATTGCGATTTCAATTCGCATCAGAAGAACGGCGAGCTTCCCGAGACGGAATATATCGATGCATTGCTGCGGGATTTCATCGACGATTTGCCGTGGGCAGTCCAAAACGGGCAAGGCCGCGAGATCGGTTCGATCTTCTTCGGCGGTGGCACACCGAGTCTTTTTTCCGCGCGTGCCTATGAACGACTTTTCAACGGTCTGCTGCAGCACGTGCGTTTCGCCGCCGACATCGAGATCACGCTGGAGGCCAACCCCGGCACGGCTGAACGCGACAAATTTGCCGACTATCGGCGCGCTGGCATCAATCGCCTCTCCATCGGCATTCAGAGTTTCGATGACGCCCAGTTGCAGAACCTCGGCCGCATCCATGGCAGCGACGACGGCAGAAAAGCCATCGAGTTCGCACGCCAGGCCGGCTTCGACAATCTGAATGTGGACATCATGTACGGCCTCAAAGAGCAGTCCCTCGCTGCTGCGCTGGCCGATCTCGAAGCAGCGATCTCCTTCGCCCCCGAGCATCTGTCCTGGTATCAGCTCACCATTGAACCCAATACGGAATTCTTCAAAAGACCTCCGGCACTGCCGCCCGAAGACGAACTGATCGACATTCAGGACAGCGGTCTCGCGCTGCTCAAACAGCACGGCTTCGCGCGCTACGAGGTGTCGGCCTTTGCTCGCGCCGGACGTCGCTCGCGCCATAATCTGAACTACTGGCGCTTCGGTGACTATCTGGGCATTGGTGCAGGCGCACATGGCAAGATCACCTTGCTCTCTTCATCAGCGGCAGAGCAAAACCAGATCCTGCGCACCCGCAAGACGCGACAGCCGGGACATTATCTGGACGCCGCCCGCTCACTGCTGCCGACGCCTTTCCGTGCAGAGACCACGGCAATTGCCACGGAAGACCTCGCTCTGGAGTTCATGCTCAACGTGCTGCGTCTGCAGGAAGGCTTCACTGCCACGCAGTTCGAGGCGGCAACAGGGCTGGGTTTCGAGGTGGTGCAAAAGCAGGTAGAATCCTTGCAAAACAAGGCTCTGCTCATCGACGAAGGCGGTGTCATTCGCCCCACCGAAAAAGGACAGCAGTTTCTCAACAGCGTGCTCGAAGAGTTTCTCTGAGAAGGAGGCACCACCATGTCCCGTTCGCTCTACGAACAACATTGCCAGCCCTGCATCATCGGCACGCGAGCGATGCTGCCCGAGGATTCCAATAAAATGCTGGCCTCTATCCCACGCTGGAAGAAGGTGCAGGTGGATGGCATGGAGCAGATTCGTCGCGAATTCCACTTCCGCGATTTCAAGGAGGCCGCTGCCTTCGCGCACAAGATCGGCCTGCTGGCTGAGCGCGAGAATCACCACCCCAGTCTGCTTATCGAGTGGGGCAAGGTCATGGTCAGCTGGTGGACTCACAAGGCCAACGGTTTGCATCCTAACGATTTCATTATGGCGGCGAAGACTGATCTGGTCGCCAGCAACATCGCAAACAACAGCGCAGGCAACTAAGATGCCTTCCAACTTCCCGAGCCTGCTGAAACACCTCGACGCGCTGATCAGCAGGCCCAGTGTCAGCTCCGCCAATCCCGCCCTGGATACCAGCAACGCGCCGGTCATCGAATATCTCGCCCAGTGTTTCAGTGACCTGGGCTTCAGCACCGAGATCATTCAAAGCCCGGGCACCACGGCGGCCACTTCCGGCAACCTCAAACTGAATCTGATCGCCACGCTGGGCAGTGGCCCTGGCGGACTGGTGCTGGCCGGTCACACCGACACCGTGCCACTAGACGAAGCGCTGTGGAGCGTGAACCCGTTCCGGCTCACCGAGAAAGATGGCAAGCTCTACGGACTTGGCAGCACGGACATGAAGAGTTTCTTTCCGCTGATCATGGAAGCGATGTCAGCCTTTCAGGGCATGAAACTGAAGCAACCGCTGATCGTGCTCGCCACCGCCGACGAAGAGACCTCGATGCAGGGCGCACGCACCATCGCCGAACTCGGCAGACCAAAAGCGCGTTGTGCGATTATCGGCGAACCGACCGGCATGCGCCCGATCCACGCTCACAAAGGCATCATGATGGAATCCATCGATCTGCTCGGGCAGAGCGGGCACTCATCAAACCCCGCGCTCGGACACAATGCGCTGGAGGCAATGCACAGCGTCATCAGCGATCTGATCGCGTTTCGCGAAGATCTGCAGCGGCGCTATCACAACCCGATATTCAGTATTCCGCGTCCGACCTTGAACCTGGGCTGCATTCACGGCGGTGATAACCCCAATCGCATCTGCGGACAGTGCCGTCTCGAATTCGACATCCGTTTGCTGCCCGGCATGGAGATCGACGCGATGCGCGAGGAAATCCGTGCGCGTGTGCTGCCGATTGCAGCCCGCTTCGGCGTTGCCGCCACACTGCAACCCTTGTTCTCCGGCCTGCCTGCATTCTGGACCGCTCCGGACAATGAACTGGTACGCACCGCCGAACGCCTCACCGGCAACAGCGCCGCCAGCGTTGCCTTCGGCACCGAAGGCCCACTGCTGCAGAGGCTCGGCATGGACACCATCATTCTCGGCCCCGGTGATATCGATCAGGCCCACCAGCCCGATGAATACCTCGCATTGGACCGCGTGCGACCCTGCATCGAAGTGCTCAAGGATCTCATTCGCCACTACTGTCTGTAGGTGACGGGTGTGCAAGGTCAACTGCGCGGCTTCATAACAATCAGCAAATAGACTATATTCAGCCCATGAAAAATCTGCCCCAATACATCGACTGGTTCCGCAACTCGTCCAGCTACATCAACGCGCACCGCAAAAAGGTGTTCGTGATGCTGTTGCCAGGAGAGGCGCTCGCGCACAGCAACTTCAACAACATCGTGCACGACATCACGCTGCTGCACAGCCTGGGCGTGAAGCTGGTACTCGTGCATGGCGCACGTCCGCAGATCAATGCGGCGCTGGAAGGCGCGGGAATCGAATCGACCTATCACAAGGGTCTGCGCATTACCGATGCCATCAGCCTGCAGATCATCAAACAGATTATCGGAGCGCTGAGCATCGATGTCGAAGCACTGTTCTCGATGGGGCTCGCGAATTCGCCGATGCATGGCGCCGACATCAAGCTTGCGCGTGGCAACTTCATCACAGCGAGACCACTGGGGGTGCTGGACGGTATCGATCACGCGCTGACGGGTGTGGTCCGCAAGGTCAATGCGATGGCCATACAACAGCATCTGGACAGGAACAACATTGTGGTCCTCTCCAACCTCGGCTACTCACCGACGGGTGAGGTGTTCAACCTGTCCCCCGAGGAAGTCGCAACCGAGACGGCCATCGCGCTCAACGCCGAGAAATTGATTCTGTTCATTCCGCAGAACGGCATCATGGATAGCAAGGGCCATATGGTCAGCACCCTGAGTCCCGCCTCTGCCCAAGAGGTGCTGGCAGCGGTCGAGTCCCGTGACGAGAACACGGCCAATGGCGTCGCTCAGGCGCTCAATGCGGCCATCAAAGCGTGTCGACACCATGTGCATCGCAGCCACCTCATCAGTTTCGAACAGAACGGAGCTTTGATCGAGGAGCTGTTCACCCGCGACGGTTGCGGCACGCTGGTGTCCAAGGACAATTTCGAAGAACTGCGTCCGGCCAGCATCGAGGACGTAGGCGGCATCCTCGAACTGATCAAGCCACTCGAAGACGCGGGCGTGTTGGTGCATCGTTCGCGGGAGCTACTGGAAGCCGAGATCAACTTCTTCTTCGTGATAGAGCGCGAGGGCATGATCATCGCCTGTGCGGCGCTCTACCCGTTGGACAGTACCTGCGGCGAAATCGCGTGCATCGCGATTCACAAGGACTATCAGGACAGCGGACGCGGTGAGCACCTGCTCAGCGCGCTGGAAGCCCATGCCAGGAAAAGCGGATTCACGGATGTGATCGTGCTGACCACCCAGACCACACACTGGTTTCTTGAGAAAGGCTTTACGCCCATCGGCGTCTCCGATCTGCCGGAAAAGAAACAGAAGCTGTACAACTACCAGCGCAATTCGAAAGCTCTGCGCAAAGCGCTGTAATCAACCGTCGAGGCAAACCAGCCGCTGTGAACAAGAACCTCTCGCAATCGGGTCTCTGCCAGACCATTGCTTATTAACTAGTATCTACTAACCCCCTGCATGCCAATACCACTCAAGGAGAACTCTTCATGAAGAAACTTTTGCTTTCCAGCTTCGTCGCTCTGGCCGCCAGCACTGGCGCTTTCGCTCAACAGCCCGCAGCACCGGCCAATGGCCCTTTCGTCGCCGGTGGCCCGCTGGGCACGGTCAATGAAGCCGGCGTGGCCACGCCGATGTCCAGCAACGTCAAAGTGTTCGGCAGCTTCCGGACTGCAGAGAGCTGCACCTTTGACCCGGCGCGCAACCTGATCCTGGCCATGAACAACGGCATCGCGCAAAACCTGCAGGAAAACGACGGTTTCGTGTCGCTGATCAACCCGGACGGCAGCGTGCACACTTCCAAGTGGATCGGTGCTACCCGTGACGGTCTGACGCTGAATCAGCCGCTGGGCAGCGCGATTCAGAACGGCACGCTCTACGCCGTGGACATCAACACTGTGCGCATGTTTGATCTGGCGACTGGCGCACCCAAAGGCTTTGTAGAAGTGCCCGAGGCGACCGGTCTGAATGGTGTGGGCGTCGCGCCGGATGGCACGGTTTACGCGTCCAACACCGGCGGCACACAGCGCATTTACAAAGTGACAGCGAGTGGCGAGACCTCCGTGTTTGCGGAAGGCGCACCGCTGAATTCTCCGAACGGCGTGGCCATCGACAATGACGGCAACATCGTGGTGGTGAACGTGGCGGACAACGCCGTAATCACTTTCAACCCGGCAGGCGAAGTCGTGAAGACGGAGCATGCGTTTGAAGGTGGCAACGATGGCGTGGTGATCATGGCTGACGGCACCAAGTACACGAGCAGTGTGCGTTATGGCAGCGTGTCACGCATTCGTCCGGGGCAGGAAGCGGAAGTGATCGCGTCAGGCATCCCGTCTGCGGCGTCCATGTGCTATGACTCGGTGCAGAATCAGCTGGTTATCCCGATGAATCAGAACAATGCGTTGGCGTTTATCCCGTTGAACTGAGTTTTGAAATTCGGATTGTGCTACGGATGCCGATCCGAGTTGCGGGGAGTTCCACTGCCGGACACGCCGCAAGTACATCCATGTAGGCTCGGCTGCCGCCATCCCTGGCGGCAGACGGTCCGGCAGTGGAACTCCCCGCAACTCAAATCTACTTTCAGTGCCAGACTGGCAAAATTTCATCAGAACTTCAGGCTGATGCCCGCGCGGAAGGTGCGCGGCTCGGTCACGCGGCTGACGCGACAGTTGGTCAGCGAGCAGTCGATGTCTTCGGAAGTAGTGCCGACCGGGTCCAGACCAGGGACGTAGGCCGGGTAGTTGTAGACGATTTCTTTTCTGTCGGTGTCGAGCAGGTTGATGATTTCGGCGTAGACCGTCAGCGCTTGCCAGTGGCGGGCAACGCGCAGGTTCACGGAAAGCAGGGAATCGGCGCGATCAGAATTGTCGGCCAGCAGCGCATAAGGGCCGAGGTAGCGCATACGCAGACTGGCGTCCCAAACCTCGCGAGTCGCCGTGATTCCAAACTGGGCAGACTCCTCGATGGAACCCTCCACATGGGAGCCTTCGCTGTCATCGACATACCGTGCAGTGCTGGCGGTATACACCGCATCCAGGCCGAGCCACTCACTCGGTTGCCAGAACAGGGTCAGCTCAGCACCCTTGCGCTTCGACCCGCCTTTGGCTTCCACCGAGTTGGAATCACCGACAAAAATCAGTTCACTTTTCTGATCCAGCCACCAATAGGTTGCTGTGACCTTGATATCACGAATACTGGTACGCGCACCTGCCTCATAGCCTTTGGCAGGAGACAATCCTTCCACCGGATCAAGTGCATTGACGACCCCGCGCGCATCATTGGAATGAAAACCACGCCCCCAGTTGCCATATAACTCCAGTGTATCAGTCGCCGCCCAGGCCAGGCCCAGTTTGGGGGACACGCGCGAATCCCTTTTCTGTCCTGCAAAACTGTTGGCATTGTTGGCGGTGACATCGAAATCATAATAGTCACTACGCAGACCACTCAGCAGCCGCAGTGATTCACTGATATGCAATGTGGCATCGATAGAGAGGCCAAGTGACCCTTCCTTGATTTCATTGTCACTGATCGACTCGACAAAGCTGCCACTCTCAAAGTGATCGAGCCCGACGCTGCCCGCGTCGTCATAGCGGAAATCAACACCAGTCGTGACGCTGAGACGTGCATTATCGATCCAAAGGTTGCGGAGCTTGCCGCCCACCGTCCAACGTTTGTCGAACTGGTTGATCTGATAATCGTAAGTGGGGTTGGACTGCATCTGCCAGTCA
Organism: Pseudomonadota bacterium; assembly: GCA_040384465.1. GTDB lineage: Bacteria > Pseudomonadota > Gammaproteobacteria > Pseudomonadales > Pseudohongiellaceae > UBA5078. The sequence continues at coordinate 43,907 of JAZKJF010000006.1, read as the reverse complement.
TAGTGCTGTGCGAACAGACTCGCCTCCCAGTCATTGCCAGTGAGATTGCTCGTCAAAATCCAGCGCTCGGTACTGCCATCCGCCGTGCTGTCGAGCGCACAGAATTCATCCTCGCACGCAACAGTGCCGAGCGCGCGCTCCGGAATTTGTTCGGTGGGATTCCACTTCGCGTCATAGCCAGACAGCGTGACTGCAGCCTGCCCGAAGCTCGTCTCCACGAGGTACTTCCCCCACACGGAAATGTGCTTGAGATCTTCCGGGCTTTCCCAGGGGCCATCGTAGTTTTTGACCTCTCCTGCCAGCGTCAACGTGCCTCCGCCCAATGCATGACTGCCGCCACCCGCATAACGTCGCCAACCGTTCTCTCCGGTGTCGGCGGCGAGAAATGCCTGATCCAGTGCATCAATGGTGCTGATGAAAGAAGCACCTGCCACGGAGAAGTCACCCAGGTCCGCGCGATAAGGACCCTTACGGTAGTCGATACTTTCCACCGTCTCGGGAATCAACCCATTGATGTCCAGATAGCCCTGACCATGCCCGTGCGAACGCAGGTTCAGCGGCATGCCATCGATATGCACCGAATAATCCGTGCCGTGATCGAGATTAAAACCGCGCAGGAAATACTGATTGGCTTTGCCGCTGCCCGAGTGCTGCACAGCTACCATGCCTGGCATTGACTCAAGCAACTCGGCAGGTTTCAACATGGGCCGCATCAGCAGATCCGCGCCACTGACTGACCCCTGACTCGCCGCATTGGCGATGCCCAGCAGATTCGAGTTGCGACCAAAGATCACGACTTCTTCGATGGTGGGTTGCGCGCTTCCCGCCTCTCGCGGAGCAGCATTCGGCTGGGCAATGATCGTCCCTGTGGCCGCTGTCATGCATAACAGAACGGAGCCTCGCAGGCGTCGAATGGCGACAGATTTTTTCATCGGTGAAGTCCAAAGAAAGCAAAGAAATAGAGCAGAACGGTCTGGTCGTTTGGGATGAAGCGGAACGTACTTTAGCGAATTCCGGGAAAGGCAACAGCGGCAACGACAAGCAATGAGATCACAACAGGGGGGAGCAAGTTAAATTGAAAGTTATGCTATGCATATCTTTGTTTATGCAGCAGGAAAATCAGCCGCGCCGCTCCAGCACGATGAAACTGTAAGGGTAAGGATTCGGGCCTTCCGCACTGAAATCCTCGCGGGCAAGCTCCTGCCATTGCGACAAATCGAACTCAGGGAACCGGGCATCACCGTCCACTTCCGCATGCACTTCTGTGAGGTAAAGACGCTGTGCTTTGGGCAGTGCCAGCGCGTAGATTTCGGCACCGCCAATCACGACGACTTCGTCAGCACCTTCAATGACACCGATGTGCTCGGCCAGACTCAGTGCAGCGTCAAGTGAATGCACCACGCGCACACCCGCCGCCTGAAAGCTCTGATCGCGCGTGATCACGATGTTGGTGCGGCCAGGCAGCGGACGGCCAATCGATTCCCAGGTCTTTCTGCCCATGATGATGGGCTTGCCCAGAGTGACGCGCTTGAAATAGCGCAGGTCTTCCGACAAGTGCCAGGGCAGCGCGTTGTTGCGGCCGATGACTCGATTACGTGACATGGCCCAGATCAAAGCGAGTTTCATACGCGATATCCTCGCGGCAGCAGGGGGTCAGATGGCAACTGGCGCCTTGATATGGGGATGGGATTCGTAGCCCACGATTTCAAAGTCATCATAGACATAACTGAAGATGTCGGCCGGGCGTCGTTTGATCTGCAGACGCGGCAGCGGCAATGGTTGACGGGTAAGCTGCAGTCGCGTCTGCTCCAGATGATTGCTGTAAAGATGCGTGTCGCCACCGGTCCAGATGAAATCACCGACGTCGAGGTCACACTGCTGCGCCACCATGTGCGTAAGCAAGGCATAGGACGCGATGTTGAACGGCACACCGAGGAAAGTATCGGCAGAGCGTTGATACAACTGGCACGACAATTTGCCATTGGCCACGTAGAACTGAAACAGGGAATGGCAAGGCGGCAGCGCCATCTGATCGACATAGGCCGGGTTGTAAGCGACGACCATCAAGCGCCGTGAGTCCGGGTTGCGCCGAATCTGCTCGATGAGCTTGCTGATCTGATCCACCGACTGGCCATCGGGACCGGGCCAGGAGCGCCACTGAAAGCCATACACCGGCCCCAGGTCGCCATGCTCGTCTGCCCACTCGTCCCAGATGGAGACGCCGTTTTCCTTCAGATAGCGGATGTTGGTGTCACCACTGAGAAACCACAGCAATTCATGAATGATGGAACGCATATGCAGTTTCTTGGTGGTCAGCACCGGGAAGCCCTGCGCCAGATCGAAACGCATCTGATGACCGAACACCGAGAGTGTGCCGGTGCCGGTGCGATCCGTCTTGGTGGCACCTTCATCGAGAATGCGCTGCATCAAATCGAGGTATTGCTTCATGTCTTTGTCATCACTCTTGTGCGATACGCCATCACCAGCAGCACCACGCCTGCCAATATCAACGGCAGTGACAGGAACTGACCTCGGGTCATCCAGTCAACACCAATATAGCCGAGTCTTTCATCGGGCTCGCGGAAGAACTCTACAAAAAACCGCTGACAACCATAGCCGACACCGAACAGACCAGACACGGCATACAGCGGGCGCGGGCGCGAAGAGAACCACCACATGAGACTGAACAGCACAATGCCTTCAAGGGCAAACTGATAGAGCTGCGAGGCATGGCGGGGCAGATTGTCGACGTGGGGAAATACCATGCCCCAGGACACTTCCGTGGGGCGTCCCCACAGTTCACCGCCGATGAAGTTGCCGATGCGCCCCGCTCCCAGCCCGAATGGTGCCAGCGGCGCGATGAAATCCAGCACCTCGAAATAGCGCTTGTTGAGCTTGCCGGAGTACCAGTACAGCGCCGCCATCACGCCGAGAAATCCACCGTGGAAGGACATTCCGCCTTCCCAGACACGCAGTACCCACAAAGGGTCTGCCAGCACGCGGTCCAGATTGTAGAACAAGGCAGAGCCGAGACGCCCGCCGACCACTGCGCCAAGCGCGCCATAAAACACCAGGTCCGCAATCTGCTCGTCGGTCCACAGGCCAGGGCTGCTTCGCGCACGCAGTTTTGCCAGGAACCAGGCGCCACCAAAGGCGACGATGTACATGATGCCGTACCAGTGCACAGACAGGGGGCCTATCGAGATGGCAACGGGATCAAACTGGGGATAGGTCAGCATGGACAGATGTTCCGGGAATTCATGCGAGCAGGTCGAGCAGGGCCTTCTTCTTCTCAGTCGACAACTGCTGGAATTTTTCAATCAGGCGCAGCGCCGCTTCGTTCAAAGAACTGTCCATCGGTGCGAGACCGATCCGGTCAACGGCGGGCTGAGCGCCGTCTCTGGCCACAAACTGCTCCAGCAGGAGAGTGATTTCAGAGTTCATGCTGCGGCGGTTGCGTCGTGAAATCGCCGCCAATTGTTCGTGATAGCCATGCGGCAGGCGCAGCACAAACTTGTATTCCTGCTTGTTGCCTGCGGCGGAGAGATTCTGATCGGCTTGCTGGTGTTTGGGCATGAGATACGTAACCGGAATTCAAGTTCGGCCAGTCTATTAGATTGAGGCTGACGATTCCATCCGTAGATTCGTCAGTTCTCGTTATATCCCTATGTTATGTCCCTATGTTATGTCCCTATGTCGCTCCATCCGAGAGCTGTCCTAGGCACGTATTATCCTCATATGAGCGGGAAGTTCTGTAGGAATTTTGCCATTCCCCTGAAAAAAATCTGACAGCCATCCCACGAACTTGTCACTTCACCGCAGGACGGGCTATTTCGCTGTATTCGGGTGTTCAGTTGTTGCGAGAGGAGCGCAGCAATCTGTCGATCCCCGCGTTGTACAGCGCCATGTCGACACAGCTGCGTACCATCTGCGCCTCATCCAGCAACATCACCTGAGCCAGCAGCTCTTTGGCGGTCGTCAACGGAATGCTGCGAATTACCGCTTTGACTTTCAACAAGGTGGTCGCGTTCATCGACAGAATGTCGAAACCCATGGCAATCAACAGCACCGCCGCCGCCGGATCTCCGGCCATTTCCCCGCAGATGCTGACGGTGCGCTTTTCTGCGTGGGCTTCAGTGACAATGAATTGCAGAGCCTGCAGAACTGCTGGGTGGAATGAGGAATACAGGCTGGCCACGCGCGGGTTGTTACGGTCCACGGCGAGCAGATACTGGGTCAGGTCATTGCTGCCCACCGAGATGAAATCCACCAGACGGCAGAGCGCACGGGTTTGGTAGACGGCTGCAGGCAATTCAATCATGACCCCAATCGGGGGCATGCGCACTTCCAGCCCCTCTTCGCGCAACTCGCGGAACGCACGCTTGATGATCTGAATCGAGCCTGTCACTTCCTGCACGTTGGAAATCATGGGCAGCATGATTTGCAGGTTGTTCAATCCTTCGCTGGCGCGGATCATGGCACGCACCTGGGTGATGAAGATCTCCGGGTGGTCGAGCGTCACGCGAATCCCGCGCCATCCCAGAAACGGGTTCTCTTCCTGAATGGGGAAATAGGGCAGTGCCTTGTCACCGCCGATATCCAGTGTCCGCATGGTCACCAGCTTCGGCGCAAAGGCCTGCAGTTGCTCGCGATAGATCGCGGTCTGTTCGTGCTCACTCGGAAAACGTTCCGCAAGCAGGAAGGGCACTTCTGTGCGGAACAGTCCGATGCCTTCCGCGCCATGATCCAGTGAGCGAATCACGTCTGACATCAGGCCCGTGTTCACCCACAGATTCACGCGATGCTTGTCCGGCGTCTCGCAGGGCAGATGGATCAGCCCCTCAAGACCTTTGACCAGCTGCTCTTCTTCTTTGATCACTTCACGGTAGCGGTTACGCAACTGATCCGAGGGGCTGCTGTAAACCTGACCGTTATAGCCGTCGACGATCAGCTCTCGACCATCCAGCTGACGATAGGGCAAATCCACAACCCCCATGGCCGTTGGAATTCCCATAGTGCGGGCGAGAATGGCGACGTGAGAGTTACCGGACCCTTTCACCGACACCAGACCCAACAACTTCTCTTTGGGCACATCGGCCAGCATGGCGGCCGTCAGCTCTTCACTCACCAGAATGGTGTCATCAGGGTATTCGGTTTTGACGACATCTTTGTCCTGCAGATAAAACAACACACGACTGCACAGGTCCTTGATGTCTGCGGCGCGTTCACGCAGATAAGGGTCCTTCATCATCTCGAAGGCGCGCACGTGATCCTTGGTGACATCGGCCAGAGCGCCTTGTGCCCATTGCCCCTCACGAATCCTGTCGATGACTTCCTTACCCAGTGCCGCATCGTCGAGCATCCGCAGGTAGACGCCGAATATCTCGCCCTCTTCAGGACGCAACCTCGACTCCAGCGTGCTGATCAGCGCGGTCATGTCCTGCCGCACCGCATTCAGAGCGGCGTTGAAATAGTCGATCTCCTTGTCGATGTCGGCACAGGTACGATTAGGGATCAGGTCAATGTCGGCAGGCGGGAACACCACTACTGCGTGCCCGATGGCAACGCCGGTAGCACCGGGAACACCAGCGAAACTGGTATCGGACTTGCGCTGCCCCGAGGGGCTGACGCCGAGAATGGCCCCCGTCGCTTCGGCAGCGGCAATCACGCCTGCAAGCTGGGCAGACAGCGTAACGAGAAAGGCTTCCTCACCTTCGTCGAAACTGCGCATTTCCCGGTGTTGCACGACGAGCACGCCCAGCACCTTGCGGTGGTGGATGATCGGCACGCCCAGGAACGAGCTGAACTGCTCTTCCCCTGTTTCGGAAAGGTAATGGTAGTTGGGATGGGATTTGGCGTCTTCGAGGTTGACTGGCTCCGCATTGCTGGCGACCAGCCCCACCAGACCTTCGCCGACCTGCAGGCTGACATGACCCACCGCTTCTTTCTTGAGACCTTCGGAAGCCATCAATACGTGGCTGTTGATTTCCAGGTCGAGCAGATACACGGAGCAGACCTGTGTATTCATGGCCGCACGCACGCGCGTCACGATGATATCGAGGGCTGACTGCAGGTCCCGCGCAGTGTTCACCTCTTGTACTATCTCACGCAGTCTTTCCAACATCATGGTTCAATTCCGTCTCTTGTTGCGGTGGCTGCTGTATACGCCGGGGATTGCATACGAGGAAAGGTGTTATCTCAGGGGCGCACGAATCGATTCAGGGGCGTGACCAGTTCCTTCAATGCCTGTCGATAGACCTCACGTTTAAAATCAATCACCTGACTCAAAGGGTACCAGAAACTCACCCATTGCCAGTCGTCGAACTCCGGCATGCTGTTGGAGCGCAGATCAATCTTCTGCTCGTCGCAGCGCATCCTGAGAAGGTACCACTTCTGCTTCTGACCAATGCACACCGGATTGGAATTCTGTCTGATGAGGTTCTTGGGCAACTCGTAGTAAAGCCAACCCTTGGTCGAGGAGATAATCTCCACATCACTCGACTCCAGCCCCACCTCTTCCTTCAACTCTCGATAGAGTGCCTGCTGCAGGCGCTCACCATGCCGGATGCCACCCTGTGGAAACTGCCACGCATCCTGACCAATGCGTTTCGCCCACAGCAATTGGCCCTGAGGATTGCAGATGATGATACCTACATTAGGTCTGAAACCTTGAGAATCTATCATCTTGGGACCCGGTCCTTATCGAAAAAATCAGCCTTGGCATTGTTTCACAACTGCAGAGACTTGTTCAACGACTGGCTGCGGAGCACAACGGAACAGGTATAATGCGCGCCTTCAACGGCAGCACCCGGACCTCACAGAAATGACTCTCGCTATTTTCGACCTCGACAACACCTTGCTGGGCGGTGACAGTGATCACAGCTGGGGCGACTTCCTGATAGGCAAAGGCCTTGTGGACGCCACCGAACACAAGGCGCGCAACGACCAGTTCTATTCTCAGTACCTGCACGGCGGTCTCAACATGGTGGACTATGTCGAGTTCGCCGTCGGTCCTGTGAAAGGTATGCAAAGAGCAACACGTGAAGCATTGCATCGCGATTTCATGCGCGACTACATCGAGCCAATGATATTGCCGGCCGCTCTGCAATTGCTGCAGAAGCATCGCGACCAGGGCGATTTTTGTCTGATCATTACGGCCACCAATCGTTTCATCACGGAGCCCATTGCAGAACGACTTGGAGTAGATGCTCTCATCGCCACCGATCTGGAAATGGAGAATGACTGCTACACAGGCCGTGTGCAGGGCATCGCCAATTTTCAAGCGGGGAAAGTGCGGAATCTGGAGCAGTGGCTCAACGTCAGAGCCAACACTGGCTCTAACGCTCTGACTATGGAAGACAGCGTGTTCTACAGTGATTCTTTCAACGACCTGCCGCTGCTGGAGAAAGCAGCAAAGGCCGTGGCTGTCGATCCTGATCAGACCTTGCTGAAAATTGCCCGGGAACGCGACTGGGATGTCATCAGCCTGCGCGGGCAGCAATTCTGAAGGTCGCTTCGCTCTCTATGCGAAATCCCCTCAAAGCGTGGCGAGATTGATCTCGACGATCAAGTCATCGGCCAGGCGTTCCAACTGTCGCTGCAGGACATGCAGATCCAGATCCGCAGGCACTTTGAGCAGTGCCTGCGCATTGAAGAGCGGCTCGCCCGACATCGGGGCGCTACTGCACTGAGTCGTCAGCTCCTCGACGTTGACATGCTGCGCCGCCAGTGCCCGGGAAATCTCCTTGATGATTCCCGGCCGGTCGTTCCCCACCAACGTCAATCGCAAGGTGCGCTGGCGGGCGAGGGGTTCGGTCATGCTGACTTTTTCCACCACCAGACGCAGCACCGATGAGAGCCGTTGCAGATCCTGTACCAGCGCATCGGCATGCGTGTCGTCCACACTGACACGCAGAATCCCCGCAAACTTGCCCGCCAGATGCGCCATGTTGCTTTCCAGCCAATTGCCGGAGTGGCGGGCAATCGTCTCGGACAGCAGCTCCACCAGCCCGGGTTTATCGTCGCCGATGATTGTCAGTACCAGATAAGTCGCCACTTCAATTCTGCTCCTCTTACGTTAAAGTTCTGTCGATGTTCTATCAGGCGCTGATCATCACACGGCGCGGGAACTGCCCGAAATCTTCCCAGAAGCTGACGCGCTCAGGCAGGTCTTCCGCTCGGGCCTGCGACTTGCCGTTCACGTCCGTCACTCGCGACACCAGCGTGTGCTCGCCGGGCTGGGCACCCTGCCAGTTGAACGTGAAAAGCTTCCAGGTAAATTGCGAAGACTGCGGATCAATGTTGGCGGCCTGCCAAGGTCCACCATCAATGCTGACCTCGACACTGCGGATCGGTGTACCGTCGTTCAGAATAAAACCGGTCACGGTGTGTTCTGCGCCACTGCGGGTGACGCGCACAATGGCCGATTTCAGATTCATCTTTGCCACTGAATTTTCGACCCAGCGCTCTTGCTCACCCACCATTTCGCGCTTCAAGGTCACGTAGTCGCGGCCCATGAAGCGGCCCATATAACGAGTATCCTGAATGTGAATCTGCGTCAGCCATTTCACGTTGGCGACGCCGTACCAACCCGGCACCAGCAGGCGCACCGGCTTGCCGTGGTAATGCGGTAGCGGTTCGCCGTTCATCTCGAACGCCAGCATATTGTTTTCGTTCAGTGCATCTTCGACGGACAACGCGCGTGCGAAGGCCTTGGGCACCTTGCGACCACGAATCTCTTCTTCACCAATATCCGCGCCGAAGAACACCACTTCCTTGCCTTCGGGCTGGACGCCAGCCTCCAGCAGAATGTCACGCAGACTCACACCGCGCCATGTGGCATTCCCAAGCAGGCCGTGGAAAATGCGCCCACCGTTGCCGCCACACTCGAAGCCGACATCCTTTTCAATCACAGGACGGCTGCGCAGTTGTTCCAGAGAGAATTTCAGCGGTCGGTCGACCAAGCCAGTCACACTCAGTTCATAACTCGCATTGTCTACCTCTGGCTGGCCGTAATGCTGCACCAGATAGAAGTCGTCGTTGGTGGTGTAGAAGGAGGAAATCTTGCGGGTGTCCTGAAAATGGGTGGCACCCGGGCGTACTGGCTGCGGATTGAAGGTGTCAGGAATATCTGTAAAGGGAACTTCTACCTCACCCTGTGCCAGAGCGGGCATCATCCACGCCGGAAAGGTGCTTGCTCCCAAGGCGACGAGCCCTGTATTGATGGCCCCTTTGAGCAATTTTCTTCTGGCAGGACTGTCAATGGCGGAATGGGATGTAGCGGGGACGAGCAGGGCAGAGTTCTGGGAATCTTCCGGGGTCATTGCACACCTCTTGTGACACGCTGTTCTTGTTATGGGCTTTTGCCTATCAGAGCAGGACGATATCACAGGGCAGAAGTATTGCCTACACGGCAGCAGGGCCCCGGAACGGCCTTCTGCTGGCTGCAGACTGCCTCGCCACGACTGGACATGGCCGGTTAAATTTGGAAAGATCGGGCGCAACGAATCGCACTGATATCTTTCAATGTTCCAGCATCCTGTGAGTGAAACCACCAAGTCTATGGAAAGCACGGTAGAGTCAACTGTCTTATCTCCCGCCCCCGCATTGCGGCTCGATCTTTCCGGGCTGCGCAAGGGCGTCGACAATTACCACATCGATGTTCGCATCAGCCCCAAGTTCGCAATGGACGTGCGTCGTCTTGCCACCGTTCTGCTCAGTCAGGCGACTGCGCCACACTTGCAGACAAACGACCACAGCTCGCTCTTCAATGCCTTGCGCACCAGTTATCTGGACATGATGACGGCGCTGCTGCATCGGGTGAAAACAGATCTGAACCCGGACAGCGTCGGTTTACTGGAATTTGCGACACTCAAATTCATTCTCAGTACATCACGCGGGTTGCTGGACGAAAGCATCGCCAGCCTCAAAGGACAAAGTACAGCGGGGCAGCAGAACAATGCGGATAACGCACTGACCACCAACCAACGCTCGTTCTGGCTGCAGAAGAACTATGACGCCATTCTTCTGGAGGTGAACAGTCAGATTTTCGCGCAACTGGAACGCGTCGAGGCGCGACAGTTGACGGATGTGCGCACACAGTATCTGCCGCTGCCGGGCCACAGCGTGCTCGACCTGCGCCTCAACCCCATGCTGTTTACCAGCGAGCCAGGAGCCAGCGCATTCCTGATTGACCAGTATCGACTCTGGGGAGGGGACAGTGAGGATGCAGGCTTCAATGTCCTGAATACCGACGTTGAAAAACTGCTTCGCGAGCACTTGCCGCATTTGCCTATTCCCGCGCTGCTGGAGGCGCCAGGCAGTGGCACGCCTGAACTTTATGACGAACTGGGAGGCTTGTTTCAAACCCAGAAATTCATGGGCATGGCCACCGACATGAAGACCACACTGACGGAGGAATTCTCCTGGCTGGACAACCCCGCCAATCTTGACCAACTTTTCAATATCGACCGCCAGACTACCGCACTGCAAGAGCTGCGCAGAGAGTCGGGTTGGGCAGCCTGGTGGGACGCCAGAAAAGACCTGCTGAAGCGCCGCCAGATTTTGCAAAGCATCATCAAACAGCTGAAAAAGCGCCGCGTCTTCGATCTGCTCATTGCGTCCAAACACGTCAAGCGCATCTGGTCGCCCACGCTGGCGGAACAGGTTGAAGGCAAGATTCTCTGTCAGTACTTCGGCGGCCTGATCAACGCGCAAAAACTGCAAAGCCGCACGCTCAATGGCAAGACGTTTACACCAGCCCAGCTCAAGCAATTCGCCAGCATCAGAGGCGATATCAAGCGTGAGGCTGGCGCCCGGCAGATGGAAAGCATTCTGAGCATCCTGCAGGACATGAGTCGCTTCCGCCTGCACTTGAAATACTATCGGCTGGCACATCGCGCCTTCAACAGAGTAAAAGTCCTCAAGCACGACAGCGAACTAACTCTTTCCAAAGAAGCAGGAACCCTCTATTCCCTGCTCACCGTCAACGAGCAGGTGGACGAGGAAGACCGCATCGTGCACCACGCCATCATCAAGGCAGACGTGCGCGGTTCGACGACCGTGACCGAGGAACTGCAGAATCAGGCGCTGAATCCTGCTTCCTATTTCAGTTTGCGTTTCTTCAGTCCGATCAACAAACTGTTACCGATTTATGGGGCCAACAAGGTCTTCATCGAAGGCGACGCCGTGATCCTGAGCTTCCTCGAATATGAGAAGAAGCCGCAACAATGGTTCGCCGTTGCCCGCGCCTGTGGACTGGCCAAAGACATGCTCAACATCGTGCACGCCAACAACCGTCATTCCGAGCAAATGGGGTTACCTAAATTGGAGCTTGGCATTGGCCTGTGCTATGCGCCCACAGCCCCGCTGTACCTGTACGATGAAGACAAACCCATCATGATTTCTTCTGCTATCGGCAGGGCTGACCGTCTGTCTTCCTGCACCTGGAAGCTACGCAAACTGGTGCAGCCGGGGCTGTTCAATGTCGAGGTCTTTGCGCTGGCGGATGGGGAGCAGGGACGGGGTGAGAAAGGTCAGAATACGATCCGTTACAACGTCAACGGCGTACTGCTGGATGCGGTCGGGTTTGCCAAACTGCAGCAGGAAATGATGCTCAGACGCCTGGCCGTGAAAATCAATGGCGACACCATCGTGCTGCACGTCGGCAAATACCCGGACCTCAGCGGCAGGATGCACGATCTGGTCATCCGCGAAGGGCAGGTGGGGCTCTGGCAGAACGATGCGCCGGTGCCCAACCACCAATCGGATGAACGCTTCTACGAGGTGGTGACCAACCGCAAGCTGATCTCGCAGGTCTGCACGCCGCAGCCATGACCGCGCCGCAGCCATGACCGCGCAGCGGTCAGACCTGCAACGAGCCGCGCATCAACAAAGAGATCAATAGATCAATGGTGATGACCACCATGACCGTGGACATGGCGGTGATCGATTTCTTCAGGAGTCGCCGGGCGCACACTGACAATCTCGATGTCGTAGTACAGCGTTCGTCCTGCGTAGGGGTGGTTGGTGTCGACATCGACATTGAAACGTCCGGCCTTGACGACCAGTGCGTTGCGAATGCCCTGATGAGTCTGGATCGCAACGATCTCTCCTGCAATGATCTGCTTTTGTCCTTGTCGCAAATGCAGGTGTTTGATGGGGACACGCTGAACGGAGTTGGGTCGGCGCGGACCGTAAGCTTGATGTGGCTCCAGTGTAATCGAGATTTTGTCCCCGGCGGATTTGCCTGCCATAGCCTCTTCCAGACCGGTAATCACGTTGGCATGGCCGTGCAGATACAGCAGCGGGTCCCTGCCGGCTGATTGTTCAAGCCATCCCGAGCGCTCCCCGGCTTCATTGATTTCACAGAGGCTGTAGTGGAAAGCGACAACGCAATCTTTGTCGATCACCAGCTTGTCGGGCGCCACTGCTTTGGTCTTGGCCGTGGTTTTTGCTTTGGCTGTGGTTTTCTTCTTCGGGGTCGCCGCTTCAGTCATACATCTGTACTCCAGTAATTCGATCAGTTTAATTGAGGCAATTCTAGCAAACATGAGAAGACCATTGACAGAGACGCTGACTGGCGTACGCTCCACCATGCTCTACAACTGAATGCAATGTCCGAAAGTCCAAATAGTTGTTATGAATCTCTCGGGCTGCTTGACCGCAAATGATGGCATAATGATATTATGCCAACCGTTGATGAAATCGCAGGTAAAACTCGCAGGCTCACTATGAACCTGTCTCTCCCGTAACCATTCAGTAGCCATTTAAAATGTCAGATCAACAACTTAAATTTTCTCCGCTTACTATCCGCATCAAAGGACAAGTCCGACGCCTGCGATTGCTGGCAGGATATTCCATGGCCGAAGGCTCACGCTTGCTGGGAGTTTCCCGCAAGCAACTGGAAGATATTGAAACCACAAGGGATTATGGTTGCCATCTGGAAATTGAACTGCTCGCCAAGGTGAAAGTGGTCTATAACGTCTCTATCGACCAACTGTTAGGCGAACTGCCTGCAGATCAGACGGATGATCTCTTTACCCGCAAACGCCGCAGGAACGCTGACTAAACTGCAACCTTGCTCGATCACTGGCTTGCAGGCAACTGCAGGCCTGCTCGTGGCATTCAGATTTTCGATATCGAACTCAGTCGTGTACAATGCCTGACTTTTACATCGATACGGAACAGGCACTGTTATGGCAACTAAACCCAAGAAGGACCCGGCAGTAGACAACCGGATCAATCTCTCCGAACACATTGACGCCTTTCTGAAATCTGGCGGCAAGGTCAAGCATATCCCTTCTGGCATCAGCGGGCAGACCACCACCAGCGGCCCTCGTCAGATCGTTTTGAGCCACAAGAGCAACGCGTAACTCTTCGTTTTACCAGACACTCTCCCAACAATAGTCAATCCCGCAATCGCTTATGGCGAGTGCCGTGAGGGTTGGCTTTTGCCTGTATACTTCACGGCCATGGACACTCAGAACCTCAAGGCCTTTGTTGCTGTAGCGGATTGCCGCTCCTTTTCGCTGGCAGCCGACCGCCTGCATATCACTCAGCCTGCCATCAGCAAACGCATACACATGCTGGAACAGCAGGTGGATTGTCAGCTCTTCGACAGGATTGGACGCCATATCTCCCTCACGGAAGCAGGACGCACCCTGCTGCCTCATGCTGAAGCGATTCTCCGCGAGATGCAGGCAGCCCGCCAGGCCATCGCCGACCTTGGCGGAGAAGTGAAAGGCCAACTCAAGCTCATTACCAGCCATCACATCGGTTTGCACAGACTGCCGCGCATCCTGCGGGAATACACCGAGCGCTACCCGCAGGTCGAGCTGGACATCCGCTTCATGGATTCAGCCGAAGCCTATGCCGCCGTGCTCAAGGGCGATTGCGATCTGGGCATCATCACCGAAGTCGACCAGCAGGATGAAGCGCTATGCAGCCACACCCTCTGGCACGACACGATGCGCTTTGTCGCGGCGCCCCAGCATCCGTTGAGCAAACTCGCGACCGTCAGCCTCGACGACATCAGCCCCTATCAGGCACTGCTGCCGGAGAGGCGCTTCTACACGACCAAGCTGGTGGAGGAGTTGTTTGACAAGGCGGGGCTGAGCATCAAAATCAATCTGGCGACCAACTATCTCGAAACCATCAAGGCGCTGATCTCGGCGGGCTATGCCTGGAGCGTGCTGCCCCAGTCGATGCTGCAGGATAATTCCCTGAGTGTTCTGAATGTGCAACTTCCGGAGTCCGGCAAACCCGTGCTGCTGACCCGCCATCTCGACTGCATCTATCATCGGCAGCGCCTGATGAGCAACGCCGGGAAGGCCTTCTTCGAACTGCTGTGCAAACACGCGGACTGACAACGAACCAGAACGTTACTCGACACGGCTGACGGCGTAGCCCTTTTTCTCCAGCAGACTGAGCAGGCCATCCTCACCGACCAGATGCGCGGCGCCGACCAGCACAAACTCTGTTCCTTCTTCCTTGAACATGCCCTCGATGATCGGCATCCAGTTGTTATTGCGGTCCAGCAGCAGAGACTTGTAGAGCGGCGGGTGTTGCTCCTTCATGTCATCGACAAATAGCTCGGCCAGCTGGCCATTGTCGCCGCTGCGCCAGGCGCTCACCATTTGTTCCATGGAGGTCGAAATCTCTTTCATGTCTTCGAGGGACAGCATGACGAACTCACTCTCGTTGCCCTCGCCCATGTTGGCGATGAAGCCGATCTGCGCATCGATCGGTTCCAGCTCGCCGACCGGCTTGCCATCGCCCATGGCTCTGCCATTGAAGTGCGCGTCCACGCCTTGTGGCGTGAACCCCAGCTTCTGGAATTCGATTACCTGCAGCGTGCTCACCAGCAGCCCCGGCTTGAACTTCTCCATCATCTGCAACGGCAACCCCACCTGCCCGGCGTAAGCCTGCAACGCAGTGTATGCCTCGGGGCTGAGTACGGTACTCAGAGTGCGGTCATCGCTGTAGGTGAGCGCCTGCATCATGCGCGCTTGTACGGCAAAGTCACTCAGTCCGGCGATATCGGTCTCGAAAAAGAGTTTGTCCGACGCGGCATAGGCCGTCTCGAAGGGCACGGGCAACGGGAAATCGGTGGGACGCAGCAGGTGTACCGTGCCGCCGAGATAGACTTTCTCTTCTCCTGAGGTAGCTACCCAGACCGAGCTTTGCGCGCTGACCTGCGTCAGCGGCAGCAACATCGCCACCAGCAACAGCAACGAGGCCAGCTTCGAAGCGGCACTGAAAACGCGCGGGCGGGCGAGGTAGCTGTGGTGCATGTCGAGGTCCTTGCTGGCTGATTTACAGGGTTGTTCGGATAAAGGTAGCATGCTCTTCGAGGCGGGGGAACGGCGGTGCAAGAGGTGAACTGTCGCTTGCAGGCAAGCTCCTACAGGGGAATCACAATGTCAAAACTGCTATTCAGACTGCGCCATGTGCCGGACGACGAGGCTGACGAGGTGCGCGAGCTGCTCGCCGGACACGGCATCGAATTCTACGAGACTGGCGCGGGCAACTGGGGCATCTCCATGCCAGCGCTGTGGCTGCACGATGAAAGCCGTTTCGAGGAGGCCAGAGCCTTGCTGGAGGCTTACCAGCAGGAGCGGACCCAGCGCATGCGCGAAGAATACGAGGAGCTGGTCAAGCTGGGTCAGGCCGACTCCATGCTGACCTCGTTCCGTCACCACCCCATGCGCTTCATTGCCTTCAGTCTGCTGATCGCGGCGGTGCTGTATCTCTCGGTCAGCAGTTTCTTCAGCTTCTGATGCTGATCCGCAGCGGCTGCAGATTATCGATCTGTCCTTCCAGCACATCCCCTGCCACCACCGCTGCCACTCCTGCGGGCGTACCGGTGAAGATTAGATCGCCCGGCTGCAGCCGATAGAACGTCGACAGCTCGGCAATCAGTTCCGGAATATCCCAGATCAGATCGCTGATCGCCCCGTGCTGACGCTCCTTGCCATTCACCTTGAGCGAAATCTGCGCCTGACCGATGTCGCCAGCTTGTGCCACCGGCGTGAGCGCTGAGAGCGGTGCGGAGTTGTCGAAACCCTTGGCAACGTCCCAGGGGCGTCCTTTGTCCTTCGCGGCGGCCTGCAGATCGCGACGCGTGAAGTCGAGACCCACCGCATATCCATAGACAGCCGCCGAGGCTTCCGTCAGGGACAGATTCTCCCCCTTCGCCGCCAGTGCCGCACCGGCCAGAGCGACCACCAGTTCCACTTCGTGATGCAGATCCGCCGTGCGCGAGGGGTAGGGCAGCTGCGCGCCGTTCTCGACGACAGCATTGGCGGGTTTGCTGAAGAAGAACGGCGACTCCCGCTCGGTGCCGCCCATTTCTTTGGCATGCGCCGCGTAATTGCGGCCTACACAGTAAATGCGGTTGACCGGAAAGCGTTCGGGGCGGCCGACGATGGCCACGCTGGGATTCTGTATCTCGAAGAGTAAAGTCATGTTTGTCCTAGGCTGTTTGTTTCTAAGTCATTTACCAACGTAAGCGCGCAGACGCGCGGGGAATTCGCGGTGCATCAGCACCTGTTGCAATTGCCATTGCTCCTGCGGGTCTACTTGTCGCAAGAACTTCACCTTGTTGCTCTCCAGCACGGCCAGTGGCAGACCGTCTTTATATAACACCCGATTGCGACTGAGCTTCGGCAAGCGCGTTTCCGGAAGCACGATGCCGAGCAGATTGAGCGGATCGGCAGCGGCCAGGCCGACATACTCCGTGGCACGCTCACTCATGTCCTGACTGCGGCCAAACTGGCGCAGCGTCGTCACCGTCTCCGGCAAGGCGAACTGCTCGCCACTGACCCCGGCAATGAACCGTCCGCCGCGCAGAATGCCCTGCAGCTCCATCCGGCGCAAGGCGTAGAGCAGCACTCGCCAGGGCGGCGCGAAACTCTCCCGCTCCAGCACCCGCTTGAACAGCACGCCCCAGCGGCCGAGGTAAATCATGATGAGCCGCTCCAGCTGCTCGCTGTCCAGTTCAGCCTTGGGCGCCTGTTCCGTGCCGACGACGGGAGCCTCCAGCAACGACCAGCGCCCCGCATCCTCCACGCCAAAAGTCGCGCGCCGTCGGCCATTGCCGTGCCCACCCGGCTTCCTAGAGTCCGGCGTCAGCAGGGCACGCAGGCCGGTGAAACTGTCGCTGGTCAGCAGCCCGACACTGACCAGCTCTGCCAGCCCCTGTTCGAGCTGGCTGCGCAGCAAGCCGCTGCGGCGGGCAATCTGATCGAAGAAACTGGCACCGTGCTGGCGCAGATCGGCGGCGATGCGTGCGGCGGTCGGGCTCAAGGCAGGGTTTGCAGCGGGGTTTGCAGCAGGGTTTGAAGAAGAGTTCGGCGCAGGCGCGCCACGCTCCTCGGCCTGTCGCTCACTCGCGGCCAGTGTCTCCCAGAGATCGAGATTGCTGCGCAATAACATGCTGATCGGAGTCCCCTTGACCGGCCCGGCCTTGCGGGCTTTCGCCTCGGCGACGGTCACAGCATCCGCGCCAGTCTGCTGCGGGCCTTTCGCAGTCGGCAGCGCGTAACGCCCCCATACCAAACGCCCGCTGATGCACATGACATCCAGCCACGACGGATCATAGGCGCTGATGCGGGTCGGATAGATGTCCGCTTCCCAAAGCGTCGCCGGAGCGCTGAGTCCATCCAGCCGTGTCAGCGTCCGCAGCAGCAGGCCTTGTCCGTCGCTGCTGGACGGCACCAGCACCGGCCGTGCGGGCAGCGTCTGCGGTTTGATTTCGTGCAGATCGAACAAGAAGCGCATGTAGCTCTGCAGCGAAACGGGCTGGATGCTCTGCCGATGGGATTCGATGGTGTAGCGGTGGATGCGCTGCAGCAGGCGGCGTTCGCACCACTGAACGGGAGCTGCGTCGGCGGGCAAATCCACTCCATCCTCTGCCAGCGCCGAGAACTGTCCTCGGAACACGAACCCCTCCGTCTCCAGGCCGATCAGGGCGACCTCAACAGACTTGACCCGCACCCCCATGTCGCCCGCCAGCCGTGCGGCCGTGACCGGGCCGAGTCCTTCGAGGCGGCGCCTCAGGATCTCGCGCAACGCCGTGTCTTCCTCCCATTGCTCGGCCAATAACAAAGCGGGCAGCGTCAACGGTGGGTTAAGCTGCGCCTGTGGGAACAGCGCCTTCAGGCAGGGCAAACGCTCGGCCGCGGCCCACAACAGATGCGTGCCGGACGAGAGCAGGCAAGCGCGACCATGCTGCGCCAGCGCCTGCAGATAGTGCTGATAGCCGTGCCGGGCAACCTCTGCCTCGGTCACGAAGCCCAGCGAGTGCAGCGCGTCGTGCATCTCGTCGGGAGAGCGCACCAGCGGCCAGGCCTCGTCGCGCACCTGCGCGATCGCCGCCTCGTCCAGCGCGCTGTAAGACTGCGTCTCCGCCGGGTCCAGCCAGCTGCGATTGCGAATGGCATTGGTGCGGCGCTCCTCGAACGGGGCATCGTCGAGGAAGGCGTAGGGGCGAGCGTTGATGATCTCCTGCGCGAACGGGGAAGGCTCGCGCAAGTCTCTGGCGATCAGCGTCAGCGTCCCTCCCTCGATCGCCGCCACCAGCCGCTTCAGCCCCTCGATGTCCATCGCTTCGGTCAGGCAATCGTGGATGGTCTGCTGCACCAGCGGGTGTTCGGGCACCTCGCGCTTGCCCTGAATGTTCTCGAAACAGGCGATCTGATCGGGGAAGACATGAGCGACCAGATCCTCGGCGTCCATGCGCTGGAACTGCGGCGGCACGCGCTTGCCATTGCGGTTGCGGGCGATAGCGAGCGCCCGCGTCGCATTCCAGCGCCAGCGCACCTCGAACATCGGCGCATCCAGCAGCGCCTGCACCAGCACGTCCTCGACACTGGCGCCCTGCAGATACGCGAACACTTCCTCCAGCGGGAAGCTGTGCACGGAGCCGAGCGAGATGACGATGCTGTCTTCGTTCGCCGCCGCCTGCAGCTCGAAGTTGAAGGTGCGGCAGAAACGCTTGCGCAGGGCCAGCCCCCAGGCCCGGTTCAGACGACTGCCGAAAGGCGAGTGGATGACCACGTGCATGTCGCCCACCTCGTCGAAGAAGCGCTCCATCACCAGCGCCGTCTGGGTCGGCATCACCTCCAGTGCATTGCGCCCGGCTTGCAGATAATCCACCAGTTGCTGCGCGGCGGGCTGCGGCAGGCGCAGCGTCTCGATCAACCAGGCCACGGCGGCGGGTGCACCTTCGCCCAGCAGGAAGCCATCGATTGTCTCGCGCAGCACGCACACTGATGTCGACAGTTCCTCGGTGCGCCCCGGCCCTTCGCCGAACCAGAACGGAATCGTGGGGCGCGCACCCTGGGCATCGCGCACCCGTACCTTCAGACCATCGACGCGCAGCAGCTGCCAGCTGTGGCTGCCGAGGGTGAAGATGTCACCGGGCAGCGTCTCCAGCGCGAAATCCTCGTTGAGGGTGCCGACCACCATGTCGTCCGGGTCCAGCACCACCTGATAATCGAACATGTCCGGGATGGCGCCACCATTGGTCAGCGCCGTCAGCCGCGCACTGCGCCGGGCCGAGACGCGGTTGTTGATGACGTCCAGATGCAGATGGGCGCCCTTGCGCCCGAGACGGGTGCTGTAGCCCTCGGCCAGCATCTTCACGATCTCGTTGAACTCGGGGCGGCCGAGTTCGCGATAGGGCCAGGCGCGGACGAACAGCGCGTAAAGCGCATCGAGGTTCCAGCCGCCTTCGCCGCTACTGCCCGGCTCGTTCTGGCTGGCGGCGACTTCGGCGACGATCTGCTGGGCGAGAATGTCGACCGGCTTCTCCGGCATGAGGATGCGGTCCAGCTCACCCTCATGCAGGCTGTTGAGCAGCGCCGTGCACTCGGCCAGATCGTCACGAGTCAGCGGAAAGAGGATGCCCTTGGGCGTGCCGCGCACTGAGTGGCCGCTGCGGCCGACGCGCTGCAGGAATTTGGCGATGCTCTTGGGGGAGGAGAACTGCACGACCAGATCCACCGAACCGACATCGATGCCCAGCTCCATCGACGCCGTCGCCACCAGCACTTTGAGGTGACCGGCCTTGAGGCGCTGCTCCGCCGTGTGGCGATGTTCTTTACTCATGCTGCCGTGGTGCGAGCTGACCAGCCCCTCGCCGAGGCGCTCGGTCAGGGCCAGTGCCAGCCGCTCGGACAGGCGGCGCGTGTTCACAAACACCAGCGTGGTCTGATGGCTCTCGATCAGCTGCACCAGCCGCTTGTACAGCTCGTCCCAGACCTCGTTGCTCATCAGTGCCGAGAGCGGTGAGGACGGGACTTCCAGGGTGACATCCAGTTTGCGGCGATGGCCCGAATCGACGATGACGCAGTCGGGCGAATCGGCGGCGGGGCTTGGTGACACCCCCGTCAGATAATTCGCCACCAGCGCCAACGGCCGCTGCGTCGCCGACAGCCCGATGCGCTGCAAAGGCCTGCCGACCAGCGCCTGCAGACGCTCCACCGACAGCGCCAGGTGCGAGCCGCGCTTGTCGCCCAGCATGGCGTGAATCTCGTCGATGATCAGCGTCCCGACACTGCGCAACATCTCGCGGCCGCCCTCACTGGTCAGCAACAAATACAAGGACTCGGGCGTGGTGACCAGGATGTGCGGCGGGTGTTTCAACATGCGCTGGCGTTCGGCGGCCGGAGTGTCCCCGGTGCGCACGGCGACACGGACATCCACCGGCGCATAACCCTCCTGCACCAGCTGTTCGGCAAGGCCCTGCAGCGGCACTTCGAGGTTGCGATGAATGTCGTTGCTGAGCGCCTTGAGCGGCGAGATGTAGAGAATCTGCGTGGCTGCGGGCAGAGGCCCGCGCTGGCCCTCCCAGAGCAGATTGTCGATCACCGCATAGAACGCCGCGAGCGTCTTGCCGCTGCCGGTGGGCGCCGAAATCAGCGTGTGCCGTCCGGCCTTGATAGCTGGCCAAGCTTGTTCCTGCGCGGCAGTTGGCGCACCGAGGTGACGGGTAAACCAATCACGGGCAACGGGATGGAAGTGGCTCAGCGGCATGTTGAATTTCGCTTTGAATTTCGCTCAAGGGGGGCGAGTCAGTGTCCTGCAAGCGTATAAGAATTGCCGCCAACTCACCAGCCACGGGCGCTGATTGACACGCACAACGGCAATCGCCTATTGTCGCGCTCATCGATGATGACAGCGCGAAAACTCCAACCATCAGGAAAGCGGAAACCAACCTCACATGAAGAAGTATCTGGGCGTGTTCTGGCAAGAAAACCGGAAGTTCCTGCTGGTGTTGCTGACCATCGTTTTTTTCAAGAGCGCGATAGCCGACCTCAACTCCATCTCCGGCCGCTCCATGCAACCCACGCTGCTGGATGGTGACAAGGTCTGGGTCAACAAGCTGGCCTATGACGTGCGCATCCCCTTCACTGACATTTTCCTGGCCTCCGTCGGCGACCCTGACCGTGGCGACATCGTCATCATCGATTCCGAAGCCGCTGGCAAACGCCTGGTCAAGCGCATCGTCGGGCTGCCCGGCGACACCATCTACATGCGCAACAACACGCTGGTGATCAACGACCAGCCTGCGGATTACCAGATCGTCGCCAGTGACGACGAGTCCCTGATCATTCGCGAGAGCCTGTTCAACTACTCCCACGAAGCGATGCTCTCGGACGGCCTCACCAACCGCATCTCCCGCAGCTTCGGCCCGGAGACAGTGCCGGACGACCAATTCTTCGTGCTCGGCGACAACCGCGACAACAGCGCCGACAGTCGCATCTACAGCTTCATTCCCCGCGACCAGATCATCGGCCGCTCCAGCTCGGTGATCTTCTCACTGGACGCCGAACGCAATTACTTCCCGCGTCCGGACCGCTTTCTGGAAGGCCTGCAGTAGCCCAGAACCAGCCACCGATCCTTACTCCTTCGCCACGCGCTGCCCAAGCCCGGCACTCATGATCAGGCGCAGTGCGTCGCCCGGCTCCATGTCGATCCGCTCCACCTGATTCTCCTTGACGATGATCATGTAGCCTCCGGCCTGATAGCTCATCGGCAGATACACCGCCAGCTCGTCGTCGCCAATCAGTTGCGCCAGCCGCGAATCCTTGTCAGCCCCGCGCTTGGTGATGATCCCCAGCAGCCGCCCCTGGCCTTGCGGCAGCGTCACCCACACCACCGATTGCTCAGCAAAATTCTTGCCTCCCATCATGTCCACGAAATCCTTGATGGTGTTGTAGATGTAGCTGATCACAGGCACTTTTTCGAGCAGACGGCCGGGCATTTT
Organism: Pseudomonadota bacterium; assembly: GCA_040384465.1. GTDB lineage: Bacteria > Pseudomonadota > Gammaproteobacteria > Pseudomonadales > Pseudohongiellaceae > UBA5078. The sequence continues at coordinate 21,634 of JAZKJF010000006.1, read as the reverse complement.
CCAGAGCCTCCCCAGCAACCACATGCGCGTGCTCAACCCGATGCCCGTGGCCAGCAACAGCAGCGCGACCGCCCCCAGCCCGGGGACATACCACTGCTCGGGCAGCGCGATCTCCCACAGGGATTTCAGCCAACCTTCGAGTGTGGTGATCAACCACAGCGCCACCTGCAGGGACAGTACCACCGGCAATAAAAGAGTCAGCCCGGTGAGCAGGGCGCGTGTCAGTTTTTTCATGGAGAAACCTCATCGAGCGGGAAAATGCGGAATTGAGCGCCATCCTACCACCGTGCCTGACAATTCTGTCCTGTTAAAAAAACGGCTCAACAAGTAGAATGGCCGCCTCATTTTTCCCCCGGAACCTTGCCTGTGGGTCATAGAACTCCCCTTTATCAACAGCACCTCGATGCGGGCGCCAGAATCGTCGACTTCGGCGGCTGGGACATGCCGATCCAGTACCAATCTCTGATCGAAGAGCATCATGCCGTGCGTCAGCACGTCGGTATGTTCGACGTCTCCCACATGACTGTGGTGGACGTGAACGGCCCGGATGCCAAAGCCTGGCTGCAATTTCTGCTGGCCAACGATGTCGACAAACTCAAGGAAACCGGCAAAGCGCTCTACAGCGCCATGCTCAATGCCGACGGCGGCGTGGTCGATGATCTGATCGTCTATCGCATGCAGGAAGGTTATCGGCTGGTGGTCAACTGCGGCACGCGTGACAAAGACCTGGCGTGGATGCAGCAGCATACGGAAGGCTTTGAAGTCCGCATCACCTATCGACCAGAACTGGCGATCATCGCCGTCCACGGCCCCGAATCCATCGACAAGGCTTGCTCACTGCTGACACCCGATGTGGCCGCCAGTGTACAGGCGCTCGGCAACTTCAAAGCGCTGGAATCCGGCCCCTGGTTCATCGCCCGCACCGGCTACACCGGCGAGCGTGGCCTCGAATTCATCATCCCGAGCGCAGACGCCCCAGCGCTGTGGGAGAAACTGCTGGCCATCGGCGTCCGCCCCATCGGTCTCGGCGCCCGCGACACGCTGCGTCTTGAAGCCGGCATGAATCTCTACGGTCACGACATGGACGAGAGCATCTCTCCGCTCGCCGCCAACATGATCCAGACCATCGCCTGGGAACCCGCGTCGCGCCAGTTCATCGGCCGCGCCGCCGTGGAAAAACACCGTGCCCAGCAGGAAGCGGGCGAGCTACCCTATTTGACAGGATTGGTCATGGAAGAGCGCGGCGTGCTGCGCGAAGGGCTGCGGGTGGTTTGCACCGTCAATGGTCAGGAGCGCGAAGGCGTCATCACCAGCGGGACTTTCTCGCCCACATTGAAGCATTCCATCGCCTTGGCTAGAATCCCGGTGGGCAGCACCGATTGTCATGTCGACCTGCGTGGCAAGCTCATCCCTGTGCGTATCGTGAAACCGAATTTCGTGCGTTTCGGCGCCAAAGTTTTTGAATAATTTATCCAGTTACAGTGCATCCATTCGCAGTCATCAATTTAAGAAAGAGGATTGATCAGTGAGCAGCTTCCCCGAAGGTTTAAAGTACGCGGCAACCCACGAGTGGGTTCGGGTTGAATCAGATGGCAGCGTCACCGTCGGCATTTCCGACCACGCGCAGGAGCTGCTCGGAGACATCGTGTTCATTGAACTGCCCAAGCTCGGCGCCATCGTCACCGCCAAGCAGGAGATCAGCGTCGTCGAGTCGGTCAAGGCCGCCTCGGACATCTATGCCCCAGTCTCCGGCAAGATCGTCGCCATCAACGACACGCTGCTCGACTCTCCCGAAATCGTGAACTCCTCACCGTATGTCGACGGCTGGTTCTGCAGAATTCAACCGAGCGACCAGGCCGAACTGGACGCATTGCTCGACGCGAACGGCTACGCAGAAATCTGCGAGTAATCGCAACACACTAATACATGATGCAACACCGCAGGGCTCCGCATTGGCGGGGCCCTGTCTTTTACTATTTACCCGAGGCTATCCATGACTGGCAGCGCTGCGAATGCTCAGAACCCATCGATCAGGACACTGGAATGTCTGCAAAACGGCGACGAATTCATTGGCCGCCACGTCGGCCCGGATGATTCCGATATTCGCGCCATGCTCGAAGAGCTGCACCTGACATCGCTGGACCAACTGATCGAGATGACGGTGCCCGAGTCCATCGCCCTCAAGCGCCCGCTGGCCCTCGGCAAACCTGCCACTGAACAGCAGGTGCTGAGCCGCCTCAAGACCATGGTCAGCGCCGACAAACCGACCCGCTCCTTCATCGGCCTCGGCTACTACGACACGCTCACTCCCAACGTCATCGCCCGCAACGTGCTGGAGAATCCGGGCTGGTACACCGCCTATACGCCCTACCAGCCAGAAGTCTCACAAGGCCGCCTCGAAACTCTGCTGGCCTTCCAGCAGATGATTCTGGACATGACCGGCATGGACCTGGCCAACGCCTCGTTGCTCGATGAAGCCACCGCCGCCGCCGAAGCGATGGCCATGGCGAAACGCACCAGCCAGAGCAGCAGCGAGACTTTCTTCGTTGATCAAGAGTGCTTCCCCCAGACTATTGACGTGCTCAAGACCCGCGCCGAAGCTTTCGGTTTCAGCCTGATCATTGGCGACATCACTGACCTCCCGCAGCACGACGTGTTCGGTGCCATTTTCCAATACCCCGCCAGCAACGGCAGCGTGCGCGATCTGGAAGCCACGATTGCGGCATTGCACGCGAAGAAGGCCATCGCCGTGGTTGCCGCCGACCTGATGAGCCTCGTGGTATTGAAGGCGCCTGGAGAATTCGGCGCCGACGTGGTGCTCGGCAGCACCCAGCGCTTCGGCGTACCGATGGGTTACGGCGGCCCGCACGCCGCTTACTTCGCCACGCGCGATGACTACAAACGCGCCGTGCCCGGTCGCATCATCGGCGTCTCCATCGATGCCCGTGGCAAACAGGCCTTCCGCATGTCGCTGCAAACCCGCGAACAACATATCCGCCGCGAGAAGGCCAACAGCAACATCTGCACCTCGCAGGTACTGCTCGCCAACATCGCCTCCATGTACGCCATGTACCACGGCCCCGAAGGCCTGCGCACCATCGCCCAGCGCATTCACCGCCTGACGGCGATTCTGGTGAACGGCCTGCAGAGCAAAGGCATCAACACCGTCAACGCCCAGTTCTTCGACACGATCACCATCGCCGTCACCGCCGCCCAGCGCACCGCAATTCTGAGCCGCGCCACCGCTGCTGGCATCAACCTGCGCGTCGACCTGCCGGGCAGCCTCGGCATCAGCCTGGACGAATGCACCAGCGCCGCCGAAGTCGCGAGCCTGTGGCAGGTCATCCTCGGCGAACAAGCCAGTGGCCTGACCGTGACCGGCATCGATCAGCAGATATGCAATGGCACCGCCGCCATCAGCGGTATCCCTGCTAGCCTGCAGCGCACCAGTACTTTCCTGACACACCCGTGGTTCAATCGCTACCATAGCGAGACCGAGATGCTGCGCTACCTGAAGCGGCTGGAAAACAAGGACATCTCCCTGACCCACGCGATGATCCCGCTCGGCTCCTGCACCATGAAGCTGAACGCGACCGCCGAGATGATCCCGATCACCTGGCCCGAATTCAGCAAGCCGCACCCCTTCGTGCCGGTCGAACAGACGCTGGGCTACCGCCAGATGATCCGCGAACTGGAAGAGATGCTCGCCGAGATCACCGGCTTCGACGCCGTGAGCATGCAGCCGAATTCCGGCGCGCAGGGCGAATACGCCGGCCTGCTCGCGATCCGCAATTACCTGATCAGCAAGGGTCAGTCCCAGCGCAACGTCTGCCTGATTCCAAGCTCCGCGCACGGCACCAACCCCGCCAGCGCGCAGATGATCAGCATGAAAGTCGTCGTGGTTGCCTGTGACGAACACGGCAACGTCGACATCACCGACCTGCGTGCGAAAGCCGAACAATACAAAGACACGCTGGCCGCGCTGATGATCACCTATCCGTCGACACATGGCGTATACGAGGAAGGCGTGAAAGAAATCTGCCAGATCGTCCACGACTTCGGCGGTCAGGTGTACATGGACGGCGCCAACCTCAACGCCCAGGTCGGCGTGGCTCGCCCCGGCGACATCGGCGCGGACGTCTCCCACGTCAACCTGCACAAAACTTTCTGCATTCCGCACGGCGGCGGCGGACCCGGCATGGGCCCCATCGGCGTGAAGAAACACCTGGCCCCCTTCCTCGCCAACCACGCGCTGGTCACGCTCGATGGCCCGAACGTCGGCAACAGCGCCGTGTCCGCCGCCCCCTGGGGCAGCGCCAGCATTCTGCCGATCTCCTGGACCTACATCAGCCTGATGGGTGCCGCAGGTCTTCTGAAGGCAACGCAGGTGGCGATCCTCAATGCCAACTACATCGCCCGCAAACTCGAGCCGCATTTCCCGGTGCTCTACTCCGGCCGCAACGGCACGGTGGCCCACGAATGCATCATCGACCTGCGCCCACTCAAAGCAGCGTCTGGCATCAGTGAAGAAGACGTGGCGAAGCGCCTGATGGACTACGGCTTCCACGCACCGACCATGTCGTTCCCGGTAGCGGGCACGCTGATGATCGAACCGACGGAGAGTGAATCGAAGATGGAACTGGACCGCTTCATCGCGGCCATGATCAGCATCCGCAAAGAGATCGCCCGCGTGGAATCCGGCGAACTGGACGCGCTGGACAATCCGCTCAAGCACGCGCCGCACACGCTCGCCGATATCATGGACGGCAACTGGCAGCGCGGCTACAGCAAGCAGGAAGCCGCATGGCCGGTGCCGGGGCTGAAAGACAGCAAGTTCTGGCCGTCTGTGAACCGCATCGATAACGTGTATGGGGATCGGAATTTGTTCTGTGCGTGTCCGGCGATGGATACGTATCAGTAAGCAGACGGGGAAAAAACCGCAACGCGTGAGAACTTGTCACTTGACTTGATAGTGTTGCGCTATGCGCTACACTTTTGGCATGATCAAGTCATTCAGGCACAAAGGACTGAAGCAGTACTACGAGACAGGAAGCACTCGGGGCATTCAACAGAATCACGCCAGCCGCCTTCGTATGCAGTTGGCTGCCCTTGATACGGCTCTGGATATAAACGATCTCGATATACCTGGCTATCAGTTACACCCTCTGAAAGGCAACCGGAAAGGAGTCTGGTCCATTTCTGTCAATGGAAATTGGAGACTGACCTTTGAGTTTGCTGATGGCAACGCCTATGTGCTTGATTACGAGGATTACCACTGATGGCCATGCACAATCCCCCACATCCCGGTGAGTTCATCCAGGCTACCTATATCGAGCCTTATAACCTCAGCTGTCGTTATCTTGCCGAGCAACTGGATGTTGCAGCCTCGACTCTCAACCGCATCCTGAAGTTACAGAGCGGTGTGAGTCCTGAAATGGCGCTGCGACTATCCAAAGCGTTGGGGCGAAGCCCTGAGAGTTGGCTTGCCATGCAGGATAGCTACGATCTTTGGCATGCAGGCAAGACCGTGAGCCTGGAGAACGTTCAAAAGGTTCAGCTCACCGCCGCATAGCCATTAACTGCGCGCCTGCAGATATGGCTCGATCAGCCGCCCACTCGAACCGGCTCCCACTGATCCTCGGCCGTCTTCATGCGGCTACTATGCCCAAGGATATGGACTTGCCCGGGCTTCGTTTACACGAACTCAGCGGCAACCGTTCCGGCACCTGGTCTGTGACAGTCAGCGGGAACTGGCGAGTGACGTTCACTTTCGTGGGTGAAGATGCCGAGGTCGTCAATTATGAAGACTATCATTGAGGTAAAACCATGCTGATGCACAACCCTCCTCATCCAGGAGAAATTATTAAAGAACTCTGTCTTGAGCCGTTGGGCGTATCTGTTACCGAAGCCGCCGATGCGCTTGGCATCAGCCGAAAAACGTTGAGTGCCATACTTAACGGTCGTGCAGGGATAAGCCCCGAAATGGCTATTCGATTATCCATTGCATTCGATACTTCCGCTGAGAGTTGGCTCAATCAGCAATCTCAGTATGAGCTGTGGCATGCTGAGCAACATAGAAGTGAACTTCAGGTTAAGAAGTTGGTTGCGGCGTGATAAGGGCGTATTACCAACAGTTGCGACGGATGTAATGTTGAACATTGGTAGGCTTTAAATGCGCGCCTACAGGTATGGCTCGATCAGCCCTTCGCTCACCTGCCACAGCTTTGCTGCGTCCTCATCGGTGGCGAACGCGGCTGTTCGAGGCCGACTGCGCTTGTAGAAGTAATGCCCGCCCGCATTCACGCTGGCCTCATCCTGTGAACTCGCCAGCCAGATAAACGTATCCGCGCCCTTCGCAATGCTCACCATGAACGGATACATGGCGATGCCCAGAAACCTGCCGACCGCTCCGCCCTTGCCCCAGATCGGCGTGCGCACCGCCCCCGGGTGAAACGAACTCGCCACGATATTGCGATCCCCATAGCGCCGCTGCAGCTCGCGCGCCGTCAGCAGATTCATCAATTTTGAACGCCCGTACGCCTTCAACGTGGTGTAGTCCTTCTCCAGATTCATATCATCAAAATCCAGCGCACTGTTGTTATGCCCATAAGAACTCGTAAACACCACCCTCCTCACCCCTGTATGAGCCTGCCCTGCAGGCGACGTGCTCTGTCCCTCCTGCGTAAGCCCCGCCAACAACTTCCTCATCAACAAAAACCCACTCAAATGATTCGTCACAAACGTCGCCTCAAACCCCTCCGCCGTCACCGTCCTCGGGCCATTCGCGCCGCCCGCGTTATTGCACAACACATCGATGACAGGAAAATCCGCCAGCAACGCATCCGCCACTTTGCTGACACTGGACAGCAAACTGAAATCCGCCACATACAGCGACACCTTCGCATTGCCAGTGGCCGCGACGATGCTCGCCACCGCATCACGCCCTCTGCTCTCGCTGCGACACACCAGCGCCACCGTCGCACCGCGACTGGCGAAGTTCTTCGCTGCTTCATAACCGATGCCGCTGTTGGCACCGGTGACTATGTAGGTTTTGCCGGAGAGGTCTTGGGGGGTTGGCATGTGTTGGGTCCTTTGACGGTGAAGGTGATGGGCGAGTCACTATACTGGGGGATTGGGGTGGGGAATAGAGTGAAAGTCTCGTACATAACCGGCGCAAGAAGATTCTTTAGTCCAGGGGGTACTCTCGCCACATTCGTAGGGTTGTGCTTTGGGGGCATCTAGGAATAGACTCCCGTCAAATATAAGAACACTTGCTTTCACACACTAATACAATCTTAGGCATTTAAGGATAAGCATGTCAGGAGATACATACTTACGTAGCATCCTGCAGAAATATGACGTTAATATTTCTGGTGCCGAAGCGGCTGGGAATACCATTTACCCCGTAATTCAAAGATGGGGTGATAGCTATCTAGTAAAAGCTGAGTTTTCGGGCTCTCTGGCGAAGGGAACCGGAATTAATATTGGTACAGACGCGGATATATTCATATCAGTATCATCAAATACGCCAGGTACTCTAGCTGATTTGTATGTGACGTTGTTTAACGCTGTTACCCAAGCCGGCTATGCAGCAAGAAAACAGAATGTATCGATAGGCACTACTGTAAATGGCTACCAAATTGATTTGGTCCCAGGTCGACGACAGTCACAGTACGGAAATGACCACAGTCTGCATAAAAGCAAGTCCGGAAGCTGGACTCAGACCAATATCAATACCCACATTAACTACGTGAAAAACAGCAATAGAATAGAAGAAGTTAGATTGTCAAAAATCTGGAGGCAGCTTCACAATCTAGAATTTCCGTCATTCTACCTGGAATTGGCTGTAATAGACGCCCTAAAATACTCAACAGTAGGGAATCTATCTGCTAATTTTCTGAAGGTTCTTGAGTTCTTCAGGGATGGTTTGCCGTCTACTCGGTATGTAGACCCTGCAAATACAAACAATATTATTTCAGATGACTTAACTGCGGCACAAAAAATAGCAATATCTAGTCAGGCAAGGCTATCTCGAAATCAGCAAAATTGGGGAGGCATTGTTTGGTGATATGAATAAAGCAAAAGAAATGTCAGAGGTAAATGGAAAAAACTTTCTCCGATCAGCATTCGCAGCAGAGCAGGAAGTATTGAGTGTACAGCTAAAACTGTCATCTAAATCAATTACTCACGATGGAGTAATGGGCGATGTTAATGAGCAGCACTTCATATCCGTACTTAGGAAGTATCTTCCAAATCGTTATTCTATAGATAGCGCAATTGTCATTGACTCTAATGGCGCTACTAGCGACCAAATAGATATTGTTATCTATGACCCCCAATATACTCCAACCCTACTTGATCAACATGATCATCGTTTTATTCCAGCAGAGTCCGTGTACGCTGTTTTCGAAGTTAAACCAACCATAAATAAGGGCTATCTTGAGTATGCAGCCAAGAAAGCCGAATCGGTTAGAGCTTTGGAACGTACTAGTGTCCCGATTACACATGTTGGTGGTGAGCCAGTCGTGAAGAAGTTATTTCCTATTGTGGCTGGTATCATCGCCACCACGATAGATTGGACTGAGGGATTCTCGAGTGAAGCATTTATTCAGAACAACGAAGCATTAGACGATCTCCAGAGGCTAGATTGCGGGTTGTCTGTGACGGGTGGATGCTTTGACTTATTTGAAGGGGGACTTAAAGTAGGGCCTAACAACAATTCATTAGCCTATTTTATTTTCCGACTCTTGCAGAAGCTAAATAGCCTTGGAACAGTGCCAGCTGTGGATTGGAATAAATACGCAATGGTGATGAGTGAGCACGATGCTTAACAAGGCGCTGCTGTCGGATAAATTTTCCGCAGCGCTCCAAATTTGCCGCAGAGCGCGGCGTTAGCTTTCTCTAGGAGGTAATAAATGGCAAATCTTCTATACGTTGATAATTCCAATGTTTGGATCGAAGGAATGCACGTCGCAGCATATGTAAATGGCTTGTCGCCCGATGTTTGGGCTGCGGTTAAAAACAATCTTTGCGATTACAACTGGAAGCTAGACTTCGGAAAGTTGTTTTCTTTTGCCGGCGGCGACAAAAAGGAAGTCCGTAAGGCCGCATTGTTTGGCTCACGCCCACCGAAAAATGATTCTCTGTGGGATGCCGCTAAACGAAATGGCTTTGAAGTAATCACCTATGACCGCAACGTGGCGAACCACGAGAAGAAAATCGATACTGATATTACCGCTACCATGATTGAAGATTCATACGAAATTCTTCAACCCGGTGACGAAGTAACCTTAGTGTCAGGCGACTCCGATTATGTACCAGCTATTGAGAAATTGAAGCGTAGAGGCATACCAGTCCATGTTGTTTTCTGGGCGCACGCTTCTCGCGAGCTTAAAGAGGCCGCTACAACATTCACCCCTCTGGATCAGTGGCTCACTCATCTGGCCCGAGAAAGCTAACAATCTGTTCCTGAGCGACCAAGATGCATTGTCACGGCGCTTGCTTGCGCAACCACCGCGCCAATTCACCTTGGCGCCATAACAAGGGCGTTAGAGCGCACTTCGGACTATGTTGACAGCCTCGCAGCGCATTAAGATCCTTAAAGAAGTTTCCTCCAGATTGTCGATGGAGGAATGGTCGTTGATCGATATAACGCTCAGTCAATTCCAACTCCCAACAACAGATACGTGGCAGGGTGGGGGGAAAGGTGACTACATACTCCATATGGCCAAGAGTGCGTCCGATGCCACGCTGGTAGAGCTTGGGCAGCATGTTGGATTTTTCGTTGAGGAGGTCCCAAAGCCTGGTATAGAGCCGCCATTTTGGCGGAAACGCATGTTCAGACTCTTCATATCGCATCTCTCATCAAAGAGAGCAATGGCTGCTGAACTACAGGAGGCGCTTCTGGAATACGGAATATCGTCATTTGTAGCTCACAACGACATAGAGCCAACATTGGAATGGCAGGCGCAGATTGAAACAGCGCTCTCCACAGCAGACTCTCTTATTGCATTGCTTCACAAAGAGTTTCACGCCAGCAATTGGACGGATCAGGAAATTGGATATGCGATGGGTCGAGGGCTTCCGGTCTTTGCTGTTCGGTTTGGTCAGGATCCGTACGGCTTTATCGGAAGGCTCCAAGCCTTTTCTGGTCAAGGAAAGGCAATAGACGATCTAGCGAGAGAAATCTTCGACGCCTACCGAAAAAACAAGCAAAGCCAGCGACGAATGGCAGAAGTGCTTGTTGGTCTTTTTGAGGAGAGTGGCAGCTTCGCGGAGGCAAAAGCAAGAATCGGCTATCTTGAAGAATTAGAGGTTTGGGACTCTAGTTTTGTCTCGCGCATCGAAGCTACTTTGGACAACAATTCGCAGGTTTCTGGCTCTTGGGGTACGCCTGCAAGAGTGGCTGCATTGGCCCAAAAGTGGGCAGCAGGTGCGCTCTAACAAATCAAACAACTACGCGTCTACTTTTAGGGGTGAGGTTTCGGACGCGGCAAGCCGCGCCGGTTTTTGCAGCTTTATGCACTTCGAGGTCAGCGATGGACTTAGACTTCTTCTTACGAGAGAGAACTAAATTTATAAGGTACTTTTTTGAAACAACCTCTACTCCTTTTGGGAATATCAAAACAGCAATTGAGAATGAGGAACCTCCATATATTCCACCCTATAGCGAAGATGATGAACCACCTTTTCTAGTTGAATGGTTGGCAGCGGATACAGGGCAGCAAACGGTGTGTCATGCTTGCTTATCAATGTTGTCTGCCTCTTTAAAGCTATATCTTGACCATTGGATGGGCCGATTTAATCAAGATAGTGATGTGTTTAAAGTCAACTTCAAAAATCTGGGATGGTTTGGAGGCCATATGAAGGTGCTGGAGAACATGGATGTGGATATTTCCGAATCTGGTGCAAACCGTGACATTCTCGAGCAAGTTGCTCTGGTAAGAAACAGGATTCAACATCCCGACCACATTACTTCGTTAAATGTTACATACTCAAAAAGTGACTTGAAAAAACATCCACATCCATTTTTCGTCGATAAGGAACACTACTATCAAACAGAGGAGGAGGGGGAGATATCCTGGTTGATGCCACCCCCGATTTCGGCAACACGGGAAAAGGTCTTTGAAGCGATTGAAAATGTAGAATCATTTTGCACTTGGCTAGAAAGGATTTTTATGAATCGAGACGTGCATAACAAGTAAAATCGGCTTCGCCAGATTGGACCTGGACCACTTTAGCGGACAGTAAATCTGTATGGCCTATTGAGTAAAGGACTACACGAGCTTAGCGAAGACGAATGCTTAGGGCATTTTCAAGTTGTTCGTATGGGAATTGAACTAATTCCAGATGAAGAAATTGAAGAAAAGACGGCGGGCTAAGATTGACGCGGCATCTAAGACAATACGTAACGCGGTTAGTGCAGTTAAAGGAACTTCATAACAAAGTCACCAACTGTGCGCCTGCTGCGCCGGTTGTGATCAGCGTTGGGCATCTCGTCGGCCTGTGAGCGCGTTCAAGAGAGAAATAGATGGAAAAATTTGACGTACATAAAGTTTTTACACCAACAACCCCAGCTAGGCTCGCATTTGTTGAGAGGGAACAGCTCAATACAAAGCTGGTTAACGCAATCAGAACCCCGGGCAAACAGGTGGTCGTTTATGGTCACTCAGGATCAGGAAAAACTACCCTATTGCTTAACAAACTACATCAGCTATATGGGAGTCACCTAACTTCCAGATGCATGAAGGGATTGACATTCGAAGCCTTGGTCTTGGACGCATTTGACCAGCTTGCGCCTTACTACTGCACCGAACTCACCAGCACCCAAAAGACCTCGCTGTCTGTGCAGGTTAGTCAGGAGTACCTGGCCATAAGAACTCAAATTGGCGCCTCAGAGTCACGAGAAAGAGGATCTAAGAGTGAACGAATTCTACCTCCACAATTGACACCGCAAGCTCTCGGCAGATTCATTGGTCAGGCGAATAGTTGCTGGGTTCTAGAAGACTTTCACAAGATTGATGAACCTGAGAGGGCCAAGCTATCTCAAGTGATGAAGGTATTCATGGATATGGCAGATGACTATTCAACGCTGAAAATTGTCGCCATTGGTGCGGTAGATACAGCTAGACAGGTCGTCGAATATGATCCCGAAATGCGAAATCGCGTCGCTGAAATAAATGTTCCCCTGATGAGCAGTGATGAAATAGAAAAAATCATAGAAAAGGGCCAACACCTATTAAATGTTAATTTTGGTCGCGAGGTAATTTCGAGTATCGCGTCATATTCAAGTGGAATGGCGTCAGTCTGCCACCATCTTTGTCTTAATGCTTGCACGACAAAGGAAATTTATGAAACTCAGGAGGAGCAGGTTAGAATTGACGAACTCGCCCTACAAGAGGCCTTGAGCACCTACCTGGAAGAATCTTCAGACACTCTTAAGAAAGCGTTTGATATTGCTTTTAAGCAGGATAGAGCCCGGAAGTACGACAACAAAAAACTGATCATCAAAGCGCTATCTCAGTTCGGTCCGGAAGGCGCTCTTCGCTCTGAAATATTTGGGAAAATAAAGGTAGGCGAGCCTGATTACCCACAAGGCAATCTCACCATATATTTGGAACAGTTATGCTCCGAGCAAGCAGTTCCTGTCATGAGGCATGACACGTCAAGTGGTAGATATGCCTTCTCTGACCCCATTTTTAGAGTGTTTGCTATTGCCTACTTCTCTGAAAATGAACCAAAGAAATTTGGCAAGAGGAAACCAAAGGAGTTCGAGGTGTTCTTCGAGAACTTTAAAATTATCTTCAAATCAGACTTTCCGATAGTATCGCCAAAGGATTCCACATAGCGCTAGTCGAGAAGCAGGGGGTCTAATAAGCGACTGCGATCTCAACACTGTGCACTTTCGAATCTTAGCCAAACCAGAGAGCAATCCAATGCACGAAATCATCTGCCCCCACTGCGGAAAAGCCTTCAAAATCGACGAAGCCGGTTACGCCGACATCCTGAAACAAGTCCGCGACAGCGACTTCGAAAAGCAACTGCACGAGCGCCTTGAACTCGCCGAGCAGGACAAACGCAACGCCGTCGAACTCGCTCAATCCAAACTGGCGAACGAGCTGCAGAAAGATGCCGCAGCAAAAGACGCCGAGATTCAGAACCTGAAAGCCAAACTCAACGCAGAGGAAGTCGCACGCAAGCTCGCCGTGACAGAAGCCCTGAGCGCGGTGGAAAAGCAGCGTGATGCGCTTGCCAACGAACTCAAACAGGCGAAGCATGAAAAGCTGGCGGCTACCCATTTGGCCGAGGCGAAGTTCGCTAACGAATTGCAGAAGGCCGCCGCGACGAAGGATGCGGATATCCAGGAGCTGAAGGCCAAGCTCGAACGTGCGGCGCTTGAGAAGCAGCTCGCGGAGAAGTCGCTCAAGGACAAGTACGAGACGCAGATCAAGGATCGCGATGACGCGATCGAACGACTCAAGGACATGAAGGCGCGCCTGTCGACCAAGATGGTCGGCGAAACGCTTGAGCAGCACTGCGAGACCGAGTTCAACCGCATTCGCGCGACGGCGTTTCCGAAGGCGTATTTCGAGAAGGACAATGACGCGCGCTCGGGCAGCAAGGGCGACTACATCTTCCGCGATTTGGATGAGGCGGGCACTGAGATCGTCTCGATCATGTTCGAAATGAAGAACGAGAATGATCGCACCGCGACCAAAAACAAGAACGAGGACTTCCTGAAGGAACTCGACAAGGATCGCATCGAGAAGGGCTGCGAATATGCCGTGCTGGTCACGCTGCTGGAGCCCGATAGCGAGCTCTACAACACCGGCATTGTCGACGTGTTCCACCGCTACCCGAAGATGTACATCATCCGGCCGCAGTTCTTTATTCCGATGATCACGCTGCTGCGTAATGCGGCGATGAACTCGCTCAAGTACAAATCAGAGCTGGCGCTTGTGAAGGCGCAGAGCATCGACATCACCAACTTCGAAAACGATCTCGAAATTTTCAAGACCGCGTTCGCGAAGAATTACGATCTCGCCTCCAAGCGTTTTCAAACGGCGATTGAAGAGATCGACAAGTCCATCGACCACTTGCAGAAGACGAAGGAAGCTCTGCTCGGCACTGATCGCAACCTGCGTCTTGCGAACGACAAGGCGCAGGATGTGACAATCAAGAAGCTGACGAAGGGCAACCCGACGATGGCGGCGAAGTTTGCGGAGAGCAAGAATCAGAACATTTCCGATGAGGACTGAGCCAATGGCTGTTATCCGTATTGAAGTTAAAGCCGGCAATGAATTCACTGATAATGCCGAAAAGGCCCCGCGCAAAATCAAGCCCCCATTTTCTTGATTGCCAAGTGTTGGATTGATATTTATTCGTGAAAATATATGCGGCTATTTCGCTGAAAAATCATTGAGATAGGACTATAATATGTATAAATAAACAGTGCTCTAAAGCCATTCATTTGCGGCCTTTCCAAGGAGGAATCGTCTCATGTCACAGCTCCCGTCCCTTGCTCTTATCCCACAAGACAACGCCGCGCTCAGCGACGAAATTACCCGTCTCGCCGGGCACATCAACGCCGCTCAGCATCGCTTCCTGACACTGCTCGCTGCTCTCATCGAGCGCAATGCGTGGGAGGGCGCTGGCATCAAATCGCCAGCGCACTGGCTCAACTATCACTGCGGCATTGATCTCGGCGCCGCGCGTGAAAAAGTGCGTGTCGCGAAGAGCCTGCAACAACTTCCTGGCATCGACGAAGCCTTCCGCTCCGGCACGATCAGCTACTCCAAAGTGCGCGCCATGACCCGTTCCGCGACGCCGGAGAATGAACAGATGTTGTTGCAGGTGGCGCTGCATGGCACGGCACAGCATGTTGAACAACTGGTGCGAAAATATCGACGTGCCGAAAGCTTGACGGATAATCGTTTTGCCGAAAGCCAGTACGAAGCGCGCGAACTCACCTGCTACTTCGATGATGATGGCATGCTGGTACTGCGTGGTCGGATGACACCGGAAGACGGTGCTGTCTTCATGAAAGCCGTGGAAGCGATGGTTGCTGCACAAAACCCACCTGTGTCCGCAGATGAAGTTTCTGCAAATCTCCCCGAAAAAACGTTCCCGCAGAAACGTGTTGATGCGTTGCTGGCATTGGCCGAGCAGGCGATGAGTACGATGGAAGCAGGATTGCAGCCGCTGTCGTCCGCCGAGAAATATCAGGTGGTGATTCACATCGAACGTGGCAATGAGCGTAGCCATGAACAGCACTGCTCAATCGAGAGCGGCGCTCACCACCTGCCGCTGTCACCAACCACCGCCAGACGCTTGTGCTGCGACGCTTCATTAGTCCCGGTGCTGGAGGACTCCAGTGGCAATGTGCTGAATGTCGGCCGCAAGACCCGCGCCATTCCGCCCTCAATCCGACGCGCTCTGCAGATTCGCGATCGCGGCTGCCGCTTTCCAGGCTGCTGCGAATCCCGCTACGTGGACGCACACCACGTGCACCACTGGTGCGATGGAGGCGAGACGAGGCTCGATAATCTTGTGCTGCTGTGTCGGCATCATCATCGGCTGTTGCATCAGGAGGGGTACGAAATTGTGAAGCACGGCGAGCAGCAGTTCGAGTTTTTGACTCCGGCTGGTGGCGCGATGCCAACGGCACTTACTCCGCAATTTGCAGCGGCTGAGGATGTTGCGAGTGAAACCCTGGCTATTGAGCGAGAGCACGATGGGCATGGTCTGGAGATTGATTCCCACACGGCGGTGACGCGCTGGGAGGGGGAGAAGATGGATTATGATCTGGCGGTGGGGGCGATGTTGCGTGGGAGGATGTTGGGGTTCAGGGAGGGGCGCACAATATAGTCATCAAGGATGAGATTGTTCTTCAGTCTTCTCTCTCGCAGGGAATGATGGAGCACTAATTTCAATTCAATGTACGCAGCCTCATCGGAGGTGAGATGTTGGTCGTACTCGATTTGATGTACTACACTTAGGTTGAATTCTGGGCAGGATGCGAGGGCACTAGATATGCGCAAAATCGAACATATTGAGCAGCAGATCCGCGAGCTTTCGGCACGAGAGTTCGCCGAGCTGCGGGATTGGGTGCTCGAACAGGACTGGCAAGCCTGGGACGCACAGATCGAATCCGACAGTCGCACTGGGAAGTTGGATAAGGTGCTGGCAGAGGCTCGAGCCGATTATCTCGCTGGTCGGTCGCGCGAGCTTTGAGACACTTCACTTCGCCCAAGTTCCGGGCGTTGTATCAGGAACTGCCTGGAGAGGTTCAATCCGTTGCCGACAAAAGCTATCGTCTTCTCAAAGACAATCCGCGCCACCCCTCACTGCATTTCAAAAAAGTTGGTCTGATTTGGTCTGTTCGTGTGAGGGATCAATACCGCGCATTAGGTCATGATTTTGTTAAGCACCCTCCAAATAGCCACTGCACCAAAACCTAAATGCGTGTGCTGCCTACCACCATGATCCAAACACCACGCCTGACTCTGAGACCCTTTACTCTCGACTTAGCAACGCAGATCAAACACTGCGATGCTCTTCAATATCCTGAGCAAGCCAAACCTTGATGAGCGACTGATATGGCATATCTCTCTTGTTTGCCTCGACTTTAATACGGTCAAGCAAAGTATCCGGAAGGCGTAATGAGATCGTTGTGGTCGATGGTTTCAGATTGGGGAGTACCGACTTTTTGGCTTTGCTCCAATCAACGTAGTCAGTTGAATCATGCGTTTCCCAGAAAGCGCGCTCTTCGGCTTCAGTGTCGAAGTGCGGAATTTCAATCTTTGGTTTGCTCATAGATACCCCTCTCTTTTCGGTGCATGTCCCGGGCAGAGATAACCCGAATCAATGTTTCCTTGTTTCGCAAAGTGAAAGTCACTTGGATAAGTCGACCATCACCGGTCTTACCCAGCGCGTGATGTCTTGCTTCATTCTGACTATGCGCAGGATCATCCAGCAGAAGCAACGGTTGGTTAGAGTTCGTGATTGGATGCTCGTATCCGAGGGCTCCCGGAATTTTTCCCCAAACCCAGCGGTCTTGTTCCCGCCCCACAGTGCTCTCGTCGTGCTTCATTCTGGCACGGATTGCATACCGTCATATTCAACTGATATTGTTGCGGCCCTGTTCGCGTGCCGCGCGCGCTCTTCTGAGGAGACCATCATGTTAAGACCCGTTCTGCAAATCCTGGCTTGTGCCAGCCTGTGTCTGGGGGTGGCTCTGCCCGCTGCCGCACAATCCGATGAAATCTTTTACTCTGCCCACCACAACTACCGAGCAGTGCCTGTTGTCGATGGCTTGATTCAGCCTTGGTCGATGGCGTGGCTGCCCGGTGGCGACATGCTGGTCACTGAAAAGCCAGGTCGTCTGCGCATCGTTCGTGACGGCAATCTGCTGCCAGACGCGGTGTCGGGCGTACCCGAAGTGCTTTATAACGGCCAGGGCGGTCTGTTCGATGTGGTTCCTCACCCGGACTTCAGCAACAACCGGTTTGTGTACCTGACCTTCGCCAAGCCGGTAGGTGACAACTCCACTACTGCCGTCGTGCGTGGGCGCTTCGAAAATGACCAGCTGACTGACGTCGTTGAAATTTTTGCCGCCAGTGCCGTTGGTCGGCCCGGCCACTATGGTGGACGTCTGGCGTTTGCTCCGGACGGCCATATGTTCCTGAGTCTGGGCGACCGACAGGCGCCGCCGACTGGTGATCTGACTGCCCACCCGGCACAGGACAACTCCAACCACCAGGGCGTGATCGTGCGCCTGAATGATGATGGCAGCGTGCCTTCGGACAACCCCTTCGTCGGTCAAGCCGGTGTGCTGCCAGAGATCTGGAGCTTCGGTCACCGCAGCCCGCAAGGTCTGGTCTTCCACCCGGAAACCGGTGATCTGTGGGAAACCGAACACGGTCCGCAGGGCGGCGATGAGCTGAACCTCATCGAGCCAGGCAACAACTATGGCTGGCCAGTGATTGGCTACGGCGTCAACTACGTCAGCGGCTCACCGATTCACCAGACCACCACGATCGCCGATATGCAGCAGCCAGTGCGCTTCTGGACTCCGGTTATCGCCGCGTCAGGCGTCATTGTCTACACCGGTGACAAGTTCCCCATGTGGTACGGCAACATCATCGCCGGCGGACTGGCTGGCGAACAACTGGCCAACCTGTACATGAGTGACGACTACAAGACCGTCGTGCGCGAAGACACTCTGGCCTATGGTATAGGCCGTATCCGCGACGTACGTCAGGGCCCGGACGGTTACATCTATATAGCGACCGAAGACCGCGCTGGCACCACTCCAACCGCCATTTTCAGGCTGGAGCCAGTGGAGCGCTGAAACGCTGCACAGCAATACGACACTGAAGTATGAAGAAGGGGGCTGAGGCCCCCTTTTTTTCGCCCGGAATTTTTGCTTGTGGCTTGGTCGTCGATGGACGGGGTGGGGCTGCGAACTGTGTGTGACAGCGTACTGATCAGAAGATGTGCTTCTGGTTATATGGAAACGTTCCCCCACATTTCTTCACCGATCATGCCAAGGATTCCCATGACAATTGCCCTGACCCCTCTGATTTCCCTGATCGCCGGTATCCTGATTTTGATGGTGCCGCGACTACTCAACTACATTGTCGCGATCTACCTGATCATCGTCGGTCTGGTAGGGCTGTTTGGCGCCACTTCATTCAATGTCATCTAATGCTGACAATAACTCGCAGCGCACCTGATCGCTCTACTGTTTAGCGTTCGCTGCCTGCTGAATCAACGCCCACTCGCCCTCACCCACCGGCATCACCGAAAGCCGACTCCCTGCTTTGACCAGCGGCAGAGCTTCCAGCCCCGGCATGGCCTTGAGTGCATCGAGCGACAGCAGCTGCGGAAACTTCTCCACAAACAGCAGATCGACGGAGTCCCAACGCGGCTTGTCGCGCGGGCTTTTGGCGTCGAAATAAATCGAGTTCGAATCGAACTGGGATGGGTCAGGATAGGCCGCCCGAACAACCCGGGCGACGCCTGCAATGCCGATGTGTTTGCAGCTGGAGTGGTAGATGAAGACCTGATCGCCCTCACTCATCTCGCGCAGGAAATTGCGCGCCTGATAGTTGCGCACGCCCTCCCAGACCACCGGCTTTTGAGGCCGGGCGGCCAGGTCGTCAATGCTGCACTCTTCAGGCTCTGTCTTGACCAACCACTGGGTCATCGCCTTGCTCCTTACGCGCTCACAGTCGTGTCAACCTGATGATCCAGATGGGCGATCAGCTCGGCGGGCAGGTTGAGCTTATGGCCCAGCGCCTGCAGGTAAGCGCGCTCGGCAGGGTGATCGACATCGATGGCGATGCGGGAGATCAGGTACAGCTCGGTGGCCTGTTCGATGCCCTTGGCGGAAGCAGCAATCGCCGCGATGTCCACTGGCTGAGTCAACGCATCGAAGACGAAAGCCTTGCTCTCGGCGTCCAGACCCATCTTCTCTACCTGTTCGAACAGCACTTTTTGCTCCTGCGCGTCGATATGACCGTCGGCCTTGGCAGCGCCGATCATGGCGCGGATCAGCATCAGCTGGAAGGGCTGACCATTGGCGGCGGGAGCTGCATCTGGCAGGAAGCGTGGGTCGACATGGCTGTAGTCAGCCTGAGTGGCGACGGGTGCAGTCGCGGCAGCCTTGCCCTGCTGCCAGTTCTGGTAAGCTTTGAAGGCCATGGCGCCAGCAGCGGCGGCGCCACCGTAACCAGCCATCTTCCTCATCTTCTTGCCGCCGAGCAGCAAGCCAAGAATGCCACCGACCACAGCACCACCGCCGAAGCCGCCCATGCCCATGCCGTCGAGCTGGTTCTTCGCGGAACCCCCCGCTTGTTGCATTTTGTTGGCGATGTCACCGCCGAGGAATTGTTGGAGCAAATTGTTTGGATCAATCATGTTCTGTCTCGTTGTCGTAGTTAAAACTGGGGTAACGCCATGGATAAATTGGCTGGGCACAGTGACCGGATTCTACTGTGATTTTGCTCAAGCCCGAAGAGCTACGGTACGTTCCGCAGCTTCGCAATCTTGAGTATCGCGATCAACCTCTTAAAACAGCGTTCTTGTCGCTCTTTCCAGGCGTTGCGGAATACCGCTGCACAAGGCGAATTTCTGCTTAAAAATTCAAAATAATTAAAACATAGTTTTATTAATCTGTGCTTATAGTTATATTTACTGCTATGAGAGTATCAAAAGAAGAACTTGTCGCCGTCCTGTCCCAATTCAATCCATGGTGGCGTGACGAATCGATTGCCGATTTGCCCAGGTGGCGGCGCGCTGCTTTCCGCGAATTGGATACGTGGATGAGCAACCCACCGGCCCCTCGGGCCGTATTGCTTTCCGGCGCGCGTCAAATCGGCAAAACCACTCTGATGCTGCAGGTCATCGATTCACTCCTGAAAGCCGGAGTTCCTCCCAGCAACATCCTGTACGCCACTTTCGATCACCCGATTTTGAAGCTCGCAGGCATTGACGCTGTTCTGGCCGCGTGGCGTGAGCGAATACCCAAAACTGATGGGCTTGAGTACCTGTTTCTGGACGAGGCGCAATTCATCCGCGACTGGGGCACCTGGATCAAACATCAGGTGGATTTCCAGAAGAATCGCCGTATCGCCTTTACCGGTTCGGCAATGCCTCTGGTGGATGAGGCGCAGGAATCAGGGGTTGGACGCTGGCACTCTATCCGCTTGACCACTCTTTCGTTCTATGAATATCTGCAGATAAAGAACCTGTCTCTCCCTCCGCTACCCAAACTCAAGTCACTGCGCGACTTGTTTGACTGGGACCAGAGTGATTTCTACCAGGCCAGCGAAGCGGCGGCTTCCTATGCGGGCCACTTCCACGAATATCTTGTGCGTGGTGGTTTCCCGCAAACGGCACAAGTGGAAAGCATTACCCAAGCCCAGCGATTGCTGCGCGAAGACATCATCGACAAAGTGCTCAAGCGCGACATGACGGCACTCTTTGGCGTTCGTCGCGTACTCGATCTGGAGCACACATTCCTCTACCTGTGCATGCACGATGGTGGACTGCTGGACATGGTGGATCTATGCTCAAATCTGGAGGTCAAGCGACCGACGGCACAGAATTTCATTGAATTGCTGGAAGCCACTCACTTGATTTACCGCTTGCCACCTTTTGGCTATGGCAAGGATGTCCTGCGCGCGCGCTTCAAGATATATCTGGCTGATGCTGCCATAGCACCGGCCGTAATGCTCAAGGGCAGAGCTGTACTCGAAGACCCTACAGCGCTGGGGGTTGCCACTGAGACGGCCGTCTTCAAACATCTCTTCGCGCGTTACTATCCCCAGAATGTTCGCTTCACCTACTGGCGAGGCATCAAGGACCGAGAGGTGGATTTGGTGGCTGAAGTGGAAGGGCAGGTCATTCCGTTCGAAGTAAAGTACCGCACTCAGCATACAGGGGTTCGCGAACTCAAAGGCTTGATTGAGCTGTGCGAGCAGAAAAAGCTTACGCGCGGCTATGTAATCACTAAATCACTGGACGATTTTGGTCTGCTGAAAGGCATGCCGCAGTCCGCTGAGGCTGCCACCAAAATCATGCGCATACCGGCGCCGCTCTTGTGTTATTGGATGGGGGCGTCGGAACT
>JAZKJF010000005.1:0-254192 GCA_040384465.1 Pseudomonadota bacterium | reverse complement strand
CGGACGGAGAGACTCGAACTCTCACACCTTGCGGCGCTGGAACCTAAATCCAGTGCGTCTACCAATTCCGCCACATCCGCGATGTGGGGCTGCATTGAAGGGTGGGCATTATACCCGGGACGCTGAACAAGCCAACGTTTAATTCTGGATTTGTCGAAGCAAAGACAACTAGCGGGCAGGAGCCCCGCCCTGCACTGCCTCAATCGTTTCCTGCAGTCGACTCAAAGCTTGATTCACCTGCAGACGATAAGCATCAATCGACTCGACTGCCTCCTCTACATTGGCCATACGATCCTGCAAACCAACCAAGGTACTGTCGCCATTGTTCAAGCTGGCGCGAATGTTGGCCATGTCTTGCGCCACGTTCTGAACGCTCTGCATGCTGGTATTCAAACGGGTAATCGCCTGATTCGCTTCATCCAGTGACGTACTGACACGGTTGAGGCCGGTCAGACTCTCCTGCACCTGCGCCGCATTGCGTGCCAGCAGTTCGCTTAGGGTATCGGTGGTTTCGGTGTGACCCGTGCTCGCATCCTGCAGTACCGCGATCTTGCCAGTCAGCTCATTCACCGTTTGATTGGTGGCGTTGCGAGCGGCCCATAATTTGTCGACTTCGGCAAAATTGAAATCCAGACGCTCAAGCACATTCGCTGTGGTCTCCTCGGCCGAATTGCCGACCAGTGCCAGCCGACTTTCAAGGTCTTCAATCCTCAGATTAGCCTGCTCCAGCGCCGCCAGATTCTGCATGTAAACCTGATAACCCAGCGCACCACCGGCACCAATGGCCGCCGTCAACAGGAACAGCATGATGCGCACCGGCCAGGTGCTGACCTTGATGACTTCGCCATAGCGCACGGGCTGCACAATGTCAGGCTGCTTGCGTGCATCCTGACGGTGAACGACTTCATCCCGGGCGGGAATCATCGAAGGAATATCATGTAAATCGTCGTTATCTCTCATGGCGGCATTATCCTGTATATCGATCACAAAGGTCTACAGCCGCGTGGGGACACGGCTACCTTCCTTGAATTGCCCTGCAGAGTGCTTTATTCTCGCCCCACACTTGATGCGCCGAATCTTAGCCACGGGCGCAAAAAAAGCAAGAATCGCAACGGACAAGATTCACAACAGACATCCAACCGAGGTCATCATGAAATTAACACTTCCCGCTCTCCCCTATGCCGCCGACGCGCTCGAACCCCATATGTCTGCGCAAACCTTCAGCTTTCATCACGGCAAACACCACAATGCCTATGTGGTCAAAGGCAATGAACTGCTCGCCGATGCAAACATCAGCGCTGACACGCTCGAAGATCTGGTCAAGGCTTCTCACAAAGTGGGCGGCCCTCTCTTCAACAACGTCGGCCAGTGCTACAACCACGAATTCTTCTGGAAGAGCATGAAGCCAAAAGGCGGTGGTGCAGCGACCGGTGCGATTGCCGCGAAGATCGATGCTGACTTCGGCAGCTACGACAATTTCAAGAAAGAATTCGTCGCCTGTGGCATCGGCCAGTTCGGCAGCGGCTGGGTCTGGCTGGTGCTGGATGGCGGCAAACTGAAGATCGCCAAGTCAGCGAATGCTGAGACTCCGCTGACCAGCGGTGCGAAACCGATTCTGGTGTGCGACGTGTGGGAACACGCCTACTACCTCGACTTCCAGAACCGTCGCCCCGACTTCCTCGCCAGCTTCCTCGACAACCTAGTGAACTGGGACTTCGCGAACGCGAACCTGGCCAGCTAAGCACCCTATCTGTAGGAGCCTGCCCTGCAGGCGATTTGAAAGAAGGGCCGAAGCGATACAGCGCAAGCTGTGCTGCTCCGGTCCTTCGCGTTTGGAGTAGTTGGTTACCGCGCCTGCCCAGCAGGTCGCTCGCGATCTGACATGAAGTCATCAGTGACGCCTTCACTTTCGAACCAGTTGTCCCAAGCCTCTCCTGCTGGCGTAATCAGCCGTGCACGACCAAGCACGCGAATATCGACTTGCACTCTCTTTACAATCAATTCTCTTAATGTTAAAACGCCATAAATGACGAATAAATTTATTAAATTAGCTTAATTCGACAATTATGACGATAAATAAAATTTCTTCTCTCATGACCGACGACGCCATACTGCTTGAAACAGGGCGGCGCCTGGCACGCCAGCGGGTCGACAGGCAGTTGACGCAGTCGGCATTGGCTGAGCAGGCCGGGGTATCCAAACGCACCGTGGAGAGAATTGAGGCCGGAGAGTCCGCCCAGCTCGCTAGTGTGATTCGCGTGTTGCGGGTACTGGAGTTGCTGCCAGGGTTTGATGCAATGCTTCCCGAGATCGGGCCGCGCCCCATGGATCTGCTGCGCCTGCAAGGCAAGGCGCGGCAGCGCGCTTCCTCGTCGCACAAGGCTGTCGAAGGGGTGCGAGAGGAGCCCGCATGGCGCTGGGGGGATGAACCGGATGATCCTGCACCATCAAAGCGCTGACAGGAGACGAACGTGACCACTTTGGCCGAAGTCAGGCTTTGGGGGCGAACCATCGGTGCCGTGGCCCTGGAGAACGGCGCTCGTATCGCCTCATTTGAGTATGCCCCCACTTTTCTCGGCAGTGGCATCGAACTCTCGCCGCTGCTGATGCCTTTGCAGCGACGCGTCTATCGCTTTCCTGAGCTGCCACAACACACCTTCCACGGCTTGCCGGGCCTGCTCGCTGATTCACTGCCTGATCGTTTCGGCAACGCTCTGATTGACGCCTGGCTGGCGAGTCAAGGCCGGGCCGCCGACTCGTTCAATGCGCTTGAGCGACTTTGCTATATCGGCCAGCGCGGCATGGGTGCTCTGGAGTTTGCGCCAGTGACCGGACCAGAGACGCGCGAGAGCGGCGCTATTGAGATCGACAAACTGGTAGCGCTGGCTTCGGAAGTGCTAACCCAGCGTCAGCAATTACAGGGTTCACTGACCGGCACTCGGCGCGACGATGCACTACGGGACATGTTGCGGGTGGGTACCTCGGCGGGCGGCGCTCGGGCCAAAGCTGTTATCGCCTGGCATCCGCAAACCCATGAGGTACGTTCAGGGCAGGTCGCAGCGGACGAAGGTTTCGAATACTGGTTGCTGAAATTCGATGGCGTCGGCGGCAATCGCGACCGGGAATTGCTGGACCCGCAGGGCTATGGGTTGATCGAATATGCTTACGCGCTGATGGCACAGGCTGCAGGCATTCACATGAGTCCATGCCGCCTGCTGAGCGAAAACGGGCGCCATCACTTCATGACAAAGCGTTTTGATCGTACCCCTGGCGGTGCCAAGCTGCACATGCAGTCACTCGGCGCCCTGGCTCACTTCGACTATAACGCCGCTGGCGCCCACTCCTATGAGCAGGCATTGCTGATCATCCGCCAACTCGGCTTGGAGATGCTCGCTATCGAAGAGCAGTTCCGGCGTATGGCCTTCAATATCCTCGCCCGCAACCAGGACGACCACGTCAAGAACATCGCGTTTTTGATGGACAGATCAGGCCACTGGTCATTGGCCCCTGCATTTGACATCACCTGGAACTACAACCCGGAAGGGCTGTGGACAGCGAACCATCAGATGACCATGAACGGCCGACGCGATGGCTTCACCATGGAGGATTTCAGGCAGTGCGCGCGGACTGCCACCATGAAGCGTGGGCGCGCCGAAAGCATCGTCGCCGAGGTGCGGGACGTCGTGGCACGCTGGCAGGAATTTGCACAAAGCGCCGGAGTACCAGAACACTGGCAACGGCAAATTCAACAAACATTGCGGCTCTAACCCTCCAACGAACATTCAGAACAGTGTCTTTTCTTGACAAGACTTGTCACAGCATTGAAACGTTACAGATATACACGCCTTAATTGTAACAACCCTCTTGCCAGTCACATTGTGTTACTTATATTCACACTTTGTTGTTTGTGTTCCTCGCTGATCTGAGTAGGATCGAACTTGCCCGAACACAATCACTGAAGGAGTAAACACAAATGACAAAAACAATATTGAAAACCTCTCTGCTGGCGCTTGGCACATTCGCGACCTTCCAGTCCGTAATGGCGGGCGTCGATCCACTGACACAAATAAGCCCCGTTGATGCCGAATGGGGTGTCAATGGCGCGCCTGACTACATCGTTGAAGTGCCTCCTGCCACCATTCCTGCTACCGGAGTGCTCGACTACATCAACACCAACATCGACATTCCTTTCACTGAAGAGAAATGGGTGAAGTCAGTACAGTTCATTCCCGGTGACAAGCGCGTGCTGCACCACCTGCTCTCCTACGTTGTCGACTCGGAAAACACCGAGGCGTTTGATGAAGCCGACAATAATGATCGCAGTGAATTCCTCGAAGGCTATGCGCCAGGCAAGGAAGATCCGACCACCTTCCCTGACAATACCGGCGTTCGCATTCCTGTGGGTTCCGCACTGAGAATGTCGATCCACTACACTTCCATGGGCACCGAGACTGTCGATGCAACACGCGTCGGGCTGTGGTTTGCCGATGAAAAGCCAGCGCACGAATTCCAGACTTACTCCGTCTCTGCCTTGGGTGGACGCGAGAACAACATTCAGATTCCTGCGGGCGACATGCACTACGAAATGGCCTCCAACCATGTGTTCGATGAAGAGGTGACGCTCTACAGTTTCCGTGCGCACATGCATTACCGTGGCAAATCGATGCGGGCCAGCGTGATCTATCCAGATCAGTCGCGCGAAGAAATCATCAATGTCGCGAATTACAACTTCGCCTGGCAACCGACCTATCGCCTGACGGAACCGATGACCTTGCCAGCAGGTTCGCGCGTCGTGGTCGAGGGGGTGTTCGATAATTCCGAGTACAACCCCGGCAACCCCGATCCATCCGTCACCGCTGTCGGTGGTCTGCAGAGTTGGGATGAAATGTTCATTGGTTACCTCTCTTACACCGACGCTAGCCGTTGAGTCAGAGACGTTGAAGAACAGACACTGAGGAAAATACTATGAAAAAACTTAACTGGATGAAAAAGCTGTTGGCCGTCACTGCGCTGACAGCCCTGACAATCAACGCTGATGCCGCTCCCGAGCGAGCCAGTGATTTCAACTTGATCGATCAGAAAGGCACGGCGCATCAGCTCACGAAATTTGCGTATCTGAATGCGCTGGTGGTGATCTCTCAAGCCAACGCCTGCAGCACGAACAGTGATCTGTTCTCCGAGTACCGGATCATGCAGACAAAGTGGGACGACAGCGCCGTTGGCTTCGTCATGCTCAATGCTTCCAGCAAGGATTCTGCAGAAACAGTGCGACGCTTTGATGCCAATTTCAATGTGAACATGCCGATCCTGCTTGACGACACACAACTGGTGGCAGAAGCGCTCGGGATCACCAAAGCGGGTGAGATCGTGGTGCTCGACCCTAAAAGAATGACAGTTCTGTATCGCGGACCAATGGATGTTGCGAGCCGGGCCGGGCATCCGGGCACTACAGGGTTGAGAGACACGCTGGCGGCATTGGCCAGCGGTGAAGACTCACGCAATATGGAGACCAAGGTGGTCGAGTTTGAAGCTCCGGCGGATTGCCTGCTCGACTTCCCTGCGCAAGTTGCGCATCAACAGGACGTGCCGGATTATGAAACGGAAGTGGCACCCATCTTGATCGAGCGTTGTGTGGTCTGCCACGTCGAGGGGGGTATCGGGCCATTCGCGATGAACAGCCATCAGATGATTCAAGGCTGGAGCCCGATGATTCGTGAAGTCTTGATGACCAAGCGTATGCCACCGGCACAAGTCGACCCGACCATCCGTCACTTCGACAACGCGCGTAACCTGCCGGTCGCCGAAGTGCAGACGCTGGTGCATTGGATCAATGCAGGGTCACCGAGAGAGTAACTGCATAGTCGAACAACGGGGCTGCATGCCAGCCCCGTTACTGCTTCTAATCCAGTGCTTTCGTGATCTGCTCTGCCGCGCGCCGCTCCACCCAGTAATCCGCGCCTTTGATATTCAGCGCCTCGGGATTGAACTGGGGATCGACACCCCGCGCCTTCTGCTCTTCGTAGTCTTTCAGGCAGATAAACGCCGGTTTCTGCATCATCAGAATGGCAACGATGTTGAGCCAGGCCATCAGCCCTACGCCAATGTCACCGAGCCCCCAGGCCAGCTCTGCAGTCTTGACCGTGCCATAGATCACAGCGCCGATGATACCAATGCGCAGCACCAGCACCATCCAGGGTCTGTCGACGACGCGGTTGATGTAACTGATATTGGTCTCGGCAATGTAGTAATAAGCAACGATGGTAGTGAACGCGAAGAAGAACAGCGCGAGAGCGACAAAGATATTGCCGAAACCCGGCATCAGATTTTCCATCGCCGTCTGCACATACCCGGCCCCCGCACCGACTCCGGCCACACCTGTGTACATCACTTCGCCCGTCGGCCCCTCGACATTATAGAGCCCCGTGATCAGCAGCATGAATCCGGTGGCAGTACAGACCAGCAGCGTATCGACATAAACGGAGAACGCCTGGACCAACCCTTGCTTGGCGGGGTGAGTCACGGATGCAGCCGACGAGGCATGTGGCCCGGTGCCTTGGCCAGCCTCATTGGAGTAAACCCCGCGACGGACGCCCCACATGATCGCCAGCCCCAGCAGTGCGCCAAACGCAGAGTTGAAGCCGAAAGCGCTGCTGATGATCAGCACGAACATCGCCGGCACTCTATCGATGTTGATCAGGACGATGAACAGCGCGACCCCCACATAAGCAATCGCCATGAACGGAACGACAGCGACGGCAAAATTGGCAATGCGACGCAAGCCGCCGAAGATGATGAAACCGAGCAGAATCGCCAGTGCGGCGGCCGTCAGGCGGGTATCAATATTGAAGGCCGTGTTGATGCTGCCCGCGATGGCATTTGCCTGAACACCTGGGAGCAGGAACCCACAGGCCAGGATAGTCGTAAGCGCAAAGAGCAGAGCAAACCATTTTATGCCAAGACCTTTCTCGATATAAAAAGCCGGGCCGCCCCGATACTGCCCGTTGATCTTCTCCTTGTAGACCTGACCAAGGGTTGATTCGACGAAGGCCGAACTGGCACCCAGGAAGGCCACCACCCACATCCAGAACAAGGCACCCGGCCCACCAAAGGTGATGGCCGTTGCCACCCCTGCAATATTGCCCGTGCCAACGCGACCCGCCAGTGTCATCGTCAAGGCTTGAAACGACGAAATACCCACCGAGGATGCCCTGCCGTCGAACAGTAGGCGAATCATTTCGCGGAAGTGGCGCACCTGCAGGAAACGCGTTCGTATGGAGAAATACAACCCCGCCCCCAGACACAGAAAGATCAGGGCCGGGCTCCAGATGATGGCGTTGATGGCGCTCACGAATTCGTTCATTGTTGTTTTCCCGTAAGTCAGTCACAAAGCGCCGAGAGTAACACAGGATTTGCTTTGTGAGAGCGGGCAATGCTCTGTGGGAGCGGGCCTCGCCCGCGATTAGAATTATGAAAGGAATTATCGCGGGCAGGCCTGCGCCTAGAGGCCGGAGCGCGCCGAACAACGCGCCGCTGTCAGCCGCACGCCCGGCTCGAAAGGCATCGCTGTAATAGCGCCCTGACTGGCCAGTTCGTCAAACGCCACCTGCTGCAACGCACGCGTCTGCGGCACGGTCATTCCCAGTTCGAAGGCCGAGCATTCGTTGTCGCCCAGCGAGCGCGGATCGAGGCCGGTCAGGCGGCCGAACACCACCAATGATTCCAGGTAGTAGCCAAACGTACTGGCGTGGTACTGATCGTAGGTCCACAGGTCCACCTTGCCGAAATCGATGCCGTCATAAGGGTTGGCATCGGCCACACCCGTCGTCATCGCCCGCGTCCACGCCTCGCCCACCGGAATCACCCCGCGCACATTCGGCGCAACAGAAGCAGCGTCATAAGCGGCGCGCACATCATTGGCCATGGCCTCGATGGGCTTTCCAGCCCAAGCGCCATCGTCCTCATAGGTTTCGTCGGCGCGGGACCAGGTGGCCATCAGGTGAATGTCCACGTCCGGGTTACGATCCACGAGAATCTCTGCCATCTGCTGCGCGGTGGTAACCAGTTTGGCAGGGTCGCCGGGCTTGTCGAAGTCGAGGGTGCTCTGGCCGTGCATCACCACGGTGTCCCACGGGCGCCGGGCAATCAGGCCCAGGCGGTTGGCGAGGTGGAATTCGAGGCCGCTGCCCGGCTCGGTTTCCAGGTAAACGTCGTAATCCAGGCCCGCCTGCTGGGTAAAGGACTTGAACAGGGCCGGCACTCCACCGATACCCAGATTGTTGAGATCAGTCACGGTGTCGGGGCGGTAGAAGCGCACTGCCGAGCCGGCGCCGAAGGTAAAACTGTTGCCGATGAACAGAACGCTGCCCTCGGCCATGGCCTGGCCTGAAGCGAGCAGCAGGCCGATGGCCAGTCCGTGAAGTCCGCGCATGGAGAATCCTCTTTTCTTGTCATTGTTGTCGTCAGGGCTGACGTGCGTGCAATACTCTAACAAGATTGCGTCGGGCCTGTCGCTCATGGAATGATCCTCTCGCCGAGGACTTCCATGACTACTGCCAAGCTGCCCATTTCAGAAAGAGACCGCCACGCCCTCGAAGGCAATCTGCGGCGCTTCATCGTTTTCCGCCTGTTCTATTCGGCGCGATTCTATTACCCCGTTCTGACCATTCTGTTTCTCGACTACGGCCTGACGCTGGAGCAGTTCGCCTTGCTCAACCTAGCGTGGGCATTGAGTATCGTGGTGGCGGAGGTGCCCTCGGGGGCACTGGCTGACATTGTCGGACGCAGGCGCCTGGTGATCTTCGCTGCCGTCATGATGGTGGTGGAGATGAGTCTGCTCGCGTTCGTGCCGATGGGGGCGTCGGGCCTGCTGTTCACGGTGTTTCTGATCAACAGGATCAGCTCCGGCCTGTCCGAGGCCGCCGCCAGCGGGGCCGACGAGGCTCTGGCCTACGATTCGCTGAAAGCCCTGGGGCGTGAAGAGCAATGGTCTCACCTGCTGGAGAAGACGTCACGGGTGGTGTCCATCGGCTTCTTCGTGACCATGATCCTCGGCGCCTTCGTGTATGACCAGGCCCTGCTCAACCGCACACTGGCGTTTATCAATCCCGACTGGCAGGTCGCCCGCGAGACAGCGATTCGCCTGCCTGTGATCCTCACGCTGCTCAGCGCCTTCTTGGTGCTGGCAACCGCACTGGGCTTCCGCGAGCTGCCGGTCGATCCGGTGCCACAGAGGCCGGGGGGCAGGGGCGGACTCGTTGCCCTGCTTGAGGCGTTCCGGCAGGTGGGGCGTGCCGGACAGTGGATACTGGGGCATCGTTTCGTGCTATTCGTCATGCTGGCGGCGCTGGCTCTGGACAGCGTTGCCCGTCAGTTTGTGGTGCTGGCCAGCGAGTATTACCGGCTTATCGACATTCCAGTGTCGTGGTTCGGCTTCATCGGCGCGGGCATGTCGCTGTTCAGTATCATCACGGCGCGCTTCTCCCGCTATCTGGTCAGCAGCCATACCCCCGCGTTCAACTTTGCCGTGCTGTCGAGCATTCTGCTGCTGTCACTGCTGGGGCTGACGCTGGCGATCCCCGTCGGCGGACTGCTGTTCGCCGTCGGCGCGTTCGCGCTGCTGGGCATGGTGCAATTCCAGGCCAGCTTCTACCTGAACCGGGCGGTGGACTCCTCCCTGCGCGCCACGGTCCTCAGTTTCAGGGGACTCGCCCTGAATCTCGGGTTGGGTTTCGCCAGCCTGCTGTACACCGGCCTTGTGGCCACCCTTCGTGCAAGGGAAACTGGTCTGTCAGGGGCTGCGTTGCAAGAACACGTGTTCCTCGATGCCTTGTTGGCCTTTCCGCTCTATTACGCCGTACTGATGACATTGATCATCCTGACGGCACGTAAAGAGAGCGGATTGTGGAAGCGGTGATACGGGTGCCGGTGCTGGTGGGCATCAGTGGTTACTGGAGTGCAGGCAGTGCAGGACGCCCTGATTGCTGCAGCCGGTGCTGGCGGCGACTCTGCCGGAGCGCATCGGCAGAATAGACGGCCAAGGCCACCCAGATGAAGAAGAAGGTCAGAAGTTTGGCCGGGGCCAGAGTTTCCCCGAACAACCAGACGCTGAATACGAACATGAAACTGGGGCCGATGTACTGGAAGAATCCCATGGTGGAGAGCTGCAGCCGCCGCGCCCCACCAATGAAGCACAGCAGTGGCACCGTGGTGATCACGCCCGCAGCAGCGAGCCAGAGATTGAGCGTCCAGGTATTGGCCAGCAAGTTCGTGGCGCTGCTGTCAGCCTGCAGCCACCAGTACCAGAGGGCGATGGGCAGCATCAGCAGCGACTCGATGAACAGGGCGCTGATGGCATCGATATCCAGTGTCTTGCGCAGCAGGCCGTACAGGGCGAAGCTCGACGCCAGCACCAAGGCCACCCAGGGCAGTGACCCGAACGTGAGCAGCTGGATCAGCACGCCGCTGCCGGCCAGCGCAACGGCAGCCCATTGCAGTGGCCGCAAACGCTCGCCCAGGAACACCATCCCCAGCAGCCGTGCAGATCGCAGCACATCCCAAACCCGCCGCACCTGATGGCGCGCAATGAGCAGCCCCAGCAGCAGCACGAACGACCACACGATGCGGTGCATCACGATTTCGGCAGCAGGCAGAAAGTCCAGGGATTTGAAGTACAGCGGTGCCAGCCCCCAGCTGAAATAGGCACCTGCTGCAAGCGCGCCGCCGAGTCTCTGTTCCGGCGTGAGGGCCATGTGAGTTCTCCGACAAATAGGGTGCTGATCATGCCGGAATCGGTTGAATTTGCCTACTGCGTTTGCCCCTCAGATAGAGGTGTGGGAGCGGGCAAGCATTTCAACGGGTCAGATTCGTTGACTTTATTTTGCCGGAACCTGGCACATACGAGGCGGCCGATGGCCTGCTCCGCTTCAGCGGCATAAAAGACCAGCGCCGAGCGCAGCAAAAAGACCCTAGGCTTTTTGCTGAGAGAGGGCACCGCGGAGCGGCGCAGGTCAGCCGCAGAAGCGGAGCAGGTCATCGGCTGCCGCCGCAAGAGCAAAGAAACCGCCGAAGCGGGATTCTCTGTACTCGCGAACGAGATTGGAACAGCCGCTACAGATTTGCGAATTTATCGTTTCTTTGGATAGCGCTGTTAGTCTAAGTTTTCTGAAAATACGATATGAAACCGAGTGGGATCCTTGCGCTGAATATTCAAGCTGCCACCGAGTTGGTCAACAAGCGTCTGCACCAGGTGCAACCCTAGCGAACTTGATTCTTCGATGTTGAAGTCCTCTGCAATTCCGACGCCCGTGTCCTCGATGATGAGAGTGATTGTGCCTGCCTCTGCCATTTTCAAAATGATATTGAGCCGACCAATACGACCATGCGGGAACGCATGCTTTAAAGTATTCGTCACAAGCTCATTAACGATCAGTCCAAGGGGGATACTCTTATCGATAGGAAGTTGCACTTTTGCCAGATCCAGATCCATGGCGATTTGCCGCAGGTCAGTTCCGTAGGATTGAATCAGATTGTCGACAAGACCACTGATGACGGTTGCGATCTCCACCTCGGAAAAATCATGTGACTCGTAAAGTATCTGGTGAATCATGGCAATCGAACGCACCCGATTCTGACTTTCCTTGAAGGCAGCAAGCACGTTATCACTGGTCATGTTTTCGGATTGGAGACCAATCAAACTATCGATAATCTGTAAATTATTCTTCACACGATGATGAATTTCCGAAAGCAACACTTCTTTTTCTTTCAGTGCGGATTTGAGACTTTCTTCTTGCTGCTTGCGTTCGGTGATGTCGACCACGGAAGCCAGGATCATCGTGCCCATTTCGGTGTGGAGCGGATTCAAACCAATCTCAACCGGGAACTCTCGCCCGCTCTTGTGCAATGCGAAAAGATCACGCCCTTTGCCCATCGCTCGTGAAATAGGATTGCGATAATAGCTATTACGTACTTGCGGGTGGAGTTTTCGGAAGCGATCTGGCACTAGTATATCAATGGACATGTCCATTAGCTCTTCGCGGCTGTAGCCAAACAACGTCTCGATCTGAGAATTCACCATGGTGATGCGCCCGTCGGCGTCAGTCATGACCATACCGTTAGGCGCTGCCTCTACAGCTAAGCGAATCATCTCCTGCGAGCGCCTACGTGCTGTAATGTCGACTATTGCCGCGAGTATCAGTGTCTGCCCGTCAAGATCAATAGGGTTGAGCCCAATCTCTACGGGAATTTCCGTGCCATTCTTATGTTTGCCATATAAGTCTCGTCCATGGCCCATTGCGCGCGTCTCTGGGTTCACGAAATACATATTGCGAAGATTGGGATGATGGTGCGAAAAGCGTTCTGGTACCAGAATCTCGATGGGTTGATTGACTAGTTCTTCCTCCGAATATCCAAATAGGGCCTCAATACTCGAGTTGATCAGAATGATGCGCCCGCTCGTGTCAATGACCACCATACCATTGGGGGACGCTTCCACGGCCAGACGCATGAGGTTAGCTTTATTGTCTTCGGTGCTTTTATTAAACACTTCGCCTCCAGAATCGTGCTTGAATTCATTTAAGACGAAATAAGCCTTGCCCTATCGTGCGATACAAGTGACACGATTTCGTTAGCTGGCACGGGCCTACTAAATAAGTAGCCCTGCAATTCCTGACAACCAATCGATTTCATAAATTCGGCTTGTTCTATGGTTTCTATCCCTTCGGCAATGACCTCCAGTTTGAGCTGCTGGCTAAGCGCTACGATAGCAGAGGCTATAGCACAGGCACTGTCATCTTCTGGAATATCGCGCACAAATGCTTGATCAATTTTAAGACGATGAATGGGTAGAGTACGCAAGGAGCTCAAACAAGAATAGCCGGTGCCGAAGTCGTCGATAGAGATAGTGACGCCTAGTTTCTCTAACTGCGTAAGACTGCGAATACATGCCTCATTGTCTTGCAAGCACGACTCGGTAATCTCCACTTCTATTACATGAGGAGCAATTTTATGCCTCTGCAACGCTGCCGCGAGAACTCCTACAAATTGATTGTCCTGTAGTTGCCGCGGAGAGACATTAATTGCCACTCGCTCTATTACCGTACCTGCTTTGAACCATTCCTCACACTGTCTGCACACTTCGTCGATTACCCAATTCCCAACGCTAATGATTAGATCACTCGTCTCTGCCACAGGGATTATCTCGAGGGCACACACCAAGCCTAGCTCGGGGTGCTGCCAGCGGATAAGAGCCTCAAGACCGACAATGGTTTTAGTGACAGCATTGCATTGCGGTTGGTAGTGCATGAGAAGCTGATTGTGTTGCAAGGCATAGCGCAGCTCGTGTTCCCGTTGCAAATAGTGCTCGGCTTTGATCGTCATTTCTTGCTTGTAGAAGGCGTAGCGGCTACGTCCGCTATTCTTTGAGAAGTACATGGCTGTGTCGGCCATCTTGATCAGGTCATCCTTGTTTCGTGAGTCTACTGGATAGATGCTGATACCAATACTTGCGTTGGGGATTACTTCTGTACTACCAAGTTTGAGTGGCACTCGTAGTGAGTCGAGTAGTTTGTTCGCGATCACTGCAAGGTCTTCCAGCGCACTAAAACGATCGATAATCACAATGAATTCGTCGCCCCCGATGCGGCATAGGGTATCGACAGCCCGTATTTGCGATTTCAGGCGATTTGCCACAGCTTTAAGCATAATGTCGCCGACCTGGTGCCCGAGTGTGTCGTTGATCCGCTTGAAATGGTCGAGATCCAAGAAGAGTATTGCCAGTTCCTTGCTATCGCGCTTGGCCTTGGCCATGGCGATTTCAAGACGGTCCATAAAAAGATTGCGGTTAGGGAGGTTGGTGAGCGCATCGTAGTAGGCAATGCGCGATAACTTTTCTTGCGTATCACGAATTTCAGTAATATCAGAGATGACCACGACAAACTGACCAAGAGTGCTGACGGTATCGGGGATTTTCCCGATGTTTACCCAAGCGTATAAGAACTCATGATTGGCTCGGTAAGTTTTAATTTCGCCTTGCCAAAACCCATGTGTTTCGACTTCTGATTTGATTTGTATGGCCAACTTATTGCCAATGGTTTTCTCAGCAAGAAAATTCAACTCAGAGCCAATTGCAGATTCACTCTGATAACCCGTGATACGCGCGAAGGCTGTATTGGCGCTGATCACCTTCATTTGTGAGTCCAGAATTACGATGCCATCAGCACTGCAGCGGTATACTGACGC
This sequence comes from Pseudomonadota bacterium, assembly GCA_040384465.1. GTDB lineage: Bacteria > Pseudomonadota > Gammaproteobacteria > Pseudomonadales > Pseudohongiellaceae > UBA5078. Next base: position 239,957 of record JAZKJF010000005.1, on the reverse strand, counting down.
TGCCTGTTTTAAATTATCCTCAACTAAGCGTCGTTCTGTGATGTCTTGCAGAACCCCCACTATTTTTATTCCAGAATCCATTTGATGCGACTTGCCGAACATGGCTAGCCAGCGGTGTCCAATATCAGGATCAAGGATTTCAAAGTCCATTTCGATCTCGAGATTGGCAGCGTGCTTGATACTCTCGATGCGGTGGAATACTTTCGCGCGATCCTCCGGCACTATCTGCTGTAGCAGTGATGGCCAATCTGTTACATCTGAAACACGACCACCAGAGGTATAGGAAAGAATGACATTTTCATCTCCGCTACTGGTCTCCCAGGTATGAAAATTTCCTGCTTCCAGAGCAAGCTGCAAGTGAACTTGGTTATTTCTTATCTTTCTATCCGCCTGGCTTTTCTCCAATGCGACCTGTATTCCTGCATGCAGTTCGCGCTCGGAGAATGGCTTCAAGAGATAACCATAAGGCTTGGATTTTTTTGCACGAAGCAGGGTAGCTTCTTCTGAATAGGCGGTCAAAAATATGACAGGGATGCTGTACTTCTCATAGAGTATGCGGGCGATCTCGATGCCATCAGTATTGCCTTGAATATGGATGTCCATCAAGACAATATCGGGAACGTGCTCTTCAACCAGGTTTAATGCTCTGTTCGCATTGGAAGCCATGCCAATTACGTCATAGCCTAATTTTTTTAGCCGCCGTTTCAGGTCCAACGCAACGATATTCTCATCTTCAACAACAAGTACTTTTTCGTTGCTCATACCTCATATCCTTTTGGACTAAGGTTTGATTTGAATTTCCCGACCAAAAGTGTGTTTAGGAAATATACCAAACCTCTTTCTGTCTTTCTTATTTTGATTGTGTATAGAGATCAGAACTTTTAGGGATTTAGAGTAGAGACTACCCCGTGTTCACACTCTCTGCAATACAACCCACGACTATTTATCACGAATTTGACGGTGCGCCTATCCTCATCCCTGTACGCCATTGAGCCTCCTGGTGGGGTGCTGACGGCACAGCATCAGGTAATTGCCCATCCTGAAAAAAAAACCCCGCCGAAGCGGGGTTTTTGTTCTTTCTAGCGAACGTGCTTGTGAGGGGTAATTCGCTTGCAGGCAAGCTCCCACGCAGGACGGTCGGCGTGTTACATCATGCCGCCCATACCACCCATTCCGCCCATGCCACCCATGTCTCCACCGCCACCAGCAGGCTTGTCTTCGACGATGTCGCAGATCATGCACTCGGTAGTGATCATCAGACCAGCGACAGAGCCAGCAGCCTGCAGCGCGCTGCGGGTCACTTTGGCTGGGTCGATGATACCGGCTTCAACCATGTCCACGTACTGACCGGACGCAGCGTTGTAACCGTAGTTGCCTTTGCCTGCCTTGACCTTGTCCAGCACCACTGACGGCTCATCACCGGCATTGGCCACGATCTGACGCAGGGGAGCAGTCACGGCACGCAGCAACAGGGCGATGCCCACGTTCTGGTCTTCGTTGTCGCCCTTCAGGCCTTCGACTTTCTGCAGAGCACGAATCAGTGCCACGCCACCGCCGGGGACCACGCCCTCTTCCACCGCAGCGCGGGTAGAGTGCAGTGCGTCTTCAACGCGGGCTTTCTTCTCTTTCATTTCCATCTCGGTGCCGGCACCGACTTTGATAACCGCAACGCCACCAGCCAGTTTGGCCACGCGCTCTTGCAGTTTCTCTTTGTCGTAGTCAGAAGACGTGTCTTCGATCTGACGACGGATCTGGCCAACGCGGGCTTCGATGATCTTGGAGTCACCAGCACCGTCGATGATGGTGGTGTTCTCTTTGGACAGAACCACGCTCTTGGCGTGACCCAGGTGTTCCAGAGTCGCGCTTTCCAGGCTCAGGCCCACTTCTTCGGAGATCACAGTACCGCCAGTCAGAACGGCGATGTCTTCCAGCATGGCTTTGCGACGGTCACCAAAACCTGGCGCCTTGGCAGCGGCCACTTTGACGATGCCGCGCATGTTGTTGACGATCAGAGTTGCCAGCGCTTCACCCTCTACGTCTTCTGCAATCACCAGCAGTGGACGACCGGACTTGGCAACGGCTTCGAGCACCGGCAGCATTTCGCGGATGTTGGAGATCTTCTTGTCGACCAGCAGGATGAACGGATTCTCCAGCTCGGCACTCATGTTGTCCTGGTTGTTCACGAAGTACGGGGACAGGTAACCACGGTCAAACTGCATGCCTTCCACGACGTCCAGTTCGTTGTCAAAACCGGAACCTTCTTCCACAGTGATGACGCCTTCTTTGCCGACTTTTTCCATCGCTTCCGCAATGATCGCGCCGATCTGCTCGTCAGAGTTGGCGGAGATGGTGCCTACCTGGGCAATGGATTTGGAATCGGTGCAGGGAATGGACAGCTTGCCCACTTCTTCGACCATGGCTTTAACAGCCTTGTCGATGCCGCGCTTCAGGTCCATCGGGTTCATGCCCGCTGCGACTGATTTGAGGCCTTCGTTCAGGATGGCCTGGGCCAGCACTGTTGCAGTAGTTGTACCGTCACCGGCGACGTCAGAAGTCTGGGAAGCCACTTCCTTCACCATCTGGGCGCCCATGTTTTCGAACTTGTCTTTCAGCTCGATCTCTTTGGCAACGGACACGCCGTCTTTGGTCACGGTTGGCGCGCCATAGGACTTGTCCAGTACCACGTTACGGCCTTTCGGGCCGAGGGTGACTTTGACTGCGTCTGCGAGGATGTTCACGCCTTTGAGCATTTTCTGGCGCGCGGGATCACCAAATTTTACGTCTTTAGCCATTTTCTTTATTCCTGTGTTCTCAATAGTTCATTGTCGGTTGAGCGGAGACTCGTCTGGAGGAGTCAATCCGCGAAATCTGTTGTTAACGGCCGGGCCTGATGATCAGGCCAGGATTACGCCGTAGATCTCGCTCTCGCTAAGGATGAGCAGTTCTTCATTGTCGATCTTGACGGTGTTGCTGGCGTACTTGCCGAATACCACGATGTCACCGACCTTCAGGTCTACCGGACGCTTCTCGCCGTTTTCCATGATTTTGCCCGGGCCTACTGCCAACACTTCGCCCTGAGCAGGCTTCTCAGCAGCCGAACCCGGCAGTACGATGCCTCCCGCTGACTTGGTCTCTTCTTCCTTGCGTCGTACTACTACTCGGTCCTGCAACGGTCTGATTTTCATTGCTTTTTCTCTCCTGACTCAAATGATTAGCGCTCTTGCGCCGCTGGCGCGCGAGCCCTGAAACTTAATTGGTGGACACTAGATGGGGCTGCGGCGTGGCATTTCAATGGCTACCACTAAAAAAAGTGCAGATTTTCTTCGGTTGAACGGTAGGAGCCTGCCCTGCAGGCGACCCACGTATCCTGTATGAGCCTGCCCTGCAGGCGACCGCCTGATCCCTTCACTGTGCCAAATCAGGTCGCCTGCAGGGCAGGCTCCTACAGGTCAGTGAATTCTATTCACGATCCTTTTCGAGTTGGGGTTTGGGACGAGGCTCGTCCTCCACCACATCCCCCTCGATGATGTCACCCTCATCGAAGCGCGTCTCGCGATACTGAAACTGACTGCCCATGGTGAACGGGCCACCACTCATGAAAGCACCGCCCGAGCGCAGGATACGTCTGGCAATCGCTTTGCGTACCGGCGGCAGCAGCCCGAGGATGCCTATGCTGTCGGTGATGAAACCGGGCGCCAGCAACAGCGCGCCACAGAACGCGATGATCATGCCTTCGACTATTTCCTGCGCGGGCAACTCACCACTGCGCAGCCGCTGCTGAAAGCGCGTCATCGTGCTGAAACCCTGCCGACGCAGCAGACTGATACCAAGCACGGCAGTGCCAAGCACCACGAGCACGGTATTCCAGCCACCGATCCGCTCGCTGACTTCCAGCAGGATCATAATCTCCACGAACGGTATGACCACGAAGAAAAACAAAGAAAAGCGCACTACTCTCTCCCCAAACCAGCCGATTCGACGTCACGCTGGCGCCTTGCCACCATGAAGGCCAGCGTAATAGCGACCAACCCGATGGCGAATGAATAAATGAAAAATGTCGCATAGCCCGCACCCAGTGCAGCAGGCGAAACGCCCGCAGTGGCCGCACCAGTGGCCAGTGATTCCGGAGGCAAATCGGCAAACATAGGCATCAGAGCCGCGAGCGGTCCACCGGCGTCGGCCGAGCGCGCGGAAGCTTCCACGAGACGGCCACTCTGGGATGCCACGAGTTTGCCAAGCAACGCATACAGTGAGGAAAACAAGGCGTACTGGGTCGCGGTAAAACCGGCCGAGGTGAGTGATGACATGTAGACGATCAACGCCGTGCCCGCGAATCCCGTCGCCAGGTTATCGATGGTGATCGACAGGTAGAGAGAGCCAAGCTCCGGCCCCTGAGTCGCCAGCCACAGGAATATCAGATTCGAGAATGGGCTGGCAAACACGCCAATCAACATGGTGCGCAGCACCCCCAGCCGTGCGACGCAAAAGCCTCCCAGCGCCACACCGGTAATCAATGCCACCACGCCGAATATCTTGCGCACCTGGGCGATTTCGCTCAGGGTGAAACCCAGGTCCAGGTAGAAGGGCCCCATGAGGTTCAACACGAAATCCGACAGACGATAGAGACAGATCAGCGCCAGAATGAGGCCACCTAGCCGGGTACCAAAGCGTGCGAAAAAATTGGCCAGCGGTTCGCCATACGCGGTCTTCAGATGCACGCCCGGGCGCGTCTTCACACCGGGCACTGGCAGACACGCCAGCGCCAGTAGACCGAGCCCGAGCAGCACCGCCGTCACCTGCAGATAGACACCGCCTGGCACGGTTCGCCAGGCAACCAACAAGGCTTCACCAGACTCCGCAGGCGCTCCAACCAAGCGCAGTACATCCTGCAACAACACCGCATTGCCCGACAGGCCCGAGCCCATGATGACTGCTGCCACTACAATCAATGCCAGTCGCAACGCCCATTCCAGGAATTCGGCCAGCGGTCGACTTGGCAGATCAGTGGCCAGACTGGCCAAGGGACGAGGCGACACATCGCTGACACGTTCACGCGGCGCGAGCAGAACACCGGCAATACCGATGCTCATCAGCCCTGCCATGACAGCGTAGGAGAAATTCCAGCTGAACGCCTCCGCCAGAAACAGCGGCACAGCCCCAGCGACGATCATCGCCAGACGATAGCCCCACTGATAGGCGGCCGCCATGGCGCCGGAGCGAGTCTCGTCGACCGCTTCGATTCGCCACGCGTCGATGGCGATATCCTGGGTTGCGCCCGCGAAACCAACGAAAGCCGCGAGGGCGCCCACTCGCCAGATGCTGAGTTCAGGGTCCGACCCGGCGATCAGCCACAGGCCGATGATGATCAACACCTGCATCGCCAGCATCCACGCGCGGCGCTTGCCGAGCAGGCGGTCGAGCACCGGCAGACGAATACGGTCGATGAGTGGCGCCCAGACGAATTTGAGTGCGTAGCTGAGGGTGGCGAGCGCAAAGATGGAGATGGTCTGCAGCGAAAGACCAGACTGCCGCAACCAGACGGAGAGCGTGTCGAAGATCAGCAGAAAGGGCAAACCCGCCGCGAAGCCAAACAGCAGCATGACCACGGCGGTACGCTCACGATAGACAGCCAGGGCTTTCCACGTATTCATACCGGCAGCGGGGGCGGCTTTCCCTTGGCTCATCTGGGGCTCTGGCAGGCTCAATCCCTGAAGTTGTTGAATTGGACGGGAACTTCGAGGTTGCTTTCCCGGACCAGTGCGATGCATTCCTGCAAGTCGTCACGCTTCTTGCCGGTGACGCGCAGTTTGTCGCCCTGAATGGCGGCCTGCACCTTGCACTTGGATTCTTTGATGATCTTCACCAGCTTGCGGGCCACGTCGGCCTCAATGCCCTGCTGAATGATGACGATCTGCAAGGCCTGTTTGCCGGACTGTTTCGGCTCACCGATCTCCAAGGATTTCACATCGACATTGCGCTTGACCATCTTGCCTTTGAGGATATCCAGCATCTGCTCCAGCTGAAAGTCTGACTCGGCTGTCAGCGTTATTTCTTTCTCCTTGATCTCGAAAGTGGCGTCGACGCCCTTGAAATCGAAACGAGTACCGACTTCACGGCGCGCCTGATCCAGGGCGTTGTTCACTTCCGGCATATCTACTTCTGACACGATGTCGAATGATGGCATGATCTGACCTCTTGACTCTCTTGAACTGAAAACGCAAACATGCGCGCCATACTACCACCGCGCGCCCGGATGTGGGAGCGTACCCGGAGGGCAGAAAGGCCCGCCCGCGATCGACCGCGTGATTATCTCTGAAGGAAACACACCATCAACCCAACACCCGACCCCACTGCTCCGCCACCCCCACACTGGCACCTCCTAGGCGCCGGCGCCATGGGTTGTCTGTGGGCCGCGCGCCTTGTACAGCACGGAGCCTTGGTCACACTCTTGCTTCGCGACGAGTGTGACTTGCGGCGCCATGCAGAGACCGGCGGTCAAATCACACTGGAAGAAAATGCCACGCTGAAAGAAAGTCCCATGCTGCGCCGCATTCCTGTGCAGGCACAACTTGCAACGAGCGTCATCACGCCGATCCAGCTGCTATTGGTCGCCACCAAGTCACAGGACGTCGAGACCGCGTTGAATAGTGTGCGTCATGCCGTCACGCCACACACCAGCATCGTGTTGCTGCAGAATGGCATCAAAGCGCAGCAGCACGCGGCGGCCACCTTTGGATCACAGCGGGTCTATTGCCTCAGCACCAGCCAGGGAGCCTGGCTGCGCGCACCGCTGCATGTCGTCCATGCAGGAAGCGGAGAAACCTGGCTGGGGCAACTCGGTCACACCAGCACTCTCGATTCCACGCTCTTGCAGAGTCTGCCGATCACAGCCATGGGCATCAGGACCGACCCGGATATCGAAGGTCGACTATGGCGCAAACTGGCCATCAACTGCGCTGTCAATGCCCTCACCGTGATCTACGACTGCCGCAATGGCGAACTGCTGACGCACCCGCAGGCAAGAAGTGAATTGCTCGCTCTGTGCGCCGAGATCGACGCGCTCTACGCCGCACTTCCGGAAACACCAACGCTCGACAACCTGGTCGATCAGGTGGATGCCGTGCTCACAGCGACCGCGCAAAATTTCTCTTCGACGCTGCAGGATTTTCGAAAGGGCAAAGAGTCCGAGTTGTCGCAGCTGAACGGCTATCTGTGTGAATTGGCCAGCAGCCATGGCCTCGAATACAGACTCAACGAGGCGATCCTGCAACGCGTCGACACGTTGAGTGCAAAGCGCGACAAGCGCGAAAGCATTGATTGAAGCCCGCAGGCCGATCCCTTACCATTCCTGTCCATCAAGTCAAAAACCAATACTGCAAGGACAATAACAATATGCAGCAACACTGGCGCACTTTCGTGTTTGGATGGGTCCTGATTCTCGTCGGCTCTCTGCTGGCGCATTTCATTCAGACCTCTGGCGGAATCACTATCAAAGACGTGCGCTTCACGGGCACCGGTGGCAAGACTCTCGCTGCACACCTCTACATTCCTGCCGGGGTGACACCACAGGAACCCGCGCCGGGCATTCTGGCGGTCCACGGTTACATCAATTCCCGCGAAGTACAGTCCGGCTTCGCCATCGAATTGGCACGACGCGGTTATGTAGTGCTGGCGATGGATCAGGCTGGCCACGGTTACTCCGACGCACCTGCCTTTGCCAATGGCTACGGCGGCCCGGCCGGCCTGGCGTATCTTCGCAGTCTGGACATCGTCGACAAGGACAATATCGGGCTTGAAGGCCACTCAATGGGAGGCTGGACAATCCTGGCAGCGGCCAATGCCTTCCCGGATGGCTACAAGGCCATGGTGCTGGAAGGCTCCAGCACGGGCGGCAGCAGATCGGCGCCGGGCACGCCCAGTTGGCCCCGCAATGTCGCTCTGGTGTTTTCACAGTTTGATGAATTTGCACCGACCATGTGGCAAGTGCCTCGTGGTAGTGAAGTCGGCAACAGTGCGAATCTGCAGGCCCTGTTCGGAGTCAGCAGCCCGGTGATGACTGATAGGCTTTACGGCGACATTTCACAAGGCACGGGCCGCATTCTGCACTCACCCCCCGTCACCCATCCCGGCGACCATATCTCCCATGTTGCGATTGGACATGCGCTGGACTGGTTCGCACAAACCCTGGAAGGCGGCACCCCCCGTCCCGCTTCAGACCAAATCTGGTTCTTCAAGGAACTGGGCACATTGCTGGGCCTGATCGGTTTCGTGGTCCTGTTGTGCGGCAGTTTCAATGTGCTGCTGACGATGCCTGCTTTTGCGCGCCTGAAAAGTTACCCTGACACCTTTGCTCACAGCAACCGCTCGGGACGCTGGTGGTTGACCGCCGTGCTCAGCGCGGTAATTCCTGTACTCACGTTCTACCCCCTGATGCGCTGGGGTGGCCAACTGCTGGGCGCATCGGCATGGTTGCCACAAACGATTACCACGCAGGTGGCTTTCTGGGGATTGGTGAACGGATTGATCTTCACAGCCATGGGCTTTGTGCTGCGCGCCGCGCCGGTCAAATTCACCCGGGCACTGCTGCCGATGCTGCTGATCAGTCTCGCCACCGTGGGCATTGGCTATCTGGCCGTCTTGCTCGCGCAGTTCTTCTTCCTAATCGATTTCCGTTTCTGGTTCGTCGGCATCAAGGCCCTCAGTCTGACGCAGTTCCAAATCATGCTTGTGTATCTGCTGCCGTTTACCGCCTTCTTCCTGCTTGCATTGCGTGCTTTGCACAGCGGGCTGACGGTCTTTGGTGATTCACGTCGCAATCAATACCTCGGTAATGTGCTGGCACTTGCTGGTGGCTTCCTGGTGTTTCTGCTGCTGCAGTACGGCAGCCTGTTCCTGGGCGGAGCGCTGCTCACGCCTGCGGAGTCGCTGAACACCATCGTGATGATTCAATTCGTGCCCTTGCTGACAATCGTCGCTATCATCAGCACCTATACGTATCGTCGCACTGCCAGCTATCTACCGGGAGCGTTCATCAACGCGCTGTTTGTCAGCTGGTACATCGTGGCGGGACAGGCCACACAATTCCCTGTGGGATAGCAATCATTGATAACGCGTCACCATTACATACTGCTGGCACTGCTGCTGGTGCTGACAGCGTTCAGCTTTCTCATCTCGTTCAGCAGCGGCAGCATCGATCTGGGCTTGGGAGCTGTGCTTCAACAGCTTCTCAGTCCCGAGGCCGGGTTGCAGCAGCAGGTGCTGTTTGAGCTGCGCATTCCGCGTAGTGTGGCAGCCTTCATCACCGGGGGCCTGTTGGCACTCTCTGGCGTGATCATGCAGGTGCTGCTGCGCAATCCGCTTGCCGACCCTTATATTCTCGGCATTTCCGGTGGCGCGGCCGTCGCCGCACTGGGCGCCATATTGCTCGGCTTGAGTGGCGCCTGGGTGTCCAACGCGGCATTTGGTGGCGCGATGCTGTCCATCCTCATCGTGTTTGGTCTGGCACGTTCGCGTTATCAGTGGTCGGCAACGCGGCTGCTGCTGACCGGTGTGGTGGTCTCTGCTGGCTGGGGGGCGATGATCAATATCCTCCTCACCACGAGTTCGAACAACAGCGTGTACAGCATGCTGTTCTGGTTGATGGGGGACCTGAGTCAGAGCCGGGCGGGGCCATTCAGTGGGTTCATTCTGCTGGCCGGATTCGTGTTGATGATGCTGCAGGCAAGATCACTGAACGTGCTGGCCAGGGGCGATTTGCAAGCGGCGGCACTGGGTGTGGATGTCGCCCGTCTCAAATTGATTCTGTATTTCACTGCCTCGGTGCTGACGGCCTGTGCAGTGACCATCGCCGGTTCCATCGGCTTTGTGGGACTCGTGATCCCACACATGCTGCGCCTGCTCGGCGCCCGCGATCACCGCGTGCTGATTCCCGCCTCGGTCTTGCTGGGCGGCAGCTTTCTGATGATCGCCGACAGCTTCGCTCGCTCGATAGTTGCACCGCTGCAACTCCCGGTGGGTGTGGTCACCGCCATCATCGGCGTGCCAACCTTCCTGCTCATTTTGCGGCGCAGTCAGCAGCGCAGTGCCGAGTGACGATATGGCGGGCAACTCGATGAACACTTCAATGAACAACCCAATGATCGACACCCAGAACACGCCGGTCCTGCAGACGCGCTCTTTGAGCCTCGCCATGGGTGCCCGTGAGCTTTTTCGTGATCTCAATTTGACGATCAATGCCGGACAGTGCCTCGGGGTGCTCGGCCAGAACGGTACCGGCAAGACGACGCTGCTGCACACGCTCATCAATTTGCGACCGACCGACAGCGGCGAAGTCATCATCCTCGGCCGAGAACTGAACGCGTGGTCCAGAAGAGAACTGGCCACTCGCCTTGGCATTCTGTTCCAGAGCGGCAACGACGATATGCCCGCGACAGTCATGGAGACTGCCCTGCTCGGCCGTCACCCCCATCTGGCACGCTGGCGCTGGGAGGACGCCGACGATATCGCCGAGGCTCGTGCTGCGCTCACTGCGATGAATCTCGACGCCTTGGTGGAGCGCGACATCACAACGCTGTCCGGCGGAGAACGTCAACGCGTGGCCATCGCGACTCTGCTGGCGCAACGACCACAACTCTACCTGCTCGACGAACCTGGCAACCATCTGGACATCGCTTTCCAGATCAGATCGCTGGAAGTCATCCGCCAGCGCGTAGTCACGGAGGGTCTCGGCCTGTGCATGGCGACCCACGACATCAATCTGGCGGCACGCTTCTGTGACCAGATTCTGTTGCTGAGCGGGGATGGTGAATTCTTGTTGGGAGCCACTCAGGACATCCTGACGCCGGAAAATCTGTCACGCGCCTATGGCTGTGCGATCAGGCAGGTGGCTTATGAGGGGGGGAGTGTGTTCTTTCCGGGGTGAGATTGGCGAGACTGGTGATTAAAAAGCATCGCGGGCGGGGCCCGCTCCCACAGGGACCGTGCATGTGGGAGCGGGCCTCGCCCGCGACAACAATCCTGATCACAACTGTTTTACAACAGCAACAGCCTGATATCCCCCAGCACCTTCGCGAGGTAGGTAGCAAACAAACCGCCATCCACTCCGTTTACGGCACGGTGATCGTAGGACAGGGTGACCGGCAACATCTGCCTCGGCACCAGTTGTCCATTCATGTACACAGGTTTCACCTGCGTCTTGGCCACACCTAAAATCGCGACTTCCGGTGCATTCACGATAGGAATGAAGCCCGTGCCACCAAGCGCGCCGAGGCTGGAAATCGTGAAACAGGCACCCTGCATGTCGTCCTTGGTCAGACGGCGTTGCTTGGCCTTGTCGCTCATCGCCGCCACTTCCGCTGCCAGTTCCCAAAGTGACTTCTTGTCGACATTGCGAATCACCGGCACCACCAGCCCGGCTTCTGTCGCGACCGCGACGCCGATATTGATGTACTGCTTCTGAATCAGATACTCGCCAGAGGAGTGCAGAGAAACGTTGAACTGTTTGTATTCCTGCAACGCCTTCGCACAAGCCTTCAACAGGAACGGCAAGAAGGTCAGCTTGACGCCTTTCTTGTCTGCTTCGGCTTTCAACTCGTTCCGGAAAATTTCCAGCTCGGTAATGTCTGCCTCATTGAACTGCGCGACCTGCGGCACAGTGGACCAATTGCGCTGCATGTTGACAGCAGTCACCTTGTGCAGCTTGCTCATTGGCACTTGTGTGATCGGCCCGAACTGGCTGAAGTCGATGTCCGGTACGGCAGACACTGCTGCGGCGGCAACTCCAACCGCTGCGACTGGCGCTTGCAGACGGTTCTTCACGAAGCTGTGCAGATCTTCCTTCTGAATACGTCCCTTGGCACCGGTGCCAGTGACCAACGCCAATTCGACACCCAACTCACGCGCCAGCTTGCGCACGGCGGGACCTGCGTAAACATCAGCTTTCTCTTCGGCGACCGGGGCTGCTGAGGGGGCAGCTGCAGGTGCAGGCGCAGGAGGCACCACGGCTTTCTGTGCGGCAGGCGCTGCAGCTGGAGCGGCTTGGACCGCAGGTGCAGGCGCTGGAGTCGGTGCGGCGGCTGGTGCCGCACCGCCGACAACTTCCAGTTCCAGAATCGCAGAACCTTTGGAGACTTTGTCACCTACTTTGATTTTGAGCGCTTTGACCACGCCTCCTTTCGGAGTCGGGATTTCCATCGCGGCTTTGTCAGACTCCAGCGTGATGAGAGAGTCCTCGGCTTTGACAGTGTCACCCACCTTGACATGAATCTCGATCACTTCGACATCAGCGTCACCACCGAGGTCAGGCACGGAAATTGTCTCCACACCGCCCGCCACCGGGGCGCTTGCTTGCGGGGCTACGGGTGCTGGTGCCGCCGCTGGCGCAGGAGCGGGTGTCTGTGCCTTGGGTGCTGCAACAGGCTCAGCTGCTGCTGGCGCCGGAGCGGGGGATGGAGCCGAAGCCGCTGCCCCCTCCACTTCCAGCATCAGAATCTCGTCACCTTCAGAGACCTGGTCGCCCAGCTTGATGCTCACACTCTTGACGACCCCGCTCTTCGGTGACGGGATCTCCATCGCTGCTTTGTCGCTCTCCAGCACCATGATGGAATCGTTTTCCTTGATGGTCTGGCCTGGCTTCACCAGCAGCTCGATGACCTCGACGTCTTTCGAATCACCGAGATTCGGTACTTTTATGCTTTCAACTGCCACTGATCAATGCTCCTGAATTTTTTCTGTCTCGTTTATACGGTCAACGGATCCACTTTGTCCTGATTGATGCCCATCGCCTTCATGGCTTTGGCGATCGTTTCGGCAGTCACGATTCCGCGTGTCTTCAGTTCTGTCAGCGCTGCGAGCACCACGAAATGGCGATTCACTTCAAAGAAGTGGCGCAGATTCTCGCGTGTATCGCTGCGGCCGAAACCATCAGTACCGAGCACACGATAAGTGTCCGGCACAAACTCGCGAATCTGGTCGGCATGCACCTTCATGTAGTCCGTGGATGCGATCACCGGTCCGGCCACACCGGACAGACTCTTGGTGACATAGCTCACTTTCTCTTTCTTGGTGGGATGCATCATGTTCCAGCGCGAAGTGGCCAGGCCATCCCTGCGCAATTCGTTGAAGCTGGTCACGCTCCAGACGTCCACCGCCACCTTGTACTCGTCACGCAAAATCTGAGCTGCTGCTCTGACTTCGCGCAAAATGGTACCGCTTCCGAGCAACCGGATACGCTGGTCGGTCATCGCTTTACCCTGCACTTTATACTCTTTGGCGCCACCATCTTCCAGCAGATACATGCCTTTGATGATGCCCGCTTCCACCCCTGCCGGCATATCCGGATGGGTGTAGTTCTCGTTCATCGTGGTGATGTAGTAGTAAACGGATTCCTTTTCGTGATACATCCTGCGCAGACCATCCTGAATGATCACGGCCAGCTCGTAAGAGTAAGTCGGGTCATAGGTCACACAATTGGGAATGGTGGAAGCCAGCAGATGGCTGTGACCATCCTGGTGCTGCAGACCTTCGCCATTCAACGTGGTCCTGCCAGCGGTAGCGCCGATGAGGAAGCCACGCGCTTGCGAGTCGCCAGCCATCCAGGCCAGATCGCCGATGCGCTGGAAACCGAACATGGAGTAGTAAATATAGAAAGGGATCAACGGATAATCATTGACGCTGTAAGAAGTTGCAGCGGCCAGCCAGGCTGAGAACGCACCCGCCTCACTGATCCCCTCTTCCAACATTTGTCCCTTGGTGTCTTCGCGGTAGTACATCACCTGATTCGAGTCCATCGGCTCATAGAGCTGGCCCATGGAGGAGTAAATACCGACCTGACGGAACATGCCTTCCATTCCAAAGGTACGCGCCTCATCGGGAACGATCGGCACAATACGCTGACCAATTTCCTTGTCTTTGCACAGCGACGAAATGATGCGCACGAACGCCATGGTCGTGGAGATTTCACGATCCTTGGTGCCCTGCATCTGCGCGGCGAATGTACTCAGATCCGGAATCTGCAGCGTCTGCGCTTCAACACGGCGCTTGGGCACGGGACCACCGAGCGCATCGCGACGCTTGCGCATGTAGCGCATTTCCAGACTGTCTTCGGCCGGACGGTAGTAAGGCACCGATTCAATCTGATCATCCGGAATTGGAATATTGAAGCGATCACGGAAACTCTTGAGCCCTTCGATATCGAGTTTTTTGACCGAGTGGGTCACATTCTGAGCTTCTGCCGAGGCACCGAAGGCATAGCCCTTCACTGTCTTCGCCAGAATCACGGTAGGTTTGCCGTTGGATTTTGCTGCCTGAGCATAGGCCGCGTAGACCTTGAACGGGTCATGTCCGCCACGATTGAGGTTCATGATGTCGTCATCGGTCAGATGCTCGACCATCTTCAGCAGTTCTGGACTCTTGCCGAAGAAATGCTCACGGGTGTAGGCGCCGCCACGGCCCCAGTAGTTGATGTATTCGCCATCCACCACTTCGTCCATACGCTGTTGCAACAAGCCGTCTTTGTCGGCAGCCAGCAGAGCGTCCCAGTGACGACCCCAGACGACTTTGATGACATTCCAGCCGGCACCACGGAAGATGCCTTCCAGCTCATTGATGATCTTGCCATTGCCGCGCACCGGACCGTCCAGACGCTGCAGGTTACAGTTGATCACGAAGATCAGGTTGTCGAGCTTCTCACGCCCGGCCTTGCCGATAGCACCCAGTGATTCCGGCTCGTCAGTCTCGCCGTCACCCAGGAAAGCCCACACCTTGCGGTCGCTGTTGTCCATCAGGCCACGGCTGGTCAGATACTTCATGACGTGCGCCTGATAGATCGCGGCAATCGGGCCAAGGCCCATGGACACGGTGGGGAACTGCCAGTAATCCGGCATCAGCCAGGGATGCGGGTAGGAGGACAGGCCATTGCCATTGACCTCCTGACGGAAATTGTCGAGCTGCTCGGCACTCAGGCGCCCTTCCACGAAAGAGCGTGAGTAGATGCCGGGAGACGAGTGGCCCTGGAAGTAAATCAGATCGCCGCCATGGCCTTCGCTGGCGCCACGGAAGAAATAGTTGAAACCGACGTCATACAGCGTCGCGGCGGAAGAGAAAGTGGAAATATGGCCGCCCAGATCGGCGCCAGGCTTCTTGCCAGCACGCATCACCATGGCCAGCGCGTTCCAGCGGATGATGCCGCGAATCTGGCGTTCCATGAACATGTCGCCAGGCATCTTCTCTTCTTCACGGGTAGGAATGGTGTTGCGGTAGGGAGTCGTAACAGTTGAATACGGCAGCGACTGTGTGCGTGTGGCTTCTTCGGATAACCGACCCAGCAGGAAATGGGCGCGCTCCGCGCCTTCCTCGTCGATGACTGAGCCCAGGGCATCAAGCCATTCTTTGGTTTCGGCGGGATTGGTATCTTCTTTGTGGTGGCTCATAGACTAAGACTCTCGTTTTATTCTTGCCCGACTGGGCTTTGGGTACTCAAAACGGCCGCTAAGGGCCATACCGTTTTGTAAATAATTTACATTGTGGCCGGATTTTACCCGACTTCCAAGCCGGTTTTCAATGTCGAAAATTGGCGTTATGTAGTTAAACTACAAAACGCTTCAGCTATCGATTCCATACAGCGCGAGCAACGCCAGTGCACTCACCCAGATGACTTGACTGCGATTGAGCAGTGCCAGCAGGGCCTCGACCTGTTGCCCGGCATAAGGCCCGAAAGCCGCCTCATCCAGCGTATTTTCCGCGTCAATCAGGACTGTGGTTGCCTCTCCCCTGTCACTTGTTTCTTCGCGAACCAACAGCGTGCGCTGGGGAGCGCCCAAGGCCGCCAACGCACAAGCATAGACGACGCTGACCGCACTGCGATCAAGATCGAGCACCACAACTCGCAAGCGGGCAAACGCGGCGACAAAATCACCGGCCAGAGAGAAGGTTAATCCCAGCAGACGCGCTGGCACCCACTCCAGCAGATAGACAAGGCGCAGCACCAGTTCGCTCACCTCAACGCTCGAATGTCCGGATACCCGGTTACGGTAAAGAAACCCGAGATGGTAAAACAAAGCGCCGACAGGCCCGAGCAGCAGATACCAGAACAGGACAGCAAAGAGCCGCTCGAAGAAGCTGGAGAGCAGGAAGCGGCAGAATTCCTCGTGTAGCTTGCTGCGGTCGTCACAGTTATCCAGCGACACCTGATGCCAGCGCTCCTGCAAGAGCAGAAAAGCAGACTCGTAGTCGCCTCTGCGCCAGCTCTCCAGATAACGGGCCGTCAGACCGTTGACATTGACGTGGTCAAACAAGGCGAGCAGCACTGCCACATGCACCAACAGCGTCACCAGACCCAGTGCGACGCCATCAATGAGCAACAGCAGCAATCCGAGAGACAACGAGGGCAAGGCGAGCACCAGCAAGGGGTAAAGCCATGGACTCTGCGCGAGATGCTCGGGCAATCCACTGATACGCTGCGCCAGCCAGCTCTGAAACCTGACGAACCATTGATCATTCAGAACGTCACGGTCGCGGGTCCAGTAGTGGTTGATGATCAGGGCCAGCAATATGACCAGAAATTTCATGCAGTTTGTCCTCCCTCAGGCACACCGGGAGCGGTAGTGCTGCCAATCGAAACAGGGGCCGGGATCGGTCTTGCGATCCGGTGCGATGTCACTGTGACCGACGATACGCGCGGGCGTGATCTGCGGGTATTCACCCCGCAGCAAATCCGTCACCCGCACCAGCTGATCGTACTGGGCAGCGGTGAAGGGCTCGAAGTCAGTGCCCTCCAATTCAATACCTATTGAGTACTCATTACAATTGTCGCGCCCACAAAAACAGGAGGCGCCCGCGTGCCACGCCTTCATGTTGAAAGGCACGTACTGGGTGACGGCGCCATGGCGATCGATCAGCAAATGCGCCGACACACGCAGATGGGCGATCTCCGCGAAATAGCTGTGCGCCAGTGGATCCAGCCGATTACAGAACAGCTCATCGATATGCGCACCGCCGTACTCGCCCGGTGGCAGGCTGATGTTATGAATCACCAGCAGGTCAATCGGCACGCCCTCAGGCCGCTCGCTGCAATTGGGCGAGGCGATCAGACGGGCGAAGCTAAGGTGATGGTCAACGATCAAAAGAGGTCTCCGATAACCAGACGAGTGCGGGCTGATTCTATCCGGGCACTGCGTCGCAATCCATGGCGATGTGACAATGGGTTGGAGCTCAACTACCAATCACCCGGGCAATGAGCCATAATTTCCGGCAGCGACAGTGCATTCCAGCACGGCGTAGTGCCAAGCAGCACAGCCAAACACAGGCCCCATGAGTCAACCAGAGCAGCCTCATCCCACCAGACCCATCGGCCTTTCCATGCTGATCATCAGCTGTGTGCTGGGGCTGGGCCTGCTCACTCTCTTCTTCGACAACCTGCTGGAGCATCGCGACAACCCTAACCAGAATCCGGTGAGCGTTGTTGGCAACGATGGCAGTGTCGTGGTCGAGCTGCTCAGAAACCGACAGGGTCACTATGTCACCGGGGGATTCATCAATGAGGCGCGCGCTGTCTTCCTGCTCGACACCGGCGCAACGGATGTGGTGTTGCCCGAGGAGCTGGCGCGCAGCGCGGGCCTCGAACGCGGCACTCCGATACGGGCCAGCACCGCGAATGGCGATCTCGTCGTGTACGCAGCCACGATTGCGGAATTGCAGATCGGCGACATCCTGCTCACCGATGTGCGCGCCAGTATCAATCCGGCCATGACCGGCAACACCGTCCTGCTGGGCATGAGTGCATTGCGTCATGTTGAATTCACTCAGCGCGGCGATCAGCTGGCACTGCGCTACATCCCCTGAGCAGTCTTACAAGGAAGCACCTCGCAATGAACAGCAAACCCCAACTTCCGGCAGACCTGCCCATCACTGTTGCCAACGCACTGCGCGAGGACGTTGGCAGCGGTGACATTACCGCTCAGCTGATCGCCGAGACAGCAGTCGCCACCGCTTACATCCTCAGCCGTGAGCAAGCGGTTTTATGCGGAACGGCGTGGGTGGATGAAGTATTGCGACAGGTAGACCTCGCTCTGCAGATCGTCTGGTATGCACAGGACGGCGACACCGTGGAGGCGAACCAGCGGTTGGTCACCTTGCAGGGCAGCGCCAGACATCTGCTGACGGCAGAGCGCTGCGCGCTGAATTTCCTGCAGACTCTTTCGGGAACTGCCACCGTCAGTCGCCACTACGCCAGTCTGGTCGCTCATACAGGCGTGCGTCTATTGGATACCCGCAAAACTCTGCCGGGGCTGCGCACCGCCCAGAAGTACGCGGTCGCCGTTGGCGGTTGCCACAATCACCGCATTGGCCTCTATGATGCATTCCTCATCAAGGAGAACCACATCAGTGCCTGTGGCTCCATTACCGCAGCCGTGCAGCGCGCCAGAGCGCTGCACCCGGACAAACCTGTGGAAGTCGAAGTGGAAACGCTGACGCAATTGCGGGAGGCGCTAAACACTGAAGCACAGACCATCATGCTGGATAACTTTGAATTGAATGCCATGCGTGAAGCGGTCATGATCACCAGCGGACGCGCTCGACTGGAGGC
The DNA here is from genome assembly GCA_040384465.1 of Pseudomonadota bacterium. Taxonomy (GTDB): domain Bacteria; phylum Pseudomonadota; class Gammaproteobacteria; order Pseudomonadales; family Pseudohongiellaceae; genus UBA5078. The sequence goes on along the minus strand of JAZKJF010000005.1, from coordinate 221,374 downwards.
CTCTGGCGGCATCAATCAGGACACCCTGGTGGCGATTGCCGAGACCGGCGTGGACTACATTTCCATCGGCGCGCTGACCAAAGACTGCAAGGCGATTGATCTGTCGATGCGGTTCGACTAAGAGCAGATAACGCCAGCAACGAATTCAATCAGCAAAAGGAGGCAAGATGAGAACCTCTAAAAATACATCCCCGACGCAAGGCGAGCGCGTCGTGCAAAAGTCGTGGCACTGGTTCGCCTTCCTGCTGTTATCGACAATGAGCAGCCTGTCTCTCGCTCACCCCGGCCCGCTCGATGAAAACGGCGGGCACTATGACGGACAGTCCTATCATTGCGAGATGCCAGGCTGCGAGGAACCCGACTCTTTCACGCGCGGTGGCCCCGACAGTTTTTTCTTCGATCCTGATAGTCGTGACAAATACTTCAACATCGTGGATTGGGAGTACGATCTCGACTTCGACGGAGACTGCCAGAACACCCGTCACGAAATTCTCTCCGTGACCAGCCGCAGCTCAGTGAGCTACACGAATCCGCGCAACTGTGAAGTACGCACGGGAGAGTGGTTCGATGAGTACACGGGCAAGACCTTCAACGTCGCCGCCCAGATTGATCTGGACCACGTCATCCCACTGCGTTACGCCCACAACCAGGGCGGCGACGCCTGGCCGCCGGAGAAGAAAATCGCCTTCGCCAATGACCCAAGCAATCTGATTCTCACCGAGCGCAGCGAACTGCGTAAAAAAGGTGATCGCGGCCCGAGCAGATATCTGCCCAGAGAGGAATATCACTGTGACTACGCACGGCAGTGGCTGGCAATAGCGGAAAAGTACGAACTGCGGCTGGCGAATCAGGATCGCAATCGCATCACTGTACTGCTGCGCGATTGCGGGGTGGACTAAAAAACAAGGCCGGATTCCAAAGAACCCGGCCTTGTCAGAAATGCGGTGTTGCTGCGATCAAAGAGCTGCTCTGATTACGGAGCCGGCGCCAAAGGAATGTCGTCCATCATGCCGCTGGCGTATTCCAAGCGGGTCTCACCAGCGGGGAAACCCACCATCTCAAAAATATACGCAAACGCATCTTCGTATTCAGTTTCCAGCAATGCACCCGGCTTGTCGGCAGGCATTGCACTCATGACCTGCTCGAACAGATAGGTCATTGGCTGACCGCGCCAAGTCTGCAGTACTGTCTTGTAGTAGTCTGCGTTGTGGCAGCTTGAACAGTTCTGGGTGAAAACCGCTTTGCCGATTTCGGCCTGCTCTTTTGTGTACACGCCTTCGGCAAGGGAGGTCGGTGCTGCGCCGGCATCGGCACATGCAGCAGTGGCCAGCACTACGGTCATCATTGTCGCGATCGAGAGTCTTACATTTTTCATTTCCGATTACTCCGGCACATGCAGTGCAACTGATTCACTTTCTGACGGTTCCCATATTATCAGCTGAGGCTGAATGAAACCTGAACACGGCCAACATGACGCCTTATCTGCCCCGGAACCCCCGAACCACGGCCCTGTCCGCTATGCCACCGTCTGCGTAAAAGCGCGCTACCTTAAACCACCTATAGGCATTAATCAAGCCGCGACACCCGTGACGAATCAGAGTTCACCGGTCTTGTAGGGCGCACTCACACTGCCCAGCAAATGACCCGCGACATCAAATACGAGCACGATGTTGCGATACCGTGAGGTCAGCGCGAGGTAGTAGTTGTCATCGAGTGCGGTGTCAGTGCTCTCCAGCAACTGCTCCAACTTCGCCTTCATGTCGGCATTGGCCGCCATGATCTCCTCGATATCCAACGAAGACCTGACGACACGGGAAAAGTTGTCAGACAGGGGGCGATAAAGCCAGGTTTGTTCATGCGGGGGGATGCGGTCTTCGTTCACGGTGCGGTTGAAGCGTGCGAGTTCTTCGCCTGCTTCCGGGCGTTGTGCGTAAACCATCACCGGGTGTTCTTCACCGAAGGGCTCGAGCACATCGAGGCTTATTCCCTGACTGGTGATGGCCAGAGCTGGCACTGTGTAGAAGCTGCTATCGAGGAATACGACCGCCACTGGACGTTGCTCGTAGACTGCTTTCACTCCCCAAGCTAGGGCACCGAGCTGTATGAATAAGATCAGTCCTAGATCAAGCGTCAACTCTCGCGAGGACTTGCGGCGATTAAAAAGAATTAACGTCAATAGAGGCCCAAGGACCAGATCGACAGCAGCAACCAAGCGCAGCCCTTGCCAACCACCAGATGCGGAAAAATGTGGACTGGGGTACCAGAACAGGAGCAAGGCTCCAATGAAAATAATGAAAATGCAGAGGCTGAGTAAAAAGTGCAGGAAAGCTGCTGTGTAACGGTTCATGGCCTTCGATCAGTCAGCACAGTACTGCAGCGACGCATGAACCGCCAACGGCCCATTGAATAGGAGTTGTGATTGTGGGCGTAAGCGTGTAGGTGTGGCCACCAACACCAGCAGTACCCGTCGCGATCACAACGCCGTTAGTCACGGTCACAGAGGCTACCCAAGTAGTAGCAGCGGCAGCAGGCGGGATACCGTCAGCGCCAGAATTTATATCCGTGAGCGCCTGCGCTCTGCCACTCTGGATATTCAGCTCAACGGCTGCCATATAAGGACTTGCGGCCATCACAACTTCACTGAATTTAGCCCGCGTGGAATAGGCTTGATAGGAGGGGAGTGCCACAGCAGCCAATATGCCGATAATGGCGACGACGATCATCAGCTCAATGAGTGTGAACCCATTTTGATTCGATGTATGGCTCATCTCAATATGTCTCCGACAAGTTTCTAGCGGTCAAGCCCGCCCTAACCAAACAATCACGCAAAACTAAGTAATCTGAAGCCCCACATGGAGGCTCCAGATTACACCTGCTGTATCAGCAGAGGCCGAGAGTAAGACAATCACCGGAGATGGTCCATACGACTGGCGTAGTAAAGCTTGGGGTAGCTATATACTCACCACCACCAGCAGCAGCTGTGCCAGTAGCTTCGATTACGCCATCAGCCATTGTCAAACTCGCCAGATTCGCAGTCGCCGCTGGAGCCGCTGGAATTCCAAGCACGCCTGCGTCAGCATCAGTAATCGCAGTAAATCTACCTGTCTGCAAACCAACTTCGTAGGCACTCTTATAGGGAGAGGTTGCCAGAACTACTTCAGAAAAACGCGCACGCTGAGTATAAGTCTGGTAGGCAGGCAGAGCCACAGCGGCCAGAATGCCGATGATCGCCACAACGATCATCAATTCGATCAGGGTGAAACCTTGTTGTTTCTGGGTATTCATTTTCATTGTACTGCTCCTTGGGTTTGCAAAAAGGGTTTGGACATCAGGGTCCTACTCATTCCCGCTTGGTTTTGAAACGGTTACACGAGACATATCACATCCTGTGCCAACTTTTATTCATATCCAAATTTATCTTATTAACTTATTGAAAAATGTAGGTTAAAAATTTTATAAGCAGATTTTCGCAGAAAGCGGATTGATAACCTCGTCACAAAGCGATACCTGCACAGACTGACATTTTTTGTCAGTTTTTGCCACGATCAGCCAAACAAGAACCAAATTTTGCTCCCAAAACCTGCCATATACGCGCGAAGCCCTGATTGCAACTGTCTTACCCCGGACCGCCATGATGATCTATACTCCAGACATATTCTGGCCTGTAGACACTCTATGCCCATAACTCTCAGCGGCCTTGCCAAACGACTCGTCACCGATGGACTGTTGACCCAGGCCCAGGCCGAGGAGGCATTGCGGATGGCGCGCAATGACAAGGTTCCCTTCGTCACTCACCTGGTGAAGCACAACATTGCCGACTCCGGGCGCATCGCCATCGCAGCGTCCGAAGAGTTTGGTGCGCCGCTGCTGGATTTATCGGCCTTCGATCTGCGCCAGTGCCCCCGAGATCTCGTCGACCCCAAACTCCTGCGCAAACACCGTGTACTCCCGCTGTTCCGTCGTTCCAACCGCCTCTTCCTTGCGGCCTCCGACCCCACCAATGTCACTGCCTTTGACGAGGTCAAGTTCCATACAGGCTTGAGCACTGATGTCATCATCGTGGACGAGAACACCTTGTCCCCCGCCATCGATCTGGTGATTGAACAGATGGAAGGCAGTGATGCGCTGCTTGGGCTGCTGGATGACGTCGAACTGGAAAACCTGAATGTCGAACTGGCCCAGAGCGAAGCGGGGACCAACGACGCAGTGGATGCGGCAGACGAGACCCCTATCGTGCGTTTCGTCAACAAAGTGCTGCTGGATGCTATCCGCATCGGCGCCTCGGACATTCATGTGGAGCCCTACGAGCACAGCTACCGCATCCGCTTCCGTACTGACGGCATTCTCAAAGAGATTGCACGCCCTCCTTTGAACATTGCCAATCGCATCGCGTCGCGCTTGAAGATCATGTCGCAGATGGACATCTCGGAACGGCGCCTGCCACAGGACGGCCGCATCAAGATGAAGCTCTCCAGAACTCGGGCTATCGACTTTCGCGTCAACACTCTCCCCACGTTATGGGGTGAGAAACTGGTGTTGCGAATCCTCGACCCGAGCAGCGCCCAGATGGGTATCGACGCGCTCGGCTACGAAGACGACCAGAAGAAGCTGTACATGCACGCCTTGCAGCAAAGCCAAGGCATGATTCTGGTAACAGGGCCAACTGGCAGCGGGAAGACAGTCTCGTTGTATACCGGCCTGAATATCCTCAATACGCCTGAAACTAATATCTCGACCGCAGAAGATCCGGTGGAAATCAACCTCGAAGGCGTCAATCAGGTGCCGGTCAATGCCAAAATCGGTTTCACGTTTGCTACAGCCCTGCGCGCTTTTCTACGTCAGGATCCTGACGTCATCATGGTGGGCGAGATCCGTGATTTGGAGACCGCCGAGATTGCAATTAAAGCCGCACAGACTGGCCACCTGGTGCTCTCGACCCTTCACACCAACAGCGCACCAGAAACCCTGACGCGTCTGCGCAACATGGGTATTCCCTCTTTCAATCTGGCCACCTCGGTGACTCTGATCATCGCTCAGCGTCTCTGCCGACGTCTGTGCAATCACTGCAAAGCGCCATTGAAACTCCCGGAGAACGTCTTGATCGAGGCTGGTTTTACAGCGGAGCAATTACCCCGGCTACGACTCTTCAGCCCCGTGGGTTGCGATGCGTGCAACGAAGGCTACAAAGGCCGACTGGGAATCTATGAAGTGGTTCCCATCACAGACGGCATTTCGCGTATTATCATGCAGGACGGCAACTCCATTGAGATTGCCGACCAGGCGCGCAAAGAAGGTTTCAATAGTCTGCGACAATCCGCCCTTGTCAAAGTAGCGAATGGCGTGACCAGTCTGGAAGAAGCAAACCGCGTCACCTGAAGCGACTGAAAATAAGCGTACTCAACCCATCGGAACCTATCATGGCAGCTCAAGCATCCTCTCCCGCCAACGAAACCGTCTATCTATGGTTTGGTACGGACAAGAACGGTAAGAAGACCAAGGGCGAGATGCCTGGTGCCAGTCAGGCCCTGGTGAAAGCGCAACTGCGCAAACAGGGTATTAATGCTTCCAAGATCAAACGCAAACCCAAGGATCTGTTCGGGCCGAGAAAACAGAAGATCACTCCCGGTGATATCGCGATATTCAGTCGCCAGCTGGCAACGATGATGAAGGCCGGCATCCCGCTGGTACAGTCGTTCGAAATCGTTGGTGACAGCCTGGAGAATCCCTCCATGGCACAACTGGTGCGTGCGGTCCGCGACGATGTCGCTGCCGGTAATAATTTTGCCGACTCCATCCGCAAGCACCCACGCTATTTCGACGAACTGTTCTGCAACCTGGTGGAATCAGGCGAACAGTCCGGTGCACTGGAGACCATGCTGGATCGCGTTGCCACTTACAAAGAAAAGACTGAAGCACTCAAGTCCAAGATTAAAAAAGCGATGAACTATCCCATCGCAGTGGTAGTGGTCGCTCTAGTGGTTACCGGTATCCTGCTCGTCAAAGTAGTGCCACAGTTCGCAGAGACTTTCTCCAGCTTCGGGGCAGATCTACCTGCCTTTACATTGTTCGTACTCGGTCTTTCCGATCTGGCCATCGCTCACTGGTGGAAGGTCATTATTTTTCTGGTGATCGGTGTATATGTGTTCAAAGAAGCAAAGCTGCGCTCTAAGGGCTTTGCCAATAACGTCGATAGGCTGGCACTGAAACTCCCCATCATCGGCCCTATCGTCGAGAAGTCCTGCTATGCCCGATTTACACGCACTTTGTCGACGACATTTGCAGCCGGTGTGCCATTGGTGGATGCACTCGATTCGGTGGCCGGAGCGACGGGGAACATCGTTTACTCCACTGCCACGAAGAAGATCAAGGATGACGTCAGCTCCGGACAACAGCTCAATTTTGCCATCCGCACCACCGGGCTGTTCCCGGTGATGATCACGCAGATGGTGGGCATCGGCGAAGAGTCGGGCGCACTGGATGGCATGCTCGACAAATGCGCCACCTACTATGAGGCGGAAGTCGACAACGCCGTGGACGGCCTCACCAGCCTCATGGAACCACTCATCATGTCGGTGCTGGGCACCCTCATCGGTGGCCTCATGATCGCCATGTACCTGCCTATCTTCCAACTGGGCCAGGTCGTCTAATTTTCCGCAAGTGAGACATTCATGACAGTGCTTGACCTGATCGCGAACAACGCCACCGTATTGATCGTACTCTCCATCGTCCTCGGCCTTCTAGTCGGCAGTTTTCTGAATGTGGTGATTTACCGCGTGCCGGTGATGTTGCAACGCGAATGGCGGCAACAGTGCTGCGAGTTTCTGGAGCTGGACGAAAAGAAGTTCAGCAAGGATGATCCCACCGCCAAACACAAAGTCTTCAATCTGGTGAAACCGGATTCCCACTGTCCGCAATGCAACGCACCAGTTCGTGCTTGGCAGAACATCCCCATTGTCAGTTATATGTTGCTGCGCGGCCGCTGTGCCGGTTGCCGGAAATCCATCTCCGTACGTTATCCCATTATCGAATTGGTCACCGGTCTGCTCTCCGGGCTCGTCGCCTGGCAGTTCGGTGCCACGTGGCTCACGCTGGCATTGCTGGTACTGACCTGGGGGCTGATCGCGTTGACGATGATCGATTTCGATCATCAGTTGCTGCCCGACAATATCACGCTCCCTCTGCTCTGGCTCGGTCTGCTGGTCAACACGCTGCTGCCGGAAGCCAAGGTAGAAGCCGCCGATGCCGTATTGGGAGCGATAGTTGGCTACCTGTCACTGTGGTCTCTGTACTGGGCATTCAAACTGCTGACAGGAAAGGAAGGCATGGGCTATGGCGATTTCAAATTGCTCGCCGCGCTTGGCGCCTGGATGGGCTGGCAGAGTCTACTGCTCATCGTCATTCTGTCGTCGCTCGTGGGTGCCATCGTGGGCATCTCTCTGCTGCTGTTCCTTGGCCGGGATCGCAACATTCCGATTCCCTTCGGCCCGTATCTGGCAGGCGCCGGTTTCATCACCCTGCTGTGGGGTGACGCGCTGACCAGACTGTATCTCTCCAGCATGGTGGGCTGAAGGTGGCTGCCCCATTGGCTGACCCAGTGGCTTACAGAGCCCGACCACATCTTATCGTCGGTTTGACTGGCGGCATTGGCAGCGGCAAAAGCGCTGCGACGCAATTCTTCGCAGATCTCGGAGTGGATATCGTCGACGCGGATGTCATCGCCCGTGTCGTCGTGGAGGCTGGCAGGCCTGCACTGCAGACAATTGTCGACCATTTTGGTCAGGAGATTCTGCACACCGACGGCAGCCTGAATCGCAGCGTGCTGCGAGAGCGTATCTTCTCCAATCCAGCAGAGCGGCAATGGTTGGAGGCGCTTCTCCATCCTCTCATCCGGCAGGAGATCACTCAGCAACTGCACAATGCCAGTTCGCTCTACGTGATATTGTCGTCGCCATTGCTGCTGGAAACGGGCCAGGACACCCTGACAGATCGCGTGCTGCTGATTGATGCTCCCGAAGCCCTGCAACTGGCACGCACACGCCAACGAGACAACACTACAGAAGAGGCGGTCACCGCCATCATGGCCACGCAATGGAGTCGAGCCCAGCGGCAGGCCCGAGCTGATGACGTCATCCTCAATGATGGCGATCTGCCGCACCTAAAGAATGAAGTGCACGCCCTGCACGAAACCTATTGTGCACTGTGCACACCAAGCCAATGAGAGTGAGAGACATGACCGCAAGAGCACTGAAGGTGAACTGTCCGACCTGCAAGGACATCGTAATCTGGTCCGAGGACAGCCCTTATCGCCCCTTCTGCTCGCAACGCTGCAAGTTGATTGATTTTGGTGAGTGGGCCAGCGAGAGGAACACGATTCCTGGCGAAACCGTGCTCCCCGAGGCAGACGAGGACGACTGACAGACGACTAAATCCGCATGCCAGCGCTTATTGCGGCATGAGACTTGGCAGCGGGACCCAGTAAATTTTCCCAGTCGAGGCGTTAAGAGCAGCCTCCATGAAAATCAGCAGCAACTTCCCGTCCATCGACACGCGAATTTTCTTCACTACCTCCCCGGACGGAAAACCCAGGGGATAGCTTTTCAACAACCGATGCTGAGCGGCGTCGAAGTAGTAGAGCTTGGCGCCATCAGTGGCAATCAGCATGTCACCACTCTGATCGAAGGTCGCGCTGAGGGGAGCCCCTTCCAGCAACCATTCACCGTCAGAGTCGTAATATTCACGCGGGTTCATGTCGACAATGCTGGTATGCGGCGCTGTCTCATTGCCCTGCGGACAGGAGTAGGCCAGGCGCTCACCATCCGGGGAAATACTGAAATCCGTGCACCCGCTGCCCACCGGAATATCGGTACCGGGTACAAAAGTGAGGTTTTGCGTCAGAGTATCGAAATCGAAAGTCACCAGATTAGACTCGGTGGTTAAGAACAAGTGTTTCTGCTCTTTGTCGTACTCAATGCGTATCGGCGACAACAGAGGAATTGCCGCAATCTCTGGGTCACCTTCGTTGTTGAACAAGCCCATCCACAGCCCTTCTTCCGCCGGGCCGTCCTCCTCCAGTTCGTAGACTGGATCGAATAGCAGGGTAAATACCTTGCCATCTTCGCCAAGCGCCAGATCGCGCGGAATGAAGTCGCGCCCGCCCTCACGCAGACGGTGGAAAGTGAAGGCGCCGGAAGGAATATCCAATTGATACATACGCTGACTGGGTGGATGCGTGGTCATGTAGACCGTTCCGGCCTCCGGATCGAGCAGCAACTGGTCGGGGATGGTATTGAATTTGTAAGTCGCACCGGTTTCACCGGAGATGACGTTGCGCTCTACCAGCGCATTCTTCGCAGTATCGCCGATCAACACCCAACCATGGCACAGAGGAATGAAATCCTGTGACGGCTCTGTGATCAAGCTGCCACCAAATTGAACGAGTGTAGGAGTTGGCGCTACGCTCCCGACAGGCACTTCGGTGAGCGAAAGCAGATTGAAACGCATCGGGTTGCTTCCTGCGACATACTGCAATCTGATGCTGTACTCACTGCCGCTGAAGATGAGCGAGGGGACATCCAGTATCCCGGTAATCGAATTGAAGACTGGCGCACCAGGCGTCAAAGTCTGGGAACCTGGGGGAGCTGTGAAGGCAGTACAGTCGAGGAGATTCATACCTCGGCGCCCTGGTGCGCTGATGCTGCCAGGTGGCGTGACATCGGAGGCAGCACGCAAAATGAACTGCGAGCTTTCAAGATCGGTCAGCGTCATCACCACGTTGAAAGCACCGACACCCGGAGCACTCAAACCGGGGACTGACAGAGTCAAGCCATCGAAACGCGGACGATCCACTGGAAGCGGTGCTGGCGTCCCCGTGGAAAAGCTCATGCTGTACCACGGGCGAAACTTCACTCCCGTCCAGACTGGGAAACCCTTGCTGACATCCTTGGGCACTGCACTGCTTTGCACCCGGACGCCCACAAATCGACTGTCAGGAAGAACGGCATTCACGGCACTGGTGACATCGAAATTCAGAACTGCCGCATCGTTGCCGCCTGAGGCGGTGACCGCATCAAACTCCACTATTGGTCGAGTGCCGCCAGCTTTATAGTCAAACAGGTCTATGCCGCCATTGTCGGCAAAGACAAATAATTGCATGGGCGCAGCACCGCCACGCGGGAAAACAGCGTCCAGCGGCAAACTGACCACCGCCTGACTGACCGACTTGGCAGTCCCGAAATCGAAGACCATCACGGCAGCGTCAATGAACGTCGGACTGGTGACCGCCCAACCATCAGCGGTTTGGTAACTGGCTCGGAAGGCGGGCTCTTCGGGTTTGGGATTGCTTTCGACCAGAACAGCCTCGTCAATCATGACGGCTTGATCTGCCAGCGCCACCGTGTAGAAGGGACTGACGGCGGAACCGATCAGCAGCCCGGTGACGGCCGAGGTCCTCAAAACCCATGCTCTCAAAAACCCGATCCTCAAAAAGCCTGTAGTCATAGCAGTGATCCTTGCTGAAGGTCACGCTTCTGCGTGACGCCCTGAATTATGCTCCTAAAGCTAATAAATTCAAGCCATTACCGGGCAAAGTGGTGATTTCACTCACACTCTGCGGGCCAGAATGCGGAAATTCCGGCAATCCCTGCTGCGCCATGTGCCAGTGCGACCTCAACATCTGCAGCGCCCAGACCGCCCAAAGCGTAAACGGGGACGCCAACAGCACTGGTCAAGATTCTAAAAGCCTCCCATCCAAGTCCAGCCTGGGCGGGATGAGAAGGGGTCGCGGCCACGGGAGAAAGAAAGACGAAATCGGCCCCCAACGCCTCGGCCTGCTGCAATTCTGCAAGATCATGGCAGGAGGCACTGAACAGCTGTTCCTGAGGCACCGGGCGCTCATGCAAGGCCATCAGGGTACGGGCATTGACATGCACACCATCCACGTCCAGATCAGCAACCACCGCCGGATGCGCGTTGAACTGGAGACGGACTCCGTGTTGACGACACAGCACACTGCAGCGCTGCGCACGCTCGACAAAACGCGCTTCGTGCAACTCCGGAGCGCGCAGTTGCACGAGAGAAGGCGACTGTTCAAGCAGACGCGTGAACCTGGCGAAGAAATCCGCCTCGGTCCGCGCGGTCCCGGTAATAGCCACCAGACGCGGCAATTGCAAACGCTGGATGATCGGGCGATTCGCGGCGGGAAACTGGGTCGGCTCAAGCGCGGACATCTCGACCCAACGAATCGGCTGACCCTCTCGCCCCACGGGGACGCCGACAAACTGATCGACGCGATGCACATCGAGCAGGACTTCCTTGTCTCCGTAATGGTGCCGTATCACGCAAAGAGGTTGTTGACGGAGCACCGTGATGCCCAGCTCCTCATGCAGCTCCCGGCGCAGAGCATCTTCGACGGGTTCGCCGGGCTCGCACTTGCCGCCGGGAAACTCCCACAAGCCGCCCTGGTGAACGCCTTCGGGGCGCAGCGCGATCAGCACACGTCCCGCGTCATCGACGATGACGCCAACAGCCACATGGACAATTCGCTGCACAGCTGTTCGCGTCATGGGTTCCCGTCAGGCGCTGTGGTCAGCTGCGATAGCTGGCGTTGATGCGGACATAGTCTTCTGACAGGTCAGAGGTCCATACGATTTCACGAGCATTGCCCCGCGCCAGGTTCACGGTGATGTCGATGGCCGGTTTGCTCATTTCAGCCTGACCGAGCGCCTCGCGATAGCTGGTCGCCAGAGTGCCGTTCTCGACGATGTAGACCTCACCCAGACGAATGGAGATGCGCCCCACGTCCAGTTCATGCAGTCCTGCTCTGCCGATTGCGGCCAGAATGCGTCCCCAGTTCGGATCAGAGGCAGACAGTGCCGTCTTCACCAATGGCGATTCCGCAATGGCGTAAGCCACCTTCAAACACTCTCCGGTATCGGCGCCGCCCTGAATGTCGACCGTGACGAATTTCTTCGCCCCTTCGGCATCGCGAATGATGTCTTTGGCCAGTTCTTTGACCAGCGCCTGCAGTGCATCCTCGAAGCTGGAGGATACCGCCAGATCGGCCTCACCAAGCGTCACACCGCTTTTGCCCGTCGCCACCAAGACACAGCAATCGTTGGTCGATGTATCACCATCCACCGTGATTCTATTGAACGACTGATCCACTACGCCGTTGAGCAACTTCTGCAATAGTGGCTGAGCAATGCCCGCATCCGTAAATACGAAGCTGAGCAGAGTGGCCATATTGGGTTTGATCATGCCGGCACCTTTGGCGATGCCAGTGATCGTCACCGGACGCCCGTTGCAATCGACGACTACCGAGCGCGCCTTGGGCCGCGTGTCAGTAGTCATGATGCCTTTGGCGGCGTCGAGCCAGTTGTCACCCAAGGCAGTGAGCGCATTGGGAACACCCGCGACAATCTTGTCGACGGGCAAGTTCTCTCCAATCACGCCGGTGGAAAACGGCAGCACAGCGCTGACCGGAACGCCCGCCTGCGCGGCCAGACTCGCACAGCATGACAACGCGTCATCAAGGCCTTTCTGCCCCGTGCCCGCATTGGCATTGCCCGTGTTGATCAACAAATAACGGATCTGGCCAGCGCTGTCCTTGAGGTGCTTTCTGGACAGCTGAACCGGCGCGGCACAGAAGGCATTCAGCGTAAAGACACCTGCCACTGTGGAGCCGGGTGCGATCTCCATCACCACCAGATCCAATCTGTTCTTGTAACGAACACCGGCCTGCACTGCCGCGACGCGGACACCTTCCACTCTGTGAAGATCTTCTGCCTTGATGTGAGATTCACTCATGTTGCTCAACTCAATCTCCCGTGACACTGTTTGAATTTTTTTCCTGACCCGCAGAAACACGGATCGTTACGCCCTACTTTTTTGTCATCGCGGACAAAGGGGGTATTGTCGCCAGCCTGCGCCTGCTGCGGCATCAACTCTGCAGCGGCGGCTTGCGCTTCCTGCTGCAACGAGAGCGCCTGTGCATGCTCGAATCTCATTTTCTCCCGGGCACGTTCCTCTTCACGCTGCTTCTCCAGTGCATCAATTTCTTCGGTGGTTCTAATCTGCACATGACTCAGGAAACGCACCACTTCATGCTGCAGATTGGAGAGCAGTTCTTGAAACAACGTGAACGCCTCACGCTTGTATTCCTGCTTGGGATTCTTGCCCGCATAACCGCGCAGGAAAATGCCCTGACGCAATTGATCCATCGCCGCCAGATGTTCTTTCCACAGATTGTCGAGAATCTGCAAGACAATTTGTTTCTCCAGCAAGTGCATCTTCTCGCCGACAATTGCTGCTTTTCTCTCATACTCTTCATTCAGCACCGCGACGATTTTCTCTCGGAGAGTTTCTTCAAAGAGTTTTTCGTCCTCATCCAGCCACTGCTGCACAGGCAGTTTCTTCGCAAACTGAGCCTCGATAGCCTGCTCAAGACCTGCGACATCCCATTGCTCCGGGACGCTCTGCGGCGGGATGTGATTGCCCACGACTTGTTGCGCGACTTCCTGCCGCATGCTGGCAATCAGATCGGATACATTCACGCTCGCCATCAGTTCATTGCGTTGTCGATACACAATCGTTCTCTGGTCATTGGCGACGTTGTCGTATTCCAACAGCTGTTTACGAATGTCGAAGTTGCGGCCTTCCACTTTGCGCTGCGCCTTCTCGATCGACTTGGACACCATGCTGTGTTCGATGGCTTCACCACGATCCATGCCCAGCGCCTGCATGAAATTCTTCACACGTTCGGAGGCAAAAATGCGCATCAGATTGTCTTCCAGAGACAGGTAGAATCGGGAGTAACCCGGGTCACCTTGTCGACCGGAACGGCCGCGCAACTGATTGTCGATACGGCGGGACTCGTGGCGCTCGGTACCGATGATGTGCAGACCACCAGCCTCCAGAACCTGTTGATGACGCTCGCGCCAGCGCGCACGCACTTGTTCGATCTGCTCCGGCGTCGCGTTCTCCAAGGCTGCAATCTCGTGCTCTGGATTGCCCCCCAGCACGATGTCAGTACCACGGCCTGCCATGTTGGTGGCGATGGTCACCACGCCGGGACGTCCGGCCTGCGCGATAATGTAGGCTTCCTTCTCGTGGAACTTGGCATTCAGCACCTCGTGTTCGACTTTTTCCTTTTTCAAGAAGGCCGACAGCGTTTCAGAGGTGTCAATCGAAGCGGTACCCACCAGCACAGGCGCGCCCTTCGCACTCAACTCTTTGATGTCGCGCACGATGGCTTCAAACTTCTCGGGCATGGACAGGAAAATCAAATCATTCTTGTCGATACGCTGCATCGGACGGTTGGAGGGGATGACCACCACGTCGAGGTTGTAAATCTGTTTGAATTCGAACGCCTCCGTATCGGCAGTACCGGTCATGCCGGCCAGCTTTCGATACAAACGGAAGTAGTTCTGGAAGGTGGTTGAAGCCAGCGTCTGACTCTCGCTTTGAATCGCCAGCCCTTCTTTCGCTTCTATGGCCTGATGCAGACCTTCGGAGAGACGACGTCCTTCCATGGTACGACCAGTATGTTCATCGATCAGGATAACCTTCTTGTTCTGCACGATATATTCCACGTCCTTGTGAAACAGGTAGTGGGCCTTCAGTGCGGAATGGATGTGGTGCAGCAGGCCAAGGTTAGTCGCCGCGTACAGGCTCTCGCCCTCGTTGAGCATCTTTTTCTCGATCAGCAAATCTTCAAGCAATTCATGACCAGCTTCGGTCAATTCCACCTGTCGGGTTTTCTCGTCCACCAGGAAGTGGCCTGATTCAACATACTCGTTGTCCTTGTCCAGACTGAATCCGGACTTCTCAGGACGTGGCGCACCTCTTTCCAGTTTCGGAATCAGCGCATTGATGGCCAGGTATTGCTTGGAGCTGTCCTCCGCAGCGCCAGAAATAATCAAGGGCGTACGCGCTTCGTCAATGAGGATGGAATCCACCTCGTCGACGATGGCGAAGTTCAGTTTCTTCTGCAGCTTGTCCTCCAGGCGGAAGGCCATGTTGTCGCGCAGATAATCAAAACCAAATTCGTTATTGGTGCCGTAACTGATAGAAGTTTCGTAGGCAGCTCGTTTCTGTTCGGGAGACTGCCCGGCGACGATGATGCCGACACTCAAGCCCAGGAATTCATAGAGAGGACGCATCCAGTTGGCGTCCCGCGCAGCCAGATAGTCGTTCACCGTCACGATGTGTACACCCAGCCCGGTCAAGCCATTCAGATAGGCAGGCAGTGTTGCCACCAAGGTCTTGCCCTCACCGGTTTTCATCTCGGCGATATTGCCTTCGTGAAGCACCATGCCCCCGATCAGCTGCACATCAAAATGGCGCATACCCATGGTGCGTTTACTGGCCTCGCGGACGACCGCGAACGCTTCCGGCAACAACTGATCCAGGGTTTCACCCTTGTCGAAGCGTTCCTTGAATTCGGCTGTTTTGGCCTTGAGCTGAGCATCGTCAAGCGCCTCGAACTGAGGTTCCAGCGCATTGATTTTAGTCACGTTTTTTTGCAATTTCTTGAGATGTCTGGAATTGCTGCTGCCAAAAATTGCTTTTAAGAATTTGAAATCCATGATCGTGTTTTAACTCGTCTTGTCGTCTGAATAAGAGCCCGGTTTATGAAAATCCGGAATAAAAATAATTGATGTCATGGAGTCACCACGCTGCGCTTGCGGGCAGTGGCTGCACCACGAAGGAAAGAAATAAGAGTTAGCGGATAGTACGGTGAATGTAGGAGGCGGGGTCGACCACTCTGCCATTTTTGTAGACTTCAAAATGCACGTGCGGGCCGGTGGAGCGCCCGGTGCTGCCCACCAGGGCAATCGCCTGCCCCTTCATGATGATCTCGCCCACATCGACCAGCAGTTTTTCTGCATGACCGTAGCGCGTGACGTAGCCGTTGCCGTGATTGATATCCACCGCAAGGCCATAGCCCTGACGTTCGCCCGCCGCAGTCACTACACCAGCAGCGACAGAGACAATGTCCGCTCCAGCCTCCGCAGTCGCGAAGTCTATGCCAGTGTGCCAGGCAAGCTGACCATTGAAAGGATCGGTACGACGACCGAATGGCGATGAGATCCAGCCTTTGGTGACAGGACGACCGGCCAGTGAGGCATCCGCCTCAAACTGCCGCTCAGCCATCAGGCCTTCAAGAATTTCTAGCTGCTGGGCACGATCCGCGATCTGCGCTTCCAGATCGGTAATCGCGTCAATGAAGTCAGGAGGAGCGTAGCTTGCAGTGTCTTCGACGAAAGGACCGCCGACGGCAGGGTCGTCGCTGAAATTGAATTCACCGGCATCCAGTTCGGCAACGGTGGTAATCCGCTCACCGAGGGCTTCGAGCCGCAGGAGACGTGCCTGCAACATGGCCAGACGCAGGGTGAGAGCTTCGAGTTGTTCCTCAGACTCCAGTTTCAGACGGGCAACAGCATCGGTCTGAGACTCGATCTCTTCATTCCACTCCAGAGCGGTTTCGAGAGAGTATTCCTGAGGGTCGTGAGAGACGGCCACCTGATAGCCAAGGTAGCCCAAGGCAACTGGTGCACCGAGAATGCACACCGAAAGGAGGCCTTTCAGCCATCCTTTCAGGACAATAGTGCGGGTATGACCGTGGCGCTGGTCAACGAGTATGACTTTCATGCTCAGGCGGTTCTCTAAATACGTGTACCAGAACACCTGAGTCGGTCAAGGCAGCAACGCGTCAAACTAACACCCGAAAAAACAACGGGTTAGCAAAGAATAACGGTAAAAAATCTGTATCAGGCTGCCAATACGGGCTTCATGTAGGAAATAGGTACGTTTAAATCGTTGTCGAAAGTGACAATTTCCCAGGCGTCTTTGTTTACTTCCAGCGCTCTTAATAATGCATTATTCAGGGCGTGTCCAGATTTATATCCTTTGAACTCACCGATCAGGCTGTGGCCAGTCAGGTAAAGATCGCCGATGGAATCCAGAATTTTGTGCTTTACGAACTCGTCTTCATAACGCAGACCGTCCTCGTTCAGCACCTTGTAATCGCCTACCGCAATGGCATTGTCCATGCTCGCGCCCAAGGCCAGATTGCGATTGCGCAGCTCTTCAAACTCATGCATGAAGCCGAAGGTTCGCGCGCGACTGACTTCTTTGACGAAGGAGGTGCTGGAGAAATCCACACTCGCCGTCTTGGTGTACTTTCTGTAAACGGGGTGATCGTAAAGCAGCGTGTAGCTGACTTTGAAACCATCGAAGGGTTCCAGGCTGACAGATTTGTCGCCATCTTCCAGACGTACGGTCTTCTTGATGCGAATGAACTGCTTCAAGGCGGGCTGTTCTTCGATGCCAGCGGACTGGATGAGGAACACGAATGGTCCGGCGCTGCCGTCCATGATCGGCACTTCGGGCGCACTCACATCGATATAGGCATTGTCGATCCCAAGACCGGACATCGCCGACATCAGGTGCTCAATCGTGGAAATCCTGACATCACCCTTTACCAATGTGGTGGAAAGGGTGGTATCTCCCACATAGACGGCCTTGGCCGGAATCTCCACCATCGGATCAAGATCCGTGCGGGTGAAGATAATCCCTGTGTTCACGGGAGCGGGTCTCAGTGTCAGATAGACTTTCTCGCCGGTGTGCAGGCCTACGCCGGTCGCTCTGATCACGTTTTTCAAGGTTCTTTGTTTAAGCATAGGTGTCGTCTTTCCCGTTTTAATGTGATGCCCGCGTGTCTAGCCGCTCCAGCGCAGGCCGGATAATAGCAAAGATCATGTCATAACCCAACAAACAGAGCCTTGAGAGCGGCCCTGTCAATCCGCCTGACGACGCAGGAATGCAGGAATATCCAGGTAATCCATATCGGCATCAGACCCTACCGCTCTGGCAAGACCAGTCTGCGGCATGGTGTGAGCAGAGGCCGGACGTGTTCTCATTCCCACCGGGCGATCCAGTTGGCGATAGTCGGTCACCACTGCCTTGGGAGCTGCAACCGTTTCCACTATTTTGACAGGAGCAGCAGCCATCGCCGCACGCAGACCCAGACCAGTCGCCACTACCGTAACGCGAATTTCATCACCCATATCCGGGTCAATCACGGTGCCGACTACTACAGTCGCATCGTCAGACGCAAACTCTTCGATGGTGTCACCCACTTCGGTGAATTCGCCCAGAGACAGATTCTCACCCGCAGTGATGTTCACCAGAATACCGCGCGCGCCGTGCAGATTGACATCTTCCAGCAGCGGGCTGCGGATAGCAGCTTCGGCAGCCTCACGCGCACGTCCCACACCTGAGGCGTAGCCGGTGCCCATCATGGCCATGCCCATCTCGGACATCACCGTGCGCACATCCGCGAAGTCCACGTTGATCATGCCAGGACGCATGATCAGATCGGCAATGCCTTTCACCGCGCCAAGCAACACATCATTGGCCGCTTTGAACGCGTCCAGGAGTGATGCGTCTTTACCCAGCACCGCCAGCAATTTTTCATTCGGTATAGTAATCAGGGAGTCAACATGTTCGGACAGTGCGCGAATACCTTCTTCAGCAACCTTCGCACGCTTCTTGCCTTCGAACGGGAATGGCTTGGTCACCACAGCCACTGTCAGGATGCCCAGCTCTCTGGCCACTTCGGCGAAAATCGGCGCTGCACCCGTGCCGGTACCTCCGCCCATGCCTGCTGTGATGAAGACCATGTCGGCGCCTGCGAGAATTTCTGCAATCTCATCACGATCTTCGAGCGCTGCCTGACGACCGATCTCCGGGTTGGCACCGGCGCCCAAGCCCTTGGTCACGCAGCTGCCCATCTGCAGGAGAGTCTTGGCGCGCAGATTGTTCAAGGCCTGAGCGTCTGTATTGGCACCGACAAATTCGACGCCTTCGATATGGCTGGCAATCATGTGACGTACCGCGTTGCCGCCGCCACCGCCCACACCAATCACTTTGATCACTGCGTTCTGCGGAATACTATCGACTAATTCAAACATACGGCCTCCTGGTTTTTTTAAATTTTGAAAACACGTCCTGCGGTTTATGACTTGCAATCCAATTCGGTCTGTCTTTCCGATCAATCCTGTTCACCAAGGCGCAGCGGTCAAAGATTTTTCTTGAGCCAGCCGCTGATACGTTCCATCAAACCGATGCGAGGTTCCTTGACGGGAGTCTGATACTCCTTGTCCTGTTGCTGCTTCAATCCGTAGAGAAGCAAGCCAACCCCTGTTGAATAAATCGGGTTCCTGACGATGTCCGACAAACCATTCACATTCTGCGGAAAACCAATCCGCACTGGTGTGTGGAAAATCTCTTCTGCCAGTTCGACGACACCTTCCATCTTGCTCGTGCCGCCGGTCAGTACAATGCCGGCGGCCAGCATATTGTCGTAGCCACTGCGTTGCAGTTCAGCACGGATCAACGTGAACAATTCGTCGTAACGTGGTTCCACCACTTCTGCCAATGCTTGTCGTGATAATTCACGAGGGGGCCGGTCGCCCACACTGGGAACCTGAATGGTTTCCCCGGCACTCGCAAGCTGAGTCAGAGCACACGCGTATTTTATCTTAATTTCATCTGCATTTTCAGTAGGAGTTCGCAAAGCCATAGCAATATCGTTAGTAACTTGATCACCAGCGATAGGAATTACCCCTGTATGACGGATTGCGCCCTCGGTAAAGACGGCGATATCGGACGTTCCACCGCCGATGTCGACGAGACACACGCCCAACTCTTTCTCGTCTTCAGTCAGCACCGCATAGCTGGACGCCAGTTGTTCAAGAATAATCTCTTCTGTGACCAGTCCGCAGCGCTTGATGCACTTCTCAATGTTCTGCACGGCGTTGATGGCACAGGTCACCAGATGCACCTTGGCTTCGAGTCGCACACCGGACATTCCCAGCGGTTCTTTCACCCCTTCCTGCGCATCGATGATGTATTCCTGCGGCAGAATGTGCAGCACTTTCTGATCTGCTGGAATCGCCACAGCCTGGGCCGCGTCAATCACACGATCGATATCGGCGCGCGTCACTTCACCATCGCGAATAGCGACAATGCCATGGGAATTCATGCTGCGAATATGGCTGCCGGCGATGCCCGCATACACCGAGTGAATCTGACAGCCCGCCATCAGTTCAGCCTCTTCGATGGCGCGTTGAATCGACTCCACTGTCGACTCGATGTTGACCACCGTGCCCTTCTTCAGTCCGCGTGAACGGTGGCTGCCAATTCCAACGATATCCAGAGTGCCATCAGCCTTGATGTCGCCCACAATGGCCACCACTTTCGAAGTCCCAATATCCAGACCAACAATCAGATTTCCGCGTGTTGATTCGCTCATTACCCGCGCGCTCCTCGTGATGTGATAACCCCTACCGCGTTACCGGCACTCAAGATTTTATCCTCGCAGTTGCTGACCAAACTGCTGTTCATGTTGATGCAATTCATTTAGAGACTATCCCGACTGGCATATCTGCCTTTTTCCTGATTGAGATTCCATTGTTGTAACGCAGATCGAACGCCTCGATCTGGTCCAGCTGACTGTAAAGGTGTCGATCATAAAGGCTGACAAAACGCTGCATCCTTTCCACGACTTCATTGCGACCGATCATCACTTCGGCATCGTTGTGCAAACGCAGACTCCAGCTGCCGCGCTCATTCAAACTCAGTTCGCGAATGCGCAATCCCGACGAAAACAGCATTTGACTGAAGGTCTGGTACTGCTCCATCACCCGTCGTTGCTGACCTTCTGGCCCGATCAGCAAAGGCAGCGCCAGATCGTCCTCCATCGCATAAGGTTCGAAGGTCACACCGAATTGATTCAACAGAGTGGCGTCACCCCAGCGGGCAATCGCGATCTCCTCAGTAATGGCCACAGACAAAGTGTCCGGCCAGATGCGGGAGATGGTGGCCTTCTCGACCCAGGGGTCGGCTTCCAGAGCAGTCTTGATGGCCTGCACATCGAGGGCGAAAAATCCCGCATCAAGATGATTGGCCAGTACTTCACGCACATTCTGCTCATTCACGCGCTGCAGCGGATTCGCCATCAAGACAGTCTGTACCGGTTTGTTGACCAAGCTGCGAATTTCCGTCGCGTATTGCCCCAGCAGTAACAGCAGACTCAACGCCAACAAGCCGAGCAAAATGCCTGTGCGGCTTTTAGTCGGCGCGCGCTCGACTTGCGCCGGTTCATTTCTACGCAGCGGCACCGCACCGCGAGGGATATCGCGTATGCCTCCACGAGCTGAAAATGAATTGCTGTTCATTGTTGTTTTCATTGTGCCCTGTCACGCAATGTATCGATCAGCACCTGCAGCAGCAGTTCCCCAAAACTCAGACCACGCGCTCGCGCAGCCATTGGCACCAGACTGTGATCGGTCATGCCCGGTACAGTGTTGACTTCCAGCAGCCAAAAACGCCCCTGCTTATCTCGCATCACATCCACTCGTCCCCAGCCGCGACAACCAATCGCTGCAAAAGCGCGCCAACTCAAATCGCTCAGCTCATTTGTTGCTGCCGCGCCCAGTGGTGCCGGGCACAGGTACTGAGTGTCATTGGCTATGTACTTGGCGTCGTAGTCATAGAACTTGTGTGTGGTTCGCAACTCGATGGCTGGCAGAACTTCACTACCCAGAATCGAGACGGAGAATTCGGAGCCAGAAATGTACTGCTCGGCCATCACTTCCGAGTCGTAAGCCGCTGCCTTCGCATACGCTTCCTGCAATTCTTCCGCAGTAGTGACAATCGACATGCCGATACTGGAACCTTCGCGCACCGGTTTCACCACGGCTGTACCCAGTGCAGTGATGATCGCGGACCAATGACTGTCTGCTGATAACATCTGGAAGGCTGGAGTGGAGAGCCCCAGGCTCTGCCACACTCGCTTGGTGAGCACTTTGTCCATGGACAGGGCCGAGGCTTGCACACCACTGCCGGTGTAAGGAATCTGCATGAATTCAAGCAATCCCTGCAACGTCCCATCTTCGCCGCCACGTCCGTGCAACACATTGAACACACGCTCAACGCCTTGTCTCTGCAACTGTCCGATCAAATCGTTCGCTGCATCCACACCCACAGCATTGACCCCGGTTTCCAGCAACGCGGCCAACACGGCATTGCCGCTCTTGAGCGATACTGCGCGCTCGGCGGAATTGCCGCCCATTACCACCGCGACGCGTCCAAGTTTCTGTATTGTTGTCAGCTTTCCATTCATTACGCGCATTCACTCTTTCGATGGTTAGAGAATCAGGCCCTGCTCACTCAGTTGCTTTGCCAGCAAGCCGACACTGCCAGCGCCCTGTGTGATGACGATGTCGCCGTCACGCAGTATCTCTGTCAGCACCTTGCGAATATCTTCTTCATCCTGCACAAACACCGGATCTATTTTGCCGCGCGCACGAATACTGCGGCAGAGACTGCGAGAGTCGGCACCGGGGATCGGGTCTTCTCCTGCGGAATACACTTCCAGCATCAACAGCACATCCACATCGGACAGCACTTTGACGAAGTCTTCGTAGAGATCCTTGGTGCGGGTGTAACGGTGCGGTTGATAGATCATGACCACGCGTGCCTGCGGCCAACCTCCCCGCAGAGCGGCAACGGTGGCCGCAACTTCACGAGGATGGTGCCCGTAGTCATCCAGCAACATCGCGGTGCCGTCGCGCACCGGGAAAGTGCCTTGAATATCGAAACGGCGGCCGACACCCTGGAATTTTTGCAAACCTGCACAGATATGCTCGTCACTGATGCCTTCATCGCTGGCAATGGCTACTGCAGCGGTTGCATTCAAAGCGTTGTGGCGACCCGGGATGCTCAGCTTGACCTTGAGATTGCCGACTCGCTCGGGGCGCGCAATCTCGAACTCTGTGCATTGTTTGTCTTGTTGCAGATTCAGAATCTGATAGTCCGCGGTGTCCGCGAAGCCGTAAGTCAATTTCGGTCGCGACACCAGCGGGAGAATTTCTTCCACAATTGGATCATCCGTACACAGCACCGCAAGACCATAGAACGGCAGATTGTGAAGGAACTCGATGAACGATTTCTTGAGCTTGTTGAAGTCCCCTTCATAAGTGCTCATGTGATCGGCGTCGATATTTGTCACCACCGCAACCATCGGTTGCAGATGTAAAAATGACGCGTCACTCTCATCGGCTTCAGCCACCAGGTAGCGACTCTCACCCAACCTGGCGTTAGCGCCAGCACTGTTGAGCAGACCACCAATGACAAAGGTAGGATCGAGACCGGCTTCGGCAAAAATCGAAGCGACCAGACTCGTGGTCGTGGTTTTGCCATGGGTTCCCGCGATGGCGATGGCGTGGCGATAACGCATCAGCTCTGCCAGCATTTCTGCACGCGGAATAATTGGTTTGCCCAGTGCGCGAGCCGCAGTGAGTTCGGGATTGCCAGGCTTCACCGCACTGGAGTACACCACCACATCTGCCGCATCAATGTTGCTCGCGCTGTGGCCGATGTACACGGTGGCGCCCAGGCCAACCAGTCTTTCGGTTACTGCAGAGCCTTTGAGATCCGAGCCGGTAATGCGGTAGCCCTGATTCAGCAGCACTTCGGCAATGCCGCACATCCCTGCGCCACCGATACCCACGAAATGTATCGTCTTGATGCGGCGCATCTCGGGAACAAAGTGCAGTCGGCCTTGCTGTTTCTGATTCATCATCTCTTCACTTGCCTTTGCAGGCCTCCATGCATTCCAGCGCCACCAGATCGCTCGCGTCAGGACGTGCCAGTGCGCGGGCAGACTTGGACATGGACAGCAGCAGGTCTCTGTCATTCGTAAAAGTATTTAATTGTTCGGCGAGCACCTCTGCACTCAATTCACTTTGTGGCATCAGCAATGCTGCATCGGCAGCGCTGAGCCATTGCGCGTTGCGAGTCTGATGATCGTCAACTGCGTGCGGATAAGGGATCAACACAGAGGGTAAGCCTGCTGCTGCAATCTCGCTGACCGTGGTCGCACCGGCGCGGCAGATCACCAGATCAGCCCATGCATACGCAGCGGCCATGTCGTGGATATAAGCGTCGACGCGGCATGCTTCATTGACAGCCAGAGCACTGGCAGCATAAAGCGCACGAGTCTCTTCCAGATTATTGCGACCTGTCTGGTGCCACACCTCTGGTCGATTCGTCGCATCGAGAAGTTGCAGAGCGGCGGGAATCAGACGATTGATGGCAACGGCACCGAGACTGCCCCCCACCACCAGCACATGTAGCGGTGCGTTGACATCGCGTAGTCTGGTTGCTGGCTCCGTCAGTGCGACAATTTCAGCGCGCACCGGGTTACCTGTACAGACGACTTTCGAAGCGGTCGTGAAGGTGCCGGGGAATGCCTCCATCACCCGATTGGCGATGCGTGCCAGCAATCTATTGCTGAAACCAGCGATGGCATTCTGTTCATGGATCAACAACTGTCGACCTGCAAGTCGCGCTGCAACACCACCGGGACCTGTCACGTAGCCACCCATCCCGAGCACACAGCAAGGGTTGATCTGACGCAGCAACCGTAAGGACTGCAATACCGAGGAGACAATCATGAACGGCGCCTGCAGTACACTCAGAAGCCCTTTGCCGCGCAACCCTTTCACTTCAATGAAATGCAGCGGAATATCCGTATCCCGCAACACTTCCACTTCCAGTCCTCGCGCCGTGCCAAGCCACTCGGTGCGATAACCGCGAGCGTGCAAATTGCGCGCGATACTCAGCGCCGGGTAGATGTGACCACCGGTCCCTCCCGCCATGATCAGCACAGTCCCGATGGCATTGGCCGACGCGATGTTGGCGGTGTTGTTCATCGCAAACCTCGCTTGTCGGGGCTCGTCACTTTCTGCAGTGATGATTTCAATGTGTTTTGGACATACTCATAATCGATGCGTACCAATACAGCGACCATGAACGCACTGATCAGCAAACTGTTGCCCCCGTAACTGAGAAACGGCAGCGTCAATCCCTTGGTCGGCAATAGACCGATATTCACGCCCACATTGATGAGTGTCTGGCAGGCAAACAGCATCGCGATGCCGTACGCCAGATAGGCCGGGAAGAGGTTGCCGCTGAGTTCGACACGCTTGCCAATCTTGAACGCCTGCGCAACCAGCGTGATGAACAAACCGACGACGACACTGACGCCAACAAAGCCAAATTCCTCAGCAACAATCGCCAGCACGAAATCGGTATGCGCTTCCGGCAGGAAGTACAGTTTCTGGATGCTGTTCCCCAGACCTTCTCCGAACCAGCCGCCACGACCAAAAGCAATCAGTGCCTGGGTCAACTGATACCCTTCACCATAAACGTACTCGGCGGCCCATGGATTCATGAAAGAAGAAAAACGATCCAGTACATAGGGTTTCATGATGGCGAGCGCCGCCACTGCGGACACACAGAGCAGCAGAACCAATGCAAAGCGGTGCAGTTTTGCGCCGGCGAGAAAGATCATGCTGAAGGTCGTGCCGATCAGAATCACCATCGCCCCATGATCCGGTTCGAAGTGCAGGAGCACGATGGCAGCGGCGAGTATCACCATCGGTTTGATGAAGCCCACCCATGTCTCCATCACGGAAAAACGATGACGCTCCAGATAAGCAGCGAGATAAACGATGATGAATATTTTTGCCAGCTCAGAAGGCTGTAAATTGTAGAAGCCAAGGTCGATCCAGCGTGAACTGCCATTCACGGCGCGACCGACGCCAGGCACCAGCACCAGGGCCAGTAATGCAAACGAGAGCAGCAGCAGAGGCAGACTGATGGAATACCAGAAGCGGACAGGAATCGTCAGCGTCACGACCACGATCACCGCGCTCAACACGGTGAAGAACAATTGGCGTTTGAAATAGAAGAAAGGATCGTTGTACTGCCCATTCGCTATTTCGATGGAGGCAGAGGTCATCATCAACAAACCGATGGTCATGAGCAGAAACATCACAATCAATAAGGTATTGGGTTGACCCGGAGCCTGAATGCGGCGCTGCAACGTCTCCAGTGGATTGGTCTTGGAGATATTTTGAAGAGAAGGAGTGTGGGCTCTCATCACAAGGCCTCCACTGCTTCGATGAACACGCGACCGCGATGCGTGAAATCGGTGAACATATCAAAACTGGCACATGCAGGTGACAACAACACCGCATCGCCAGCGGTGGCTCGTGCCGCAGAAACTGCAACGGCCTCAACCAGCGTAGTAGCGAACACCATCTCGGTAGTGCCGCGCAGTGCAGCGGCAATATTGCCTGCATCACGGCCGATCAGCACCAGGAGTTTCACGAAGCGGGCCACATGTGCCGCCATGCCGGAAAAGTCCGCTTCCTTGTCAACGCCACCCGCAATCAGCACGAGCTTGCCTGCCACCAGTTCGCCAAGACTTTCGATCGCGACCAGTGAAGCTCCCACGTTGGTGCCTTTGGAATCGTTGTAAAAATCCACGCCGTGCCGATGGCGAACCCACTGACAGCGGTGCGGCAGACCAGGAAATTTCTTCAATGCGTCGAGCATACTGCTGCGCGGAAGACCAAGCGCTTCGCCAAGCGCAAGCGCCGCCAGTGCATTGGAAACATTATGCTTGCCAGCGATTTTCAACTCTTTCACTGCCAACAATTTTTCGGCACCAAACGCCAGAAAATCCTGACCGTCGACATGCAGAATGCCCCAGCTACGCGCAGTCGGTGTATCGAGCCCGTAGCTGTGAACAGTAGCGGACGTCGTTGCCTGTGGAGCGCTTGCTCTGTCGTCACGATTGACGACGATTTGCTGGCAACCCAGAAAAATCCGCTGCTTGGCATCGAGATAATCCTGCATGGTCGCATAGCGATCCATATGGTCTTCGCTGAGATTCAGTATAACGGCGACTTCGGCACCCAGGCGGTGTGTGGTTTCCAGTTGAAAGCTGGAGAGTTCCAGAACGTACATATCACTGCCGCCATCGCGTAACAGATCGAGTGCCGGGGCAGCCCCTGCACCATCAAGATTGCCGCCAACGCCCACTTTGATTCCAGCGGCTCTCGCCATCTCACCGACCAGAGTCACTACTGTGCTCTTACCGTTGGAGCCGGTGATTGCCACGATGGGCTTGTCGGCAACTCGACTGAACAGGTCAATGTCACCGCAGACTCTGACACCTGCAGCCATTGCTGCCTTGATTGCTGGCGTCTGCAGACTGACACCGGGACTGACAATCAGCTCGGAAGCTCCCATCAGCAATTCTTCGGGAAATCCACCAAGTTCGAGAGTGGCATGGGGAAACTCTCTCAGAAACTCCGCAAGTCCCGGTGGATTCAGGCGACTGTCCACCACGGCGAACTTTTCTCCAAGCGAATGCAAGTAGCGGGCACAGGACAAACCTGTTTTCCCCAGCCCCACTATCACTCGCATTTTTTCTGTCACTGGATATTCCACCTTGGTCATACAATTTTTTGAGCTTTTTGACGGCCGTTAACGCAATTTCAATGTTGCCAGTCCGAACAACACCAGCATCACCGTGATAATCCAGAAGCGCACGATCACGCGCGGCTCCGGCCAACCTTTCAATTCATAATGGTGATGCAGAGGAGCCATGCGGAAGATGCGCTTGCCACGCAACTTGAACGAACCCACCTGCAGGATCACAGAAACAGTCTCCATCACGAAAATTCCTCCCATGATGAAGAGCACAATCTCGTGACGTGAAATAACGGCGACAACGCCAAGAGCAGCGCCTAGCGCCAGAGCACCCACATCACCCATGAATACCTGCGCGGGATAAGTGTTGAACCAGAGGAAGCCGAGACCCGCACCCACCAGCGTGCCGCAGAAAATCACCAACTCACCAGCACCGACGACGTAGGGAATCCGCAGATATTCGGAAAATTCCGTGTTACCAGCCAAGTAGGCAATCAAGCCAAGCGCACCACCGACCATGACGGTCGGCATGATGGCCAGACCATCGAGTCCGTCGGTGAGGTTGACCGCATTGCTGCTGCCGACAATCACGAAATAAGTGATCACCACATAGAGAACGCCGACATTGAGAGAAACGTCCTTGAAGAAGGGAATGATGTAGTGGGTTTCAGCAGGACCGATGGCGCTATAGTAGAGAAACAGCGCTGCTCCCAGCCCCACTACTGACTGCCAGAAGTATTTCCAGCGTGCTACCAGGCCTTTCGGATTCTTTTCGATGACCTTGCGATAATCGTCTACCCAACCGACAGCACCAAACAACAGCGTGACGATCAAGGTGGTCCAAACGTAATGATTGTTCAGGTCCGACCACAACAACGTACTGACCGCCACGCTGACAAGAATGAGCGCGCCGCCCATGGTCGGCGTTCCCGCCTTGCTGAAATGACTCTTGGGACCATCGTCTCTGACGACCTGTCCGATCTGCAGCCTGTTGAGCCTGCGAATCATCCAGGGACCAATCAGCAGAGAGATCATCAGCGCCGTCAGAATACTGAAAATTCCACGCACGGTAATGTACTGGAGTACCGCAAATCCGCTGTCGAACTGTGTCAGATAACTTGCAAGCCAAACCAGCATTATGAGGGTTCTCCGTTCTTCAATTGTTCTACGACCTTGTCCATCGCGGCACTGCGTGAGCCTTTAACCAAAGCGATCACACCGGGCTGGAACACAGCACGAGCCTGTTCGATGAGTGCTTGCTGACTGTCAAAATGTCTGCCACTTCGACCAAAACTGCTGGAGGCCAGCGCGCTCAATTTGCCCACTGACCATAGATCGTCTATTCCTTGTGCGCGCGCGTATTCACCAATCTCGGCATGCGCTGACTCACTCTGCGGCCCCAGCTCTGCCATATCACCGACCACAAGAACTCTGTGGCCCGTGTGCACCGCGAGCGCATCGATAGCTGCGTGAAAAGAGGAGGGACTGGCGTTGTAGCTGTCATCAATCAACACCGCGCCACCAATGCCCGGCATGATGTTCATGCGGCCGGGAACCGCTCTGACACGCTCCAGTCCAGCTTTGACCTCTTCCAGTGTGCATCCCGCTGCCATGCTGGCAGCGGCTGCCGCGACCGCATTCACAACGTTGTGCAATCCCAGCAGCGCAAGCGAAATCGCAACCGATCCTGAAGGTGTTTCCAGAGTAAAAGCAGATCCTTTACCCGCAGCGCCGCGTATCTGTGTCGCGAAATAATCGGCGGTCGATTGATTCATCCCAAAGGTCATCACACGACGTCCGGCCGCGCGCTCTATCCAGGCCTGCAGGTTCGCATCATCGGCATTCAGTACGGCTACACCATCGGCAGGCAGACCATCGATGATTTCACCCTTGGTTTTGACGACACCTTGTAGGTCGCCAAAGCCTTCAATATGTGTCGCAGCGGCATTGGTGATCACAGCCACCTGCGGCAGCGCCATCTTCACCGTGTAAGCAATCTCGCCTGGACCACTAGCTCCCAGCTCGATCACCGCACGCTGATGAGTACTGTCAAGTTCAAGTAGTGTGAGAGGAACCCCGACGTGATTGTTGAAATTGGCTTTGGTGATCAGCACCGGATAATTAACACCAAGAATGCAGCCAATCATTTCTTTCACGGTGGTCTTGCCCTGACTTCCTGTTACCGCAACGACGCGCGCTTGCGACTGCAGACGGTTCAGTCTGGCGATCTCACCCAGCGCAATCGTCGTATCGGCAACACGCAACTGCGGCTTGCCACCCTCGACAATCTCATTCACTACCGCGCCACAAGCCCCTTTTTCGAAAGCCTGCTTGGTAAACTCATTGCCATCAAAACTCTCACCCACCAATGCCACATACAAATCACCCGCACGCAGGGTTCTGGTGTCTGTCGACACGCGCTGAAAGCTCACGTCAGGGCCGCTCAATCGCCCTTTCGTGATGCTGCTCAATGCTGAGAGTGACATGCTCTTGATCACAGATTTACCTGGTCGTCTGCTGAGTGGATGGGGTTCTTGCCTGCAGTGCGAGTCGTGCCTGGGCGACGTCACTGAAGATCATTTTTTTGCCGTTTACATCCTGATAATTCTCGTGACCCTTGCCAGCGATCAAGACAACGTCACCGGGCGCAGCGCTCTTGATGGCAAGCGATATGGCTTTCGCACGATCTCGCTCCACCACCAGCCGCGACGTGTCCGCAATACCAAGGAGGATTTGTCTGACAATGTCATCAGCACATTCGTGACGTGGGTTGTCATCTGTGATGATCAACTGATCGGCATACTGCTCGGCGGCCTCTGCCATCATCGGGCGCTTGCCTTGATCACGATTGCCACCGCACCCGAAGACACACCAGATTCGGCCGCTGAAATGTTCACGCAAAGCAACGAGGGCACTGCGCAGAGCATCTGGAGTATGCGCATAGTCCACTACTGCAGTGATGTCGACGTTGTCCCCGACAATTTCCATACGGCCACTGACAGGCTGCAGGCGCGAGAGACGGTCCAGCAAAGTGTCGAGCCGGAAATCACTGCGATTCGATTCGGTGGCGATCAATGTCGTCAAAACCGCCAGCAGATTGCTGAAATTGAAACGCCCCAGCAGACGACCACTCATCGCGCCATCACCGAAGGGTGTTCGCACGACGGCCTTGTAACCCGTACGCAGCAGCTCCAATTGCAGAGCGTGCACATTGGCGTGGGGGCTGGTCACACTGAATGTCAACGTTTTCACGGTGGGTGCGATGCAATTCAGAATGGCCGGTGCATAGGAATCATCCACATTGACAATGGCACTGCTCAGACTTTCCATCATGAAGAGGCGAGCCTTGGTCTCGGCGTACGCTTCCATGCTGCCGTGATAGTCCAGATGGTCGCGAGTGAGATTGGTGAACACAGCCACATCGAAACGCACGCCGTTGACACGATTCTGGTGCAAACCCTGCGAAGACACTTCCATGGCGACTGTATCCGCTCCCTGTGAACGCATCTGCGCCAACACTGACTGCAAAAATACGGGATCGGGAGTGGTGTAAGCGGACTCCTGCAGGTCACCGTAAAGGCCATAGCCGATGGTGCCGATGACACCGCATTTGCGCTGCGCTGCAGTCAGTGCCTGCGCGATGAACTGGGTGCAACTGGTCTTGCCGTTGGTGCCGGTCACGCCGATCATCGTCATCGCGGCACTGGGCTCATCATAGAAGCGTGCGGCAATCTCACCAGTTCTGGCAGAGAGGTCATCCACAGCGATAACGATCACGCCGCGTCGCACACTCACACCGCGCCACACTCCACCAGCGTGCACGACAATGGCAACAGCGCCGTTGTCGATTGCCAGATCGATGTAGTCACGGGCGTCATGATTCTTGCCGAAGCAGGCCATGAACAGATCACCCGCTTTCACCAGACGACTGTCCAGCTGCACTCCACCGATCTGAACGCCGAACTCGGGCGGCAGATCTTGCGCAAGGTCTGCGATGCCACTAAGTAGTTGTTCAAGTGAGGTCTTGTACACGATTCTTTCCGCTGTATTCATGGTGTCACTGCCGTTACAAAGCGCTCAGGTTCAGGACTTCCGAATCATTGATCTTGTCAGGCGGGACGTTGAGAATGCGCATCGCACCACCTGCTATTTTCGAGAACAATGGCGCGGCCACCTGACTGCCATAGTGCTCGTTGCCACCGGGCTCATTCATCACAATCACGATCACCACTTTGGGATCACTGGCAGGCGCGTAGCCCACAAACAGAGAGTTATAAACGCTGTCTTCATAGCCAGAAGCACCGACGACATGCGCGGTTCCGGTCTTACCAGCGACGCTGTAGAAAGGGATATTGGCAGCGGTCGCACCACCGCCGCGCTCTTTGTCGACAACAGTCTCCAGCGCCGCCATTACCTGATGAGCCACCATCTCGCTGATGACCTGCTCCTTCGGCAGAGCGTCCAATTGCTGCGGATTCAACTTGAGAAGCGAGACCGGTTTACGCAGGCCGCCATCGGCGATGGTGGTATAGGCTTGAGCCAGCTGGAGTGCCGACACTGAGAAGCCATAGCCATAGGACAAGGTTGCGGTTTCGATGTCATGCCAGATGCGATGATTGGGAAGCACGCCGCCCCGCTCGCCTGGAAAACCAGTGCCGGTATCGACGCCAAACCCGACCTTCACCAGCATGTTGCGTAGTTGCTCATGGCCGATGGCAAGCGCCAGTTTGGAGGCACCGACGTTGCTGGACTTGGTGATCACGCCCTGCACTGTCAGCATGCCGTGGTTGATATCGCGCGTGGTGGCATCGGTGACCCAGTCTCTGCCAATACGCATGCGTCCGGGATTGGTGTCGACCAACGTTTCCGGCGTGTACAACCCGGATTCCAGCGCAGCAGCAATTGTGAAGGCCTTTGCGGTCGAGCCCGGCTCGATCAGATCGGTGACAGCACGATTGCGCAAGGCACTGAAGTCGGTAATGGAGCCGCGATTGTTCGGGTTATAAGAAGGTTGATTAGCCATCGCCAGCACTTCGCCGGTCGCCACATCCATGACTACAACAGAGGCTGACCTGGCGCCTCTCAGCACAGTCTCCGCTTTCAGCTCTTTATAGGCCAAATTCTGAATGCGAAAATCGAGACTCAACTCGACATCTTTGCCCGGTTGTGCGGTCTGGATTGTATCCAGCTCCTTGATGACACGTCCGCGACGATCCTTCATGACCTGCTGACGGCCTGGCACACCCTGCAACCAACTGTCGTAAGCAAGCTCCAGCCCTTCCTGCCCCTGGTCGTCTACATCAGTGAAGCCCACCACGTGGGCTGCGATTTCACCTTGCGGGTAATAACGCTGATATTCCTGACGGGCATAGACACCCTGAATGCGCAACGCCAATACACGATCTGCCTCGGCGGGAGACATGCGTCGCTTGACGAACAGAAAATCTTTCTCAGCATTGGCAGCGATATTGCTGGCCAGAGATTGGGGCTCCAACTGCAACTCTGTCGCCAGCAGTTCGATATCCCGTAATTCCTGCGACAGCTCTTTCGGATTCACCCAGATGGATTTGACAGGAGTGCTGACGGCCAGAGGCTCGCCGTTGCGATCAGTAATGACGCCGCGATGAGCAGACAAGGGCTCGGTGCGAATGGTCCGCGCATCACCCTGCCCCTGCAGAAAATCTTTTTCCAGCACATGCAGCGTGGTGAGTTTCCAGAGCACCGCCAGGATGCACAACACCATGACAACGAAGATCATGTACAAGCGCCAGGTCAATGGCTGGTGATCAGTCTCTCGCTCACTCATAGCGCACCATGACTATCTCGGCAAACTCCGGCACTTTCATCTGCAGCTCATCAATCGCTTTGCGTTCGACACGCGCTTCAAGGCTGAACGTACTTTGCTCAATCAACAGCTGACCCCACTGCACCTGGAGTTCATTGCGCTGATTCTTGAGCTGTTGCAGTTCGTTAAGGAGGTAACGGTTCTTGAACGTGGTGTAGACAACAGAAACGCCAGTAGCCAGAAGCATCAGGAGCAGGAAAAGAATGAA
The DNA here is from genome assembly GCA_040384465.1 of Pseudomonadota bacterium. Taxonomy (GTDB): domain Bacteria; phylum Pseudomonadota; class Gammaproteobacteria; order Pseudomonadales; family Pseudohongiellaceae; genus UBA5078. The sequence goes on along the minus strand of JAZKJF010000005.1, from coordinate 187,967 downwards.
CTGGGTGCGCGCTGAAAATATTTCCACCCAGGAGAACACCGCCTGCTCTCCCTTGCGTGCTTTTACGCTATTGCGACCCTCATTGTTTTTGTCTGTCTGTGTGCTCATGATCAGGGCATCTTCTTGGTCATTCTGGTTACAGGTTTTAACTGCAAATTTTTGTCAGGAAATCTTCTGAGCCACTCGCATGATGGCGCTGCGTGAACGAGGATTCAGCCGCACCTCCTCGTCATCCGCTTTCACCGGTTTGCCGATTTTTTTCAGACGCGGATTCAAATCCGCGTATTGCACAGGCACCCCTGCCGGGTAGTCGTCGCCTTTGGCTTGCTCGCTGATGAATTGCTTCACGATGCGATCCTCAAGGGAGTGAAAACTGATCACCACTAGCCGCCCTCCTACACACAGAACATCAAGCGCCTGCTGCAGAACACTTTGGAGATCTTCAAGCTCGCGATTAATGTGTATACGAATCCCTTGAAAAGCCCGCGTCGCTGGATGCTTGTGCTTTTCCCAGGCAGGATTGGCCTGTTTGATAATCTCGGCAAGCTGCAGAGTCGTGGTAATGGGTTCAACCTTGCGATGTTCGATCAGGGCTCGCGCCATGCGTCGAGAGAAACGCTCCTCTCCGTAGCGATAGATGACGTCGGCAATTTCCTGCTCGGATGCGAACGCCAGCCACTGAGCAGCACTCTGCCCTTCTTCCGGATTCATGCGCATATCCAAAGGCCCATCCTGACTGAAGCTGAAGCCTCGCTGTGCCTCATCCAGTTGTGGCGAGGACACCCCCAGATCCAACAAAACCCCACTCACTTTGCCCGTCAATCCCGCTCCCGCTACCAACTCTGCAAGACGAGAGAACGATCCCTGCACGACCTCGAACCGCGCATCAGCACCCAGCTCGGCACGCGCAACCCGAATAGCATCCGGGTCCTTGTCTATCGCCAGGAGCCGGCCTTGCGGCTGCAACTCCTGCAGAATTCGTCGCGAATGACCACCGCGCCCGAATGTGCCATCCACATAAAACCCGGTATCGCTCACCAGCAACGCAGCTACTGCAGCTTCCAACAGAACCGTCTCATGCTGCGGTCGTTCTGACATCGATTTGTCCACCAGGGTTTACCAACAGAAGATTGCTTACGTGCTTGTCGCGCCTTGTGACGCCCGTTCGGACTCTTTACAGAGAGAGCGTCTGCAGCTCTGCCGGCAACTCGCCTCCCACGGTCTGCTGAGACATCCAGAGCGTCCTTTGCTCATCCCAGTTCGCCTCACTCCAAAGCTCCAGCTTCTTACCCTGACCAACCAGCGCCACCTGCTTGTCCAACTCTGCGTGAGCGCGCAGCACCTGCGGCAGCAATACCCGCCCACTGCCATCCAGCTCCAGATCTGTCGCATAACCGATCATCATGCGCTGAAACCTTCTGGTGTCCGGATTAAAGCTGGAAAGCCCTTCAATCTTCTTCTGAATCTCTTCCCACACATCAATGGGGTACAGCAGCAGGCACTTGGCCATGGGGTCAATTGTCGCCACCAGTCGCCCGGCAAATTCACTCACCAATTGGTCCCGATAGCGCGACGGCATGGCCAGTCGCCCCTTCGAATCCAGACTGATTGTGTTGACGCCTCTGAACACCTGCCGATCCTCTGTTGTTTAGCGTGTCTGTCGCGGGACAGCTCACTCCAAATTCCCCACTTTTCTACAGAATCTTCCACCTTTTCCCACTCTGCGACACTCTAGCATACGAATTGCAATCTGCAATAGGAAATTGCCGCTTTTGACGACGGTCTAACGCAAAAATGCGTATATAAATCGAGAGGTTACGAGGCAAAGAGAAGACAAGACCACGGGGAGCCAAGCAGGAAAAACAGGAATATCAGAACGCTAAACAAAACTGTTAAAGTAGTTTGTTAAGAGTTCTTGGGTTTGGATGATTTATTACGAAGGGTAAGACGAGGAAAAACTGAGTCAGCCTGTAAGCCGGGTTCTGTCTAGGACAGTCATTCATCTGGGACCTGCATCACTGCAGGCCTCGAGCAACCTACCCGAATCCAGTGCGAGCCGCACCGTAGGATCCCTATTTGGTCTTGCTCCGAACGGGGTTTGCCGTGCCACGCACTGTTACCAGGCGCGCGGTGCGCTCTTACCGCACCCTTTCACCCTTACCGCCCGATTTGCATCGGGGTTGGCGGTCTGCTCTCTGCTGCACTTTCCGTAGGCTCTCGCCTCCCAGGCGTTACCTGGCGTTCTGCTCTGTGGAGCCCGGACTTTCCTCCACCGGGTACCTCATTGATCGCTTGCGCGATTCATGAAGAATTCCTGGCAGCGACTGTCCAGCTGACTCGGGGCGCAGGTTAAGCCAGCTCACCCTTTTATACAAGCACTTTGTGGGCGGCCGGAATCACTCCCCGCCGCGCACCGTGAGCCCTGCTGTCAATGAAAAAAGCACTGTGGCACACTCGCTCAGACGCGCTCCAACCACGCTCAGAAACAGGACATGGACACCCAACCGCATGAGCATGCCGAATATTCCTCAAAAACGCTTAGGCACATGGAACCGAGTTCTTGTCGGTTTCTTGGTGCTTGTTATGCTGTTCGGCGCTTTGCTTTATTTCTTGATGAGCTTTCTCATTGTCCGAATCGCCAATCCATATCTGCTCCCAATGGGTGTAGAGCTACGCTCATTGAAAGGTTTGCAACTTGGCTCCGATACGCTCAATGTTGCGAACATCACGTTTGCATTCATCGGCTCTGATACTGTCAAAGCGAGCGATAAGGAGAGCACTCTCACCAATCTTCAGGTCAGCTATATACCGTCGCAATTATTGAAAGGTCAGTTGAGAAAAATCGAGATTGAAAATCTGACACTCAACCTCCCCTCGGAAGCGCAGGCAGTAACCAGCACCGAGGACTCAAGCACTGCAATCAACATCGCACAATGGCTCAGCACGCTGCAGACACTGCCTCTGGAGACTTTAAGCATCGAAAGCCTTGCGATTGGAGCCATGCAGAATGTCAGAGTGGGAGTGTCGCGCAACGCCCGCGAGTTTGTTACACAAATCAGCCGTGACGACATGCGTCTTGATCTGGCGCTCAATTGGCATGATGAGCAGTTCGTCTCCAGCTATTTCATTCCGGATGAGCAACTCCCGGGACACCCGTTTCCACCTCAAACCATGACTGGCAATCTGCATATTGCAAGCGGCGGAGAATCCGTGTTTGAAGGCGAGTTGACGCTGCACGAAAATCAGGGGCAATTGCAGGCAGACAGCTCTGGCTCTTTGCAGCTGGCGGCAGGGGAACAGTTGCTGCGGCGCCTGGATTTGCTACCGGAGACACTGGGCACCTTGGCGGGCACTGTCTATTTTTCTGCGTCCGCACAAGGTCGCACACAACCACCCGATGACCAAGCCTTCAACATGACTTTATCCCTCCTTGCAGGGTCGCATGTTCGCGGCACAGTACCGATCCCCACTGACAGTGAAACCACGATTACATGGCAGGCCACTGAACCCTTGGCAATCTCCGGGACCTATACTACCCAGAATATTGGCATGGCATTTACAACGGCTGGTCAGAGTGTGCAGGCAACGCTGCATACAGGCACAGCGACTCAGGTCGCGACGCTCGCCATCACGCAGGCCACAGGAGACTGCGCCCTGCCGATGCGCTGCTCGCTCCAGCTCTCGTCGCTTCTGAATCTGCCTGCCGTCACTTACGAAAACATTACCATTGAGAACCTCGACGCCGTTGGCAGCCTCGCGCTGGAGTTCGACGGCTCCATTGCTACGGCGATTCTCGCACAAGGATCACGCATCGGCGCCACCAGTATCAATGGCCCAGACTTCACGCTGGGAGAGGTTAACCTGCTGCTGCAAGAGGCCATGACAATCCATACCGATGCGGCAGGCGACATCCTCATCGACAGCAATGGCGTAGAGCTTTTCCTGCCAATGCTGCGCTTCGGCACCAACAGCGGACACGCCTCCATCAAAGCGAGCGCCCTGATGGCACGCTGGCCAGCTCTGCCAGACAGCTTCCCGCAGCTGAGTATGCAACTCGATGCCAGAACCATTGGCAGCGACCAACTCCCTTTCAAAGCAAGAAAGCCGGAAGTCTCCGCACAGCTCCAGCTGAGCAACAATATCCTGCACGCCAACAGTCGGTTTCGCCTTGCCGACCGCGAAATCCTCACGGCAGAGAGCAACATCGATCTGAACAATGGCACAGCACAGATACACGCTGAAATTCCTCAGCTGCAGTTTGGGCCTGATCAGCAAGGCCTTGCGTATTGGTTTCAAGACCTCCCCTTCGAGGCAGACATCATTGCTGGAAGCGTGGCGGCAAGTGCCGACCTGCAGCTACGCATGGATGATGTTGCGGGAATCCTGGTATCCGGCCCTATACAGCTCAGCGCAGACAAGTTAAGCGGCTTCTATACCAACACGGCGATAGTCGATTTTACGACCACACTGAGTGGCGAACTGATTGAGTCACGCGACTTCATCAGCAGACAAACACAGCAGATCAGGATAGGCAGCGTTAACCCCGGCGTGCCCGTGGAGAACATCGCTTTCAATTATGGTGTCGACACTCGCAACCAAACGCTCGACCTGCAGGACCTGCAAGCCACTCTTTTCAATGGCAGGCTACTGTCGGAAGGCCTTGCCTATGACTGGGGCGCTGCGGAGAACAACTTCATCCTGACATTGGAGCGCATCGACCTGAGTACATTGCTGGACATGGGCGCCTACGAAGGCATACAGGCCAGCGGCATCATCAGTGGCAACGTGCCAGTGCGTATTGCCGACAATGCTGTATCAGTAGCAGGCGGTACCTTGCATGTGGAAGCTCCTGGAGGCAGCATCCGTTACCTGTCTGGCGGTACAGGCAGTAGTGGCAACGCAGCGCTTGATCTCGTCAATCAGGCACTCAGCAATTATCAATACGACCTGCTGGAAGCCGACGTGAATTACCAACCCAGCGGAGAGCTGAACCTCGCTGTGCGACTGCAGGGCGCCAATCCCGACATGAATCAGGGACAGCGTATCAATTTGAACCTGAACATCAGCGACAATATCCCCTCGCTACTGCAAAGCCTGCAATCCAGCCGCTCTATCACTGATGCACTCGAAAGAGCTTTGCAGAGTCGTTGATCGCTGCCCCATCTATCCCTCTGATTATCTGCAAAATGAAATTCAGTCCCGATTCAGTTTGGTCTGCTATAGTGCAAACCATGGTGAACAGGAAAACGGCTTTGCCGACCAGACAAGTCGCCAGCTCCTTTGACAGACACAAAAGAGAACACTATGCAGATCAGACTCACGACCCTCGCGTTTGCGCTCCTGACAGGGCTCATGGCCTGCACACCCACTGTGCAGGTCGCAATGCCCAACGAGCCCATCACCATCAACCTGAACGTGCGCATCGAGCACGAAATCCGGGTCAAGGTGGAACGGGAACTGGATGACATGTTCGACGAAGACAGCGGTTTATTCTAAGCGGAGACAAGATCATGAGATTGGCAAAGAAATTCGGAAAAATTATCAGCTTCGGCTTGTTGCTGGTGTTAATGGGAATGAGCAGCGCTTTCGCGGCGACACTGGATGAAGCCAAGGCTGCTGGTCAGATCGGCGAGAAACAGGATGGTTACATCGGCCTCGTGCAAAGCAACGTGCCAGCCGACGTGACAGCTCTGGTCGAGAGCGTTAATGCGCAGCGACGAGCACGTTACGAAGAAATTGCCAAAGAGAACGGTATCGCCGTCGCTGATGTGGCCAAACTGGCCTTTACGCGGGCTCTCGAAAATACCCGTGCCGGAAACTTCGTGGAAGCCAGCCCTGGCCAGTGGGTCAAGAAGCCCTGACGTTAGGGTTTGACGTTAAGACTAGACCTTCAGAAGAGCGCGTTGATAAAGCAGATTCTTCTTCACTCCGGTAATGCGGGCAGCCAACGCGGCTGCCTGCTTTACCGAAAGCTCCTCCAGCAATATCCCCAGCACTCGTAACGCCTCGCTATCGACTTCCTCATGCAGTACGGCTTCGGCCCCCTTGATCAGCACAACAAACTCGCCGCGCTGCTGATTAGCGTCGCCCTGCACCCAGGGCAACAGATTGCCCAGACTATCGCCATGAATAGTCTCAAAAGTCTTGGTCAGCTCTCGACACAACACAACGTGCCGCTCGGGGCCAAACACTGTCAACAAGTCTTCGACACTCTCCAGAATCCGGTGCGGTGACTCGTAAAAAATCAGAGTCCGGGTTTCCAGCAACCACTCTTCAAACTGTTTGATTCTGGCTGCACGTTTGGCAGGCACAAACCCTTCAAATACGAAACGATCACTGGGCAGCCCGGCCACACTGAGAGCGGTAGTCAATGCACAGACACCCGGCACCGGCACTACGGTGATTCCAACCTCCCGTGCTCGCACGACCAGACGATAGCCTGGATCGGAGATCAGTGGCGTCCCGGCATCAGAAATCAATGCGACCGATAACCCACTCGACAGCTTCTGCAAGAGACTCTCAACACGGCTATCCTCACTGAAGTCATGGTAGGACATCATCCGGGTACCAATCCCAAAATGTTGCAACAAGCGCCCGCTGTGCCGAGTATCCTCGGCGGCAATCAGATCCACGGATTTCAGTACTTCGATGGCACGAGCCGTCATGTCAGCCAGATTCCCGATCGGCGTGGCGACAATATAAAGCGCCGCCTTGGGCTGAACACTTTCCGACATGGGAGGGACTCCTGATGAAACTGATGATGAGGCTGACGAGGGGTCATACTGATGAGTCGGCAGTATACACAGCGACCGGACTCGACGCATGCCCGTGAGACGTTGCTCGTGCCGGGTATCTGTAATAAGCTTCTCAGCCCGATCATGTCGCCATGTCATCCCAGCCAATGTTGCTCAAACGCTCACCCCGACGCCTCTCTTTGACAGCGCTGGCGCAACGCGCAGCCCCGGTATTTCTAATACTGATGCTGGCATCCTGTACCACTACCGCGCCTCAGCAGCAACCCACACCAAGGTTTGAACAAGCGGACGAAGCAGCTCCCGTCAGTCCGATCGACGCCCTGCTGTCACTGGCGCGCAGTAGCCGTTCACCGGAGGCGGAAGGCTATCTGCTGGAAGCTATCGAGCTGTTGCTGCAAGCCGGTCGACTGGACGAAGCGGCTGACGCCCTGACAGAACTGCGATCGGTCGAGGCACTGCCCCAGGCTCAGCAGATTCGAGGCGCTTTTGCGCAAGCCTCACTGGCGTTGTTGCAGGCCGACCCGGTAGTTGCTTTGCAGATACTGAATTCTGCCCCATTGGAACCGATGGCCAACCTGCCCCCAGAGCAGCAGATCAATCTGCGCCAACTGCGCGCAACAGGCCTGTTCAAGTCCGAGCAATATTTGCTGGCCATACGCGAGCGAATCCAGCTTTCACCGCTGCTGGAAGGGGATCAGCTACACGCTAACAACAATGCCATTTGGGAGGTGCTCTCCAGCGCTCCGGCCAACGCGCTGAATATTACCGGCAACAATGTCGACTCTTATGAGCTGCGCGGCTGGCTGGAGCTGCTCCGTCTGGTGAATTCGAACCAGTACAATCTGCAGACACAGATGAGCAGCATCGACCAATGGCGCAACACCTGGACACAACACCGCGCGTCCCCACGCTTGCCCGACGGTTTAAGCATCATTTACGACCTCTGGGAACAGCGTCCACGTGAAATTGCGTTGATGCTGCCCATGCAGGAACCTCTCGGCAAGGCCATCAGCGAAGGATTTCTCAGTGCCTACTATGATGCGATATCGCGAGGTCATGACGTTCCACAAGTCCGTATCTATGACACCAGTTTTCGCACCGACGTCCAGGGACTCTACGATCAGGCCGTGAGTGATGGTGTAGACATGGTGATTGGGCCTCTGCTCAAGGAGGCCGTTCGCACGATGCAGAGGTCCACTGGTCCCATGCCAGTCCCTACCCTCGCTCTGAATTATGGTGACCTTGGCGAAGAGAGCCCTGTCGGCCTTTACCAGTTCGGACTCGCTCCAGAGGATGAAATCATGCAGGCAGCCGAGACCGCCTGGAAAGAAGGACATCGCAATGCGGCGGTTCTCACACCCACAGGAGAAGACTATCGACGCATTCAGGACTCTTTCATTAACTATTGGACCGCGCTCGGGGGGCAGATAGTGTCGGTCGACACTTTTGGTGGCGCGAATGAATATTCGCCGATGATTAAGAGGCTTTTCAGTATCAACGCCAGTGAAGCTCGCGCGGCCAGCATTCGCAATCTTATTCCTCGCAGCACCGTACAGTTCACTCCGAGAAGGCGTCAGGACGTGGACTTCATCTTCCTGTTGGCCAACCCTGCCGAAGGTCGTCAAATCAAGCCGACGTTATCGTTTCATTTTGCCGGTGACGTGCCTGTCTATGCCATGCCTTCAATCTATGATGGTGGTGGTAATCCCGTAGCCAATCGCGATCTGAATGGTATCCTTTTCAATGACGCACCTTGGATTCTCGACGACAAGGACCCACTCAAGCAGAGTGCAACCCAAATCTGGACCGTCGCATCAGGGCCGATTCAGAGGTTACGCGCGATGGGCGTCGACAGCTTCAGACTCTATCTGCGCCTGGAGCAGCTAAGGCAGTTCCCTTATACGCGCATCAGCGGTGCCACTGGATTGCTGACCATGAAACCTGATGGCGGTATTCACAGAGAACTCAGCAATGCTGTGATCGTCAATGGAACAGCCAATATCCTGCCACGCTGATTCCCCGCACCACTGCTATACTGGCAGACAGAGAAATCCCCTCAGCCTCACAATGGAAGTGACCTGATGCCCCCTTCATCACACGGCCCTCGCGCTTTCGGCGAACAGCAGGAAAAGATTGCAGCCAGCTACCTAATGGAACAAGGACTGCAGCTGATCTGCATGAACTATCGGTGCAAGCTAGGTGAAATCGATCTCATCATGCGCACTGCACAGGAACTGGTGTTTGTCGAAGTTCGCTATCGCAAATCCAATGCTTTCGGATCAGCTGTCGAGAGCGTAGATCTGCGTAAGCAGCGCAAGCTATGGCGAACTGCACAGAGTTATCTGAAGGCATTGCATCTGACCAATCGCATTCCTTGTCGCTTCGACATTCTGGGAATTTCTCCTGAAAAATCCGGTCAATCTCTGCAGTTTGACTGGATTCAAGGTGCCTTTCAGCTTGGATGAAAGTAAAATGGCTGCCAGTTTCAGCAGGAAGGTAGCCAGCCCGTATGGATTTTCAGCAGCGCGTGACTCAACATTTCAATCACAGCATTGCGACCAAGCAAGGCGCCGTGACCGTTCTGGCACCCTCGATTGTCAGAGCCAGTGAGCTGATTACCAGCGCATTGCTGCAGGGCAGAAAAGTGCTGTGTTGCGGCACGGCAGGGTCTGGAGGTCTGGCACAATACTTTGCTTCGACGCTGTTGAATCGTTATGAACGCGAACGCCCTGGACTGCCTGCTATCGCACTGAATGCAGACTGTCAGACGCTGACCGCCGTCGCTAATGATTACACTTACAAGGAAATTTTTTCGAAGCAGTTGCGAGTACTGGCACAGGAAGGTGATGTATTGCTGGCGATTTCTGCCAGTGGCAATTCGAGAAATGCCTCAGAGGCTATTAAAGCAAGTCATGATCGCGGTGTAAGTGTAGTAGCCTTAACCGGTAGAGACGGTGGAGACATGGCCGAACTACTCAATGAGGGCGATGTCGAGATACGGGTACCAGCACAGTCAGTCGCACGAATACAAGAGGTTCACCTGCTGGTTCTGCACAGTCTGTGTGATTTGATAGATATTCAAATTTTTGGAGAGGATGAATCGTGAAAATGTATCGTTTGATAGCTGTTGCTCTTTTGCTTGCGAGTACTGGATGCACATCCATTTTGGTCGCTACCACAGACGAGAACGGAATTCAGGAAGATCCGGGGGTCCGAACTGCCGGGACGATTGTCGAAGACGAGTCGATTGAAACAAAAGTCACGGTGAACATGAAGTCCATGGAACCAGCCTTCCGGAACAGCCACTTTAATGTGGTCAGCCACAATGGTGTTGTACTTCTCGTAGGACAAGTGCAGTCCGAGGCTCTGAAAGTGCGTGCCGGTCAGATCGCCGCTGAAGCCAGCGCGCAAATCCGGCGTGTGCACAATGAACTCGAAGTCGCCGGACAGACCACTCTGTTGTCACGTACCAACGACAGCTGGATCAGCACCAAAGTACGCACGCAGATGGCAGCTAACCAGAATGTCCCCTCCAGCAAGATTCGTGTGATTACCGAGAACGGGACTGTTTATCTGATGGGTATGATCTCGCAGGCGCAAGGTGACACGGCAGCATTGCTGGCCAGAAACGTGGCCGGTGTCTCTAAGGTCGTTAAAGTATTCGATTATATCTGAGGCGCGCGCGAGTGATTGAGGACAGGTCGCTCACAGGTGAGCGGCCTGATCTGAATACCACAACGCTTATTTGACAACGCGCAGGGATGGGCGTTTTACAGGTTCTTTGGAGCCTGGCTTTCTGGCAGTTCCAATCGGTTGCGGTGCAGCTGGAGGAGTTGGTGGTTGCGGCTTTTCCGGCTCGAAGACCATGCCTTGCCCATTCTCCCGGGCATAGATTCCTAGCACCGATCCAACTGGCACATACACCGGGGTCGGAATCCCGGCAAACCTGCCACTGAAATCAATTGCTTCGTCCAGGATACGTAATCCATGTACAGCTGAAGGTGATATGTTGAGGATAATCTGTCCATCCTTGACGTGCTCCTGCGGCACCCTCACTCCTGGACCAAAAGCATTCACCAGGATGTAGGGCGTGCAGCCATTCTCCACTATCCACTCATAGAGTGCTCGCAGAATGTAGGGACGACTGGATGTCATGGTCATGCTGTGTACCAATAAGGATGAACACCTGCGGGACACTGTTGCTCTATACCGTCATCCTGCAGATAACTTATCGAGCTTGAAGCCGTTTGCGACAATGGCCCGCATGGCACAGTGTCAGACCATTTCCCTTTCCTGCTCAGACAAACTGGCACGGACCGAATCACGTGTAAACAAACGTGCACGGTACTCCAGCAAAGGCTGCAGAGCCTTGGAGTCGGAGAGTTCAATCCCCATCGCTGGCAAACGCCACAGAATTGGTGTTACACAACAATCCACGATGGTGAACTCGTCGCTCATGAAGTAGGGTTTTTCAGAGAATATCGGAGCAATCGACGTCAGACTCTCTTTCAACTCTTTGCGAGCCTTGTCCAGCTCCGCCGGACTTCCCTTCCCTGCCATAATGAAATCGACCAAGGCACACCAGTCGCGCTGGATGCGGAACATCCAGAGACGACTCTGTGCCCTGGCAACAGGATATACAGGAAACAGCGGTGGATGAGGGAAACGCTCATCCAGGTACTCCATCATGATGTTGGCTTCATACAACACCAGATCACGATCAACCAGCGTCGGCAGACTGTTATAGGGGTTGAGAGACGCGAGGTCCTCAGGCTTTCTGTCCGGATCGACGTCTATTGTCTCGACGGTCACTCCTTTCTCGGCCAACACTATTCTGACACGATGACTGTACTGACTGGCACCATCAGAATAGAACGTCATTGAAGAACGTTTAGCGACCACACCCATACTCTCAACCTCAATTTTCGGATTTGCTGACTTTTACCAACCGCAGACTAGTGGATCTTTTTCCAGTATTCGCGATTCAGCAATGTCACGAACACAAACAGAATCGCCAGAAAGCCCAGAACATAGAAGCCCAGGCGCTCGCGCTCTGCACGCACTGGCTCGCCAATGTAGTACAGGAAATTCACCATGTCGCCGACTGTCGCATCAAACTCTTCGGGTGTCATGGAGCCAGTTCCATCCACATGCTCGGGTTCGCAATGTCCAGCCTCACCTTCACACACAACATCTCCCTGCAGTTCGTGCATGACGTTTGGCATGCCTACATTGGGAAACACAGTGTTGTTGACACCCCAGGGACGCGAAGAATCTGCGTAGAAAGAGCGCAGGTAGGTGTACAGCCAATCAGGGCTGCGCACACGAGCGATCAAGGTCAGATCGGGAGGCAGTGCACCGAACCAGTTCTTGGCATTGTCGGTCGACATGGCGTTATCCATCAGGTCGCCGATCTGGTGATCGTTGAATATGATGTTGTCCAGAACCAGATCGGTCGGAATCCCCAGATCATTGGCAGTACGCTCATAACGGGCGTACTGCAGCGAGTGGCAGCCCACACAGTAGTTCATGTAGTACTTGAAACCATTCTGCAAAGACTCTTGGTCACCCACATCTACTTCGACGTGATCAAGCGCGACATTGGCTTCTGCGGCGACAGCCTTCAGTGGCAACACGACCAGTGCAGCAAGCAGAGCAAGCGTAATAACCAGTTGCTTCCAGGTAATCCAGCGGCCTGTCACGCGAGAGGGTTCTGGGAAGGTCTTCTCTTTGGACGTATACCACGGCATCAGGAAGAAGAAACCGAAGTACACCACTGTCATTATCTGTGCAAGCAATGTACGGGCAGGGCTGACTGACAGCGTACCGAGTACACCCAGAATCAGGAAGCTGACGATGAATGCCAGCAGGGCTATACGGCTTCCCCAACCTTTGTAGCGAATGGATTTGACCGGGCTGCGGTCAAGCCAAGGCACCACGAACAGAATCGCAATAGCACCAAACATCACAATCAGCCCCCAGAACTTCGCGTCGATACCCAACAACGGTACTGTTACGGCGCGCAACATGGAGTAGAAAGGAGTGTAGTACCAAACCGGAGGCACATGCTCTGGTGTCAACAGTGGGTTAGCTTCCTGGAAGTTGGCGTGCTCAAGGAAGTAGCCACCCATCTCAGGAACGAAGAACACGATGAAGCAGAACACGAACAGGAATACTGTGATACCAACCAGGTCGTGCACAGTGTAGTAAGGGTGGAACGGGATGCCGTCCAGCGGAATACCATCCGGGCCTTTGTTTTTCTTGATCTCAATACCGTCTGGGTTATTGGAACCCACTTCATGCAGCGCCAGAATGTGCAGCACCACGAGAGCGAGCAGAACGATAGGCAATGCAACGACGTGTAGTGCAAAGAAACGATTCAGCGTTGCGCCAGAGATCAGGTAATCACCACGCACCCACACCAGCAGGTCTTCACCGATCACGGGAATCGCACCGACCAGCGACACGATTACGTTCGCACCCCAGTAGGACATCTGACCCCATGGCAGTACATAGCCCATGAAACCTTCAATCACCAGCACCAGGTAAATCGCCATCCCGAATACCCAGACCAGCTCCCTGGGCTTCTTGTACGAGCCGTACATCAGACCGCGGAACATGTGCAGGTACACAACAATAAAGAACGCAGACGCACCGGTTGAATGCAGATAGCGCAACAGCCATCCCCACTCGACGTCACGCATGATGTATTCGACAGAAGCAAATGCTGCTTCCGCACTATTGGTGTAATTCATCGTAAGCCAGACACCGGTCAGCAACTGCATGACCAGCACAACCAATGACAAGACCCCGAAGAAATACCAGAAGTTGAAGTTTTTCGGCGCATAGTACTTGCTCATGTGCTGCTCCCACGCAGGCACGATTGCAAGGCGCTCGTTGGTCCAGTCCCTGAGACCGACCAATGCTGACACTACCAAACCAGGTTTATTCGATGCGCTCATTATGCATTCACCCCATCTTCACCAACTACAAGGACTGACTCTGACTCGTAATAATAGGGCGGCACTTGCATGTTGCGTGAAGCAGGAGAGCCCTGGAAAACTCTGCCGGCCAGGTCGAAACGCGAACCGTGGCAAGGACAGAAGAAACCACCTTTCCAGTTTTCATCGAATGGCTCGGCTCGCAGTTCAATATGCGGCGTAGGGGAACAGAACAGGTGCGGACACAGACCTACCAGAACCAGAATTTCCGGTTCGCGCGAGCGATGACCATTGGTGGCATATTCAGGCTGTTCAGGCTGCGTGGAATCTGGATCCTGCAGACGATCAACGACTTCTGGCAACGCTGCCAACGCTTCGGCCGTTCTTCTGACAATGAATATAGGTCTGCCACGCCATGCGGGAATCGGTCCCATAATGGCACCTTCTTCGACCTGACTGATATCAATCCTGACAGCAGCACCAGCAGCCCGTGCTTTCGCGCTCGGACTCCACGATCCAACGAAAGGCACCACTGCGCCCACTACTCCGGCAACCCCTACTACCGAGGTAGACCCCAATAAAAATCGTCTGCGGCCAGAATCAGTACCGTCTTCACTCACCGTGTTATCTCCTGAGCATTGGTAATGTTAAGAACCCTCTCCTGCGATAACGAGGAAAGAATCCAGATTAGAAAATTAGAAACGAGAAGCACCTGGCCCCTCGACATGCAGCGGTCTCACAAATGTCGCGAATGGTAGTGAGTTTCTCCACTTTTTTCAAGCATAACCCTTCACAATATAAGGGCAACAGATTGATTTAAGTGGGGAATTTTTATTTTTCTAAAAAAAAAGCGCCTTACCATAATGGCAAAAGCGCTTTTATAAAACTGTTTAAACGCGGTGGCAGCCCTTGCAGCACCACCGCGATTACCTTCCAAGCATAAGCAGATAGCGGTATTAACGTTTGGAGAACTGTGGTCTCTTGCGCGCTTTGCGCAGACCCACTTTCTTTCTCTCAACAGCACGCGCATCACGAGTCACGAAACCAGCTTTACGCAGAGTCGGACGCAGCTCGCCATCATATTCCATCAGGGCGCGAGTGATGCCATGACGAATGGCACCGGCCTGACCAAAGCTGCCGCCACCTTTTACAGTCACAGTGACATCAAATTTGTCTTTCAGATCCACCAGCTCAAGAGGCTGCAGAACCACCATGCGAGCTACTTCACGACCAAAGAAATTATCCAAGGTGCGCTTGTTGATGGAGATAGTGCCGGTTCCTTTGGTGAGGAATACTCGGGCAGTAGCAGTTTTGCGTCGACCCGTGCCGTAATATTGTGTCGTAGCCATAGCTATTCAGTGAGCCTCTTTACAGTGTCAGCGTTTGCGGTTGTTGTGCAGTGTGTGGGTGCTCTGTACCCGCATACACCTTCAGTTTCTTGAACATGGCGCGACCGAGAGGAGTGCGCGGCAACATACCTTTAACCGCCAACTTCAGTACACGCTCGGGCGCTCTGTCAAGCAACTTGCCGAAAGCGATGTTCTTCATGCCACCTGGGAATGCAGAGTGGGAATGATAGATCTTGTCTTTCACTTTATTACCGGTAACAGCCACTTTCTCTGCATTGATCACAACGATGTAGTCACCGGTATCAACGTGTGGCGTGTACTCAGGCTTGTGCTTCCCGCGCAGACGGCTGGCTATCTCAGCGGCCATACGACCGAGAGTCTGCCCTTCGGCGTCCAGCAACAGCCAGTTGTGTTCAACATTCTGCGGTTTCGCAATAAAGGTCTTCATTTACTTTCACCAAAGGAGCATTGTCTTCAAGGAGCGCGAATACTACCGAAGCAACTTTAATTATTCAAGCACTAAATAGCCATAAACAGCGCGAACGCATACGCCACGCCCGGTTTCAGTAGCAGCCAGCCTGAGATGGCAATCAGGCTTTATGTTCGCGCGCCAGATAGTCATGGGACTGCATTTCCAGCAGACGGCTACTGGTGCGTTCGAACACAAAAGCAAGACCACCCCCTGCATAAAGCTGCAAAAGAGGCACCTCTGCTGCCATGATCAGCTTCACATTGCGATCATAGAACTCGTCCACCAGGCTCACGAAACGCCGTGCCATGTCGTCATTATCCGCTTTCAGTTGCGGGACGTTGCTGAGCAGAACCGTCTGATAAATCCTGGCCAGCTCAATATAGTCATACGCACTTCTCGGCCCGTCGCATAACTCAAGAAAATCGAACCAGATGACATCATCGGCACTCATGCGCGAGCTGATAGGTCGCCCGAGCACTTCAACGATTTCGCCAGTGTGGACGGTGGCGTGCTCCTGAACCAGACGACGAAAACTCGCGCTGAGCGCTTTGTCCGCCTCTTCCCCCAAAGGCGTGTGGTAGAGGCTAGCCTGTTGCAGACTGCGCAACCGATAATCGATACCACCATCCAGCTCGATGACTTCAGTGTCGCGCTTCAACAAAGCAATCGCTGGCAGAAATCGCTCTCTCTGCAGCCCATTCTCGTAGAGACAATCTGGTTGGATATTTGATGTCGCCACCAGCGTCACGCCTTCGTCCAGCAAATGCGTCAGTAATCCGCCTAGAATCATCGCATCCCCAATATCCGACACAAAAAACTCATCAAAGCAGATGACGCGCGCTTCATTGGCGATCGTGCGGGCAACGGTTTCCAGCGGGTTCTTCTGCCGCTTAAGCAGATTCAATTCGGCATGCACTCTTTGCATGAACCGATGAAAGTGAGTCCGCATCTTGTTCTCAAAGGGCAGACTTTCGAAGAACACATCCATCAGATAGGTCTTGCCCCGACCAACACCACCATAGATATAAAGCCCTTTCACCCCGGTTTCTGCGGTGCGCCCACTGTCGCTCTCTTGCCGCCTCAGCAAACCTCGCCTCAAAAATTGCAAGGCCGTTGAACCAACACCACGCGCAGGCATCGGTTTACGCAACAACTCTTCATACACACGTTGAAAATGCGCTATAGCCTGCTCCTGTGCAGGATCTGGCGTCATGGTTCCTGTCGCAATATCCAACTGGTAACGTTCAAGTGGCGTCATTTAAAGGCATCATTGAAGAATAAATCATGGCGGGCACACCTGCCCCAGTTCTCGGAAAGCGGTGCATTCTAAGATAAACAGAGGACCAAGAACCAGCCGAATCAGTCCCAGTCACAAGCCCCTGAGGAGACTATCCGATGGATTTTCTTACTCCCGTCAGCCACATTTCAGGCTATACTTGCCTCTCACGACTATCTGGCCCGCGCTTCTGCGAGCCCACGGACAAGAGACAAGGTATTGCTATGTTATGGTTGACCGCTATTGTTTGTCTGGCCGCTGGCGTCGCCATTGGCTATGTCCTGGCAAGCCGGGTGAATACCAATCCCACAAAGGTCACGGAACTTGAACAGACCCTGCAGGATCTGCAGCGTAGCCATGCTCGCTACAAGGACGAGGTCAGTGAACATTTCAGTGTCACCGCCGAACTTGTGCAGCAGATGACAGACAGTTACAGGGATGTTTACCAGCACCTGGCCACCGGCGCGCAAGATCTGTGCTCCGGAGAAGTGGCGAATAAGCTCCTTCCTGCGTCCAGAGATGGCGTCTTTGGAGCGTCCGCACTGACCAGTGACAATACGGATATTCAACCCCCCAAGGATTACGCCCCCAGACAGAACGCCAACCAGTCAGGCGCCCTTTCCGAGGGCTTTGGACTGGAGAAACCGAGAGAGTCTGACAAGGATTATTTATAACCATTCTGATCGGACGTTTCTGAATTACTCCCTTTTATAACGCTCTCGTCCTCGATCTCACCTTTTGTGGGCTTCGAGTACTCAACACAACAAAGTGAACTGGCATGACTGACTACAATCTGACGCATCTGAAACAACTCGAAGCCGAAAGCATCCATATCATTCGCGAGGTGGCTGCAGAATTCGACAACCCGGTCATGCTGTATTCCATCGGCAAGGACTCCGCTGTGATGCTGCATCTGGCGATGAAGGCTTTCTATCCTGGCAAGCCTCCCTTCCCGCTCATGCACGTGGATACCACCTGGAAATTCAAGGAAATGATCGAGTTCCGCGACAAACAGGTGAAGAAACTGGGGCTGGAGTTGATCGTCCATATCAATCAGGAAGGCGTCGAAAGCGGCATAGGTCCTTTTACGCACGGCAGTGAAAAGCATACTGACGTGATGAAGACCCAGGCACTGCGTCAGGCATTAAACAAGCACAAATTCGATGCTGCATTCGGAGGAGCCCGCCGCGACGAAGAGAAGTCCCGCGCCAAAGAACGCGTATTCTCATTCCGTGACAAGAATCATGGCTGGGACCCGAAAAATCAACGTCCCGAACTTTGGAATATCTACAACTGCAAGGTCAACAAAGGCGAGAGTATCCGAGTATTTCCCCTTTCCAACTGGACGGAGCTGGATATCTGGCAGTACATCTACCTGAACAACATCGACATTGTGCCCTTGTACTTCGCCAAGGAACGCCCGGTCGTGTCAATGGAGGGTGTGGACATCCTGGTCGATGACGACCGCATGCCGGAGCATCTACGCAAGAATGCAAAAAACAAGATGGTCCGCTTCCGCACGCTGGGCTGCTATCCGCTGACCGGCGCGGTGGAGTCATCAGCGACCACCCTGACCGACATTATTCAGGAGATGTTGCTCACGACCACTTCGGAGCGCCAGGGCCGCCTGATTGACAGCGACAAAGCCGGCTCGATGGAAGACAAAAAGCGTAAAGGGTACTTCTGACGGTCTACCCGTCGACACACATTCAGCTTCAGTAATAGCAAAGTTCAACCGGGTTCAATCACTATGTCACATCAATCGGATCTCATCAGCACGGACATCAATGCCTATCTGGCCCAGCACGAACGCAAGGAGCTGCTACGCCTGCTGACCTGCGGTAGCGTCGACGATGGCAAGAGCACGCTGATCGGCAGACTCCTGCACGATTCCAAAATGATCTACGAAGATCAGCTCAGCGCCATCAAAGCCGACAGCGTCAAATCTGGTACTACCGGTGGCGCAATTGATCTGGCGTTGCTGGTGGATGGGCTGCAGGCCGAGCGCGAGCAAGGCATCACCATCGATGTCGCCTATCGCTACTTCTCCACATCACGCCGCAAGTTCATCATTGCCGATACTCCCGGGCACGAACAATACACTCGCAACATGGCCACCGGTGCTTCGACCTGTGATCTCGCCGTGATTCTGATCGATGCCCGCCACGGCGTGCAGGTGCAGACCCGTCGTCACAGTTTCATCACGTCACTGCTGGGCATCAAACACCTGGTGGTGGCCATCAACAAGATGGATCTGGTCGGCTACAGCGAAGAGACATTCGAACGCATCAAAGCTGATTACCTGAACTTTGCCAAAGGCTTGACCAAGGCCGATTTCTACTTCATTCCAATGTCGGCGCTCAACGGTGACAACGTCGTCAACCCGAGTGAACACATGCCTTGGTACAAAGGGCAAACTCTGATGTCACTGTTCGAGACGGTGGAAATTGCCAAAGATCGCAACCTGAAGGATCTGCGCTTCCCTGTGCAATATGTGAATCGTCCCAACCTCAACTTCCGTGGCTTCTGCGGCACCATTGCTTCCGGTATCGTGCGCAAGGGCGATGAAATTGTGGTACTGCCTTCGCTCAAGAAGAGTCGTGTCAAATCCATCGTCACTTATGACGAGGAGCGGGTATCAGCCTACACCGACATGGCCGTGACAGTGACGCTCGAAGACGAAATCGATATCAGTCGTGGCGACATGATCGTCCACAGCGATAACTACCCCGTAGTCACCGACCGCTTCAGCGCCACCGTCGTCTGGATGGCCGAGCAACCGATGCTGCCCGGCAAGATGTACGACTTCAAACTCGGCACTAAAACCGTGACGGGACGCATCAGCACGCTCAAGCACCAAATCGACGTCAACACGCTGGAACAACGTCCTGCACCGACACTGGAACTGAATGCCATCGGCGTTTGTGAAGTCGAAGTGGATCAACAGGTCTGTGTCGATAATTATTCTGCCAATCGCAGCACTGGTGCCTTTATCGTTGTCGACAGACTGACCAACGCTACCATCGGCGCTGGCATGATTTCGGTTGACGCCAGCCACTCAGTGGCCAATACGGAAGCCACCAACAGCATCGTGCATGTTACCCGCGAAGAACGCGCTGCCCGCTACGGACAGAGCCCTGCAACAGTGATGTTCATCGGGGTATCAGGATCAGGCAAGTCGACCATGGCCCACGGCCTGGAGCGTCGCCTGTTCGACATGGGCCGCGTCAGCACGGTCCTTGATGGCAAGACCATGCGTCTTGGTATCAGCAAAGATCTGCCTCATGACCAGCAGGGTCGTGCCGAAAATCTGCGCCGCAGCGCGCATGTCGCCAAGCTGTTGAACGATTCCGGACTGATCTGCTGCGCCGCTTTCGTAGCGCCCAACAAGGACTCCCGCGAGCATGCATTAAGCGTGATCGGCCGCGACAACTGCTTCATGATCTATCTGAATCCGTCACTGGACGTCTGCAAGCAGCGCGATCCAAGCGGACTCTATGCTGCAGCCGAGCTGTCACCCTCAACCGACATCCCCGGGGTATCCTTCCCCTATGATGCTCCGGATGCCCCGGATCTCGTGCTGGACACAGGCGCTCTTTCCATTGAGGAGTGCATCAGTCAGGTGATCAAGCTGTTGAAAGACAAGAAGGTCATTTGAACTCGCAGGAACTGCACTGCAGTTTCTGGCGAAGAGCACACTGAAGCGAAACTGTCTGAGGCAAGGATGCCGAAGCCAAGCCTCCAGGGACGGATTCACGGCGTGTTTCGATTCAGTGTGCTCCTCGCCGGAAACGGGATCGAAGCGCCTCAATCACGACCATAACGACGTCAGACCGGGTTGTCGATATCGACGAAGTGGTGCTCCAGGCCGAAGCGCTTGACGAGATGGGAGGCGACGGCCTGAACACCGTAGCGTTCAGTGGCATGATGACCGGCGGCGTAGAAATGGATGCCGGTCTCTCGGGCGATGTGGACGGTCTGTTCGGATATCTCACCCGTGATGTAGGCATCGACACCTGCTCTGACGGCGTGCTCGATGTAGTGCTGTGCCGCTCCTGTGCACCATGCCACTGTTCTGATGGGGTCGGCTTTGCCGGGAATGTGTAGAGGCGCCCTACCCAACCGATTTTCAATCAAGGCAGCCAGTGCGGTGCCCGACGCAGGTTCCTGCAACATCCCCTTGAGCCCGATACTGCTGTTGTTCTGCTTGCCCAGATCGCCGTTGACGCTGAAGCCCAGCAGCTTGCCGAGCTGCGCGTTATTGCCCAGTTCGACGTGCACATCCAACGGCAAGTGGTAGGCCAGCAGGCTGATGTTGTGTTTGAGAAGTGACTGAATACGGTTTTTCTTGATGCCTGTTACTACAGCATCTTCTCCACGCCAGAAATAACCGTGATGAACCAGTATCAGGTCTGCCTCCAGCTCTATGGCCTTGTCGATGAGTGCCTGACACGCCGTGACACCTGAGATCATCCGTACGACTGTTGACCTCCCTTCCACCTGTAAGCCATTCGGCGAGTAATCGTTGAACTGCTCCGGACGCAGCAGGGTTTTCAACTCCTGCGTTATATCATCAAGCCTTACCGACATTGGATTTCACCTTCACACCGCTGTTAATAACTCGCATAATGGGCACACTTTCGGCAAACAGCCGACGCCATGCGCCAGATTCAGGCGCGTATGGTAGCAGACTCAACCATAGCGGCCTGACCCGCCGCGAGATGTCATGAAAAAGCTCCTTCAGTTCATCGGTTGGCCTACCGTTGCCGGACTCCTCTTCGCCGTTATTCTGGCGCAGTACCAACAGATTAACCGACTGGGAGCCTTGCTCTCTCAGACAACACCAGCTCAGATTACCCCAAATTCAAGCGAATCCTCTTCACTGGCCGATGCAGTCAACAGAGCCGCTCCGTCCGTTATCAGCATTCATTCGACGATTCGCCAGCAGATTCAGTTGCCCCCTGCCGATGAAATTCCTCCCATGTTCCGTAACCTACTGCAGAACATTCCCGCCGAGCGCTCCTATAACAGCCTGGGCTCCGGGGTCATCGTCAGTGCGGAGGGGCATGTGCTCACCTCGTTACACGTTATCGAGGGCGCTGAAGATATCGAAGTCCGTTTCGGCGATGAGAACAACAACACCTTCATCGGCGCAGCCAGATTGGTCGGCTCCGACCCCGAGACGGACCTGGCCTTGCTGCAGATTGAAGCGGAAGAACTTCCCTCCCCCATTCCTATTGGATCATCGGACGAGGTACGCGTCGGAGACACAGTATTGGCGATTGGTTTCCCCAGCCAGGAGCTGATCAGCCAGAAGTCCGTCTCACGCGGCATCGTCAGCGCACTGGGTATTCCTCAGAACGGCTTGCCGATCGTCGAGTACATCCAGACCGACGCAGCCATCAACTACGGCAATTCGGGTGGCGCTCTCGTGAATGCCGAGGGTGAACTGATCGGGATCAATTCCTTCATCTACTCGCAGTCAGGCGGCTCTGATGGTATTGGTTTCGCAGTTCCAATCAACAAAGCGATGGGGGTCGTGGATCAGTTGATCGCCTATGGCGAGGTGACGCCGGGCTATCTGGGAGTTATTACCGGTGAGATGCTGACAGAGGAGACCAGTCAGAACTTCTTCGGGCGCCCCGATGTATCCGGCTTGTTGATTGAGCAGGTCAATGAGGCCAGCCCGGCTGAACAATCGGGAATCAAGGCAGGAGACGTGATGACTGCTATCGATGGCGCGGTGATTACCGATGTGATTGGCGCGGTCGATCAAATCAACCGCAAGGCGCCCGGCCAGATGGTCGACCTGACAATCTATCGTGAGGGGGAAACGCTGACTATCCCGGTTCAGCTCGGCACGGGTACCGCGCAGTACCGCATTCCGCAACTACCGGCGAACTGACGACTACCGGCGGTAGGCAGCAGACTCGGCATGCGCCTGCAGGAATTCATTGGTCGCCAGTTCCTGAGCAATGCCTGCCAGATGGGCAGCGCCCTGCGCCGAACACTGAATAATCGACGTGCGCTTCTGGAAGTCGTATACCCCCAGGGCAGAGAAGAACCTGGCGGTGCCAGAGGTAGGCAACACATGGCTGGGTCCGGCGCAATAATCCCCTAGCGCCTCAGCACTGTAACGACCCATGAACAAAGCCCCGGCATGTGTCACATGAGCTGACAGCCCTTGCGGGTCCGCCACGGACAGCTCCAGGTGCTCGGGTGCGATCTGGTTACTGACCGCCGCTGCTTCTTCGAGTGATCTCGCGAGAATAAAAATCCCTCTACCACTCAATGACTTGCCAATGATCTCGCGACGACTCATGGTGGGCAACAGACGCTCTATGCTCTCAAGGACTTGCTGCAGATACTGCGCATCATCACTGATCAGAATCGACTGCGCCTGCTCATCGTGCTCGGCCTGCGAGAACAGATCCATCGCGATCCAGTCCGGATCGGTCCCACCATCGCAGATGATCGTCAACTCCGAGGGGCCGGCAATCATGTCGATCCCCACTTCACCAAACACCTGCTTTTTGGCAATAGCGACATAGATATTGCCAGGGCCCGTTATCTTGTCGACCTTCGGAATAGTCTGAGTTCCATAAGCCAGTGCACCAATCGCCTGCGCGCCGCCAATAGTCACCACCCGATCGACGCCGGCAAGAGCTGCCGCTGCAAAAATCAAATCGCCCTGTTCGCTCCAGCGCGTTGGAACCACTGCAATGATCTCACCGACTCCAGCTACCTGAGCGGGAATCGCATTCATCAGCATGGAAGAGGGATAGTTGGCCTTCCCTCCCGGGACATAAATACCAACACGGTCGAGGGGACTGACTTTCTGGCCGTAGATCGAACCATCCGACTCCTGATACTGCCAGGATGTCTGTTTCTGCTTCTCGTGGTAGATGCGGATGCGCTCTGCTGCTGCCTTCAAGGCATTAGCCTGCGATTCAGGCAAGCGCTGCAGGCTGATCTCCATCTGCTCCCGCGAAACGGACAGATCAGCGATGCTGTCGGCTTCGAAACGGTCAAAACGGCGCGTGTACTCCAGCACGGCAGCATCGCCACGCTGGCGTACATCGGCCAGGATATTCTCCACCGTTCGATTGGTCTCTGGATTGCCGATCATCGCCCGATTGAGCATCGCTTTGAGTTGACCATCAAAGTCGGGACTACGGGTGTCCAGATAGGTGATCTGTGGTTTGTCTGCGGACATGATGTTTTTCTCAGGCGTGCTTGCTGGCCTCAACGGCCTCCGCAAGTTGTTGTAACAGAGGACCGATCACCGCGTGCTTCATCTTCAACGCGGCTTTGTTGACGATGACGCGGGAACTGATCTGGGCAATCAGCTGGAGTGGCTCCAGGCCGTTCGCCTTCAGCGTATTGCCGCTGTCCACGATATCCACAATGATGTCGGCCAACCCCATGGACGGCGCCAGCTCCAGCGCCCCATTGAGCTTGATGACCTCGATCTGCACACCCTGCTCGGCAAAATAGCGTCGGGTGATGTTGGCAAATTTGGTAGCGACTTTGATGCGCCCGGCTACCGGGGGAGCCCCCACAGGAGCCGCCGTCATCAGGCGGCAGCGCGCCAATCGCAGATCGAGAGGCTCATAGAAGCCTTCGCTGCCATATTCCATCAGCAGATCCTTGCCCACAACACCCAGATCGGCGCTGCCGAACTCCACATAGGTGGGAACGTCCGAGCCACGGATCACCATGATCTGCACATTCGGCATCGTGGTATCAAAAATCAGCTTGCGGCTGCTGTTGATGTCTTCCAGCGGCGCTATGCCGGCTCGCTCAAACAAAGGCAGCACCTCATCGAGGATGCGGCCCTTGGTCAGGGCAATCACTGTATTCTGTTTGCTCATGGAGTTTAGACGCTCAAGAGGTAATCCGACGGATGCGGGCGCCCAGCGACTGCATTTTCTCTTCAATGCACTCGTAACCACGGTCGATGTGATAGATACGGTCGACAATAGTCTCGTTCTCGCACACCAGTCCCGCGATCACGAGGCTGGCAGACGCACGCAAATCAGTGGCCATCACTGGAGCACCCTTGAGGTTCGGAACGCCCGTGACAATCACGGTATTGCCTTCCACCTGCATATTCGCGCCCATGCGGTTCATCTCATGCACGTGCATGAAGCGGTTCTCGAAAACTGTTTCCGTGATGGCGCCAGTCCCCATCGCAATGGCATTCATGGCGGTAAATTGTGCCTGCATGTCAGTCGGGAAGGCAGGGTATGGCGCTGTGCGCAGCGACACCGACTTGGGCCGCTTGCCATGCATATCCAGCTCAATCCAGTCGTCACCAATCCTGATATCCGCCCCAGCTTCTTGCAGCTTGCTCAGCACCGCTTCAAGAATGTCCGGGCGCGTATCCTTGACCTTGATCCGACCACGCGTCGCCGCTGCCGCAATCAGGTAAGTGCCCGTCTCAATACGGTCTGGCATCACGGCATAACTACAGCCGTGCAGGCTCTTTTTGCCGTTGATCACGATAGTATCGGAGCCCTGACCTTTGATGTCGGCACCCATTGCGATCAGACAGTTCGCCAGATCCACCACCTCGGGCTCGCGCGCAGCATTCTCGATGATGGTCTGTCCATCCGCTAACGTCGCTGCCATCAGGACATTTTCAGTTCCTGTGACGGTACACATATCCATGAAAATATGGGCGCCCTTGAGCCTGCCATCAACGGAGGCCTTGATATAGCCGTCCTCCACCACAATTTTGGCTCCCATCTTCTCAAGGGCGCTGATATGCAGGTTCACCGGCCGACTGCCGATGGCACAACCACCCGGCAGTGCCACTTCCGCCTGACCGAAGTGAGCCAGCAAAGGCCCCAGCACCAGAATCGAGGCACGCATGGTTTTCACCAGATCGTAGGGGGCGCTGAAGTGCGTGATGGAACCACTGTTTATTTCGACATTGAGTTTGGCGTCCACGACAGGCTGGACCCCCATGCAGCCAAGCAGTTCCAGCATGGTGGTGATGTCGTACAGGTGGGGAAGATTGCACACTTGCACCGTATCCCGTGTCAGCAGGGTCGCGGCAAGGATGGGAAGCGCAGAATTCTTGGCGCCAGCAATACGGAGTTCGCCATTAAGGCTAATTCCCCCATGAATCAGAAGCTTGTCCATTAATTTCTCAGTCTATGCATTACAGTCTTTGGATTAGAGGCAGCTCAGGCAGAAGCTGCCCTTTCGCTGGAAGTCATTAACCGCATGCTGACAGCATGGATGGCTCCGCTGGCGATGTGCGAATTGAGTATTTGATAAATTTTTTGCTGTCTCTTGACAGCATTGAGGCCGGTGAACACCTCACCTACAGCAAGCACCTGAAATTTGTTGCCCTCGCCCTGCACCTGTATTTCGCAGCCGGGCAGTTGCGCTTCGAGCAGCTCTTGGATCTGATCTGAATCTATCGCCATAAAATACAACCTTGAAAATCTGAACGGTGGTGCGTGAAATAAACGGCTATTGCCAATTATCGATAACTTGATCGATATCATTGCCATAGCGGTTCATCAGGGCAGAGAACTGGGTGGAATACTGACGACGCAGATTGATTCCGCCGACAAACAGGTTCTTCAATTTCCACTCCCTGTCCGCATTGAGAAACAGCGTGTATTGCAGTTCGATTGTCGAACTATTGGCACTGAGCTGCATTCTGACATTGGTGTTCAGCTCCGGCTCCGGTGAAGGCTCTCCAGCAGGCATGAACGTCAGCTCCTGACCGTCATAACCAATCAACGCGGCCCCGTAAAAACGCGTCAGAGTGATCTTGAGCTTTTCCCCGAAACGAGAAATCTGCTCGGGCGTCGCCTGCTCGCCAAGACGAGCCATTACGCCGATCGCAACCTCATCAAAGTCCACAAAAGAAGTCAGGGATTGCTGAATACCGGCAAAGTATCTCTCTTTGTCAGTCTCAAAATACGGCTTCAATTCCTCCACTGTCGCGAGCAATTCGTTCACGGATTTCTCCGCAGAGGCTACAGCAGTGAGTTCTTCTGCCGCCTGCAACCCTGCAGGAACAAACAGCGCTAACGCTGTCATCACTATGAATCTTCTGATTGAGTTCACCTGGTCTATCTCCTGTATGTTGAGCAATTCGCGGTCTCGGTCACCTGCTTCCGACCCACCGCCGATGTCGTCCCTGTCTGCAGAGGACAGTTTTCTGATTACCCTTTGGTGCTGGCGGCAGTTTACATGAAACGGGAGCCGCAATAAATTACTACTTGCAAACAATAATAATCCTTCGTCTAATTGTGCCCCATTCGTAAAATTGCACAAACAGAGGCCGCTCCGGGCTTTCAGACCTGATGAACGCTAGCGAGCAGGCTAGCCTGGCCAAAGCCTCTGCAGTGGCATTTGGCACCTCTACCGGCCAGCAGTTCTCCGCACCGTTGCGGCTCTGGAGACGGAAGGAATCCCACATCAGATAGCATTTTTTTTCTTCATTTTTCTGTACTGTAAGTTCAGAAAATCTGTATAGCTGCGAGAGTGGCGGGAACTTTTAAATGACCGACAGTGACATCCTGATCAACAGCGCGCGCCGCACTATCGAGATAGAGCACAGGGCCATAGGAGAATTGTCACAACGCATTGATGGCACCTTTGTGCGAGCTTGCGAAATTCTGCTGCATTGCGAAGGGCGTATCGTCGTTACCGGCATGGGAAAATCCGGGCATATCGCACGCAAGATAGCAGCCACACTCTCCAGCACAGGCTCTCCAGCAATATTTGTACACCCTGGTGAAGCCAGCCACGGCGATCTCGGGATGATCACCGAAAAGGACGTGGTAATCGCTCTCTCAAACTCGGGTACCACCAATGAGATACTGACAATTCTTCCGGTCCTGAAGCGCAAGGGGATTCCCTTGATCAGCATGACGGGTGACAGCAATTCAATGCTCGCTCAAACAGCGACAGTGCATCTGGATGCCAGTGTCAGTGAAGAAGCCTGCCCTCTCGGACTGGCACCGACCACCAGCACCACTGTGGCACTGGTTCTTGGTGATGCGCTGGCAATGGCGTTACTGGAGGCCAAAGGTTTCACCCGCGAGGAGTTTGCGTTCTCCCACCCAGGTGGCCGCCTGGGGCGCAGATTGTTGCTCAAGGTCAAAGATGTCATGCACAGTGATACCGCCATTCCCATGGTCTTACCCAGCATTATGCTGAGCGACGCACTGCTGGAAATCACCCGCAAGGGTCTGGGCATGACCACCGTCGTAGACGCCAACGGAGTCTTGTGTGGCGTGTTTACCGACGGCGATCTGCGCCGTACACTCGACTCAGGCAAGGACATTCACAAAACTCAGATCAGTCATGTCATGTCTGTCAGCAGCAAGAAAGTCCGCGACAATGCGCTTGCGACAGAAGCAGTGCACATGATGCAGGAGAACAGCGTCTATACCTTGATCGTTGTCGACGAACATGATGCCCTCACAGGCGTTATTCGCATGCACGATCTGTTGCAGGCCAATGTGGTTTAAGCTCCGTAGAGCAACTCATTCGGCTACTTGTCAGTCATTATCTTCAATCAACACATTCAGAGCATGGGACATACATCAAGATGATTTTCAAACTGGAGGCGAGTGAAGTCATCCGGCGAGCACGCGAAGTCAGACTTCTGGTACTGGATGTGGACGGTGTCCTGACGGGTGGCGAACTCTTCCTCACCGACAGCGGAGAGGAGATGAAGGCATTCAACACCCTTGACGGCCAAGGCATCAAACTGCTGCAGAACAGCGGCGTTCAGGTCGGCATCATCAGTGGGCGCAAGTCCGCACTGCTGACTCGACGAGCCGAGAATCTGGGCATCCGGCTCCTGATCCAGGGCCGCGAAGACAAGCTCAACGCGTTATCGGAAATGTGTGCAGAAACCGGTTTGACGCCTGCACAGGTCGCCTATGCAGGCGATGATCTGCCGGACATCAAACCAATGAAGGCAGTACAACTGGCACTGGCCGTTGCCAATGCTCACAGCACTGTCAAAGAAATCGCTCATGCACACACAGATCTGCAGGGCGGCCAGGGGGCCGTGCGCGAAATATGTGATTTTATTCTGCAGGCACAGGAGCGCTATGACACAGCCATTGCCCACTTCCTCTAAGCTGGCGGATGACGACGCTGTCGACGAGAAGACCCGTCAACTGCTCACCGGCTGGCGCCTGTGGACACTCCTGGGCTTACTGGTTCTGGCGATCTATGCAGGGCGTTATCTGCTCTCAAGTACCCCTGCTCTCATCGAGACACCGGGGCCCAACGCAGAGATCAATTACGACGCCTACTCAGTCGGCATCACCAGTGTTCTCTACAATGCCGAGGGGCGTATCGACTACACGCTGGAGGCCAGCGAGCAAACGCATTTTCTGGACAACACCACCGTCCTCAGCAACCCCTATGTACGTCTGTATCAAGAGTCGGGGGAGAGCTGGAATATCACTGCCAGATCGGGCAGAATCGACGGCGTTGCGGATAGTGACAATATCGAGCGGCTCGATCTCAGCGAGAACGTAGAGCTTTTCCAGGTTGATGCAGCCGGTGAGCGTATGACGCTGACTACCGGATTCATCTCTCTATACCCCGGCACCGAAACAATGGATACAGACCGGGAGGTCACCATGACGACCAACTCTCTACGACAGACGGCAATCGGCATGCACGTTGATCTGCCCCAGAACAAAATGATATTCCGCTCACAGGTCAGAGGCCGATATGAAGTTTCCAGCAGTCAACCCTGATCGCATGCACGCCGCAATAATGCTGGGAGCGCTGCTCCTGCTGGGCGCCGGCACTGCCGTCGCACTGGCTCAGGAGTCCAGTGGGGCTCATGAATACAGCGCCGATGGTGAAACCACTATCGAGACGGTAAACGGCCTGCGGATCATCACCCTGCGCGATAATGTCACTGTGCATCAGAACGATGTGGAGCTGAAAGGGGACCAGGCAATCCTGGAATACAACCTCGACAACCAGCTGCAGACTGTTCGCCTGACCGGCTCACCTGCCAGCTTTCAACAACTGGCCGATGGCACTGCTGAACCACTGACCGGCAGCAGCGAAACGATCAACTACTACGCTGGTGGCGAATCGGTGGTGGAGTTCATCGGCAGCGCCAATTTCAACCAAACCGGGACCGCACTGCAGTGCGCCCAGATTCGTCACGTGATCGAATCCGGCGCCACCTCCGGACAAGCCTGCAGCGGCTCCTTGAGCCCGCAAGCAAACTGATGGACACCTTAAAAGCCACCCACCTCGCCAAGTCCTACAAAGGCCGAAAAGTCGTCAGAGATGTGTCACTGAGCATCGACAGTGGACAGATCGTCGGACTGCTCGGCCCCAATGGCGCAGGCAAAACCACTTGCTTCTACATGATCGTTGGCCTTGTGAAGGCCGATGGTGGCAGCATCGAACTGAATTCAACCAATCTGACTTCGTTGCCCATTCACTCCCGGGCGCAGCAGGGGCTGGGCTACCTGCCACAGGATTCCTCGATCTTTCGCACGCTCACCGTGGCGGAGAATATTCTCGCCATTCTGGAAACCCGCAAAGAATTGACGCGAGCCCAGCAACTGGAAAAACTCGAAAGTCTGCTGGACGAGTTTCACATCGGCCACATTCGCAACAACCGGGGCATGAGCCTGTCAGGGGGGGAACGTCGTCGTACCGAGATCGCCCGGGCACTGGCCACCGAACCTCGCTTCATTCTGCTTGACGAACCTTTCGCTGGTGTAGACCCAATCTCCGTCAGTGATATCAAAGACATCATCACGCATCTGAAAAACAAAGGAATTGGCGTACTGCTGACCGATCACAATGTGCGTGAGACCCTCGATATCTGCGAGAAGGCCTACATCGTCAGCGAGGGCCAGATCATCGCCGAAGGTTCTTCGGAAATCATTCTGGCCAACCAGAAGGTAAGGGACGTGTATCTCGGGCATCAATTCCGTATCTGATGAATTCAAAGCGACCATCTATCCGCAACGCTTGAATTTCCTATGCGACCACGGCACGATACTTGCTATACTCGCCCAGAAGCGTCACTGATCCGACTGACCTGACCACAATGAACATGACCGCCATCCACATGACTACAATCAAGAAGTACAGAACATTATGAAAATGTCGCTCCAGCTCAAGTTGGGTCAGACGCTGACCATGACACCACAGCTGCAGCAAGCGATTCGCCTACTTCAGCTCTCCACCCTTGATCTACAGCAGGAAATTCACCAGGCACTGGAATCCAACCCCATGCTGGAGCTGGATGAAGGCACAGACGAATTTCACGCCAAAGCCGACGCCGGGACAGAACAGAACAGCGAGAGCAACACCTCCAGTGACGAATTCAGTGCCGACAGAATTCTCAACACAGAAAGTTACGAGAGAAGCGACAACCAGCAACAGCAGGATCAGGACGAGAACCGCTGGGAAGAACATATCCCCGAAGAGTTGTCCGTGGACACCAGCTGGGAAGATGTCTACCAAAGCAGCTACACATCCAGCAGCAATGGGTCGAGCGAAGGCGACGGGCTGGACTTCGAATCACGCAACAGTGCCACAGAGACCCTGCAGGACCATCTAATGTGGCAGCTCAATCTGACCCCCATGTCAGACCCGGACCGCCTGATCGGCCTTGCCATTATCGATGCCATTGACGCCAATGGCATGCTGACCTCCACCATCGACTCCATTCATGCCAGCCTTATCCGTTCGCTGGATATAGACACTGACGAAGTCGTTGCGGTCCTGCACCGTATTCAGCAATTTGATCCAGTCGGGGTGGGTTACAGAGATCTTGCAGAATGCCTGCTGATCCAGCTGCAGCAATTCACCGACCACGAAATCACCCCTGCCATCCGTCACGCCAAGATCATTGTAAAAGATCATCTGCAATTGCTGGGCAACCGGGACTACGCACACCTGATGCGCCTGACTCGTCTGAAGGAGCCAGAGTTGCGAGATGCGATTACCGTCATCGAAGGGCTCAACCCACGCCCGGGTTCAGACATTGCCCCGCCGTCAACAACCTATATCGTTCCTGACGTGATTGTCTCCAAGGACTCGGATACGGGACGCTGGCTGGTCGAACTGAACCCCGACACCGCCCCGAAGATTCGCATCAATCCCGATTACGCGTCCCTGGTTCGTCGTGCTGACAGCAGCACAGACAACAACTACCTGCGCGACAATCTGCAGGAAGCGCGCTGGTTCATCAAGAGTCTGCAAAGCCGCAACGAGACGCTGATGAAAGTCGCTACCCGCATCGTCGAACACCAGAAAGGATTCTTCGAATACGGGGAAGAGGCCATGAAGCCGCTGGTCCTGCATGACATCGCGGAAGCGGTCAACATGCACGAATCCACCATTTCCCGTGTCACGACTCAGAAATATATGCACACGCCGAAAGGCATTTTCGAGCTGAAGTATTTCTTCTCCAGTCACGTCAGCACTGCCGGTGGCGGAGAATGCTCATCCACCGCGATCCGTGCACTGATCAAGAAACTGGTCGCGGCGGAGAATGCGCGCAAACCTCTCAGCGACAGCAAGATTACCAAGCTGCTGGAAGCTCAAGGCATCAATGTGGCCAGGCGCACGATTGCCAAATATCGGGAATCACTGTCAATCCCGCCGTCCAATGAACGTAAAAAGCTGGTGTGAAGAAACGCGGCCATGAGTGGTCGCGACTGAAAGACCAACGCAGGCTTTAAAAAAATGCTCTTAGACCAATCGACTTCGGTGCTAGAATCACCCGCGCAAAATTTCCCATTGAGATATGTTGAACATGCGACTTGATACCATTCTGACTCCCGAGCGCTGTTACTGTAATCTGCCCGGTGTCAGCAAGAAACGCTTTCTGACAACCATCAGCGAACTGGTTGCAGAAAACACGCCGACACTCAATGCCGACAACATCTACACCGCACTGCTGGCAAGAGAACAACTGGGCAGTACCGGCATTGGCAATGGCATCGGCATCCCTCATTGTCGACTCGCCGGGTGCAAGGGAATCACCGGAGCACTCATCAAACTGGAAGAAGGTATTGATTTTGACGCTGTCGATGGCCGCCGTGTTGACCTGCTCTTCGTCCTGATTGTGCCTGCCGAAGAAACCAACGAACACCTCAAAGTCCTCGGGGCTCTCGCCGCACTGTTTCACCAGGAATCCTTCTGCAACAAGCTGCGTCAGGCCACGAGCGCGCAAGAGTTGTATGACATCGCGGTGAATTCCTGATCCCTGTTCACGACCCGGCAAACCTGATACTGTAACCCCGACACTGATGCCGCCAGACACCCGGCGCCGCATCACTCCTGCTCCAAATCCCAGGCGACAGACATTGTGAAACTGCTCATCATCAGCGGCCGTTCCGGTTCCGGCAAGAGCACAGCGCTCAACATGCTGGAAGATCACGGCTATTACTGCATCGACAATCTGCCGGCCAGTCTGCTGCCTGCATTGGCGCAACGCGTCAGTGCCCAGGCGACAGATCTGCCTAGAGTGGCTGTCAGTATCGATGCCCGCAATGTCCCGACTGATCTCAAGCAAGTGCCACAGATTCTGGAGACTTTGAACCAGACTTCACTGAAACCCGAGATTATTTTCCTTGATGCCAGCAGCCCGACTCTGATCAAGCGCTTCAGCGAAAGTCGCCGTAAACATCCGCTGACCACCGACAAGATCAGTCTGCGCCAGGCGATCAACATGGAAACGGAATTGCTGGAGCAGATCGCCCTGTTGGCAAGCCTCTCCATCGACACCAGCCACATGTCCCTGCATCAGTTGCGTGACAACATCAAAACACGCATCGTCGAACGTGATGATTCTGCCGGGATGGCGCTGCTGTTTGAATCCTTCGGCTACAAGTACGGTGTGCCCATTGATGCAGACATCGTCTATGACGTGCGCTGCCTGCCAAACCCTTATTGGGACAAGGAGTTGCGTCCTCTCACCGGATTGGATGCGGACGTCGGCGCGTGGCTGCAGAGCCAGCCAGAGTTTCGCGCCATGTATGAAGATTTGCGTGAATATCTGGACAAATGGCTGCCCAGATTCGCGGAAAACAATCGCAGCTACATGACCGTGGCAATCGGTTGCACAGGCGGTCAACATCGCTCCGTTTATCTGAGCGAACAGCTGAAGCAGCATTTTTCCAAGACCATCAGAAACGTGCAGGTCCTGCATCGAGAACTGCGCCGCAGGGAAATCACGTAAAGAATCATGATCACATCTACCATCACTATCTGTAACAAGGCGGGATTGCACGCCAGAGCCGCCTCGCGCATGGTCTCGGTCGCGTCTGCTTTCAGCAGTAACATCAAAGTCGGCGAAGACAAACTGGTCGACGGTAAAAGCATTCTCTCATTGATGATGCTGGCTGCCAGCAAAGGCACAGTGCTGAACATCATCATTGATGGCGAAGATGAGAAAGAGGCCCTGAAGGCCATTACCGCACTCGTTGACAATCGTTTCGACGAGAGTGAATGACACACCGTCCGGCGGCAAGCATCGCCCCGACATTCATCAGCCCTGACACGGGGCAGGAAACCTGACATGAAACAACGCGAACCCATCGACTGGAGCCTGGAACCGCCCAGCAAGTCACAACTGAAACGCGACGCCACCCAGCTTCAGGAGCTTGGGCAGGATCTGACGACTCTGAACAAGAAACAGCTGGAGAAGCTGCCACTGTCGGACACGCTGATCGCCGCGATCAACGAATTCAATCGCCTGCCCAACAGCAACGGCGCCAGAAGGCGCCAGCTACAGCTCATTGGCAAAATCATGCGCGATTCCAACCACGAAGAAATCCAGGCCCAGCTGGACAAGATGCGCACACCCGATATAGGCCAGGTTCGGCGTGCTCAACTGATCGAGGAATGGGGTGATCGGCTGCTGGTCGGATCAGAAGATGATGTGAACGCATTCGTCGCCGATTTTCCTCTCGCGGAACGACAAGCCATCCGTCAGATCGTCCGCAACTACAGCAAGGATGACACCGAGGCGGCTCGCGTACATCGCCGTCGGTTGCTGAACTACATCAAGGAATATATCGAGTAAACGACTGCCCGACCCAGCGGGCAACACCTGCGCACATCACAACACCCCAGACACCCAGCAGCACCAGCAAGACCGGGTAAGCCACCGTGGAGTGACTGTGCGGCACCATCGACAAACTGTCGACATGAGCCGCTGCGGAGGTAGACAAACCGGCCGCAATCCACAGCAGACTGGTGGATAATTTCTTCATGAAGTATTCCTCCTTTTCAGTACAGATTAATTATTCAGACCGACAAGTAACGGCTCACCAGATCGGCATCCAGGGCATCCATCGGCCCTTGTGAGACACTGCGCCCCTTGTCCATCAAAAAATAGAGCTGCCCCAGACGCCGGGCAAAAGGCAGTTTCTGCTCCACCAGAATAATGGTGAGCTTCTCTTCGCGATTCAGACGCAACAGCACATCACCGATCTGCTGCACAACGTTGGGTTGTATACCTTCGTTTGGTTCGTCCAGAATCAACAGTGTTGGCTCTATCACCAGCGCTCTGCCGATCGCGAGCTGTTGCTGTTGTCCTCCAGAGAGATCTCCTCCGCGGCGACGACGCATGTCCTTGAGCACAGGAAACAGTTCATAGATGCGCTCGGGCACCTTGCGCACTTTGTCGCGCCGCGCACCCAGCGCGATAATCAGATTTTCCTCAACACTGAGACTGGAGAATATCTCGCGACCCTGCGGCACATAGCCAATCCCCAGACGCACGCGTGCCTCGGTGTTGACACGTTCGATATTCTGTCCAAAGAAACTGATCTCACCACTGCTCGCAGACTGCAAACCCATGACCGTTTTCATGAGAGTGCTCTTGCCGACGCCATTGCGGCCCATCACACACGTGATCGACCCTTGCGCGGCCGTAAAATCCAGATCCCAGAGTGTGTGGCTCTGCCCGTAAGACTGATTCAACCCGCTGATTCGCAGTGCTGGCATGCTGTCAGGCTTTTCCAAGGTACACCTCCCTGACGCGCGCATCGGCTTGAATCTCATCCATGCTGCCTTCGGCCAGCACACTGCCCTGATGCAGCACGGTGACGGTGCGCGCAATCGAGCGTACAAATTCCATGTCGTGCTCCACGACGACGACTGAACGTTCACCTGCCAGACTCACCAGCAACTCGGCAGTACGTTCCGTCTCCTGCACCGTCATACCTGCCACAGGTTCATCGACCAACAATAGATAGGGATCTTGAATCAACAGGATGCCGATCTCCAACCATTGCTTCTTGCCGTGCGAGAGATTGCCCGCAATCAGGTGACGATCCTCAGTCATGCCGACTATCGCCAGCACCTCTTCAATGCGATCGCGTTGCTCGCCTGTCAGACGCGCAGTCAGCGAACTGAACACACTCTTGTCCATCCGCAAGGAGAGTTCGAGATTGTCGAAGACACTGAAGTTCGCGAGCACCGTCGGCTTCTGAAACTTGCGCCCGATGCCGGCCTCGGAAATTTCCGATTCGCTCATTGCCAACAGATTCATGCTCTGCCCGAAATAGGCTTGCCCACTGTCCGGGCGCAGCTTGCCGGTGATCACGTCCATCATGGTGGTCTTCCCGGCACCATTGGCGCCGATGATGCAGCGCAGCTCTCCGGTGTGCACATACAAGGTCAGATCGTTGAGCGCGCGAAAGCCGTCAAAACTCACCGTGATGCCTTCCAGATAAAGAGCAATGCCATGAGAGAAATCCAGTGCGTCGCGCGAACGCAGATGCGGATTCGCAATGTCCCAGCTGCGATCCGTGCGCCAGTAGTCCCGTGTTCGTTGCAGCATCTGCTGCATTTTCTGTGTCACCGGATTCATGACTGAACATCCTTTTTCTTTCTGGCGCCAAACAAGCCCACCACGCCCTTGGGCAGAAACACCGTCACCAGCACGAACAGAGCGCCGAGGCCAAACAACCACATCTCCGGCATCACGGCCGTGAAACGGGTCTTGGCATAATTCACCAGGATCGCGCCCAACACAGCGCCGAACAACGTCGAGCGCCCTCCTATGGCAACCCAGATGACAATCTCGATGGAGTTCAGCGGCGAGAATTCGCCCGGGTTGATGATCCCAACCATGGGCACATACAGCGCACCGGCGATGCCTGCAATCACCGCCGAGAAAACGAATAGCGCCGTCTTGTAGCGATCCACCTTGTAGCCAAGGAAGCGCATGCGTGACTCTGCATCGCGGATCGACACCACTACCCTGCCGAATTTGGAGCTGACAACATAGCGGCTGACCACATACACCAGCGCGAGAATTACCGCCGTCAATACAAACAGCGCAATCCGCGTCGTGTCTGCCTGCAGGTCGAAGCCGAGAATGTCTTTGAAATCGGTCATGCCATTGTTGCCGCCAAAGCCCATCTCGTTGCGAAAGAAGGCGAGCATCAGTGCATAGGTCAGTGCTTGCAGAATGATCGATAAATACACGCCGGTCACGCGCGAGCGGAACGCTAACCAGCCAAACACGAAACCGAGGATACCCGGCACCAGCAATGCCATCAGCATCGCAAAACCGAAGTTGTCGAAACCCAGCCAGTACCAGGGCAGCTCTTCCCAGTCGAGGAACACCATGAAATCCGGCAGCACCGGATCACCGTACACGCCGCGCGTACCGATCTGCCGCATGAGGTACATGCCCATGCAGTAGCCACCCAGCGCAAAGAATGCCCCGTGGCCCAGGCTGAGAATGCCGCAGTACCCCCAGGCCAGATCCAGCGCCAGCGCCAGCAGCGCAAAGCACAGGTATTTGCCAAGCAGCGTGACGACATAGGTCGACAGATGCAGGCTCGATGTCTGCGGCACCAGCAGATTGAAGACGGGCACAACAATGCATATCCCCAACAGCGCCAGCAGTAATATTTGCCCACCCCGGTCCTTGCCAAGGGCATTGAGGATCATCGAGTGAGAGGAGATGTTTGCGGTATCGATAGGCATTTTCAATCTTCCACTCCCCGACCCTTCGCCGGGAACAAACCACGCGGCTGCCGCTGAATAAACAGAATGATGAAGACCAGGATCAGAATCTTCGCCAGCACTGCTCCGGCCTCGGGCTCCAGTACCTTGTTGACAATGCCGAGAATGAAGCTGCTGTAGAACGCTCCCCACAGATTGCCGACGCCGCCGAACACCACCACCATGAACGAGTCGACGATGTAGTCCTGCCCCATGTTGGGCCCGACGTTGGTCAGCTGGCTCAGCGCCACACCGGCGATGCCTGCAATGCCGGAACCGAGTCCGAAGGTCAGCGCATCGACGCGATTGCTGCGCACGCCTATTGCACGGGCCATGGCGCGATTCTGCGCGACGGCGCGCACTTCGATCCCGAGCCGGGTCTTCTTCAACAGCATCGACAGCAGGAAGAACACCAGCAAGCAGAAGATGATGATGTAGAGGCGGTTATAATTGAGCGCCAGCACCTCATTGATC
This sequence comes from Pseudomonadota bacterium, assembly GCA_040384465.1. GTDB lineage: Bacteria > Pseudomonadota > Gammaproteobacteria > Pseudomonadales > Pseudohongiellaceae > UBA5078. The sequence continues at coordinate 149,691 of JAZKJF010000005.1, read as the reverse complement.
TGCCACTGACCACTCATCCACTGCGGCGTCGAGACCGAACGGTTCAGCGGCGAGAACACCGTGCGCACAAGTTGTTGCAAAATCAAACTGATGCCGAAGGTCGCCAGCAGCGTTTCCAGCGGGCGACCATAGAGGAAACGAATCACACCGCGCTCGATAGCGATCCCGAACAGGGCTGAGACTATGAAGGCCGCCGGAATGGCGACGATGATGGATATCTCCAGATGATTGGGGAGTAACTGCTGCACTACGAAGGTGGTGTAAGCACCGAGCATGATCAGCTCGCCATGTGCCATGTTGATCACGCCCATGACTCCGAAGGTAATCGCCAAGCCAATGGCAGCGAGGAGCAGCACAGAGCCGAGACTGATGCCGAAGAATAGAGTTTCCAGATGCCCCAGCCAGCGAATTCTATCGGCAATGCCCTCCAGGCTCTCGCGGGCTTTCACGCGCAAGGCCTCGTCCGGGTCGTTCTCAGCAATCTCGGCCAGCGCATTGCGAATGGCATTGTTGAGATTGCCATCCACGGCATCGATAGCTTGTCCGCGTACAACGGAGTCAGTGGAGGTGAGATCCAGCAATGCCAGAGCCGCTGTGACCTGTGTCAGCACGGCGGTATCTTCTTCGTTGGCCAGCAACGCTTCCAACTTGGGTTTGGATTCTTCGGCTCCCTGCGACATCAGATAAGCCACTGCGTCCAGACGCGCAGCCGGGTCAGGACTCTCCAGATCGAGATCAGCCAGCAGCACGCGCAGTGTTCTGCGCAGACTGTTGTTCAGACTCACACGCTGCACGGCACGCGTGGCAACCTCGCCCAGCGCTGCTCCTGTAATGGCGTCGGTGATGGCCAGCAGGTCCTCTCCGCGTGTAGCAATCACGACACGGGGATTCTCCCGCATCACGTAGACGTCACCGGCCAGCAAGGTATCGAGGAAGGTGCGCACCTGCGGCTCTTCAAGAAGCGCAAGCGCGGCGATCAAATCGGCGGTTTCACGATCTTCATTCGCTGCAAAAGACTGCAGGATGTTCGAGTAAGTATTTATGTAAGTCACTGCCTCGTCAGCAAGACCGGCAGGCGCAGGGATAACGGGTTGAGCAATACTCGGTGCACTGCTGATGACGACGAAGGTCAGGATCAGCGCTCGGGTCGCCCGCAGGACCGGAGCATGCAACGAGACAATAATTTTGTGCAGACTGCCAAACAATCTCAGCATGCTATGTATTTTCCCGGGTTAGTAACGCTTGCAATACTGCTTTCAAGCAGAACCTGGCAACCCTTTGCGGGCTACCAGGCTCCAAGGCTCGTGCTTAGTCCGTAGCACCAAGGCACATCTTGGTGACGGTGTTGTAATTGCCGCATGAAATCGGCGCCGTCCAATCCGCGATCAGGTCTTTGCTGCCTTCCAGGAAGTCAGACCAGGCGTCACCCACGACTACACCCTCTGTTGCCCAGACCACTTCGAACTGGCCATCGTCCTGAATCTCACCGATCAGCACCGGCTTGGACAGGTGGTGGTTCTCGTTCATCACGGCAACACCGCCAGTCAGGTTCGGGACTTCCTGTCCGATCATGGCCTGCTCCACTGCGTCCGTGTCAGTAGTACCGGCGGCTTCCACTGCCTGTACCCACATCTTGAAACCGATATAGGTCGCTTCCATCGGGTCATTGGTCACTCTTTCCGGATTGCCAATGAAGCTCTGCCAGGTGCTGATGAACTCATCATTCGCCTCACTCTCGACGCTCTGGAAATAATTCCAGGCGGCCAGGTGACCAACGAGCGGAGACGTGTCAAAACCAGACAATTCTTCTTCACCGACAGAGAAGGCGATCACGGGAATGTCTTCAGCAGAGACGCCCTGGTTGCCCAGCTCCATGTAGAACGGCACGTTTGCATCGCCGTTAATGGTGGAGACCACAGCTGTCTTCTTGCCCTGTGAGCCGAAGGTCTTGATGTCTGACACGATGGTCTGCCAGTCAGAGTGACTGAAGGGCGTGTAGTTGATCATGATGTCTTCAGTCGCGACGCCTTTGGCTACCAGATAAGCCTCAAGGATGCGGTTGGTGGTGCGTGGGTACACGTAGTCCGTGCCAGCGAGTACCCAGCGCTCGACGTCCAGGTCGTTCATCAGATAATCGACTGCTGGAATCGCCTGCTGATTCGGTGCAGCGCCTGTGTAGAACACATTCTTCGACGACTCTTCCCCTTCATACTGCACCGGGTAGAACAGCAGTCCATTCAGTTCCTCAATGACCGGCAGCACGGATTTACGGGACACCGATGTCCAGCAGCCGAAAATGACATCCACGCCTTCCTGCGTGATCAGTTCGCGCGTCTTCTCCGCGAACAGGGGCCAGTCAGAAGCCGGATCGACCACGACCGCTTCAAGTTGTTTGCCGAGCAATCCACCGGCCTTGTTCTGTTCGTCGATCATCATCAACACAGTGTCCTTGAGTGTTGATTCGCTGATCGCCATGGAGCCTGACAGAGAGTGGAGCACGCCCACTTTGATGGTGTCCTGAGCCAGAGCGTTACCCGCAAAAAGCGCCGCGCAGGAAAGAGTCGCCATGGAAAGAAGTCGGTTCATGCGGACGTTCATATTGTTTGTCATATTCGTATCGCCTCCTGATTATGCTGATTATGGTTGAGTGAGTTAGATCTGGATCTGTACACCGAGCGAGAAAGCATCCACGTCCGGGCCACGGGCGCCGGTGATGTTGGCGTCGCCGGATGTGTAGTTGAGATTGAAGCGCAGGTTGTGGCCGCTGATGACGTAATTCAGGCCCGCTTCGAACAGATCGCTGTCTGGAGTACCGTCGGGCTCATTGCTGGTGAAGCGCAAATAGGGCTGGAACTTGCCCATGCCAGCAGGTTGGCTGAACATATAACCCGCTGTCACGAAGGAGGCCTCGCCATCGAACAAGCAGAAGCAGGTAGGTGAAGCCAATGCTGCAAGGGAGAGATCAGCGTCGAAAGACTTGTACTCACCTTCTATGGTGATCACATCGCCGCTGGCCAGCGGCTTCTCGAACAAAGCATCAAAGATCACCGCACTGAAATCCCCGGGACTCGCCGCTGTACCCGTGCCATCAGACTGCGATTGGAACGACAGCCCCACGGTGAAGACATCACCAGCGCCGCCGAAGTAGGTGCTGCTCGTGTAGTAAGCCGGGTTGCCTTCCATATTCAGGAAGTTATAAGCCACGCGTCCGGAGAACAGCACGCTGTCATCAACGTTCGGTCCGCCTTCCACGCCATCAAAGGCACCGATGGCATACTGGAACTTGCCTAAAGTACCCCAGACGGTCGCGCCATCGTCACGACCAAAGAGACCGGCCTGGCCCAGTTGATCCGACGGCAGCAAGGGCACCGTGTACTGATTCCAACTGAGTGCGTAATACGGACCGTTCATTTCGATACGGTCTGCTGGTGTCAACATTCTGCCCAACCAGACATTGAACTCCGGACTGAATTCCATTTGCACAATCGCGTCCAGCACGCTGACATCACGTCCGCCACCACCGCAGCCAGTACACTCGGTGTTGAAGGTAAATTTGACCTTCTCATGCATCTGTCCGCCGACATAGAGACGCATGCTCTGCACGTCGAAATCAGTGGAATCATCACCACCAGGGGCGGCGTTCTCAACAGAAGAGAACGCAGAGCGCATCCCCGCTCCTACTGAAATTGATTGATTTTCACCAAACTCAATGGTTCCTCCAGCCCATGCACCTGTCGCTCCAAGCAACGCTCCTGTCACCGTGAATGCCGTGATCAATTTCCTTGCACCAGCGGAATTTCTTGTCACCATCTTCTTCTCCTGAATAGTAGTTGGCCCGCACAAATTTGAGCTTTTCAGACTTTTGTCTTGATGACTATCGAGAACAATGTGGGAATTTGTCTGATCTCTTTTCAGAGCTGCTCGCACAAACCAAGAGAGCAAGGAGTATGCCAACGAAATTACGAATATGTTAAAAGAAAAGCAAAGATGGCCGATTAATATCAATTAAACCTAGTATTTTCAGGTCTTTTACAGAAGGTAATAAAATCGCTCAGTCAATTACAGAGAGGGTTTCACTAAATTTTTCAGCATTTAATATTGCGAGAGGATGATCTAAAAGGAGGCAGGATTATCGATAAGGTGAGCTAATGGAGCACAGAGAGGAAGTCGAATAATTTTTGCACAACAATTCACATCCTCTCTGCCACAAACTGGCGCATGCGCAACGCCCTGCTACCCATTAATGAACAGACCCTGGCGTTTGATGAACGCAACGATGTCATCCAGACCGATTTTCTCCTTCATATTGCTGAATATGAACGGCCTGTCCCCGCGCTGCTTCGTGGCGTCGCTGCGCATCACTTCCAGCGATGCACCAACATACGGCGCCAGATCAATCTTGTTGATGACAAGCAAGTCCGAGCGCGTGATCCCCGGCCCCCCTTTACGTGGAATTTTGTCACCAGCCGACACGTCAATCACGTAGATCATGAGGTCAGCCAGTTCGGGACTGAAGGTCGCACTGAGGTTATCTCCGCCACTCTCGATAAACACAACATCGAGAGGTGCAAAGCGCTGGCAGAGTTCCTCGACGGCGATGAGGTTCATGGACGCGTCTTCGCGAATGGCGGTGTGAGGACAGCCGCCGGTCTCGACACCGATGATGCGTTCCTCAGCGAGTGCGCCGTTACGCATGAGAAACTGGGCGTCTTCTTTGGTATAGATGTCATTAGTAACCACGGCGATGTTGAAGTCATCGCGCATGGCCTGACAGAGCCTGTTGACCAGCGCTGTTTTGCCCGAGCCGACAGGGCCACCAATGCCGACCCTCAATACAGTATGTGTATCCAATTGTGATCTCCTTTTGTGTTTCTATTTCTGGCAGTGGTTGGGCAGGATTGCCGTGGCAGGGGCTGTGACACGCCGTGAACCCATCCATGGGGGCTCGCCTTCGCCATCCATGGCTCAGGACGGTCACAGCCCCTGCCACGGCAATCCTGCTTTCAATGTCTGTGTGTAATTCGAAATTCAAAATCGCCGGTAGCAGCGTTGTTCCCGCCGCATGCACCAATCCTGAGAACCTTGGTGTGGGCTCGCGGCCTGGGCGACCGTCCTGAGCCATGGATGGCGAAGGCGAGCCCCCATGGATGGATTCACGGCGTGTCGCCAAGTCTGCAACCCCACACCAAGGTTCCTCACTAATCTTCATGATCGGAACAATCGCGAAAACTGGATTTCATGCGCCGCGCTCGCCATTGCGAATCCGGGCAGACTACTGGTGATGTGGTCATCGGAAAGTGCTAGCGCTGTGTCGATTTGTTCATCAATCAGGCGCCCCAGTGACAACAGCATGCGTTGCCCTGCCGTCTGTCCCAGCGACATCAACTTCAGCGCTGCCATCACCTGATTCTCCACCCATGACCAGCAATAGCCTGTCGCTAGCGTGCGTATATCGATCTGCCAGTGACTTCCCACGCAGGTAAAACCCAGCGCATAACACGGCGTCAACGTGGCGTGCTCTCGTTGCAACTCCGCGAGACCTTGCACATCGAGTGCGGGTAGCAGACGTCGCAGCGCCTGTCCCAGGTTGCGGTCTTCGGCGCGCAGCTCCGAGGTCTCGCGACAGGCCAGCAGAAAGGCATTCCAGCGGCACAACGCTGCATAATCGGATTGCTCCCACGCCAGCGCCAAACGCTGCAACACGGGAACATCCAGTGTCATCAGCGAACTCAACAGCACTCCCGTTATCCAGTCATGTGCACTGCGTTCGTCGATAACCCAACCCCACTCCACGGCCTGTTCCAAACCTTGCGAATACGCGTAGGCGCCCACGGGCAGCGTCGGACTCACCAGCTGCAGAAGCAGCGGCAAACGGCTACTGCCGGTACCTCTGCCCGCGACTACGTCAGTCTCCATGGTGAACATGGCCGCCGTGTTTCCCATACGCCCCCGACTCTGGTTCAAATGCCGCAATCTCCACTCGCACGCTCAGCCCGAGATCTTCCACCATTGCATCGAGTACATGGTCGTGCAAATAGCATAAACGTCCGACGTCGATCTGCACCGCCACATGACGATTGCCCAGATGATAGGCCGCGCGCGTGAGCAGCAACGGATCATCGCAGTAGACTGCCGACAATTGTTCCAGCGACGCTTTGATCTCGACGATGCGCCCGTCGTCCGCACGTAGGCGGTCGCCGCCGCGCAACACACCGCCGCGCGGCAGCACCACGATGGCTTCTTCACCATTAGTCAGCGTCGCTCTCAACCGCGAGCGCTGCCGCTTCTCGAAAGGCAATGCCAGTACTGCTGCGCTCTCGCCGGCTCCCTCGTAAATCTCCTGCAAATTCCACATGCTTGTTATCTCTGCCCCTGGCAATTCTTGTAGTCCATCAAAACAGAAAATAGCGTTGCGCCAGCGGCACTTCGACGGCTGGTTCGCAGATCAGTAACTCCCCATCCGCACGCACCTGATAGGTCTGCGCATCGACTTCGATCACAGGCAGATAACTGTTGTTGATCATGTCGCGCTTGCCGATGCTGCGACACTGACTCACCGCTGCCACCTGCGCCTGCAGGCCCAGCTGCTCATGCACTCCAGCCAGCATTGCCGCCTTCGACATGAAGGCGACAGAAGTGAGATTGGCAGCGCGTCCCTGAGCGCCGAACATCATGCGGTAATGCACCGGTTGTGGCGTGGGGATCGACGCGTTGGGGTCGCCCATCGGCGCGGCTGCAATCATGCCACCCTTGAGAATCAACGATGGTTTCACTCCGAAAAATGCAGGTGACCACAGGACCAGATCGGCGAGTTTTCCGCATTCTATTGACCCTACGACCGACGAAATGCCATGACTGATCGCCGGGTTGATCGTGTATTTGGCGATGTATCGCTTGATGCGAGTGTTATCGGATTGACTGTCACCCGCCAGGGGGCCGCGTTGCACTCTCATCTTGTGCGCGGTCTGCCAGGTTCTGCAGATCACCTCACCCACTCGGCCCATGGCCTGAGAGTCGGAAGAAATCATCGAGAAAGCTCCCAGGTCATGGAGGATATCTTCCGCAGCGATGGTCTCACGGCGAATGCGTGACTCCGCAAAAGCCACGTCTTCGGCAATCGAAGGGTCGAGATGATGACACACCATCAGCATGTCCAGATGTTCATCCACCGTGTTGATGGTGTAGGGGCGCGTCGGGTTGGTACTGGAAGGCAACACGTTCATCGCACCGCAGGCTTTGATGATATCTGGAGCATGCCCACCACCGGCGCCTTCGGTGTGATAAGTGTGAATCGTGCGCCCTTTGAGAGCAGCCAGCGTGTCCTCGACAAATCCCGATTCGTTGAGCGTGTCGGTGTGAATGGCCACCTGCACATCATATTCTTCGGCCACACTCAGACAGGTGTCGATGGAGGCAGGCGTCGTGCCCCAGTCTTCATGCAACTTGAGCCCTATGGCCCCTGCCTGCAGCTGTTCTTCCAGCGCCAGTGGTTCGCTCGCATTGCCCTTGCCGAGCAGCCCGAAGTTCATCGGCAGGCCGTCGAGTGCCTGATACATTCTGTGCAGGTGCCATATGCCCGGTGTGCAGGTCGTGGCGTTGGTGCCGGTCGCCGGACCCGTACCGCCACCCAGCATCGTCGTCACACCGGACATCAACGCCTCCTCCACCTGTTGTGGGCAGATGAAGTGAATGTGTGCGTCGATGCCACCGGCCGTGAGAATCTGGCCCTCACCGGCAATGATTTCCGTGCCGGGGCCAATGATGATTGTTACGCCCGGTTGGATATCCGGGTTCCCCGCTTTGCCGATGCTGTGAATTTTGCCGTGCTTGATGCCAACATCGGCTTTGACGATACCCCAGTGGTCGACGATCAGGGCATTGGTGATGACCGTGTCCATACTCTGCGCGTCACCGAGCTGACTCTGCCCCATGCCGTCGCGGATGACTTTGCCACCGCCGAATTTGACCTCTTCACCATAGATCGTGAAATCCTTCTCTACCTCGATCCACAGTGCCGTGTCACCCAGACGCACCCTGTCTCCGGTGGTTGGGCCGTACATCTGGGCGTAAGCCGCGCGGTCAAGACGGATCATGACTCCTCCTCCGTTTCCAGACAGCCCATGACCTCGCCACGAAAGCCGATCATGCGCCGCAGCCCGGCTACTGCCACCAGCTCCACGGTGCGGTCCTGTCCGGGCTCGAAGCGCACTGCCGTACCCGCAGCAATATTCAGGCGAAAACCACGGCTGGCCGCACGGTCGAATTCAAGCGCGGGATTAGTCTCGTAGAAGTGATAGTGCGACCCGACCTGAATGGGTCTGTCGCCGGTGTTGGCGACACGCAGCACGAGCGTCTCCCGCCCTTCATTCAAGTACAGGTCTCCGACAGCGGTGCATATCTCGCCCGGGATCATTCGCTCTGACATAGGGTGTCCTCTTGGGTTTCCAATTGTATGGCTGCACTCATGGAATGGGATTATGGACGGTCACTAGCTTGGTACCGTCGGGAAAAGTCGCTTCGATCTGCACGTCGGGAATCATTTCCGGGATGCCCTCCATGACCTGATCGCGAGTGAGCAAGGTTGCGCCGAACGCCATCAGTTCTGCCACCGAGCGTCCGTCGCGGGCACCTTCCATGATCGCGGCGCTGATATAGGCAATCACTTCCGGGTAGTTAAGTTTCACCCCTCTGGCCAAGCGCCGTTCGGCCACAAGCGCAGCGGTGAATACCAATAATTTGTCTTTCTCGCGCGGCGAAAGATTCATGGGTTTTCCTCATTCTTGTTCATCATTCCCGTCCGTTGCAGCATTCAAAATCAAGTATTCCAGACTCGCGGAGGACAGATCGCGCGCCCGATCAGCAGCGGACGCAACAGGGCCCACAGCTTCATGAATAGCGCACGCACCTCTTCAGTGCTATGGCCCAGATAACGACAGACGAGCACCCCATCGACCAGTGTCACGCTGCAGCGGCGGGTTGTACTGTGTTCAACAGCGGCTGCCAGCACCTCGCTCCACTGCTCGCGCACCAGTGTCAGCAACTGCTGTCCCGACTCGTGAGCGCCATCATTTGCAGATGCAGGCACTGCGAAAAAAGTCCCGAGCACGGGGCTGTCATGCAAGCCCCAGGGTTGGCGCAGGATGTCGCGCGCCGAATCAGCGTGCGGTGCCAGAAGTCCGCGATCAATCCACAGTGGCAGGTCATCACGCCATAGCTCTACTGCGGTGCGCAGCGCTCCACTGCTGAATATTTCGCCAGCACGAGGCCGACCGAGACAAATCAGATCCCAGCCAATAAAAGTAGCACCGCTCTGCAGCGCAATGCGGGTTGCCATGTCTGCACGGGCGCCGTTGAAGGCAATGGTCTCCTGAGGAAACCATTCGAGCGAGGCGCCACGGGCCACACTCAAAGACTGCCGCACCAATGCCACTCCGGCCGCCGAGCGGTAGAGCTTGCCGGCGCCTGGTGTCGTCAACAGTGCGTGAGCGTCCTGCGCTACCGCAATGTTGATCCGCAATTCATCCCCGGCCACGATGCCACCCGGAGGATGCAGCACATAGACGTGACTCAGTTCTCTCCCTTCCGGATAAAAGGGTCTCTGCACTCTTAATGGGCCAGAGTGCACAGGCCTGACTAATTTGGTGCAACCATCGCTCCTGACAAAGTGCAGATCAAGAGACGCCTTCCAGCCAGCAGGTTGTGGAGAATCAACCGCTGCCGGGGCACTGCAGGGTTGCACAGTCAATGATGACAAGAGCACGCTTCCTCACTTCCAATGGCATGACAACCGAGACAATCAAGAACAGTGCCAGCCCTCGCGCAAGTCTCAATCTGCGGCCGATATACGCGTCATTTTTTTAGTGATACCATCGGCGCTGCCCTCGTACAAAGAAAGAACAAATAACAACAAAATCAAATAATTATAAGAGGCCCGCAATGTCTGACAGAAATGCGCGCTCGTACTGGAAAGCCAACATCAGAATTGTGCTCATTCTGTTGTGTGTCTGGTTCTTCATCTCCTTTGTCTGCGGCATCCTGCTGGCAGATTTTCTCGACAACTTTCGACTCGGCGGCTTCAAACTCGGTTTCTGGATGGCTCAACAAGGGTCGATCTATGGGTTTGTGATCCTGATATTTGTTTATATCCGGCTCATGGACAGACTCGATCATCAGTACAAACTCGACCAGATCGAGACTGCCGACAAACCGCATGCTGCTCACTCCACCATTGTCGACACTGAGGTGAAGCCATGAGCGTGCAGATCTGGACCTACCTGTTCATCTTCCTCTCGTTTGGTCTCTACATTCTGATTGCGCTGAAATCGAAGGCTGGCTCCACACACGATTTCTATGTCGCCGGAGGTGGCATCAGTCCTCTGACCAATGGCATGGCAACGGCCGCTGACTGGATGTCCGCAGCGTCGTTCATTTCGATGGCAGGGTTGATTTCATTTCTGGGACGGGACGGTGCTTATTACCTGATGGGCTGGACTGGCGGTTATGTCTTGCTGGCACTGCTGCTGGCACCTTATCTGCGCAAGTTCGGCAAGTTCACTGTTCCCGCCTTCATCGGCGACCGCTACTATTCGCAGAGCGCGCGGCTGACGGCAGTGTTCTGCGCCATCGTGATTTCATTCGTGTATGTCTGTGGGCAGATGCAAGGCGCAGGCATCGTCTTCTCGCGCTTTCTGGAGGTCGACATCACCACCGGTGTCATCATCGGCATGGCGATTGTGTTCTTCTATGCGGTACTCGGTGGCATGAAAGGCATTACCTATACGCAGGTCGCCCAATACTGTGTGCTGATCTTCGCTTATATGGTGCCGGCGATTTTCCTCTCGCTGATGATGACCGGCAATCCGATTCCACAGCTGGGCTTTGGTTCAGAACTGGAGCCGGAATATGGAGGCGGTTATCTGCTGGATCGTCTGGATGGTCTTTCTCAGGAGCTGGGATTCGGCACCTATACCGAAGGCCAGAAGAGCACGCAGGATGTCTTCTTCATCACTGCTGCACTGATGTTCGGCACCGCCGGACTGCCCCATGTGATCATTCGTTTCTTTACGGTACCGTCTGTGCGTGATGCGCGCCAATCGGCAGGTTATGCGCTGCTGTTCATCGCGATTCTCTACACCACAGCACCCGCACTGGCAGCCTTCTCCAAGACCAACCTGCTGGACACCGTCAACAACGCCGAATACAGCACCATGCCGTCGTGGTTCTCGACCTGGGAGCGCACGGGCCTGATCACGTTCAATGACAAGAATGCGGATGGTCGAATTCAGTACGTGGGAAATGCAGAAGTGAATGAGCTGACCGTCAACCGGGACATCATGGTGCTGGCCAACCCGGAGATCGCACAGCTGCCGAACTGGGTGGCGGCACTGGTGGCGGCGGGCGCACTCGCGGCGGCACTCTCTACAGCGTCTGGACTGCTGCTGGTGATATCCACCTCGATCTCGCATGACCTGATCAAACGCTGTTTGCGGCCTGACACGACAGAGAAGGAGGAGCTGAACTACGCCCGCATCGCGATCTTCGTAGCGGTGCTGATCGCCGGCTATTTCGGCATAAATCCGCCGGGCTTCGTGGCGGAGGTGGTGGCTTTCGCATTCGGGCTGGCGGCGGCATCGTTCTTCCCTGCCATCGTGCTGGGCATTTTCTACAGCCGCATGAACAAGCAGGGAGCGGTGGCCGGGATGGTCGCGGGCTTTACCTTCACGGCGACCTACATCATCTACTTCAAGTTCATCAATCCCGCACTGAGCACAGCCGAACACTGGTGGTTCGGCATCTCGCCCGAAGGCATCGGCACGCTGGGCACGCTGCTGAATCTGGTAGTGGCACTGGCTGTGTGCCGCTTCACTGCGGCGCCGCCAATAGAAGTTCAGGAGATTGTGAGACACATCCGCCTGCCGGGGGAACATCACTAGTCACTGACTGGATCGAGTCCGATTCGACCATCACCATCGACGCTTGATGCTCCTGACAGCGGGCATCAATCGTCGGTCATGCTGATGCTGGGCTGTGCAGGTTTTGAGGCACTCAGCCCCTCTACCTTTTGCACCAGAGCATCTGCCAGCGCACGATACGCTTTCGCCACGGCACCGTCGGGTTGGGCCACCACGATGGGATTGCCGCTGTCCGTGTGCTCACGAATAGAGAGATCCAGTGGCAACGAGCCGATGACATCGACACCGTAATCCTTCGCAATCTGTTTGCCACCGCCTTCACCGAAAATCGCCTCGGCGTGTCCGCAGTTGGAACAGATGTGCACTCCCATGTTCTCGACAATCCCCAGAATCGGCACGTTTACTTTGCGGAACATCTCAATGCCTTTGCGTGCATCCAGCAGAGCAACATCCTGCGGCGTCGTCACGATCACCGCACCACTGACAGCAACGGATTGCGAAAGACTGAGTTGAATGTCACCGGTACCCGGTGGCATATCGATGATGAGGTAGTCCAGGTTCGACCACAGAGTCTGTTCCAGCATCTGCTTGAAAGCACCGACGATCATCGGCGCACGCCACACCATCGCTGTTGTCGTATCCACCAGATACCCCATGGAATTGGAAGCGATGCCATGGGCACGGATTGGCTCCATGTACTTGTTGTCGATGATCTGTGGCCGCGTCCCCGCCTTCACGCCAAGCATCAGCGGCTGACTTGGTCCGTAGATGTCCGCGTCGAGCAAGCCGACGCGCAGACCGCGCTGGTGCAAGGCCAATGCGAGATTGACTGCTGTCGTGGATTTGCCGACCCCGCCCTTGCCAGAGGCAACGCAGACGACGTGCTTTACTGCATTCAACATACTCAAGAGTGACTCACTTATGAAAACTCAATGGATTATCGAAGATCTGCCGCAGGTCTTCGGAGGCTGGCATTATCCATAGATGCAGACGTCTTGAACATCCCAGAGCAGCATGGAAAACCCCGACCTTTTGAGCTAACCTCTTAAATCAGAACCATACCGCCGCCAATCAGCAAGGAAATCTTACCGCCATGTCAAAAGCAACGTTATGCCTGCTTGTTGCAATGGCAATCGCTGATCCGGTGCTGGCACAGAGTGGCGCTGCCCCCGTGCAGCCGGAAAGCGAAGCTCCCATCAAATACGCCATCTATTCGAGCGCCTGGGGGGAGAACAGCAATGCCGGCCTGCGCCTGGTGGCGCAAAACCAGACCGATCATCCTCTCACGCTTGGGTCCATTCTGTTCAGCGACGAGAACAACGCTGCCATCACCACCAGTCTTGCGATCAATCTGACCGTTCCCGCACAGGCGTGGGCGGAGACCGAGATGGCCTACGTCGATCTGCTGTCCGGCAGCCAGTGCATCACTGACACGATGGTGGATAACTGGAAGCTGGTGGAAATTTCCAACTACACGCTCAATCCGTCGGTACGGGGGTTGATCATCGAAGACACGGATTCCTTCCGGATTTATCAGTGCGTGCGCACGGTGACTTTGCACTGGCAGGATCCCGTTTCGGGAGTGACCAACGAATTCACCGAATGGGTCATGTATCACTTCGAGCGGCGTCGCGCGTTCTGATTTTCTTCTTGTTGTGTCAGTGCTATGTAGCCCGATCTGCGGTGTGGGGTAGGGGCTGTCAGGACACGCCCGTGAATACATCCCTGTAGGGCTCGGTTCGCGCCATCCGACCGCCATGGATGGCGGGAGTGCCGGTTTTGCAGGAGCAAAAACCGGCCATGGCGCTCAACGGTCCAGCCTCACTCCGCCCCGTCCCACAGCTCTGACTTCGGTGGTAACTCGCAGAGCTGAAATTCAGGACTCGCACTTGGGGTTGCCATTGGGTACGCGTAGCACTGCGCTTCGGAAGCGGGTTGGAGGCAGGCCCGACGGTGACCGTCTTGAGCCATGGATGGCGAAAGCGAGCCTACACGGACGTATTCACGGCGTGTCACAGTCGGGCCTGCCTCCAACCCGCTTACCACCACCAATGCTTCGCGCCACACAAAAAAAGGGCTGCAATTGCAGCCCTTTTTCATTCAAGCAGAAAGATCACACGGATCAACCACCGATCAGCACACCACCGTACTGCACGAAGAACGGCGCGAACACCAGACTCAAAATGGCAGACAGCTTGATCAGGATGTTCAGTGACGGACCGGAGGTATCTTTCAGCGGATCACCCACCGTGTCACCAACCACCGCAGCTTTGTGCACCTCGGAACCCTTGCCACCCAGATTACCTGCCTCGATGTACTTCTTGGCATTGTCCCAAGCACCGCCGCTGTTGGACGATGATATGGCGAGCACACCGCCACACACCAGTGAACCCGCCAGAACGCCCGCCACAGCAGGAACGCCGAACAGATAACCAACGATGATCGGCGTGCCCATGATCAGGATGCCGGGAGCGATCATCTCGCGCAACGCCGCCTGAGTAGAGATAGACACACACTGAGCGTAATCAGGAGAGGCTGTGCCTTCCATCAGACCGGGGATCGTATTGAACTGACGACGCACCTCTTCGATCATGTCGAAGGCGGCCTTGCCGACTGACTTCATGGTCATCGCTGTAAACAGGAACGGCAGCACCGCGCCCATGAACAAGCTTACGAACACGACCGGGTCGAGCAGGTTGATCGATGCCAGCAGATCCGAAGTCGGGTCCTCTTCCTTCATCAACGCATCCGCGCTGGTCAGGAACGCTGCGAACAGAGCAAGTGAAGTCAGAATGGCCGCACCGATGGCGAAGCCTTTACCAATGGCCGCCGTGGTATTACCCGCAGCGTCCAGAATGTCGGTACGACGACGCACTTCTTTCGGCAGGCCAGCCATTTCGGCGATGCCGCCAGCGTTGTCAGACACGGGGCCGTAAGCGTCGATGGTCAGCGCAATTGCCAAGGTACCGAGCATACCCAGTGACGCGATGGCCACACCGTACATGCCGCCCAGTTCCCACGACACGAAGATCGCGATGGCGATCGCGATGTAAGGCAACACCGTGCTTTTATAACCGAGCGCCAGACCGTAAATGATGTTGGTAGCAGCACCCGTTTCACAGGACTTGGCCACTTCCTGTACGGGCTTGAACGAGCCCGAGGTGTAGTAGCCAGTGAGCAGTCCCACCACGAGACCCGCCGCCAGACCAGACAGGAAGCACCAGTAGATGCCCATGCTGGTGTAGGCTTCTTCACGCAGCACGAAGTCTGCAGGAATGAAGGCGCGTGTCACAAAGAACATGGCGATCGCCATCAGCGTACTGGAGATGATCAACAGCTTCATCAGCGCAGGAGAAACGTCGTCTTCGGTCTTCACTTTGACGAAGAACATGGTCAGCAGACTGATGGGGATGCCCACCGCGCTGATCAGAATCGGATACAGAAGTGCATCAACATTGCCCGCGAACACCACGGCACTGATCACCATCGCAGCACAGGTACTCTCGGCGCAGGAACCGAACAGGTCCGCGCCCATACCGGCCACGTCACCGACGTTGTCACCGACGTTGTCGGCGATCACGGCAGGGTTGCGGGGGTCATCTTCTGGAATGCCTTTCTCTACTTTACCCACGAGATCTGCACCGACGTCAGCCGCCTTGGTGAAGATACCGCCGCCGACACGGGCGAACAGGGCAATCGTGGAACCACCAAGACCGAAGCCGGCAATGATTTCCATCAGCACATGGTTGGGCAGGTCGGCGGGCAGCCAAGCCTTCAACACCACATATACGATCACCAGCCCCAGCACAGCCAGACTGACCAGTGCGAAACCCATCACGGCGCCGGAGTTGAGTGCCACTTTGAACGCATCGCCAATATTGTCCTTGGCCGAGACAGTGGTACGAGCATTACCCTGCGTAGCGATCATCATGCCGATGTAGCCAGACGCAATGGAGATGATGCCGCCGAACAGGAAGGCGACTGCGGTGTAGATACCCTCCCGGGTATCAGGGGTATGACTATCGTCGATCAACACCGCGATGATGGCGGCGAAGACGACCATGAACATTGCGAGGAATTTGTACTCTTGCTTGAGGAATGCCATGGCACCTTCAGCAATCGCACCATGGATCATTTTCACACGGGATTTCTGTTCTCCATCCAGACCCAGGTCCAGAGGGACACTCATTACCTGGCGCATGTAAAAATACGCCACGCCCAAACCGAAAAGAGAAAGCAACACACTTATTGTAATTGTCATGCCTGGCATCTTGCGGTAACCCCTTTATATATTGTTTTTGTACGGACCGGGGGCACTGTAGCATATCAATTAGGACAAACAAAGCCGCGCCATGGCACCTGAAAAGGCACCAGAAACTGGAACTAACTGACTGTTTTGGATGCGCCGAAGAGGCTCTGGAATGACGTGTAAAAAGCTTAGCGGGTGGGTTTTTTACTCTTCTTTTTGTTGTTGCCGGATTGCTGCCGGGAAGAGGTTTTTTTCTTCGCCGCCTGCGCATCGAGCCGCGCTGCCTTGAAGGCATTGCGCAGCGCTTGCAACCGGGATTCCTTGTTCTTGAATTTGCGCTCTTCCAGAGGCTGGCTGATATCGATAATCTCTGCGCTCATTACTGAACCAGTGCCTCAGCCTCACGTTTGAGAGAGTTCCTGCGGGACTCCAGGTCGGCGATCAGATCTTTTTGTAAAGGTTCTGCCAGTTGACCAGCAGCGTCTGCAGTCCCGTACTTGGCCTGCTCGGCGGCGAGCACTTGCAGCAACTCCTCGGCACTGGCAATCGCCTCTTCGAGTTTGCCATTGGCGGCGGCGACATTCTGGGTCTGGGTACGGGCAGCAGCGATCTCCGCCTCCAGCTCGGCGATACGGGATTGTTGCTCACGCTGCTGACTTTCAACTTCACGACGTTGCTGCGTGGCGGCCTCGGCACGGGCCATTTGTTCACGTTCAGCCGCCGCGTCTGCCTGCGCCTGACGTTCAGCGGCCTGACGCGCGGCAACGGCAGCGCGTTCAGCCTGCTCGGCATCAAGGCGGGCACGCTCTTCCGCAGCAGCGAACACCGCAGCTACTTCAGCAGCACGCTGTTCTTCGGTAATCGCAGCCTGGGCCTGGTCTGCTCCCTGAGCCTGCTGCGTGGAATCGCCGGATGAGGCACAGCCTGCCAGCACCAACACCAGTGCTCCCAATATCAAGCGCAGAGTCCGGGTCAGTATCCGGGCAGGGAAATGGCCGGTTTTTTCGATGATCGTCATCATAAAGCGGTCCTTGTACAAAAGTCGGGACGAGAATCTATATTGCTTGACGACACCATAATCAGTCTAAGATAGTACCGTCAAGTCTGCGGCAGGCACATGCAGCAAGGTAACTGACCGGCTATCCATCCGCCGGGCGCGTTCTTTATAACGGTAATCCACGACTTTGTCAGCAGCTCATGCTGAAATCCCATGACGACAGCACGCTCCTCCAGCCTCATGACTATCGGAAAATTGCTTATCGCGCTACTGCTCGGTTTGCCGGTCGTGCTGCTGTTTTTGATGCTCCAGCTCTCGCCTGGGCTCCCCGACAACCGCACTATTGATGCTGTGGACGTCCGCACGATCGAACAGTTGATTGTCGACAATGCTCCCGCAGAGATCAGCAGCGCCAATGAGCGTCGCCTGCAGCTGGACAGGGAAGAACTGAACCTGCTGGCTGCATTCGCACTGCAAACGATCCCCGGCCTGCAGGCACTGTCCGCTGACGTCACGCTGCACACCGACAGCGCCAGCGTCGATCTGGTGGTGCCATGGCATTCCTCTGTATTGTCTCTCTACCTGAATCTGCATGCCCGTGTCCGGCAACAGAATGGCGCTCTTGAACTGTACGGCGTCCGCGCAGGACGCCTGCCGATTCCCACCGCGCTGGTGAACGGCGCCATTCGCATCGGTCAGCGCCTGTTGCAGGCGAATTATGTTAACTATCAGGAATTTTCCACGCTGCAGCAAAGCATTCGCGAGGTTGTCTTCGAGGAAGAAGCGGTGTTTGTCACACTCGATTGGCAGCCGGACACGATGGCGCAGGTCAAGGCGCAAGCCGAACAACTGTTCCTGAGCGCAGATGACAATGACCGCATTCTTCGCTACTACATGCAGATCGTCGACATTGTCGCTGCGCTGCCTCCTGACACCCGCAACATCTCACTGAATGACTTGCTGTTCCCTCTGTTCCGCATTGCCAACGTGCGCACCCTCAACGGCAGAGACGCCATCACGGAGAATCGCAATCTACTGCAGGCGCTGTCTTTATACGTCAATGAAGCGGACTTGCAGCAGCTGGCGGGAGGCAGTTCCAGACTCGGCACGACCCCGGTACGCAGAGTCAATGTCACGATCCAGCGTCGTGCCGATCTGGCTCAGCATCTCACCACATCGGCAGCCATCACGGCGGCAGCAGGCGCGGGGGTGGCCGGCATTCTTTCCAACAGCAAGGAGACCTATGACGCGCGCTACCGCAGCGGTTTCAGCTTCAGTGACCTCACTGCGAACAGCGCAGGGGTGGCACTGGGCAATGCGGCGACCAGCAACGCGGCTGACGCCCTGGCTTTGCAAGAGCGTCTGGCAAACGCCACTGCGGAGACCGACTATATGCCACCGGTTTCCCGCGACCTCGTGGGGCTGAGCGAGACAGATTTCTCCCAGCAATATCAGGACCGGAACAGCAAGGCGTATCTGGACAAGGTAGCCGCCATCGATCAGGAGATCGCTGCCCTGCCGATTTACGCTGCAACCGTCCCTGCAAGCCCTTCGGGTGTTCAGTAATACCAGCCTCGTTATATACTGCCGCCCTTTCCAGTATCTCTCCCGACCGCCCAGCAGGATTGCGACAGCATGAGCAAATCAGGATTCGACACCACCAATCTGCACTCTGACCGTGCCGATCACCCGGAACACGGCAGCCTGCACAAACCCATTCATACGTCGATTGCGTTCGAGTACGCAGACGCCCGTGAACTGGCCGCCGTCTTTCAAGGCCGCAAAAGTGGCTACAACTACGGGCGGCAGCAGAACCCCACAGTCAACGCTTTGCAGAACCGAATCACGCGCATGGAACAAGGCCTGACCACGGTCGCCTTTGCCACCGGCATGGCCGCCATCGGTTCAATCCTGTTCGCACTGCTGCGCCAGGGCGACCACGTGGTCGCCAGCGCTTTCCTGTTCGGCAATACCAACAGCCTCTTCAACACCTTTACCAATTTCGGTGTGGAAGTGACCTTCGTGGATGCTACCGACGCGGCCAATGTGCAGGCCGCAGTGAAGAGCAACACTCGTCTCGTATTTGTGGAAACCATCGCCAACCCCGCGACACAAGTAGCAGACCTGGAGGGCATCGGTGCGGTATGCAGCGAACGGGGGTTGGTCTATGTTGTCGACAATACGATCACGACGCCGTGGCTGTTTTCTCCAAAGACAGTCGGGGCTTCGCTGATCGTCAATTCCTTGTCCAAGTATTTCGGCGGTCATGGCGATGCTCTGGGAGGCGCATTGACCGACACAGGGCTCTATGATTGGTCCACCTTCCCGAATCTGTACGACAACTACAAGACCGGTCCCGTGGAACAGTGGGGCATTACCCAGATCAAGAAGAAAGGGCTGCGTGACTTCGGCGCCACCTTGGCGCCCGAGCCCGCTCACCATCTGGCGGTGGGGTCGGAGACCATGTCGCTGCGTGTGGACCGCGCCTGTCAGAACGCCATGGCGCTGGCACAGTTCTGTGAGAAGCACCCTCGGGTCCGCAAGGTCAACTACCCGGGGTTGCCGAGTCACGCTCAGCACGAACGGGCCAAGCATCTGTTCCGTGATTTCGGGGCGCTGATGAGCATTGAGCTGGTCGATGAACTGGACTGCTTCGATTTCCTGAACAAGCTGCAATGCGTAGTATCTTCCAGCAATCTCGGTGACACCCGCACGCTGGCGATTCCTGTCGCACATACGATCTTCTTCGAAATGGGAGCGGCGCGCAGGGCCTCTATGGGTATTGCCGATTCGCTGATCCGGCTAGCTGTTGGCATCGAGGACATCGATGACCTGCTGGCCGACTTCGAACAAGCTTTGGCCTGAGACTGGAGGACAAGATCGGCATCATGATGACCCTCTGCCACACAGCGGATATAGAAGAAGGCACTTCCAAAGGCTTCGAAATCGGCAAGAAGTATATTTTTGCCGTGAAAAAAGACGACAGGATGTTTGTCTACTACAACTATTGTCCACATCTGGGGACGCCGCTGGAATGGCAGGAGGATCGTTTTCTCGACAGCGATGGGGCGCTGATTCAATGCTCCACCCACGGCGCCCTGTTTCTGATCGAGAGTGGCCAGTGCATCCTCGGCCCCTGCAAAGGCAAGCGCCTGCATCCTATCCCTTTCGTCATCGGCAACGGCTTTCTGATGATCAACGAGGAAGACGTCATCCATCTGGGCAGGATCTGATTCGCCAGCTCTCGATAGCGGTTGATTTCAGGTCCAGCCAAGTGTCAGTTCACGCCGCAAGACAATCTCTTCCGGCCCGATGTCACATCCCCACGCCAGCACTTCCACCCCAGCAGCCTGAACCTCCCGTAGTGCTTTGCCGTAAGCCGGGTCGATCTGATCGGCCGGCATGACCGTCTCGATGCCGGTGTGTTGCACGCAAAACAGCAGCACCGCCCGGTGTCCGTTCTCGCACATCGCCATCAACTCACGCAGGTGCTTGAGACCACGAGTGGTCACTGCATCAGGAAAAGCCCCGAAACCATTGCCCAGCCCCAGTGTCACGCTCTTGACCTCCAGGTAACAGATTTGCTCAGGGGCGTTCACACCCTCCACAGCACCAGAAAGTAGAAAATCAACTCGGCTGCCTTCATTACCGTAGACCACCTCGCCTTGCAGCGTCGCATAGCCGCGCAGCGCCGGAATCAATTGCGCCTGCAAAGCCTCCTTCACCACGGCATTGGCACGGCCGGTATTGATGCCGACTTTGTGCCCCCCTTCCACCTCCACCAACTCCCAGGTGAAGGGATATTTACGCGCTGGATTATCCGCCACCGAGTACCAGACGCGACTGCCGGGTTCTGCACAGCGGAGCATGGAACCCGTGTTAGGACAATGCAGCGTCGTCGTACTGCCATCAGCGAGCATGACGTCGGCAAGAAAGCGTTTGTAGCGCTTGATCAAGATGGCTTCCTGCAGAGGGTGGGCAAATCTCATCGCTGCAGCCTGCCGGAGTTCACGGCCTCGCGCAGCCGCTCGGCAGCCACCTGCAATTGTTCCATGCTGGTGGTGAAGGCGAAGCGGACATGGCGACGATTTTCGAATTCACCAAAGTCGGTGCCAGGTGTCACGGCCACGCCGAAATGCTCCAGCAGTGCATGACAAAAATATTCACTGTCATCGGAAAATTTGTCGATGCCCGCGTAAATATAGAAAGCACCCTCGGTAGCAACGGGGACCGAGAATCCCAGTTCTCGCAACACGCCGGTGAGAAAATCGCGTCGCTGCGCAAAGGCCTCCCGCCTCTCTTCCAGTATCGCGCGAGTGTCAGGATCGAACGCACGCAACGCGGCAAATTGTGCGACCGTCGACGCGGCGATGAACAGATTCTGCGCGAGGATATTGCTCGCAGCTACCAGCGGCTCAGGCACCACAAACCAGCCGAGACGCCACCCGGTCATGCCAAAGTATTTCGAGAAACTGTTCACCACCAGCGCTGCATCGGACACCTGCAAGGCTGTCGGCAAACCGTCGGTGTAGTCGAGCCCGTGATAGATCTCGTCCACCAGCAGATGCAGATCATGCCTGTCTGTCCAGGCACTGATGTCGCGCAGCCCCGCCAGGTCCAGCACGGTCCCCGTGGGGTTGCCAGGGGATGCAATCCAGACACCGCGGGTCTTGTCGGTCCGATGACGCTCGAGCAGCGCCGTAGTCATCTGATAACGCGAGTCTGCAGTTACTTGTACAAGCTGTGCGTCGGCTCCCGCCAGACGTACATAGTTACGATTGCAAGGATAGCCAGGGTCGCTCATCAGCACGCCATCGCCCGGGTCTAACAACAACTGCGCCAGCAGGCTGAGACCGCCACTGGCACCGGGCGTGACAAAAATGCGTTGTGGTGAAATATCGACGTCATAGTCACTGCTGTAGTATTCGGCGATGCGCTCACGCAACTGCGGTAACCCGGCCGCTGGTGTGTAGTGAGTATGGCCCTGTGCCAAAGCCGCACGGCCTGCTTCCAGAATTGGCGCGGCCGTCACGAAATCGGGCTCCCCCACTTCGAGGTGAACAATATGACGCCCCTGAGACTCCAGAGCCCGGGCACGCTCCAGCACTGTCATTACCCGGAATGGATTGACGTCACGCAGGCGCTGCGCAATCGTGAATCGGGATCTGGTGGTGTTGGGCATGGAATGGAACTCCTGATGAGCGTTTTGACTGGAAGGGCATTATATCGACGGCCCGCGAGTCTCGCGAACGGCTTTACGTAACACTCCAGAGACTTGTGCCACAGGAATATCAGATGTTACTTTCCTGTGGCATCAGTGAAAAGATTCTGGTAGCTTACCGGGCTTTCTTTGGACTCGGTGCTGGCATCACGCTGTTAATGATTGCGAGTGATTAATCTGGACAAGCCCCAAAGTGGGCAAAGAGGCGTAGCGAACCATGTCTGACAAGCAAGCCACTGCTGCTGTTCTCAAAAACTTTACCCCTTACAAAGAGAAGAAAGGGGAAGAGTATATGAACGAGAACCAGAAGGAACACTTCAAAGCCATACTGCGCCACTGGCGCAATCAACTGATGGAAGAAGTAGATAGAACTGTACATCACATGCAGGACGAAGCTGCCAACTATCCTGATCCGGCAGACCGCGCCACGCAGGAAGAAGAGTTCAGTCTCGAACTTCGTACCCGTGATCGCGAGCGCAAGCTGATCAAGAAGATCGATAGCACGATCGAGAAGATTGCTCAGGACGACTACGGTTTCTGCGAATCCTGTGGTATCGAGATTGGTATTCGTCGTCTTGAGGCCCGTCCAACGGCCAACAAGTGTATCGACTGCAAGACGCTTGATGAGATCAAGGAAAAACAATGGGGTGCCTGATCAGGCGCTCCTTGTTCCACCTGGGCAGACTCGCTCTGCCCTCTCGCTCAGCCCTCTCCCTCTCGATACTGACTCCATTTTCAATTCCGCACTCATGAGCCCCAAGGCAGACTACATCGGTCGCTTTGCCCCCTCACCGAGTGGGCCTCTGCATTTCGGTTCACTGGTGGCCGCACTGGCCAGCTATCTCGATGCACGCTCCGCACAAGGACAATGGCTGTTGCGTATGGAAGATCTCGATCCAGCCCGCGAACCACCTGCAGCGGCTGGCCAGATTCTCTCTACACTCGAACTATTTGGCCTGTATTGGGATGGCCCTGTGGTCTATCAAAGCAAACGCCTGGAAGCCTATGCCGACGCCCTTGCTAACCTGCAGAGTCGCGACCTCATCTACAGTTGCGACTGCTCACGCCAGCAAATCCAGGCCATTGGCGGTGTCTATGACAATCGCTGTCGCCGGCGCGGCTTACCGCCCACAGCGGGTGCTCTGCGTGTGATAGTTCCGGATGATAGTTGCCGTTTTCTCGACGCAATTCAGGGGGCGCAGCAACAGCACTTGCTGCGTGAGTGTGGAGATTTTGTGCTGCGCCGCAAAGATGGTCTGTTTGCCTATCAGTTAGCTGTGGTAGTCGATGACGCTTGGCAGAACATCACTCACATTGTGCGTGGCTCTGATCTGCTGGACTCCACCCCGCGTCAACTTTATCTGCAGCGACTGCTGGGATACCCGACACCGCAATATGCACATATCCCGGTCGCCGTGAACGACAGCGGGCAGAAACTCAGCAAACAACACTTCGCCGCTCCCCTCGATCTGCAGCATCCCAATGTGCAGCTGTTGGCCGCGCTGCGGTTTCTCGGACAGAACCCGAGCCCTGATCTGACCCGAGCTTCCCCTGCAGAACTGCTCGCCTGGGGGGTAATGCACTGGGATATACAGGCAGTGCCGAAGTTAGCTACCATTCCGCTATAGTCGACCGCCCCGGATAAACACAAGCCTGCGAGAAACCTTTTGTACATCACACGTGCCACATTGCTGCTGATGCTGTTCAGCTACCTGCTCTTTCTGACGAGCGTGGACTGGCTGGCAGAGACTGATGGCGCCTGGTATCGCCCCTTCATCATCGGCCTGCTCGTGATCGCCCTTGCTGCCTTCAGCTATCGGGAACAGAACTCCGATGATCTTTGACCTGAGCACGCTGTTTATTCTGGGTATCTGCTATTTAATGCTGCTGTTCGGCATTGCTCTAGCGACCGACAAAGGCTGGATTCCTACCCGCATCACCCGGCACCCAATCGTCTACGTCCTCTCGCTGGGGGTATTCGCCAGTGTGTGGTCCTACTATGCGGCAACCGGCAACGCGTTTCGTGACGGCTTCGGTTATCTGGCTCCATTCATTGGCATATCGCTGGCGTTCCTGTTCTCGCCGGTCATGTTGCGTCCCATTCTGGACATCACCAAGAGCTACCAGCTCAGCTCCCTCGCCGACCTCCTGGCCTTTCGCTACCGCAGCCCGCTGGCCGGCACACTCACTACTATCGTGCTGTTGATGGGGGTAACCCCTCTGCTATCGCTGCAGATTCAGGCAGTCGCCAACAGTGTCGCCATCCTCGCACCAGAAGCGTCGCAAACCACACTTGCCGTAACCTTCTGCGTGCTGATCACCTTGTTTGCCATTTTCTTCGGAACGGGCCGTGGCGCTGGTCGCGAGAAGCACGAAGGACTCGTGATGGCGATTGCCTTCGAATCTGTCGTAAAGCTGCTGGCCATGCTCACCGTGGGTGGATTCGCGGTATACCAAGGGTTCGGTGGGTTCGCGGAACTCGATCAATGGCTGCAGGCGCAGCCCGAATTGCTGAACAGCATCAAAGATCCTTCCACTGCCGGCAGCTTCCACGTCACCGCGATTCTGTTCTTCACCGCCGCCGTGGCGTCCCCTCACATGTTCTACATGATCTTCAACGAGAACAACGACCCCAAGGCGTTGACCATGGCGAGCTGGGCTCTGCCGCTGTACTTCCTGTTGCTCAGCTTGCCGGTGATGCCCATTTTGTGGGCTGGCCTCAAAGTCGGCTCAGCAGCCCCTTTGGATTTCTACCCGGTCACCATTGGCACAGACTATGGGTCTCCGCTGATCACCCTGATCGGCTTCGTGGGCGGACTATCGGCTGCCAGTGGACTTATCATCGTGATCACGCTGGCACTTTCCAATATGTGCCTGAACCACCTGATTCTGCCGGTCTACCAGCCCACTGCCCGCAACGACATCTACCGCTGGCTGCTGTGGAAACGACGCATCCTGATCGCGGCGCTGATCTGGATTGGCTTCTTGTTTTATTACATCCCTGATGACAAGCTCAGCGTCCGCGCCATCGGTAATGTGTCCTATATTGCCAGTCTGCAGTTCCTGCCCAGCATTGTCGCCCTGCTCTACTGGCCGCGCGGCAATAAGCACGGCTACATGGCCGGGCTCTTTGTCGGCGTGGCAATCTGGCTGCTGTTCCTGATGCTGCCGGTCGTCACCGACATCGACCTGCTTGGATTCACCAACCTCAGTTCACGCGAAATCATCGCACTGTCGCTGGTCTGCAATATTCTGGTGTTCGTACTGACCTCTCTGTGGACCCCTACCTCCGCCGAGGAGCGTGCATCGGCAGATATCTGTGCACTGGACACGATTCGGCGCCGCAACCGCACGGGGCTGGTCGCTCGCAGCGCGGACGAATTCATCGCGAAACTCACCAAACCGCTGGGCGAACGCACCGCCACGCGCGAGGTATTACAAGCGCTGCGCGATCTCAAAATCGATCAGCAGGAGAAGAGCCCGCATGCCATGCGCCTGCTGCGTGGCAGGCTGGAAGCCAACCTCTCGGGACTGCTTGGCCCTTCTATTGCCCATGATTTGATTGACCGCTTCCTGCCCTACACCATTGAATCTGAAGGCGGCTCCACCGATGTGGACGTGATCGAGAGTCGCATCGAAGCCTATCGCAGCAATCTCTCCGGCATGGCGGAAGACCTGGACAACCTGCGCCGCTATCACCGTCAGGTGTTGCTGGAGTTGCCTCTGGGTGTCTGCTCGCTCGGCGAACAGAATCAAATCGTGATGTGGAACCACACCATGGAGAAATTGACTGGCACTCCCGGACAATCTGTTCTCGGCGCACAGCTGAGCGATATCGGAGAACCCTGGGCGTCCCTGATTCACGACTTCACGGTGGGAGATGCAGCGCATGCGCACAAACGCGTCGTGCAGGTGAAGAACAGCCGTCGCTTCATCAGCCTGCACAAGGCCATTATCGAGAAGTCAGCGACGCACAAAATCAAACAGGATGGTGTGGTGATTCTGCTGGAGGACCTGACCGAAACCGAATTGCTGGAAGAGGAACTGACACACAGCGAACGCCTGGCCTCCATCGGCAGACTCGCGGCGGGTGTCGCTCACGAGATCGGCAACCCTATTACCGGGATTGCCTGTCTGGCACAGAACATCCGTGATGAAACGGATAACGATGAGCTGCGCTCCATGGCCCGACAGATCATCGAGCAGACGGATCGCACGTCACGCATTGTGCAATCGCTGGTGAACTTTGCTCACAGCGGTTCCAACAAACCCGATCACAATTCTGAAGTGGTCACGGTGGAGGAATGTGCCAAGGAAGCCATCACCCTGATCTCGCTCGACAAGAAGCGCAAGGACATACAATACGTAGTCAATTGCCGCCACGGGCTGCAGATTCTCGGAGATTCCCAGCGACTCCTGCAGGTCATGATCAATCTCATTAACAATGCCCACGATGCAAGCCCTGCAGGCAGTACGATCACCATCGCCAGCAAACTGGTGTCAGGGTCGGTACAGCTTTCGGTGACGGATGAGGGAACTGGAATTCCAGAGGAAATTCGCGATCGGGTTTTCGATCCATTCTTCACTACCAAAGAGCCAGGAGAAGGAACCGGACTGGGGCTGTCACTGGTGTACAGCATCGTTGAAAACCTGGATGGACATATTGATATAATCAACGCATCACTGCGCAGGGAGAATCCCGGGACGCGGGTAATTCTGACCTTTCCCTGTTATGATGGCCCCGCCGCCGTTACCGGGGCGCCTCCAGATGCACTCTGATCAAATTGCCAGTCTGTTAGTTGGGCTGTTAGTTTAGCTTGTTAGTTTAGTCAGCACTTTTTGAGTACGAAGATGGCAGCACAGAGCAAAGTATTAGTGGTTGAGGACGAGCAGGTCATTCGTACTGCTCTGCGCCGATTGCTGGAAAGACACGGTTATCTGGTCGAGGAAGCTGGCAGCGTAAAAGACGCTGTCGAGCAGCACAAACTCGGCGACTTCGACATCATCGTCAGCGACCTGCGTCTTCCCGGAGCCCCTGGCACCGACCTCATCAAAAGTACCAAGACTCCTGTCCTGATCATGACCAGCTATTCCAGCCTGCGCTCGGCTATTGATTCCATGAAAATGGGCGCAGTGGATTACATTTCCAAACCCTTCGAACACGAAGAAATGCTGGAGACCGTCGCACGTATCATCAAGGAAAGCGCTACCAGAAAAGTCGTCACCGAGAAACCCGCCCCCCCTCCCGAACCACCTGTTTACGGCATGATTGGCAGCTGTCCTCAAATGATGGAGCTGTTCCGCCGCATTCGCAAAGTCGCACAAACCAATTCAACCGTTCTCATCAATGGGGAATCAGGCACGGGGAAAGAGTTGGTCGCACGCGCCATACACAAACTCAGCGACCGCAAAGACGCTGAGATGATTTCCGTCAACTGCGCCGCGATTCCCGAAAATCTGATCGAATCCGAGCTGTTCGGACATGAGAAAGGTGCATTCACGGGTGCCACTGCCAACCGCACAGGGCTGGTGGAAGCAGCCAGCGGCAGCACGCTGTTTCTCGACGAAATTGGTGAACTTCCGCTGGAGGCGCAGGCCCGTCTGCTGCGTGTGCTGCAGGAAAACGAGATTCGCAAAGTCGGTTCAGTGCAGTCCAAGAAAGTGGATGTCCGCCTGGTCGTAGCAACCCACCGCGATCTTAAACAACTGGTGATCGACGGTGACTTCCGCGAAGACCTCTACTATCGAATCAATGTGATGACGCTGGTCATCCCGCCGCTCAAAGAGCGTGGCAACGACATTCTGGAGCTCGCCGACGCCATTCTCGAGCGCACCTGCAAACGTCTGAAATCCCCTATGCTGAAGTTCAGCCCTGAGGCTACCCAGACGATCTCCACGTACTCCTGGCCGGGTAACGTCAGAGAGCTGGAAAACGCCATTGAGAGAGCAGTCGTTTTGGCAGAATCCGAGTACATTGGCGCGGAACTGCTGGCCATCGAATCCGGTGCCAAGATGCAGCCACGCACTTTTGGAGAGCGCCACTCCGCTCCAGCCCCCTTGAGCCATGATGAAGCCGCAGAGGAACTGTCTCTGGAAGACTATTTTCAGCGCTTCGTGTTGGAGCATCAGGACCAGATGAACGAGACCCAGCTTGCCAGAAAGCTGGGCATCAGCCGCAAGTGTCTCTGGGAACGACGACAGCGCTTCGGCCTGCCGAGAAAAAAGAAACAAGCCTGATTGCTCCCCTCCCCGTCCGTTATCGGCAGTCACAAGAACCTGCAACAATTTGTTACTGATACCCATCTACACAGTCATTCAGAGACGTTCGGTAACACAGTACCAGTTTAATCAGATAAATACTCCTCGCTAAATACTCATCTAATTGTTTTTATTGATATTTTACTATCTGGCACGCTTAGTGCTCTATATACGCCACAATAACAATAAATAATAACAACGAAAGCCGATAATAATAAAAATAGCATTACTCAGTTTGGTGCAGTGAATAAAAACAATATGAAGTAGATTTTCGGTTTGTGGTGATGGCGTAGTTGTTGTCTAGCTGAAGATACTGTTTCAAAAAATGCTTTGCGGTGCTGTATTTGGTGCCTCATTAGTACAATAAAAATAACAAAACTAAATTACCTTCCTTGCGGGGGGGTGTTACTCGCCCCCCAGAGCATTTCCTCCTGCTAATTCGCACCATTTCAGTGTATTATCCTGGCCCATTCGCTCCCCCCTTCGATAAGAATCACAGATTTTATCCGCGTATCCTGCTCTGGTGATTTCCACCATGACCGAGTTATACCGGTAAATGGGTCCTGAAAAACTGATGTTGAGAAAGCTAACCAGAGTTCTGTTCGGCAAGCGCTCCAAACCCAAGGATATTGTGGAGGAGCAACCGCAAGTCCACCGCCCCGTGAGCGGCAAACAGAACAGCCAGGCCCGTCCGGCGCCCGCCACCGGTAAAGCCAGCCTGAGCGACCTCGATCTCTCCGGCGCGCGCGTCATTGAGCGTGAAGACCATTGTATCTCTCGCAAGAGCATCTCCCCCAACGCACTCAAGGTTCTGTATCGTCTGAACGACGCCGGTTATCACGCCTTTCTGGTCGGAGGCGGCGTGCGTGATCTGCTGCTGGGCGACACCCCCAAGGACTTCGACATCGCCACCAGCGCGACGCCAGAGCAAATCCGCGAACTGTTTCGCAATGCCATGATCATCGGCAGACGCTTCAAGATCGTACATCTACGCTATGGACGTGAAATCATCGAAGCAACGACGTTCCGCGCCCACCACACGGCGGAGAACGAATTTCAGGACGACACCACTCACAGGGCAATCAAAGGGCTGGACTCCGCTCACTCAAGCTCCGGCATGATTCTGCGGGACAATGTCTATGGCAGTATCAATGAAGATGCGCTGCGCCGCGATTTCACCGCCAATGCTCTTTACTACACGACCGACGACTTTCGCATCATCGATTTCGCCAACGGTCTTGCGGACATCGACAACCGCCTGCTGCGCATGATCGGTGATCCCGCGACCCGTTACCGTGAAGACCCAGTGCGCCTCCTGCGAGCAATTCGTTTCTCTGCGAAGCTTGGCTTCAAAATTGAGGAAAAAACACGCGCACCGATCAATGAGCTGGCCTATTTGCTGGAGTCGATTTCTCCAGCTCGTCTCTTTGACGAGAGCGTCAAGCTGCTGACCGGTGGGCATGCAGAGAAGACTTATGCGCTGCTGCATCAGTTCAAGGTCGGTGATTTCATGTTCCCTGGCACGATGGCTTGCACTCGTGATCCAGACAGCGCCGCCAGCCGTCTGGTCGTGCTGGCCATGCGCAATACGGATACCCGCCTGGCCGACGGCAAGTCTGTGACACCCGCGTTCCTCTTCGCAGCCCTGCTGTGGCCAGCGCTGCTGCACGAACTGGGACGAATGCTGGGAGATAAACCCGTCACCCTGTTAGCTCAACAGGATGCTGCCAACAAAGTTATTGGTCGACAGTTACAGGTCACCTCCATTCCCAAACGCTTCTCCATCGCCATGCGTGAAATATGGGAGCTGCAACTACGCCTCGCCGTGCGCAGCAAGCGCGGTGCCGAATCGGCCTACCAGCATCCGAAGTTCCGGGCAGGATACGACTTCCTGCTGCTGCGTGAAGAAGCCGGGGAAGAATTGGCCGGACTAGGACAATGGTGGACAGATTTTCAGGACAGTGACGAGATTCAGCAGGACAGCTTGCTGGAAGGTCTCGGCAAGGGCAGCACAGGACCGCGTCGACGACGACGCAAACCCTCACGAAAGCCGACCAGTGGAGCAGGTGACAGCGCGTGACAGAAAGTCCGATAACAGGCTCTGCATTCGGAAGGAAGCCACCGCGCTTCATCGCGGTGGAAGGCCCCATTGGTGTCGGCAAGACCAGCCTGGCACGACGTCTGGCAGAGACTTTCAACTACGATATTCTGCTGGAGAAGCCAGAGGAGAACCCTTTCCTCGAACGCTTTTATGACAACCCCCGCCAGGGCGCTCTCGCTACACAGCTGTTCTTCCTGTTCCAACGTACACGCCAGATTCAGGACCTGCGTCAGGACGATCTCTTCGAGCCCGTGCGCGTGGCCGATTTTCTGATCGACAAGGATCAACTGTTCGCCAAACAGAATCTCGATCAGGACGAATACGCGCTGTACCAGCAGGTCTACGAACACCTGACCATCGACGCCCCGACACCCGATCTGGTGATCTATCTGCAGGCACCGGCCGACGTGCTGCTGCATCGCATCCACAAGCGTGGCATCGCCGCCGAAAGACAGATTCAACGCGATTACCTGGAGCGGCTGAACGACGCCTACACCAGCTTTTTCCACTACTACGACAAGAGCGCACTGCTGATCGTCAACAGCGCGGAGATTGACCTTGTGGATAATCAGGACGATTATCAGCAACTCGTCAATTACATACTGACCGTGCCCCGAGGCACCCATTATTTCAATCCCAAGCCCAGCCTGCTCTGATGATCATGCTCTCTGACGCTTCTCTGCCAATTGCCACCCAGTCGATTCCGGTTTACTACCTATGAGTTCACAAGCCGCACCAAATCCAAGTTCCGCCAGCAGCCGACCTGCTGTCACCCTCAGCACCCTGATCAAGATGAAGCAGCGAGGCGAGAAGTTCACCTGCCTGACAGCCTATGACGCCTGTTTCGCGCAATTGATCGCCGAGGCTGGTGTCGAGGTCACACTGATCGGCGATTCGCTGGGCATGGTGCTGCAGGGCCACGACAGCACGCTGCCCGTGACCATGGACGACATGGTCTACCACATCAGCAGCGTCAAACGCGGCAATCGCGGCGCCTTTCTGATCGGGGACATGCCCTTCATGAGCTACGCGTCAGAAACCCAGACGCTGGAGAATGCTGCTACGTTGATGCGCGCCGGAGCGCAGATGATCAAGCTGGAGGGTGGCGCCTGGATCGCCAACTCCACTCGATTGCTGGCAGAACGTGGTATTCCCGTATGTCCTCACATGGGGTTGACCCCGCAATCGATCAACCGTATCGGCGGCTACCATGTACAGGGTAGAGACCCTCGTCAGGCAGAAAGCATGCTGGCCGAGGCAAAATTGCTCGAAGAATCCGGTGCCAGCATGTTATTGCTGGAATGTGTGCCACAAACGCTAGCCAAGACTATCTCGGAAGCCCTGACGATTCCTGTCATTGGAATCGGTGCCGGGCCTGATACGGATGCTCAAGTGATGGTGTTACACGATGTGCTGGGCATATCACCAATCACGCCGAAGTTCGTGAAGAATTTTCTGAAAGGCTCGGACGACGGCATTCCGGGCGCTCTGCGTGCCTATGTCGCCGACGTCAAAGCGAAGCGCTTCCCTGCGCCGGAGCACTGCTTTAACTAAGACTGCTTCAACTGAGATTGCCTTAACTGAGCATGCCATGAACCTCATTACCCACATCAACGCGCTGCGCGCCCTTCTAAACAAACACCGACAGGCAGGCCGTCGGATCGCCGTAGTGCCCACCATGGGGAATCTGCATAGCGGGCATATCCATCTGGTCAACGAGGCGCATCGCTATGGCGACGTCGTTGTGTGCACGATTTTCGTCAACCCCATGCAGTTCGGCAAAAACGAGGATCTGGACGCCTATCCCCGCACGCTTGCACAGGATATGCAGAAGCTTGAAACAGCAGGATGCACGATCCTGTTCGCCCCACCCGTGTCCGAGATCTATCCTCTGGGTCTGGAACAGCAGACAGTTGTCTCTGTGCCGAAGGTGTCAGAACGCCATTGTGGCGCCAGCCGCCCCGGCCACTTCGATGGCGTCGCCACAGTGGTGAGCAAGCTCTTCAATCTGGTGCAGCCAAATACGGCACTGTTCGGGCTGAAGGACTACCAGCAATTCATGGTCATCACCCAAATGGTGGCCGACCTGTGCTTTCCCATCACGCTCGTCGGCGTGGAGACACAACGCGAGAGCAGTGGTCTGGCGCTCAGTTCTCGCAATGGCTATTTGACAGCCGATGAGAAGCAACGCGCCGCAGCGCTGTACCAAACTTTGCTGGAAAGCCGTGCGCAACTCCAGGCTGGCGCTTCGATAGACAGCGTGGAATCGATAGCGCGTGTGCAGCTGGAGCAAGCAGGTTTTCGGCTCGACTACTACAATGTCTGCACTGCCGGGACACTGGAGCCGGCACAAGCACACGACAGCGATCTTGTCATTCTCGCCGCTGCCTGGATGGGCAAAACTCGCCTGATCGACAACCTGCGCGTACGGCGTTCCTCACATTGATCTTCAGCAAGGAATTATTCGATGTCCGATAGTCGCGTCTACCCAGTCTCAGAAGAACTTGCCGCTCGCAGCCTGCTCAACAAAGAGCGCTACCAGAGCATGTATCAGGAGTCGATCCATAACCCGGATGTCTTCTGGGCTCAGCAAGCTCATAACTTTATCGACTGGATGCAACCCTGGACCCGGTTGCACCACAGCGACTTCAGCAAGGGCGAAGCACGCTGGTTCGAAGGTGGCAAGCTCAACGTCAGTGTCAATTGCATCGACCGCCATCTGGCGACCCGTGGCACGCAGACCGCGTTACTGTGGGAAGGCGACGACCCCGCCAACAGCCGCCACATCACTTACAACGAGCTGTACGAACAGGTGTGCCGTCTGGCCAATGCGCTACGGGCACGAGGCGTCCGCAAAGGAGATCGAGTCAGCATCTACATGCCGATGATTCCCGAGGCCGCCTACGCAATGCTGGCCTGCGCGCGCATCGGTGCCATCCACTCGGTGGTGTTCGGTGGCTTTTCGCCGGAATCCATCAAGGACCGCATCCTTGATTCCGACTGCCGTGTGGTCATCACTGCCGACCAGGGCCTGCGCGGCGGCAAGGGCATTCCCCTGAAACACAATGTCGACAAGGCGCTGGAGCACTGCCCTGACGTTCACACCGTGTTGGTCGTGAAGCATACAGGCGCACAAACAGGCTGGACTGCCGGACGCGACCTTTGGTACCACGAGAGCATAGCCAGCGTCAGCACTCATTGCGAGCCAGAGATCATGGATGCGGAGGACCCGCTGTTCATCCTCTACACCTCTGGCTCCACCGGTAAACCGAAAGGCGTGCTGCACACCAGCGCCGGTTATCTGCTGAGTGCCGCCATGACGCATCGCTATGTCTTCGACTACCGCGACGGCGATATCTTCTGGTGTACCGCAGATGTGGGTTGGGTGACAGGCCACAGCTATATCGTCTACGGACCACTTGCCAATGGTGCCACGACGCTGATTTTCGAAGGCGTCCCCACTTACCCTGACGCCTCCCGCTTCTGGCAGGTTATCGACAAACACAAGGTCAACATTTTCTACACTGCCCCCACGGCACTCCGTGCACTGATGGCGGCAGGCAACGCTCCCGTCAACAGTACCTCGCGGCAATCGCTGCGCCTGCTGGGTTCGGTCGGCGAGCCGATCAACCCCGAAGCCTGGCAGTGGTATTACGACGTTGTGGGCGAAGCGCGTTGCCCCATCGTCGACACTTGGTGGCAGACCGAGACCGGAGCGATCATGATCACGCCATTGCCCGGTGTGACTGATCTGAAACCGGGTTCTGCCTCACTGCCCTTCTTTGGTGTCAGACCGGCTCTTCTGGACGCAGACGGTAAAGAACTGAAGGGGCCAGGCACCGGCAATCTGGTGCTCGCGGGCAGCTGGCCCAGCCAGTTGCGCACAGTCTTCGGAGACCACCAGCGCTGCATCGACACCTACTTCAAAGCTTATCCAGGCTATTACTTCACCGGCGACAGTGCACGCCGCGACAAGGATGGCTACTACTGGGTGACCGGCCGCGTCGATGACGTGATCAACGTCTCCGGCCATCGCCTCGGCACCGCCGAAATCGAGAGCGCCCTGGTGCTGCATCCCAAGGTAGCTGAAGCAGCCGTCGTGGGTTATCCACACGACATCAAAGGACAAGGCATCTATGCCTACGTGACGCTGATGCACGGCATTCCAGACTCGGCAGAACTCCGTAAAGAATTGATCGCTTTCGTGGCTGAGGAGATCGGCGCATTCGCAAGACCGGAAATTATCCAGTTTGCACCGAGCCTGCCCAAGACCCGCTCAGGTAAAATCATGCGACGAATCTTGCGCAAGATTGCCGCGAACGAACTCGAAAATATGGGCGACACGAGCACGCTAGCTGATCCGGCTGTGGTAGAACAACTGATTCAAAATCGCCTGAATCGCTGACTCGCAAGTGGGCTGAGAGGGCTGAGGCACTCACTGCCATGACACGCCGTGAACCCATCCATGGGGGCTCGGGGCCAGCATCCCTGCTGGCCACGGTCATGTCAGCAAGCGCCTCAACCCTCTCCGTCACACTCTGTGGAACGCTCATCAGCAGCTTCAGACTCAAGGAGCCAAACGAATGCAAGAAGTATTCATAGCCGCTGCCGGGCGCAGCGCGATTGGCAGCTTCCATGGGGCCCTCGCCGATTTGTCCGCGGTGGAGATTGGCAGTCAGGTTATTCGACAGCTGCTGGAACGGCATTCCATCGATTCTGCGCTCGTAGACGAAGTTATTCTTGGACATGTTCTTTCTGCGGGTTGCGGGCAGAATACAGCGCGGCAGGCTAGTCTCGGGGCTGGCATCGGCATCATCACGCCTGCCATGACCATCAACAAAGTGTGTGGCTCGGGACTCAAGGCTGTGCATCTTGGCGCGCAGGCGATTGCGCTGGGGGATGCGCAGCTCGTGGTCGCAGGTGGGATGGAGAGCATGAGTCAGTCGGCGCATGTGCTGCCGCACTCGCGGCAGGGACAGAAGATGGGGCACTGGCAGCTGATAGACACGATGCTGCACGACGGACTCATCGATGCCTTCAACGGTTATCACATGGGCATCACCGCTGAAAATCTTGCCGGGAAGTATGGCATCTCTCGCCAGCAGCAAGACGAATTCGCGCTCGCTTCACAACGCAAGGCAGTCGCCGCCATGCGTGCGGGCCGCTTCGCCGAGGAGATCATTCCCCTGCGCATTTCTCAGCGCAAAGGCGATGCGTTGATTGTCGATCAGGATCAGGGGCCACGCCCCGACAGCAGTCCCGAGTTGCTTGCACGG
This sequence comes from Pseudomonadota bacterium, assembly GCA_040384465.1. Classification (GTDB taxonomy): domain Bacteria; phylum Pseudomonadota; class Gammaproteobacteria; order Pseudomonadales; family Pseudohongiellaceae; genus UBA5078. The sequence continues at coordinate 113,677 of JAZKJF010000005.1, read as the reverse complement.
CTCAAGCCCGCCTTCAAGACTGATGGCACCGTCACCGCGGGCAATGCCTCCGGCCTCAACGACGGTGCAGCGGTGGTCGTGCTGTGCAATGGCGACATGCTGAAGAAGCTCGGGCTGACGCCGCTGGCCAGCGTCCGTGCTTACGCGAGCGCCGGTGTCGATCCCTCCATCATGGGGATCGGCCCCGTGTCGGCGACACGCCGCTGTCTCGGCAAGGCGGGCTGGTCCGTCAACGATCTCGATTTGATCGAAGCCAACGAGGCCTTCGCAGTGCAGGCGCTCGCGGTATCACAGGAATTGCAATGGGACACCAGCCGAGTCAACGTCAATGGCGGAGCCATAGCGCTTGGCCATCCCATCGGCGCATCGGGCTGCCGGGTGCTCGTGACGTTGCTGCATGAAATGGTCCGGCGTGATGCTCGCAAAGGACTAGCCACCCTGTGCATCGGCGGTGGTCAGGGCGTCGCAATCGCGGTGGAACGCTGATACATCGTGACAATATCGCGCGAAGGCAGCATCACACTTTCAAGCGCTGTAAAACCAAGTGCTTTGCAAACCGCATGCCCTGCAGGATTGGGTGGCCTGTCATACACCTGACAGACAACACTATCGATGCCACGTTCACGGCACCATTCTAATGTCTCCCTGATCATGCTCGTCGCAAGCCCCTGACGCCGAGCACTGTCTTCGACAACCACACGTTCCACATAAAGAAAATTCTCAAAGCGCGTCTGAAACCACAGATAACTGAAGTTCTCGATTTCCTTCCCCACAACAATCCCCAGCAAAAAACCCGCTTCTCTCTGCACGATCCAATCACACTGCCCCACCCGCTCTTCGAAATCCGCTTTCGAAATGACGAGCCTGTCTCCGCAAGCAGTTTCGTTCAGCTTCCACAGTTTTCGGATGAAGGCAGATTTTTGCATTGCTCACCCATAGCACAATAGTGAGAAGCTAGGGGAAAGGGTTCGGGGGGCGGACAAGTATTGTTGAGACCGTCTGCCACCATGGATGGTGGCAGCCGAGCCCCCAGGGACGGGTTCACGGCGTGTCTCAACAATACTTGCCCGCCCCCCGAGCCCTTTCTCAACCTCAAAGAAGACCACTATTTAAGCGCCTCAACAGCTTGGTGCTGCGACAAATACACCTTTCCCGACAGCTTGCCCAGAAAGTCGGCTTTCACCAGCATGTCCATGACAGGCCCCTTGACCTCTGACAAATGCAACTTGATGCCAATTTCTGCCAGCCGGGCATTGATCTCCAGCAACGAATCCATCGCGCTCATGTCCACCTCGTTCACGGCCGTACACATCAGAATCACGTGCTGCAGATGTGGGCGCTCGGCCACCATTCTGTAGATCAGGTCTTCCAGATAACGAGTATTAGGAAAATACAGACTCTCATCCACACGCAATGACAGAATATTTTCGTGGGTCTCGACCTGATGGCGCGTGATGTTACGGAAATGTTCGGTTCCCGGCAGCTCACCTACCACCGCCACATGGGGACGGGAGGTCTTGTAGAGATGCACCACCAGCGACACCAGTATGCCAGCGGCAACGCCTGTTTCGACACCGGCGAGCAAGGTGAGAACAATGGTGGTGCTGACGGCCAGAAAGTCTGCTCTGGAGTAGCGCCATGACTTCGTTACGATGGAGAAATCCACCAGTGACCATACGGCAGCCACAATGGTGGCGCCGAGCACGGCCTTCGGCAACCAGGCCAGCCACGGTACGAACAGCAGCGTCACCACCGCAATCAGGATGGCAGCATAGAGCCCCGCTGCAGGCGTGGCGGCACCGGCATCGTAATTGACGACAGAGCGGGAAAAGCCACCCGCCACGGGAAAGCCTCCGGAGAAACTCGCGGCCATATTCGCAGCACCAAGGCCGATCAACTCCTGATCAGGATCGATACGTTCGCGACGCTTTGCCGCCAGCCCCTGTGCCACCGACACAGACTCCACGAAGGCAATGATCGCAATGAGGGCAGCCGAACCGCCCAGGGCACGCCACAACTCCACATCGAAGCTTGGCAGCGTTAACGATGGCAGACCGGTCGGCACCTGCCCCACCGTCGCGACTCCCAATATGCCAAGATCGAAATACCAGACGCACACGCTCGTGACGACGACAGCGAACACAGGGCTAACGCGCACCATCATCAGGGCCACCGCATTGCTGACACCGAAGCCGCGCAGCAATCCTGCCAAACCTTTGCGGGCCCAGAACAACCAGACCAGTGTGACTCCTCCCAGTATCGCTGTCGGCATATTGGTTTGCGCCAAGGAAGCCGCCAGCGAAGGCAATAACTCCAACAGCGTATAACCATGTGCCGCAATGCCCAAGAGGTTCTGCAATTGACTGAGGATAATAATCACAGCCGATGCCGTAATGAAGCCGGTGACCACTGGATGGGACATGAAGTTCACCACGAAACCCAATCGCAACAGGCCCAACACCAGCAGGAAAACACCCGAGAGGAAGGCCAGAGTCATCGCGGCAGCAATCATCTGCTCAGCGCTCAACGAGAGACTCCCCAGCGCCGCCGCCGTCATCAGCGACAACACCGCGACAGGCCCTACGGACAGCACGCGACTGCTTCCCAGAAAGGTATAGACCATAAGCGGGAGAATGCTGGCATAGAGCCCCATTTCAGGAGGCAAACCGGCCACCAGCGCATAGGCGAGCGACTGGGGAATCAGCATGACCATCACGATCAGCGACGCGAGCAGATCGTCGGTGAGCTTGCGCCGGTCATATTCCCGCGCCCAACCCAGTATGGGCAGCAAGTGCCGCCGCGTTTTCATCCTGTGATCACTCCCCTTCTGCGGATCAGTTGCACGTTACTCTCTGCTGTCCAGCGTCGGTGCCACCAGCCACTCATGGCCTTTCAACATGCCATGCCAGTAGATCGGTGGCAGCAGGTCTTTCTTCAGGATCCATGCAAGACGGCTCGGTTCGGTGCCTTTGATCAGCCACTCAGGGAAACTGGGTAATAGCTTGCCGCCATAACCAAATTCGGCGAGCACAATCTTGCCATTCTCAACTGTCAGTGGGCAGGAACCATAGCCGTCGTAACGGGCCGTACCGTGGGTAACACCCATATCAGCCAACAGATTGTGGGCAACCACGGGGGCTTGCTTGCGAGCAGCCGCCATGGTCTTGGCATTGGGCGCATTCATGACGTCGCCCAATGACCAGATGTTGCTGTATTTTTTATGACGCAACGTCTCCTGATCAACATCCACCCAACCAGCCGCATCGGCCAGCGGGCTGCTGCGAATCACGTCCGGGGCCTGCTGGGGCGGACAGACGTGAATCATGTCGAAGTTCGTCTCGACCACGCTCTTTTGCCCGTCTGCTTCGGTACGCTCGAACCAGGCGGTCTTAGCGTCGCCATCTACTTTGATCAGGCGATGACTGAAGTTCAGTGTGGCGCGGTAACGCTCGATGTACTGCATGAGTGCGGGCACATATTCCTTCACCCCGAACAGCACCGCACCGGCGTTGTAAAATTGTACGTCTATGCTGTTCAGAACCCCCTGCCGCAACCAATAATCTGAAGACAGATAGAGTGCTTTTTGAGGAGCACCTGCACACTTGATCGGCATGGGCGGTTGCGTAAACACCGCACGTCCGGATTTCAAGCCTTGCACCAGTTTCCAGGTATAGGGGGCCAGATCGTAGCGATAGTTGGACGTAACGCCGTTGCGGCCCAATGATTCGGTAAGCCCCTCGACTCCAGCCCAGTTCAGCTTGATACCGCAGGCAACCACCAGACGGTCATAACTGACAATCGTGCCATCGTCCAGCGTCACCCGATTCTGCTCTGGAGAGAACTCCTGCGCTGCCGCCTGTATCCACGTCACTCCATGAGGAATCAGCGGCGCCATGTCGCGTTCGGTATCGCTATCCTGGAAGACGCCCGCACCCACCATCGTCCAGCCTGGCTGGTAATAATGCTTCTGTGCTTTATCGATGATCGCGATTTGCAAATCGGGCTTGCGTTTGAGCAGGCTGGACGCGGTGCTGATCCCGCCTGCACCAGCGCCGATAATCACCACACTGAAATGACGCGTGGAGGACGCTGCTGAAGGTGCTGAAGACACCAAATCTACAATGCTGGCTTCACGTGCTGCCGCCATACTGCTCTCGATCTTTTGCACAGAAGCGGTCAGGTCATACCCAAGCGCACTGCCTGTCTTCAGTATTTCGGCGACTGGCATCCCTTTACTGCCCTGGTCGAGCGCCCATAGATTGATTGACCGGGTGCCGCTGCGGCAGTAGGCCACCACTGGCGCAGGCAGCTCCGTGAGTGCAGCCCCGAAGGCCTCCACATCGGCCTGGCTGACTTGTCCAGAGACGATTGGCACATGACGAATACTCATGCCGTGCTGCTGCGCTGCTGCCGCAATCTCGGCATAGGACGGCTGACCCGGGGCCTCACCATCGGGGCGATTGCAGATCAGACTCTTGACGCCTTGCGCTGCCAGCGCGGCGACATCCTCCACACTCAGCTGTTCGGTGACTGCAAAACTCTCGTTTACTTTTTTGACATTCATTTACCGCTCCTCTCGTGCATTGGCTCTCCTGCATATTACCGCACGTCTGCCGGTAATTCCTGCTCAGACAATTCCTGTTCGGGAACGAACGAAAGAGCGCGCAAATCCGCTCTCTTAGACCATGGTTTGTTGTCGCCAGCGCGGCATATAATCCAGCTTCCCGCTCGCCCCCATACCAATAAGAAAAAGGAATGCACCATGTTCACACCACATAAGGCCCGCCTTGCTCTCGCCAGTTTGTTGTTGATCAGTGGCGGCCTGCAGGCCCAGCTGACGATTAACCCGACTAACGAACACCCCAACCCCTACGATGCCGATGCAGAGTTTTTTGGTCTGCCTGGCGATCGTGAATGGGGCTCAACCAGCGCTGTCGATATCGATCCCGACGGTGAATCCATCTGGGTAGCCGAGCGTTGCAGTGCCAACAGCTGTGCCGGTTCTGACGTTGACCCCATCATCAAGTACGACAAAGAAGGCAATATCGTCACCAGTTTTGGTGGTGGCATGTTCATATTCCCACACGGTATTCATGTAGATGCCCAAGGCAACGTGTGGGTCACCGATGGCCGTGCAGCCAATGCCAATGAACTGGCCGCCAATCCGAGCGCTGCTGGCAAAGGACACACAGTCTACAAATTCAGCCCGACGGGTGAAGTGTTGATGACCTTCGGCCAGCCAGGTGTTGCCGGAGATGGTACCGGTGGCGATCTGCTTAATGAACCGAACGATGTAATCACTGCCCCCAACGGCGATATCTACATTTCCGAGGGGCACAGCGGTCAGAATGCGAATGCCAACCTGAGCACAGTCGCACGTATTGCCAAGTACGACAGCAGCGGACGCTTCATTGAGTCCTGGGGCAGTATCGGTACTGCACCGGGTGAGTTTCGCACCCCGCACAGCCTGGCCTTCGACTCCCGTGGTCGTTTGTTCGTCGCCGACCGGGGCAATGTGCGTATCCAGATTTTCGAGCAGGACGGTACTTTCATTACTGAATGGAAGCAGTTCGGTCGCTTGAGCGGGATATTCATAGACAAGAATGACATCCTCTACGCGGCAGACTCCGAGTCCAGCGCAGTCTCCAATCCAGGCTGGCGCCGTGGCATCCGTGTAGGCAGCGCCATCACCGGACACGTGATTTCCTTCATTCCTGATCCCGATTTGAACCCAGGTGGCACCAGTGCGGCCGAGGGGGTCGCTGCTGATGCGGCTGGCAACATCTACGGAGCAGAGGTCGGTCCACGTCAATTGGTTCGTTACACTCGCAAGCCACAGTAAGCACAGTGCGGTTCCGCATTGACGATACACAACGGCCCGAATGCAGAAATTACTCAGAAAGAACTCTGCATCCGGGCCGCTTCGCAAATAAAGGTTTGACTTGCCCCGATTACCCCGTATACTCGCGGCCAGCCTGAATAGCGGCTATATTTATGTACTGCAAATCGATGCCCCGCCGTTAAGTCCTCGTTCTGTATCTCATATTTTATATTCGAATTCTTATGCTACCGATTCTGTCAGTCCGTTACGCTTACGCGTGGCTGTGCTGAGGAATCAAAAAAATCTTTTTATTATTTTGGAAATACAGGACTACAACATGTCAAACACAGTGACTGGCCAGGTTAAATTCTTCAACGAATCAAAAGGCTTCGGCTTTATTTCCCAGGCCAATGGCCCGGACGTATTCGTTCACTACAGCGCCATTCAAGACAGCGGTTTCAAAACTCTGGCAGAAGGTCAGCAGGTGAAATTCACCGTGACTCAAGGTCAGAAAGGCCCACAGGCTGAGAACGTCGTAGCTTGCTGATTGCGCGGCGCCGTCCTTCGTGACGGCCACCGTTTGCAACAACTGCTAACGCAATAAAAAAGGCGGTGTCACTAACGGATGACACCGCCTTTTTTATTGCCTGCAAAATACATTTGTCATCAGGTCGTCAGGCGCAGCCCCAGAATGCCTGTCATGATCAACGCCAGACAAACCAGTTTCAGAGCGCTGACACTTTCTCCCAGCACCACCATCCCGACTATCGCCGTGCCAGCGATGCCGATGCCTGTCCAAACGGCATAAGCAGTACTGACCGGTAGTGTGCGCATCGCCATGGCCAACAACAGCATGCTCGCTGCGATGGCAGACACCACCAGCACACTCGGCAAGGGTTTCGAAAATCCTTCTGTGTATTTCAAGCCCACTGCCCAGACGATTTCGAGCAGTCCCGCCAGCATCAGTAACATCCAGTTCATTGCATGTGCTCCCCTGGGTCAGAATTATTCACTCAAAAAGAAAAGGGCACGTACCGTCAGGTACATGCCCTTCTTCATTCTTTACTCAAACCGAATCAAGGAGTGACGTTAACCGTTACCCATTGATCGTGAAACAAACCGCCGTCATCCGCTCTCGCCCACAGCACATAGGTACCAGGCTCATCGAACGTCACGGAGGTGTCGTACAGACCATCCGCCGGAACCGGTGGTGGAACCCAGAGGGCGCCCCAAGGTGAGTTGGCAGAGGTACGGGTATCTTCCCAAGGTTTCACCTGAGGAGGATCGAACGTCACTTTACCAGCACCACGATACACGTTCCAGGACAGGAACAGACCGTTTACTTTACCCACAGTAATTCTTGTGGGCGCTCGCAGCATGCGACGCAGTTCGTTCTCTGGAGTCCGTGGCAACCTTGATGCTGAAGGCTTCGGCAGACCATCGTCATCGACCTTGGCGGTCAAGACCAGCGGCTCACCAACGCGAACAGTACGCACGATCTCATCACCAACACGGTCTCCCTGCACTGTCACCAGTGGCGGGGTGTTGGAACGTGACTCTGGGCTGCTGGTCCCGGCCCCAAGAGAGCCGGTTTCAGAAGCAATCACCACGTTGTCGATCACGTAATCTCTTGCCAAGGTGCCATAGGCAACCTTGGTCACGCCATGCGCAGTGATAGTCCAGGTCAATTCCTTGTCACCCCAATCCGCAGGAACCGGCACCTCGAAGGTGAACCGGTTACGGCGCGGCAGGAAATGAGTCGGCTGGCCACGGTCTTCCAGACCTGGTGCAAACAGGTTGTTCGGCCCTACCGGGATATCCAGCTCTTCCTGCCAGTTTTCGTTCTGATAACCGAAAATCATGACGTAAGAACCGTCTTCCAACTGCCGCCAGCCTTCGTAAGCAGGCTCAATGTGCTGGCCTTTGAGGTAAGTCTGAGCATTGGCAGTCCCTGTGAACAGGGCTAACACTACGAAGAACGCAGCGGCAACGACTGCATTACGTTGCCTTGTGAATCTGAACAGGCCCATCAAATCAATCCCCTTGTGACGTTGCTACTTCGGCGGTGGCTGGTGCTGGCGGTACTGGTGCGACGAGCGGTGCCAGACACAGCGGACAACCGATCTGGTGGTCGTTCGGGCCAAGGTTCAGCTCTGTACGACGATCAGCCATTTCCTGCAGGAACTGTTCTTCGCTCAGGGCAACACGCATCCCCAGGTCAATGAACATGTTGGTAACAGAACGGTTGCCGGAACCCTGCCAGTTTCTGGAATCAGGCACGTTCGGGTTGGTTCTGGTGTTGTTCATGTAGCCAACGATGTGCAGAACAGTGCCTTTTGGCAGCAGTGGAGCAGTGTGGTCAGCATAGGTGTAGCCGCGTACCCAGTTGTGGTCATAGCCCACGCAGGACAGCGTCTCTACTGTGTAACCCCAGATTGCTTCCAGACACATACGTTCGCCCGGGGCGTGCAGGTGAGGCTCGAAAGTCACGATCTTGGTGTGTTGATCCAGTACGGAGTAAGCATGCAGCTCCTGATTGGCTTCGTTGCCAGTGATGCTGATGTCGACGCCATTGCCCAGACCGATCAGAGCTGGCTTGTACTTGGGCTCATAACCAACGGGGTGGAAACGGAAACCGATCAGCAGATGGCCGGTGGTATCCACGCCGGTAGAGTGGAGGTGCACCGAGTCAGACACCACGTAGGAGCCTTTCTTCAGCAGACGACCGCTGTCCGGGTCGAAAATATCGGGGTTACGGGCGATTTCGTGTACTGGCCAGTTAACGGCTGGCTCGCCTTCTACGGCAACCAGGTTTTCATCCAGCACCTGAGTGCTCCAGATCATGTGGTGGAATATGTTACGACCACCCACAGTTCCTGCGGCACCACTGGTATCCACGTCGTTGACTTCGATGATTTCAACAGAAGACACATAACGATCTTCAGTGATTGGAATCAGCACGCGAGGAATATCACCCCACCAGTCAGGCGCGGTAGACAGAACGGTAGTATCCGCTGTCTTGACGATCAGGTCTGGCTCACCAGCAGTCCAGGTTTCACCACCGGACGGGAACTCGCGGGCGGGAGGCGCATCAGCTTCGTCACCCTTGGGTGAACCAGTGCGCGCCCAAGCGGAAATGGCGGCGATCTCTGCATCGCTCAGCGAGGGGTCATCCTTGTAACCCTGAATGCCGATATCTTTTTCAAGATAGTAAGGAGGCATGGCGCCAGCACGATCACGCAGACCGGTCTTGTACTCGATCAGACCTGCGAAAGGAGCTACTTCGTCATAGGTCACCAGTGACATCGGAGCCACGCCACCTTCACGGTGACAATTCTGGCAGCTGCGCTGCAGAATCGGTTCGATATCTTTATGGAACGTCACACTGCCTGGCTCGACGGCGCTCTGAGCGCCAGCGGCTGCAGGCAACAGAAACGCAGCGACTGACATGCACTTTGCCAGTGTGGACACACTTTTTACACTCACGCTTAACCGGGTCTTCAGCCGTACCAGTTCATTTGCAACTCGCACAGGGCACCTCCTTCTTCTGGTGATAAAACGTTATTGTTAATTCTTCGCGGCTCGTTGAAGCCGATGCACAGACCGCATTTGAGCACAGCGCTCCTGACCCGTCTTCCGTAAAGCGAAATTCCTGTTACTGATTTCTGAAAAACCCTGCTTCATTTCACGTCAGTCCAAGCCAAAGTGGACGGACTTGCTGATCTTGTCGGGCGACTGACGGTTTTGTTTTCGGCTGAGGAGTTGCAACGCAAATAAAGCACGGCCGGTAATGAGATGGAATGAGCAGAGTCTACGAGCCAAGCGCACCAAATTCAATCATTCACCAATATCTGCGCCAATGCCTGTCAACCGATTCGTCAGTAGTGCGTTATTACCTCTGAAACACCGAAAACGGTGAACCACAACGCGGTGGCGACACGGCCTCCGCCTTATCATCAACGTCGCAAGAGGAAGTCCCATGTTTATCAGGAAACTGCTCGTTATCTCCACTCTGCTTGCAGGCAGCACGCTTGCCCTTCAGGGATACGCACAAGACGACACACGCCCGGCCAGAGATGGTGCCGCCCCAATGCGAGGTGACCGCATGATGGAACGCCCCATGCCTCAGCGTCATGCCCCGGGCCGCTTGATCCACAATATGGACAGCAACGCGGATCACCTCATCAGCCAGGAAGAGTTCACCACCCAACAAACTGAGCACTACGAAAGGCAGTTCGACAACAGGGATCTGAATCAAGATGGTCTGCTGAGCAGCACAGAATTCGGCCCCCGCCATCCAGCCCTGGACCCCGACATTGACATCGCAGAATTCCGTGCCTGCGTCGCCGAAAATGGTGGAAACCCGGATCTCGAAGAGGACCGTTTTGCGGCCTCGGATACCAACACCGACGGATCGGTCAGCAAGGAAGAATTCTTCATGCATCTGGAGCAGCGCGCCTATGACCAGTTTGGTCGCATCGACAGCAACAACGATGGCCAACTGACCGCCGAGGAGCTGGCAGCCAACATGCAGGATCGCAATCTGCAGCGCCGCGCTGCACGTCTGTGTCTGCGCGAAGCAGGTGCTCCTTTCCTCTGATCCCCGCTGGTTATTCATTGCCCTTTAGGCCGGACTTGTTCCGGCCTTTTTTTATCAGGCTTTTATCTTGGAGGATTCACACGCTGGGGAGTTGGGCGCTCGATTCTCGGCGCCTCTATTCTGGGATTATCGGGAACGTCGACGCGGGGTGGGACAATTCGCGGAGGTTCAAGTCGTGGCGGCACCACACGCTGGATCTCCTGCACATCTGGACGCTGGACTGGCGCATCGGGACGATCCTGCAGGACATCCGGGCGTGGCACCGGTTGTTCCAGCCGTTGCTGGCGCTGGTTCTCAAAGCGCTGTCGCAAGGCCTCGCGCTGTGCTGGTGGCAAGGTCCGGAACTGCCTCTGAATATCCCGCAGCCTCTGCTGCTGCCCCTGCGGAACATCGTTGAACTGACGGAAACGCTGATTGATGATCTCGCGCTGTTCCGGAGGTAATTGTTCAAACTGCCGTTGCTGCTGTTGTGCTTGCTGCCTCTCCTCCGGTGCCATTTGCTGCCAACGGGCGGCACCACGACGCAGACGTTCCTGGCGCTCAGGCGAAAAACTTTCCCATTGTGGCTGCACCTGCTCCAGAAGGTTCTGCTCCTGCGGGGTCAGCGCACTCCAGGGGATACTGTCCTGAGCAAAGGTCAGAGACGCGCACAGTATGGACAGTGCACCCAGCGTCAACCTGCCTGCACGCCTGCTTGTCATCACCTTGTTCTGCCACTTAGTTGTTGTCATCAGACCCACCGTCATCAACACTGCCATCACCATCTTCCACAACGTCATTCGTTGCCTCAGCCTGCACAACCGACTCCAACAGCTCTACCAATTCAGGGTTCTCAAGATCCGCAGGGGCTATCCACTCGCCGTCATCAGTCTCCCACTGCCCAAGAAACTCCAGCAGATCCAGAGCAGGCATTTCTGTCGCCGCTGTCTCGTCGTCCACCTCGGGCACAGCTCCCTGACAGACGGGGGCAATCAGCAGCCAGAGCGCCGTAAAAACAACTTCGGGCTTACAGACCATTTTCCGCCAGCCACTGGTAGAACTCGAGATTCTCGTAAAGCTCTATCTCCTCTGCAGACGCCAGCACCAAGCCTTCTTCACTCATCGCTGGAGGGATCACATCTTCAGCGTCGCGCACAGTGAACACTGCCAGCGTCGTGACCAGCACACATACGGAAGCAAATGCGCCCGCTGGCACCTTCAGGCCCGGACCGAACAGGCGAGCAGCCCATTGCGGCGATACCGCCAATCTCGATCCCGTGCTTGATGATCGCGCCTCCAGCGTCAGCGCTGCGCGCTGCAGTGCTTGTGCACGAATGCCATCCAGCCGTTCGCGCACCGCAATCGGCAATCCATCCACATGCTCTTCGCCGGAGAGAATCGACTCAGCACTCTGCACGAATACCGCATGCTCGGACACCCGCGTCAGGGCGGTAGAACGCATGCTGTCGAGGCGTGCCTCAATGTGTGGAGGCAGTGTCTCGACGCTGCTGTCGAGCATAGCCGCAACACGCCTGACGAAGCGCTCATCACTGCCATCGGTTTCTTTTTCTGTCGCTCTGCTGTCCATCACCAATGCTCGCCCAATTGCTCTCTCAAAGTATGAATGGCGCGTGAGTAATGCGTCTTGACACTGCCTTCCGCACAGGACATCGCCAGCGCGGTTTCGCGGACGTCCAGTCCCTCCCAGACGCGCAGCAGAAAGACCTGCTGCTGCCGCAGCGGCAAGGCCTGCAGTGCACTCTGCAGTTTCGTCATGCTGCGCCCCATCTGCACATGCTGTTCGGGGGAACGCTGTGCTTCATCGGCCACATTGTGCAACGGATCGTCGCCTTCGTCATCGCCCAAACCGAGCCAGCCCCGAAAGCGATTCCGCACCGAACTGCGCCGATGCCAATCGTTGATGCGGCTCTGCAGAATGCTGTAGAACAGCGGCCCCCATTCTTCTGCGTTGCGGGTGGCATATTTTTCCACCAGTTTGAACATGGCGTCCTGCACCAGATCAAGCGCGTCGTCAGAATTATTGGTGGCGATCTGCGCAATCCGGTACGCCCTGCCCTGCACGTCGGCCAGGAACTTGTCCAGGTTTTGCAAGGTATCCAGTTCAGTATGCTCCATATTGGATGCAGTTTTTGTAATAACGATCTGCCAGCCTCAACAGCCAGCATTGCCCTGACAGCTATAACGCACGAACCTCGTATTGGTTTACAAACCAATCTCACGCGCACTTAAATACCATTTTAATTACTATGGCACTTGCAATAATTATTGTTTAGCGATAATTTATTTCCACCACACATTAACAGGAGAGATTGCATGCTGCCTACAGCCCCAACACTATCACCAGAGCTTAAACAGGCACAACAGCTCGCCGCCACAGCTCAGGTCTTTGCCATCATCGCGCTGGTTGTCATTGTGCTGACGATTGCCTTCGATGGAGGTGCGCCGATTGGCGTCGCCCTTTTCGACAACGCCCTGGACTGGCGGGAGAAAACCAGCCGCATCAGTCTGCTCCTGATCAGTCTGTTGCCTGCGATGCTGTTCTATGCAGCGGTCAACCGCTTGCGGCTCGCACTGCAACACTATGATAAAGGAGAGTTCTTCAGCGCAGAGGCATCTGTGCGAGTGGCTCAGGCGGGTGATTTTGCCATTGAAGCGATGGTCGCCGTCATTCTGGTCGTCCCCAACGTGACGCTTTGGATTACTCACGGCGGCGGTTTCGACATGGAACTGGAATCCGAGACCATCGGCATGCTGGCGTTCGCCTGTTTCGTTGCCGCCGTAGGCCGCATACTGACCGCCGCCACTCAGCTCAAAGCTGAGAATGATGCGTTCATATGAAGGAAATCATCGTTCGTCTCGATGTCATGCTCGCCCTGCGCAAGATGCGCTCCAAAGAGCTGGCCGAACAGATAGGCATCACCGAAGCCAACTTGTCCTTGCTGCGCACGGGGAAGGTCAAGGGCGTGCGCTTTGATACTCTCGCAAAAATGTGCGAAGTGCTGGACTGTACACCCGGTGATCTGCTCGATATCGGTGAGGGAGTTGATACTCCACCAAGATAATACCGGTTCGCTTACATGGGGTCAGTCTGGCAGCACTGATCAGGGCTTGAAGAAGTCTGTTTTGTGGGTTATTTTCCCACGCGAGCAGTTGCAGTGCGCTACTGCCATTTTTCCAAAGGATACTGGAATCATGAAAACCTCTTTTTTCAAGTCAATTATTTCCATTTTTTTCTTTATTAATCTGATGGTTGTCGAAAGTCATGGGGACGATTCAGTGGCGCTTTCAGGCACCCTTGAACCGTTGGCTTGCGTGGCCATGTGCGGTGCCTGCTGCGGCTCCTACCAGCTGCAGGATAGCAGCGGGCAGCTCAGACTGAACATTGGCAAAAGTGCAGTAGATCTAAGTCCATTCTCTGAGAAGAGCGTGTTGCACCGCTTCACCGGCGCGTTCTACGAAACCACTGGCCAGTGCGGCATCAATCAATGCACTCTGTTTGCCGTTGCAACGGTTGATGCAGTGCCGACGTCAGAGACAGTGTACAACGCACAAGCGGGTGAGCTGGTAATACCCTCTGCCACCATGAGCAGCACAGGGGAAAAATTTGCCGTCACTTTATCAGCCCCTTTCAACATCAAATCCATCACCGCTATCGGCAAGAACAGATTCGCACGACAAGGCGAGAGCTGCACGGCAGCGAGTGGCGCGCAATGCGACTCCGGACTGAGCTGTCTGAGTTATTACGGTATCGCCGGACCCTCTGGCCCCGAGTTCAGGACCTGCGAGATTTCCTGTGCGGCTCCCGGTTCACAGTGTCCGAGTGGTCAAGCCTGCGTCACGGTGGCGGATGGTCCCGGGCAGGTGTGTCAGGTGTTGCCATAACGATTGAGCAGCAAAAAAAAAGGGAGCTGAACGCATGGCGTCCGGCTCCCTTTTCCTTCTAATCAGTCATCGCTTGATCAGCTGGAGCGATACAACACCGTCGTCGTAGGCGCTGGCTTGCGCTGCGGTTGCGCAGACTGTGCCGGACGTCCTTGGCCTTGATTCTGACGTGGTTGATCCGAACGACTGCGGTTTTCGCCACCATTGCCACGATCACCATAGGGACGCGGACTGCCTGTGCGTGACCCACCACGATTGTCGGCACTACGCACTGGCGGAGTTACCTCGCCATAAGTGCCGCGATTTCCACCACCAGTGCTGCTGCGTGGAGCGTCACTACGCGCTGTACTGCTGCGCTGCGAGTCCCGGTGTGAATCGCTGCGTTGTGAATCGCTGCGCTGCGAGCCATTGCGCGGTGCACCGCTACGAGCCGGTCTCCCCTGGCCGTTACCACCACCAGCACCACGTCCACCCTGTGCCAGGGGTTTTGCCGTGGCGAAATTCTCAGTGGACTTGAAGCCTTCCAGTTCGATGCGCTGAATGGGACGCTTGAGCAGACGCTCAATGTCCTTGAGCATCTTGTTCTCTTCACCACACACCAGTGATATGGCGTGGCCAGTGGTACCCGCACGACCGGTGCGGCCGATGCGGTGCACATAATCTTCCGGGACATTCGGCAGATCGTAGTTGACGACCTGCGGCAGTTGATCGATGTCGATACCACGCGCCGCGATGTCGGTCGCTACCAGAATCTGCAGCTTGCCTTCCTTGAAGCGCTCCAACACGCTGGTCCTATGGGCCTGGCTCTTGTTGCCGTGAATCGCGGCAGCATGAATGCCATCGTCTTCCAGCTGTTTCACCAGTTTGTTGGCACCGTGTTTCGTGCGGCTGAACACCAGCGCCTGATACCAGGACTGCGACTTGATCAAGTGCTTGAGCAACTCAGTCTTGCGACCTTTGTCGACGATATAGAGATTCTGTTCGACAAGCTCAGTCGCCGTGTTCATCGGCGCAACACTGATCTGCACAGGGTCGTTCAGCAGACCACGGGCAAGGCCCTGAATCTCTGGCGAGAAGGTCGCCGAGAACATCAGATTCTGACGTTGCTTCGGCAACTTGCTGAGAATTTTCTTGATGTCGTTGATGAAACCCATGTCCAGCATGCGGTCCGCTTCATCGAGAATCAGCGTGTTGATCTGATCAAACTTGATGGCGTTCTGCTGGAACAGATCCAGTAGACGACCCGGTGTTGCCACCAGAATCTCGACACCACCACGCAGCTTCAACATCTGTGGATTGATCTTCACACCACCGAAAACGACGGTGGAGCGCAGGTTCAGATACTTGCCATAGGTCTCGATGCTGTCGTGCACCTGGGCCGCCAGTTCGCGAGTCGGTGTCAGTACCAGAGCACGCGTCTGATTAGGGCCGGCACGCGGCCCTTCGGAGAGACGCTGCAATAGTGGAAGAGTGAAACCAGCGGTCTTACCGGTACCAGTCTGCGCAGAGGCCATGATGTCGTGGCCTTTCAGAATCAGAGGAATCGCCTGTTCCTGAATCGGAGTGGGTTCGGTGTATTCCTGTTCGAGAACAGCTTTCAGCAGGGCTGGACACAGCCCCAGATTTTCAAAACTCATTAATAACTTCCTGGATGTGCCATGCGGCACTTTTAATAATATCCGGTCGTTGCAAAGCCACGCGAAGCGTCTTGCAACAATTCAGATAAGGATAAAAAGGGCAAACGAAAACGCAGTATTCCGCTTTCCAGTGAAATGTTTGTTATTAGATTTCACTACGTTGCTGGATTGCCAATTATTGTGCGATAAACACAGTGCGGCATGCAGTAATTGGCACTCAGAGGAGGGGCCTAGCGACAGCACAAGGGCTGCGATGACCAAACAATTAACGATGACGCCTTTGATCTCGATGACCAAAGCTCGGGCGGCACTCTAACACAGTTGCCGATGCTTACCTATCAATAGATTTGTATGTGCTTCGTAGGCCGCGCAGTGCCGTGGAAAGCGTGGCGCTCAGGACACGCCCGTGAATACGTCCATGTAGGGCTCGGGTGCCGCCATCCATGGCGGCACACGGTCCTGAGTGCCACGCTTTCCACGGCACAGCTCTGACTATGTGGTAACCCAAAACTCTGTTGAACAGGGGTGACGTCGGCACAGAGCTTCGGGAGCGGGCTGGTGGTGGGCCTCGCGGTGACCGTCTTGAGCCATGGATGGCGAAAGCGAGCCTACACGGATGTATTCACGGCGTGTCACAGCGAGGCCCACCACCAGCCCGCTCGAACCACTGATGAAAAACTCACCCCTGATTCAACAGCTCACGAAGATCGATGATGGCGGCATTGGCGCGCGAGACATAGTTCGCCATGACGAGAGAATGGTTGGCGAACAGACCGAAGCCCCCGCCGTTGAGGATGACAGGACTGAAGACGGTACGCTGACTCGCTTCCAGTTCGCGAATGATCTGCCGCACACTGACCAGCGCATTCTTGTCACGCAGCACCGCTTCAAAATCGATTTCAATCGCCTGCAGAAAATGCATCAACGCCCAGGTAGCGCCACGTGCCTCATAGAACACATCGTCGATCTGCATGCCTGGCGTTGTGATGACACGGTCACCGCTACCGGATGTGGACTGCTGCGCGCCGATCTCACCCGCCAGCTCCAGACTGCCCGCTTGCGACTGCCCGACACTGGCGCTCAAACGTTGTGACAGACTGCCGAGCCGCGACTCCACGTTTACCAGCCAGCGCACGAGATTATCCGCACGTGCATAAAACTGGGCATCCTGTTCATCGTCGTCGCTGATGCGCTGCAGGTAGGATTCGAGTGCAGCCACCGCTTTGCGGTACTCATCTTCCGAGGCTGGCAGCAACCAGCTGTCATTAGGGAGGTGGAACTGCGGCTCGACAATCACCAGATCCACATCTTCGGCAGACTGGGATTGCGAACGACTGAAATTCTCGCGAAAGGCCCGTGACAAATCCCGCACCTGTACCAGTACGCCAAATTCCCAATTGGGGATGTTGTCCAGATACAGTCCGGGGGGAGCGATGTCGTTGCTGAGATAACCACCGGGCTTGTTCAGCATGATTTCGGCGGTACGAATCAACGTGGTGGTCGTTGCAGCGCCAACGACCGGAGTGGCGGCCGATCCCATCTTCTCAACCAGATTGTCGCGCACGGAAAAAGGTGCGGGCTCTGAACTCCAGTAAAACCCCAACGCGATCACGATCAACAGGTAGATTACAAAGAGCGCGACTCCCATCTTCCCCAGCACGCCGAAAGAATGCAGCGAGGTGGAGCTGGGCATCAGCGCTTTCAGACGATCGGTCAACATAGACATTCCCAGCATCGAATCACGCATCCTCATCGACAGGCATTATGAGGCGAATCGTGGGCGTGGAGCCCAGTTCGATATTGCCACGCAGTCGGTATCCTTCGACAGCCGCCTGCATCTGGGTATAAATCCAGCGGGCTTGATCGTCGCTGGGGGCCGTGATCAGAAAGAAGGCTCCCGCGTCACGCGCCTGAATGGCGATCCTGCTCAACTGCACGGAGATTGCTGCAGATTTGCTGTTCAGCTCGCTGGCACTGAGGCTGTGCACGACATCAGTTGTCTCCATCTCGGCCTCCAATGCCACCCAGGCGGGAGCGATGCCGACGTGGTTGCGATCAACCTGCTCGGCACGGCGCAGATAGCCTTTGGCTTCGTCATAAAGTCCCTGGCCACCGGCCTCCTCGGCCAGCTGCAGATATTTGGAAGCGATGTCCTGAATTCCCTGCAGCGCCACGGCATTGTCCGGCTCAATGGCCAAGACACGCTGGAAGTAGGCATGCGCGCTGATCTCCGGTGGCGTCATCAAACGATTGGCGTTAAGCGCCTTGCGTCCCTCATACAGGATGTCCGCAATCATACGTTGGTAGCGCAGCTGTTCTTCGAAGTGCGCACGAGCAGCGGCTTCATCTTGCAAGGAAGTGTCTTCAATCACTGGCTCAGGCTCGGGAATCACGACGATGGTCTGCCGGGTCGGCTGACAGGCGACCAGCAATACGGGCAGCAACAGTGCCAGCCCAAGCACTCGGAACGAAGAAATTTTCTCTTGAAGATGCACTGACATGTTCACTATGGTTCGCTCTTGATAACGCTGTTTGTCCAGCATCAGACCTGTCCGACTATCTCACTTAACGGTATGAATCTCAACTTGTCGCCCCGCTGCACGGGGCTCAGCGGCGGCACTATCGCCAACCCGTCCGCGTGACTGACTGACGACAACACTCCTGAACTCTGGCTTCCCGCCAATTGTAAAACCGGCGCGCCTTGCGCATCCGTACCACAACGCACTCTCAGGTATTCCTGGCGAATGCCGGAGACGGGCAGTTCGAAATCAGCGGGCAATTGCCACTGCACCGAGACCTGCTCGCGGACTCCTCCCAGCCTCTGCAAGCAGGGACGTACCAGCAGCGCAAACGTCACGAATGCCGAAACCGGATTACCCGGCAAACCGAAAAACGGCTTGCCCGTTACGCTCCCGAACGCGAAGGGTTTGCCAGGCTTGATCGCCAGCTTCCACAACGACAACTCGCCGCTGCGCTCCAGCGCGGCGCGAACATGATCTTCCTCTCCTGCAGAGACGCCACCACTGCTGATAATGCAGTCGGCATTCGCTGCCGCCTCACGCAAAGCGTGTTCGGTACTGCTGAGCGAGTCGGCAACAATTCCGCAATCCACAGCGATATGACCGAGCCCCGCTACCAATGTGCTCAGCATGTAGTAGTTGGAATTGTAAATCTGCCCGGGCTGCAATGGCACGCCCGGTCTCACCAGTTCGTCGCCAGTCGTGAGCAGTGCCACGCGCAGAGGTTTGCGCACGACAACCGCCTCACAGCCAACGCCCGCCAGCATCCCGACATCAGGACTGCGCAAACGGTGCCCCGCTTCAAACAGCAACGCACCACGTTCCACGTCGCTGCCCGCATGACGGACATTCTCACCCGCCACAACAGCCTGCTGAACAATGATCTCATCGCCCTCGATCACGCAGTTCTCCTGCATGATTACGGCGTCCGCGCCCGCTGGGATTGGTGCGCCCGTAAAAATACGGGCGGCCGTGCCAGTTTCAAGCGGCTGGCCTACAGTGCCTGCCGGAATCCGCTGCGTCACCCGCAGGCGGTTCTGACCGCGAGCAAGAGTGGTGCTGTCCAATGCATACCCATCCATGGCGCTGTTGGCATGACCTGGCACATCGATAGGGGCATATTGAGCTACGGCCAATACCCTGTGCAGTGCCTGCGGCAGGGCAACCGACTCGCTGCCGACCACCAGAGTCATGGCAGCGAGTAATTGTTCCAGCGCGGCATCAATAGGAATGAGTGAGGATCCGACAGAAGTCGTCATAAAGCTCAGCCTCGCGCCTCAGGCTTGTAGAGGCTCTTGATCAGATTCTGCAAACCCCCGTTCCAGGAGCGCTGCTTGATGCCAAAGGTGTCGAAGATTTTCTTCGTGGCAAGCGTCGTGTTGGCGATCTCGGGAGGATCGGCACGCAACAGATTAAGACTGAGATGGTCCAGCAGCTTGTAGATGCTTTCGTCATGCAGGGCAGCGAGTTTCAGGACCTGTTGTACAAACTCGCTCTCGCGCTTGGTCTCCAGCCCGCAGTAGTGATAGATGCCCCAGACATTGGCATGACAATCCACCTGCAACGCAATCGCCATCAGCACACGGGCAACGTCTTCGACCGGTGTCGGGCTGAACTTGCGCCGGGAGACCATAACGGCCCCCTCAGCCTCACGAGCCTCGGCGATCCAGCGCCGGATCAACTCATCCTGCCCTACTCCAAATATCCAGCCGGTGCGCACAATAATGTGCTTTTCCAGCACCCCGCAGATGGCCTGCTCTCCGAGCAACGAGGTCGCACCATAGACGCCAGCCGGTTTGGTCGCATCCTGTTCGCTGTAACCCAGCTTTTTGTCGCCATTGAAGACGTAGGCGGAAGAGAGGTGCACCAAGGGAATGTTCAAATGATCGCAGACCTGGGCAATGACCGAGGCCTGCGCATGGTTGATGGCGTCGCATTCCTGCGGATTCTTTTCGGCTTCGAGAATCGCCAGCTGACTGCCAGCGCGATAGGAAGAAAGATTGATGACCTGATCGGGGCCACACTGGGTAATCACCTTGGCGACGCTCAACGGATCACGGGGATCAATCCGACCGGGCTCGGGGGCGAAATACTCCACCCCTCTCTGCTGCAGTTGTTTGATCAACTCCATTCCGACCGGACTGCCGGCACCGACAATTAGTAGCTTCACCTTTCCTGATTACCCTGCATTGTGTTCCCGTATTGTGATGCCGGGGTGGCGATGGTCAGAACGGGATATCGTCATCAAAATTGTCGAAGTTCGATGGCGCAGAGGTAGGCGCCGGTGCGGACTCGCGCGGACGATTGCCATATTGCTGCTGAGGGGCTTTTTGTGACACTGGCTCCTGTCCATATTGGCTGTCGTAATCATCCATACCTCCGCCTCCGGACCCACCGCCCATGCCACCCTGACCACCACGAGAGTCAAGCATCTGCATCTCGGCAGCGACGATCTCGGTGGCGTAGCGTTTGACGCCATCCTGTTCCCATGACCGCGTGCGCAGGCTGCCCTCGATGTATATCTTGGAGCCCTTCTTCACATACTCGCCCACGATCTCTGCCAGACGATTGAAGAACACCACACGATGCCACTCGGTCTTCTCCTGCTGCTGACCGGTATTCTTGTCTTTCCAGGATTCGCTGGTGGCCAGCGTCACATTGGCAACGGCACCGCCGCTGGGCAGAAAACGTGTCTCGGGATCGCCCCCGCAATTGCCTACCAGAATTACCTTGTTTACGCCTCTGCTCGCCACTTTGAAACCTCCAGTCGGTTTTCCGTTTTCCGTTTGTTCGCCCCCCTGTGGGAGCGAGCCTGCTCGCGATGGATACTCGAAAGTTCCCCAGAATCAATCGCGAGCAGGCTCGCTCCCACAGGCGGCGTAGTCTATCTCAAGCATAGCACTAAAAGAATCTCACGCAGGCAGGCTTTGCGCTTGCGAACCGATTTAATCATAATCCGCCGTTTGGTTATTGCTTGCGACAAATGCGGATCGTCAGGGGTGTGTCAGATGGACAAGATCATAGTCAGAGGGGCCAGAACCCATAATCTGAAGAACATCAACGTCAGTATTCCCCGGGACAAACTGGTGGTCATTACCGGCCTCTCGGGCTCGGGCAAATCCTCACTGGCCTTTGACACGCTCTACGCCGAGGGCCAACGCCGTTACGTCGAATCTCTGTCTACCTACGCGCGACAATTCCTGTCCATGATGGACAAGCCCGACATCGATCACATCGAAGGTCTCTCACCCGCCATCTCCATCGAACAGAAGTCTACCTCACACAACCCGCGCTCGACTGTCGGCACCATCACAGAGATCTACGATTATCTGCGGCTATTGTTCGCGCGCGTCGGCGATCCCTACTGCCCCACCCACCACAGGAAGCTGGAGGCACAGACCGTCAGCCAGATGGTGGACCAGGTGCTGGCGCTGCCAGAGGGGACGCGGGTGATGGTGCTGGCACCGCTGGTGCGCGAACGCAAGGGCGAGCATCTGCATGTGTTCAGCGAGCTGAAGACCAGCGGTTATGTGCGCGCACGCATCAATGGCATCGTGACCGAGATCGATTTTCCGCCGGAGCTGGAGAAGAACAAGAAGCACAGTATCGACGTGGTCATCGACCGCCTGAAAGTGCGGCCGGACATGCAGCAGCGTCTCGCCGAAAGTTTCGAGGCAGCGCTGCAACTGGCTGAAGGGCTGGCCATGGTGGCATTCATGGAGGAGGACGGCACCCCGTCCAAACGCGAGGAGCTGTTGTTCTCCTCACGCTTCGCCTGTCCGATCTGTGGCCACAGCATCAGCGAACTGGAACCGCGCCTGTTCTCCTTCAACAATCCGGCCGGCGCCTGCACGGGCTGTGATGGCCTGGGGTTGAAACAGTTCTTCGACGAAAAGCGCGTCGTCACCGACGACTCCCTGAGCCTCGCCGAGGGCGCGATTCGGGGCTGGGATCGCCGCAATTTTTATTATTTCCAGATGCTCACATCGCTGGCGAAGCACTACGGCTTCGAGGTGGACACACCGCTCAAGGAGCTACCACAGAAATACCGCGACGCCGTACTACGAGGCAGTGGCAAGGAAATCATCGACTTCCATTTCCTCAACGACAAAGGCGATACCTTCACAAGGCGCCATGAATTCGAAGGCATCCTGCCCAACATGGAGCGTCGCTATCACGAGACCGAGTCCGCGATGGTGCGTGAAGACCTGGCCCGCTTCCTCAGCTCCCAGCCTTGTCCGGATTGCGAAGGCACCCGCCTGCGGCCCGAGGCGCGTAATGTCTTCATTGATGGTACCAACCTGCCCGCTGTCGCGACGATGACCATCACCGAGGCGGCGACCTATTTCAACACGCTGGCGCTGACGGGCAGTCGCGCCACCATCGCGGAGAAGATACTCAAAGAGCTGCAGGATCGTCTGAAGTTTCTCGTCGATGTGGGTCTCAACTACCTTACCCTCAGCCGCAGTGCCGACACTCTCTCTGGCGGAGAAGCACAACGCATTCGGCTGGCCAGTCAGATCGGCGCCGGGCTGGTCGGCGTCATGTACATTCTCGACGAGCCTTCCATCGGTCTGCATCAGCGCGACAACGACCGGCTGCTCAGAACCCTGTTCCATCTGCGTGACATCGGCAATACCGTGATCGTCGTCGAGCACGACGAAGACGCCATCCGCCACGCGGACCACATCATTGACATCGGCCCCGGTGCGGGCGTCCACGGTGGCCGGATCGTCGCACAGGGGACGCTGCAGGACATACTCGACTCGGAAGAATCGTTGACGGGCAAGTATCTGTCCGGCCGCCTGCAGATCGAAGTGCCAGAGCGTCGTGTACAAGCCAATCCGAAGAAAATGCTCACCCTGCGAGGGGCCAGCGGCAACAACCTGCGCAATGTTGACCTACAGATTCCGCTCGGCCTGCTGACCTGTATTACCGGAGTCTCCGGTTCCGGCAAGTCCACGCTCATCAACGGCACACTTTACCCGCTCGCTGCTACCCAGCTGAATGGTGCGACGACGCTGACACCCGCTGCGCACATCGGCATCGAAGGCTTGGAACTACTCGACAAGGTGGTGGACATCGACCAGAGCGCCATCGGCCGCACTCCGCGCTCCAATCCGGCGACCTACACCGGTATCTTCACGCCCGTGCGCGATCTTTTCGCCGGAACCCAGGAATCGCGTTCACGCGGCTACAAGGCCGGACGCTTCAGCTTCAACGTCAAAGGTGGCCGCTGCGAGGCATGTCAGGGTGATGGCGTGGTCAAGGTGGAGATGCACTTCCTGCCAGACGTTTATGTGCGCTGTGATGTCTGTATGGGCAAGCGCTACAACCGCGAGACTCTGGAGGTCAAATACAAAGGCAAAAACATCTGTGAAGTGCTGGAAATGACTATCGAGGACGCGCGCGAGTTCTTCGACGCCGTGCCCGCCATCGCCCGCAAACTGCAGACGCTGATGGAGGTGGGCCTGTCTTATCTCTGTCTCGGACAGGCGGCCACGACACTTTCCGGCGGTGAGGCGCAGCGGGTCAAGCTGGCGCGAGAACTGTCCAAGCGTGACACCGGCCAGACTCTTTACATTCTCGATGAACCCACCACGGGGCTGCACTTCGCCGACATCAAACAGTTGCTCGCCGTGCTGCATCAGCTACGCGACCAGCACAACACGATTGTGGTGATCGAACACAATCTGGATGTCATCAAGACCGCAGACTGGATCGTCGATCTCGGCCCTGAAGGCGGCAACGGTGGAGGGCAGATCATCGCCGAAGGCACACCGGAACAGGTGGCACAGAATCCGGCATCACACACAGGAAAATATCTGGCGCGCTTGCTGAACACAGGTAAGCCATCACCCGTCTGACAGCGGTAACCATTCTCGACAACAGGAGAAACGCTATGCGCTACAAGCTTCTTGGCAGGACAGGGCTTTACGTATCCGAACTGTGCCTCGGCACCATGACCTTTGGTGGCAAGGGCTTCTGGGAGGCCATCGGCAAACTCGGCAGCAAAGATGTCGATACGCTGGTCGGCACCGCGCTGGACCATGGCGTCAACTTCATCGACACCGCTGATGTCTATTCTGAAGGCGAGTCCGAGAAACTGCTCGGCGCATCACTGGCCTCATTGGGCCACCCGCGCGATCAGATCGTCGTGGCCACCAAAGTGCGCGGACGCCTCGGCAAAGGCGTCAATCAGGTCGGCCTGTCGCGCGGACACATCCTGTCGAGCATCGATCAGAGCCTGCAGCGTCTCGGGCTGGATTACATCGATCTGTACCAGATTCATGGTTACGACCCCGTCACGCCCATCGAAGAGACAGTGCGCGCGCTGGACGACGTCGTGCGCTCCGGCAAGGTGCGTTATGTGGGATTCTGCAATCTGGCCGCCTGGCATGCCATGAAGGCCGTCGGTTTCGCCGAGGCCAATGGCCTGGCGCGCTTCCAGAGTGCGCAGATGTACTACACCATCGCGGGTCGCGACATCGAGCGCGAGATCGTACCGATGGCACAGAGTGAAGGCCTGGCGATTCTGCCGTGGAGCCCTCTCGCAGGAGGTCTGCTGTCGGGCAAGTTCGATCCGAACAAGCAAGGTCCGGCTGGTGCACGCCGCTCGTCTTTCGATTTCCCGCCCGTGAATATGGAACGCCTGCCGCGTGTGCTGGAGGCGCTGCACAGTGTTGCCACCGAAGCGAATCAATCGGTGGCGCGTGTGGCGCTGGCCTGGCTGCTCAGCCGTTCTTTCGTCACCAGCGTGATCATCGGTGCCAAGACTACCGAGCAGTTGCTGGACAATCTGGCGGCGGTGGACTCGAAACTGTCCGCCGAGCAACTCAAGCGGCTGGACGAAGCCAGCGCCCTGCCGAGTGAATACCCGGGCTGGATGCTGGACTTCCAGAACCGTGAGCCACGTGGCACCGTGCCACAATAGCGTCGCCTGAATTGCTCCGACTGGATCAGCGGCAGCTGAAATTGGCTGCCACCCAGTTTGCTTGATCGTTCTCACCACCGGCGGGGCCGGCATAAACAGCTTCCTGCGGATAGGGGCACAGGGGTCGTTCGTTTTCGACAACGCCGTTCGTGCTGCGCGTAGCAACGATGCTGTCCGGCGCTCTGCCATTCTCGACCCAGTCGACCAGCGCAGGCAGCTTGTCCCAAGTGTTCGGTCCGGCACCCCCACTGCAATGCCCCATTCCGGGCGCCAGAAACAGACGCGTGCTATCGCCCGCCGCACCGATCTGCCCCGCGAAAGTCGTATCGACCATGGCGTTGAAATACTGCACCGTGGCCTTGGCAGAGGACAGCGAATCGCTCCAGCCGTGATAGAGCAGCAGCTTGCCATCGTGCTCCTTCAGGAATCGGGTCAGATCCGGATCGGTAGCATCCATCAGCGATTGCATCAACGTGGCATCGCCCTCGGCCAGATCGTTGATATCGAACTCCAGCCACGAAAATTCCGGGAGCGCCGCATTACGCCCTGTCACCACCGTCGGCTGTGTCAGATCGGGAATCGCCACGCCGGGATCTTGCTCGTAGAACAGATAGTTCACATGATCGCCAGCCGGCCCCACCAGCATTGTCGGCGCATTGCGGTTGCGCGCGCTGGGCGTGTAGAGATTGATCCACTCCAGCTCCGACCCCAGCGCCTTGCCCGGATAGAGAATGTTGCCACTGCTGTCATAGGGCCCGCTGTAGAAGTCGGCAACGGTCTGCAGCTGCGCCGGAGTGAAACATTGGTCAGTAGCACCGTCCGCTCCGCAGGCGAGATCAGCAAGATCACGTTGCGGCTCGAAGTTGCAACTCAGGGGATTGGTGAGCACGCCATCACTGACGCCATCATTCGCGTCACACTGCTGCAGCACACGCTGATTGAGTGTCTCCAGCAATTTGACACTGTCGAAGCTGCCATCGCCATCGGTGTCCACGGCGAGATTACCCGCGAAGTTGTCCTTGAACATGCGCTGCAGCCACCACACACCCGCCGCGTTCATCGCCTGATAGTAGTTCACCGGAGCACCGGCCACGATGCCATCGAAATCCTGCGGGAAGCGCTGCGCTTCCATCAGCCCCTGCCGCCCGCCGGTGGAGCAACCTTCGAAATAGGAGTAAGTCGGTTCACTGCGATAGTAGCGCTCGACCAATGCCTTGCCCGCCATCACGGTCAGGTGCACGGAGCGGTAGCCGAAGTCGATCTCGGACTGCCGATTGTTGAAACCGAACTGCGAACCAGGCTCTGTCGCGCTATCGTGACCGGTGTTGCTGTTGGCCACCGCGTAACCCTCGGCGAGACGATGATCGGCAAAGTCCAGATCACCGTCCTTGCCGCCGTCGCCCCATTGCAGAAAGCGTCCGTTCCAATTCTCGGGCAGTGGCAATTGCACATGGTATTGCGTTGAGGGAGAGATCAATCCGCGCACGTAACAGTAGGCTGGGGTGCGATCGGCAGCAGGGACCAGTCGCGCTGAAAGCACGGTCAGGTCGGCGGTGCTTTCGAGTACAGCACAGGCTTCAGCGGCATCGGTCTGCGCCGCAGCGTCTGGCGTGAGTGTCAGCTGGGCGGCGAGCAGTGACAGGGTGAGCATTGCGAAGGAGCGGGTTGTTGTCATTATTGTCTCCTGTGAATCAACTTCCCGCATCATGGCTCATTCGTGGCGCAGCGACAAGACCGGGTTGGCGCTCGCCGTGCGGGTCACCAGCAGACCGACTGTCAAGGCGGCCACAGTAGTTGTC
The DNA here is from genome assembly GCA_040384465.1 of Pseudomonadota bacterium. Taxonomy (GTDB): domain Bacteria; phylum Pseudomonadota; class Gammaproteobacteria; order Pseudomonadales; family Pseudohongiellaceae; genus UBA5078. Next base: position 86,485 of record JAZKJF010000005.1, on the reverse strand, counting down.
AGCAGCCCGGCCAACAGGAAGATCGCGGGGTTGATGGCCACGCGGTAGGCGAAATTCTCCAGCCAGCCATTCATGAAATACCACGCCAGCGGCCAGGCCAGAGCATTGGCCAGCAGCACCAGAGTGACGAAGTCGCGCGTCAGCAATGTCACGAGCTGTGCGGTGGAACTCCCCAACACTTTGCGAATGCCGATCTCGCGGGTGCGCTGCCTTGTCAGGCTCGACGCCAGACCGAACAAGCCCATTACCGCGATGGCGACAGCGAGCACGGCAAATCCGGCGAACAGTTGCCCCTGCCTCCGTTCTGTCTCGTAGAGAGCAGCGAAGTCGGCGTCGAGAAAGGATTGCTGAATCGGCACGCCCGGCAGGAAGCGATTCCAGGTCTCACTCACAAACGCCAGCGTCTGCGTCATGTTGTTCCCGGTGACACGAATGGCCATGTGACGAAGATTAGGAAAAGACGACACCGCGCTGTTGTGATTCATCAGACGGTAGTACACCGGTTTCACCTCCTCGCGTAACGACGAGAAGTGAATGTTGTCGACGACGCCAATGATATTGCCGCGCACCAGTCGGGTAGCCTCCTGATCCCAGATACTCTCGAACCACTTCCCCGGTGCGCTCTGTGCCGTCCAGCCGAGTTGCCGCGCAGCCAGCTCGTTGAGAATGAATCCGGCACTGCCCTGCGGATTCTCTGCTGTGGGCTCCACTAATAAATCTGTGCCGTATTCACGCGAGAAGGTGCGACCACTGAGCATGCGAATGCCGAAGGTCTCGAAGAAATCGTGGTCCACGTTGAGATATCCCAGGCCCATCATGTCGGGTCCGCCGCCTTCGAAGCGAATACCGTTGGCGTTGGTGTTCTGATCCCCAGGAAGCAGATTCGCCGCCGTCACTGACACAATCTCGGGATGCCGCAGCAGCTCCTGCTTCATGGTCTCGTAGGAAGCTCCCAGGCCACTTTGCGATGAGCCGCGATAGATCAGCACCTGTTCACGATCGAATCCGAGATCGAGGTTCTGTGCATAGCGCAGTTGTGACATAGCGATACCCGAGGCGATCACCAGCGCGATGGAGATCGCGAACTGCAGAATCACCAGCGCCTTGCGCAACCGCACGCCTCCGGCACCCCGCGTCAGATTGCCTTTGAGAATACTCACTGCGGGAAACGATGAGAGGAAAAAAGCCGGGTAGCTGCCCGCTACTACGCCTACCACGCTGGCAAGACCGAGCAGTGCGGGCAGAGCAAGTGGCGTCTGCAGATAGTTGAGCTGCATGTTTTTGTCGAGCAGCGCGTTGAACGATGGCAGCGCGACCTGCAGCAACACGGCTGCGAGCACGATGGCGATCAGCGCCGTGACCACCGACTCCAACAGAAACTGCGCCGCAATCTGACCGCGACTGGCACCACACACCTTGCGCATGCCGACTTCACGTGCACGCGACATGGAGGTGGCGGTAGACAGATTCATGAAGTTGAAACAGGCGATCAGCAGAATGAACACAGCGATAGCGCTGAAGGTGAGCACGGTAACCCCATTGCCATTGGCTTGCAGCTCGTTGTCACGGCGCGAGTTCAGATGAATGTCGGTCAGCCTGATCACGGAAAAATCGGTATACGACGTCGCGTCTTCCCCCACATGACGACGCAGGAAATCGGGAATCTGTGCCTCGAAGTCAGCGATGTCATAGCCGGGCTCCGTCACCACATAAGTATGAAAATTGTTGAACCCCCAGTTCTGCATGCGTGCACCAAGGATGGTCTCGGCAGTCTGCATCGAGACAAAGGCATTCGCATCAAGATGCGTGTTCTCCGGCAGGTCGGCCATCACACCCGTCACACGTACTGGAATCTGCCCGTTGAGCAGCAGCGTTTGTCCGACGGCTGGGTCATTGCCAAAATATTTCTGAGCCAGTGATTCATTGATGACGAGTTGAGACGGCCCGGAAAGCAGCTCCTCCGGATTGCCCTGCAACAGCGGGATGTCGAAGACGGCAAACACGTCCGGATCGGCGAAGTAGACACCGGGTTCGTACCAGCTCTGTGTCCCGTCGGGCAGAGACACCACAGGCGTATTGTCCATCAGCCGCACGACATGCTCGAACTGCGGAAAGTCCCTTTGCAGCAATGGCCCGACCGGTGGCGCATTGGTCGCCAGATACAGGGGCGGTGATCCACCGGGTGGGTTAAAGCTGCGCATCACCCGCCAGGTTCTGTCAGCGCTGGTCCACTGCGTGTCGTAACCCGTCTCGCTGCGCACGAACAGAGCGATCAGCAGAACACAAGCAAGCCCCAGCGCAAGGCCGACAATATTGATCAGGGAGAGTAACGGGCGGGACAGCAGATTGCGCCAGGCCATCAGAAGACAGGATTGCAGCAGGGCAAGATTCGGAGATTGGGTTCGCGGCATTGTTATTGCTCTTGTTCGAAAAAAGATGCTGCTCGCATGGCAGATTACGCCACCAGGACGAGCAGCACCAAACTTTGCTAACCGCAGGGGCTGGAGCAAAGTTCGGGCCACAAAAAAAATACAGTAATTACAATAGCTTAATAAAACAACAGCGAGCAGGAGTGGTGGTATTCGCTAACTGCTTGCGGTAGTGACGAAATGCGCTATGGAACAGGACAACAGCTTATCCAGCGCTTGAAGAGGAGTAAACTCCGCAGGATCGGTCAGGCGCCGGAGACAGAGTGTCACTACCATGGGCACCGTCGAGGAAAAGAATGAGTCAAAAGCAAAAAGCCCGCTACGCGCAACGCATCAACAAAGTGATCGACCATATCCGCCGTCATCTGGACGACGATCTGGACGTTGCCCGCTTGAGTGAGCTTGCCCATTTCTCTTCCTTCCATTTCCATCGACAGTTTTCCTCGTATACCGGAATTTCCGTGTATCGGCTGGTACAACTGCTGCGACTGCAGCGAGCGTCCATGCAACTGGTATTCGACCGTGCGCGCAGTATTACCGACATCGCGTTTGCGGCCGGATTCATGAACGCGGAATCCTTTACGAGGGCTTTCAGAAAGGCACACGGACAGACTCCGGGGGCTTTTCGTAAAAACCCGCAGTGGCAGCCCTGGCAAACGGGTGCCATCGTCAAGAGACCAAAGGAGCACATTGCCATGACTGACCCCGTGAACAACCCACCACCTGTCGAAATCGTGAACTTCCCGGAGACGCTGATTGCTGCTCTCGAACATCACGGCCCGGAACAACTGACCTACAACACCACGCTGAAATTCATTGAGTGGCGGCAGGCGAATGGCATGCGGCCGGGAATTGGCAACACCTATGGCATCCATTACAACGATCCCGACACGACTCCGCCGGAAGACTATCGTCTGGACATCGCGCTCTCGGTGCCAGCCCCGGTAGCGCCGAATCCGCAAGGCGTGGTCAACAAGGTGATCCCCGCAGGGCGCTGCGCCCGCGTCCGCCACCTGGGGTCACGGCACGATGTGACGCCAGCGCGCTGGCTCTACAGTGAGTGGCTGCCGACCAGCGGGGAGGAGCTGCGGGACTATCCCATTTTCTTCCATTACGTTAATGTCGGCCCGCACATCAAGCCCGAGGAGATGATCACCGACGTCTACCTCCCGTTGCGATAGCCACTTCTCTGTAAGATCCTGGCTGCAAGATCATGGCTGCAAGATCGTGGTTGTAAGATTGTGGCCATGAGGGCGGTCAGTGTGTGCGAATGCGGTGGTCAGCTCCCGTCCGGAAACTCCGTGACAGCGACGACACGGCGTTTTCAAATAACCATAATCAGGATGCACCGATGCCTACTCCTTCGTCTAAAAGCTCGTCTAACAACTTCATAAAAATCAAAAAGCTTGCTGCTTTTGCCGCGCTCTCACTCGTGCTGGGAACAGACGCATTTGCACAATCTACGCCCCCAGCCACACCGCCGGCAGACTGGGGTCCGGTCTCCATCAATCTGGAAGAAATCGCCTACCCCTTTCCGGTAAGTTTCCTGCACCGCAATCTCTATGGTCAGGACGTTCGCATCGCCTACATGGATGTGGCGCCCACAGGACCTGCCAATGGCCGCACTGTCGTCCTCCTACACGGCGCCAGCTACTACGGCTGGTATTGGGAGCACACCATTAACGCATTGACCGAAGCGGGCTACAGAGCCATTGCCATCGACCGTCTGGGCTGGGGCAAGTCGTCCAAGCCAATCATTCCTTATGATGTCAACCTGCACGCCTCCAACGTCAATGCCATCATCGAGCACCTCGGGATTGAACAGATCGTGATTGCGGGACACTCGCTCGGCGGACGACTCGCCAGCAACTTCGCCCACATCTACCCGGACAAAGTCACCCATCTGGTCATGGTGAATCCGATCGCGCTCAACGACTCAGACCGTGGTCGCCCCTGGACTGAACCGAGTGGCGGTGCCGCCGAGCCGGATCTGCAGGCACATTACGAGTCCAACCTGCGTCTGGAGCAGAATCGCATCGCCAACTGGAAGCCCGAGTACATGGAACACGTGCGGATTCGCTACGGCCAGGCGCTGAGCAGCGAGTTCCACCGTCTCAACCTGGTGAGAACCATGAACAGCAGCCTGACCGCCCAACCAGTGGATGCCTACTGGCCCGATATCACCGTGCCAGCCCTGCTGATCGGCGGTGCACTGGATGGCCCCAACTACCCAGAAACCGCACGCCGTGCAGTGGACTTGCTGCCGAATGGCGAGCTGATCATGCTCCCAGATGCCGCCCATAACCCGCATCTGGAAATCCCCGACCAGCTCAACCCTGAAATCCTGCGCTTCCTGGAAGCCGAGAGCTGATCCGCGCGGGTCAGACCCACGCAAGCTATTGACAGCAATAGAGTTGTATATTCAAAAATTGGGTTAAATCGTCTTATTCGATGGAAAACCCTCCGGTTTTGGCTCCCGTTGACGCAAGGTCACGGGAGTCAACCGTTTTCAGCGAACATCACTTCCTGCTCACCACTTATTAGCAAAATCCCTCAACCCTCTTTCCTGAAAAACCAGCAACCTACTGTTTAGTAAAGAAAAAAATACTGGCATACCGATTGCTAACCCAGCATGTGCGCAAATTCTGAAACTTTCTTTGGCAAGCAGTCGTCGAAGCACTGCATCGGAACCATTTGTGCCAAAACTGCTGGCCAACCACATCGGAGACAGGGACATGATCATAAAAACAGTAGACATGGTGAAGCGTTTTAGAACAGAGGAGGTTGAAACCACCGCACTGGACGGTATCAACATCGAAGTATCAGAAAGGGAGTTCGTCTCCATCATGGGCCCCTCGGGCTGCGGCAAGTCCACACTACTGAACATCATCGGTCTGATCGACAATCCCGACAGGGGCAGTTTCTTCTTCCTCGGCGAAGACATCGCCAGATATAACGAACGTCAACGCGCCGCTCTGCGCAAGGAAAACATCGGCTTCATTTTCCAGAGCTTCAATCTCATCGACGAACTCAGTGTGTATGAGAATGTTGAACTGCCTCTAATCTATACCAACACTCCAGCAAGCGAACGCAAGCGGCGAGTAGAAGCAGTCATCGAGAAGATGAACATGAGCCACCGGATGAAACACTTTCCGCAACAGCTCTCAGGCGGACAACAACAGCGAGTCGCCGTAGCGCGTGCACTGGTCAACCAACCCAAGCTCATCCTCGCGGACGAACCTACCGGTAATCTGGACAGTGAACACGGCGACGAAGTGATGAAGATGCTGCTGCAACTCAACAGCGAAGGCACCACCATCGTCATGGTGACACACTCCCCGGAACATGCAGCGGTCGGCAAACGCATCATCCGTATGCTGGATGGACACGTGGTGATGGAACACAACGGCACGGAAAGAAGGGAAGCTTCCTATGTTTAGCCACTATTTCAATATCGGATTGCGTACGCTGCTGCGCGAAAAATCTTACAGTCTGATCAACATCGCCGGACTCTCCATCGGCATCGCCTGCTGCATGATTCTGGGCTTGTACCTGACACACGAACTGACCTATGACCGTCATCACCCCAACAACGAACGTGTCTTCCGTATCGTTAACGAGTTCGGACTGAACGGTAATGTGGACTACGCCGCCGTCACCTCGACGCAGCTGGCGCCGCTGCTGCAGGAGCAGTATCCCGAGGTGGAATTGGCGGGCCGTCTGCAGACCATGCCTTCCCCCCGCTACCTGTTGCGCACGACCGATAATCAGGGCTTCTACTGGGAGGACCTCTACTCCGCCGACAACAGCATCCTGAAAATTCTTGGCCACGATGTGCTCTATGGGGACATCGACACGGCCCTGATCGACCCGACCAGCATGGCCGTCAGCGAATCCTTCGCGCGTCGCTACTTCGGTGATAGAAATCCACTGGGTGAAACCATCCTGACCGATATCAGCACCTATCGCATCGACCTGGTGTTCGCGGATTTGCCCGCGAATTCCCACATGAAGTATGACGCTCTGCTCTCCTACAATCGCATCGCCCAGCCTCAGGGTGTCGCACGCAGACAATCACTCTGGAATATCGGTGCTTACACTTATGTCCTGATGCGTGAGGGCTACGACGCGAGTACCTTCGACACCATCTCCAACAGTTTCTTCGAAAACAACATGGCTGAGATGGCGCGGACGATGAATATCAATGCCGTCGTGCGCTTCTTTCTGGAACCCATCAGTAGCGTGCACCTGAATTCGACGACCACCTACGACCGTCCGCGTGGCAATCTCTTCTATGTGTTTGCATTCGCCGCCATCGCCGTCTTCGTGCTCAGCGTGGCGTGCATCAACTACATGAACCTGGCCACTGCGCGTTCGACGCGGCGCGCCAAGGAAGTGGGTATGCGCAAGGTGCTCGGTGCAACCAGAGGACAACTGATTGGACAGTTCACCGGGGAGTCGGTGCTCTACTCCGTCATTTCACTTTTGCTGGCACTGCTGATCGCGTGGGCCGTCATCAACTTCACCAGTTTGAACGTATTGCTGGATGCTCCACTATCAGTGGCGACGCTGTTTGCCCCGGGAGTGATTAGTGCATTACTACTGGGAAGCATACTGATCGGGATACTGTCAGGTCTCTACCCCGCATTCTATTTGTCGACCATTCCGCCGATCGCGGCCTTCCGAGGGGCACAAGGCACCGGACGCGGCGGCAAGACGATTCGGCAGGGGCTGGTGATGCTGCAATTCGTCATCTCGGTCGCCGTCATCGCCAGCACGTTGTTGATGCTGACCCAGATGAATTATGTGCAAAGCAAGGCCCTGGGATTCGGCAAGGAAAACCGACTCGTGCTGCGAGTGGCGGGAGCAGATCAAGTTGAGCGCCTGCCCGCACTCATGAATGAGTTACGTCAGGTGCCAGGTGTCCTGAGCGTTGCCAGAACCCAGCACGTGCCGGGACAACAGGCGGGACTGAGTGCGATCAACGTGGAAGACAATGACGGTGTGATGCAGCAGCAAACTTTCAGCCTGCTGAATTTTCGACCGGGATTGATCAACGTGCTCGACATGAATCTGTTGGAAGGGCGTGACTTCGATGAGAATCGCGAGACAGACCCCGGCAAGACCGTGCTGGTGAATCAAGCACTGGTGCGAGCGATGGGCTGGGAAAATCCTATCGGCAAACGCTTCCAGCAACTTGGGCCGGTAGCGCAACCCATGGAAGTTGTCGGTGTCGTTGAGGACTTCCACTTTGAGGGCCTGCAGCATGAGGTCGTCCCGGTAATCATGGCCTATTTCGTGCCGAATCTGGCGACCATGGATCAAACCAATCGGGGTACCTATTCCGAGCAACTGGTGCTGAATGTCAGTCAGGACTCCCTGCAGAGTGTCATTGGCACTCTCGAACAACGCTGGGCAACTTTCGATCCAGCACATCCTTTCGAATTCACTTTTCTGGAGACGACTCTCAATCAACTCTATGGATCAGAGCAGCGTTTGATGCAGTTGATCGGTATCTTCGCCGCGCTGTGCATCTTCATCTCGTGTCTGGGGTTGTTTGGTTTGTCCGCTTTCAATACGGCGCAGCGCACCAGAGAAATTGGTGTTCGCAAAGTGTTGGGGGCCTCCACCATCAGCATCATTCTGCTGCTGTTCAGGAACATTCTTGCCCTGGTAGCCAGCGCAGCGGTGGTGGCCTCGGTGCTCGCTTTCTGGGTGGTCAATCTATGGCTGCAAGGGTTTTACTACCGGATCGAACTGCTCGGGCCGAATCTGATGTTGTTTGTGGTGGCGAGCTTGATCGCAATCACTGTGGCGTTTGTCACGATGGCCTTGCAGTCATTGAAGACCGCGCAGTCTAATCCAGTACTCGCGTTGCGCTACGAGTAGGTGAATCAGCATGGCCATGGATAGAGTGATCGAAAAGAGAAAGATGCCCTTGTGGCAATGGGCACTGATCTCGGCGGCAGTGGCGGGCGTGATGTGGTTCGCGTGGGGCATGCTGGCGGATGCATCGATTCGCACCTATCGCCTGCCGCAGGAACAGACCACAATCGCCAGTGTGCAATACGGCGCCTTTGAAGACATCACTCCGATTCGCGGCACCATCCAGCCACTCAACAGTGTGTTTCTCGACGCTGTAGATGGCGGGGTGGTGGAGGCTGTGCTGGTCGAAGAAGGCAGTTTCGTGGAGGCAGGCCAGCCGTTGTTGCAACTGAGCAACACAGACCTGCGTCTGAATGTGGCGCGCAATGACACGTCCATCACGGAGCAACTCAACAACCTCTCCAATATCTCCAACACGCTGGAGACCACCAAACTGAATACGGAGCGACAGCTAATCGAAGTCGAATACCGTATTCAGGTGCTGGAGCGTCAGGAGAGGCGCCAGCTGCAACTGGTGAACGACAATCTGGTGTCTCGCGAGCAGTATGAAGCGATTGTCGACGAACTCGCGTATCAGCGCAGAGTGCTGGAGAACAGCAAGGCCCGGCAAATGCTGGAGGAGCGCATTCGCGGGGATCGCCAGACACAAATTGCACTGCAGGTTGAAAAACTCGAGGAAAATCTGGCGCTGTCGCAGAGCAGCTTCGAGAATCTACTGGTGCGCGCACCGATTGCGGGACAGTTGACTTCACTGCCAGTCGAGGTCGGCGAGAACAAGATTCGAGGTCAGCGTCTGGGGCAGATTGATGTCATCGAGCAATACAAGATCGTGGCACAGGTCGATGAGTACTACGTGGCGCGTGTGACGGCGGAGCAATCGGCGCGGTTTACGCTGGATGGCCAATCGTATCAGGCGCGCGTCATCAAGGTATATCCGGAAATCACTGAGGGAACCTTCGAGGTGGATCTGGTGTTTGAGGGCGCTGCTCCTGGCAATCTGCGACGTGGGCAAACCCTGCAGCTCGACCTGACGCTGGGAAATCCCGTGGAGTCATTGCTGCTGCCACTCGGTGGATTCCTGCAGGACACCGGAGGCAACTGGGTGTTTGTGGTGGATGCCAATGGCGAGTACGCGACCCGACGCGACATCCGCACAGGACGACGCAACAGTCGTTATCTGGAAATCACCGAGGGCCTGGAGACCGGCGAACGCGTCATCACCTCCAGCTACAGTCAGATGACCGAGATGGAACGCATTCAACTAACCCCCTAACCCCCTAACCCCACCGCGCGCGGGTCAGACCCGCGCAATCAATTGTTTTTCATATATTTTTTAAAAATATAAACCCGATTAAACAGCTTAAAACCTCAATAATCAATTAAAAGTCCTCGTCACTTTTCACAAGAGTTTACATCCCCAAAATACGACTCTAAGGCTATTAACCCACGTTCATTTAAGCAATTTCCTTTTCCAATCAAACAGTAACGCAGGTCTGACCCACGCCGCGCGGCAGGTGTACACCGAAGTCACCAAAACACGATGCATATCAAAATTTTGGATTACCTGTGGGTGTAAGGTGTGCACATCGTGTGAAAGCACACGGTGCTTGGATATTCAAATCACGAGGAGAGAATTATGCTCAAGGTGAAGTTCGGCAAGACGGTCGTATTCATTGTGATGGCTCTGTCTCTGGCGAGTTGCGCCACAGGACCGGGGATGCGGATTGGAAATACGGTTACATTGTGCTGCCCCGGCAACTATGACACCTACACAACCTTCGGCGTTGAAACAGTGGATATGCCGATTTTCCTGCGCGACTACATGGTGAGCGAGTTCGACACTGCGTTCCAGGAGCGCGGCCTGACCCGCAACGATCAGCGCAGCGACCTCATCGTCACCCTGTCCTACAGGCACGTCAACCTGGATCCGGAAACACAGAATGTCGACCCGTTCGTGCGCATGGAGTCGATCAATGTGGAACTCAACTATATCGCCACCATTGATATTGCGATTCGCGAAAGAGCAGGCGGGAAAGCAGTGTGGGGCGGACAAATAAGCCGCATCCACAGCGTCAGCCCCGGTGAATACATGCACGAAGGCGGTGCCCGCAGCGCGTTTCTGGAAACATTCCAGGATCTGCTGGAAGCCTACCCGAGCCGTCTGGACTGATTCCAACAGGATCACGAGGCCGGAGCGAAACAAGACGCTCTGGCCTTTTCATTTGGCCACTGCCTGCACGCGCACGGTCAGGGACACCTCGGATTCTCCCGCCGCTGCCACAGGTTCTGATTTCTGAGCCATCGCGTCCATGGCCAGCTCGCGCACCATCATCTGTGGCTGCGAGTATCCCAGCGATGCATCGATGTCCAGCACAGCGATATCCACTTCCGTTTTTCCCAAGGCACGAGCAGCGCGCTCGGCATTGGCCCGCGCTCGGGCGATCGCACTCTCCATCAGGCTGTCGCGGACCTCGTCAGCGCGCTGCGTACTGAGCGTGTACCCTAACTCGCTCATCACAAAACCCAGCGCCTGAATAACACCAGCAAGCTCCAGCACTTTCTGTGCGTCCTGCCCCTCCAAGGTGATCGACTGCGAGCCACGCCACACGTCTTCCACCCGCCCGCCTTGCGGCTGGTTGCTGTACTGATAGACCGAGTAGTAACCAGTAGCGACCTTCACCTCTGCAACATCATCCGTCTCCTCAAGCGCCTGTGCCATCGCGGCATTGATCTCTCGCTGCAAAGTCCCCGCATCAGGACTCTCGCGCTCGATTCGCAGAGTCGCAATCAGGGTGTCCTGCTCAACATTGACACGCTCAGTCACGGACAACGTCAACAGCGTCTGCCCTTCTGGCAACAGATTGATATCCTGGGCGTGAACAGGGGGCAGCAGCAGCGACAAACCAAGCGCAGCAGCGCCAATAAGTGTTGGAATCGATTTCATCTTCAGCATCCTTTTTGAGTCGTGGTATTCATACGGGCAGTGCTATAGATTACCCGCAATGACAACCAATATAGCCTCACACGAACCGCTTGTCGCCACTCCCCTTGCCCCCACTCCGCGCGTGTCAAGACTCGCCGAGGATGCTCTCCTGTTCCAGTTCACCGCAGCAGGAGAAAGCCGCCCCACGTTGCCACTGCAACAACGCCTGTGGGCGTTGGTAGAAGCGCTGGAGTCTCGCCGTGCAGAGCTGGGACTGCTGGAAATTGTGCCTGGCATGGGCAATCTGCTGCTGAGGGTAGCGTCGACGGACAATCTCTCAACGCAAACACGCATCGACACTCTGACTGACCATGTTCTGACCTGCTGGAACAGCGTCTCCCCAACCGACAGCCCAGGGCGGACAATCACCATCCCGGTGACCTATGGCGGGGAAGCCGGGCCCGATTTGCAAACCGTCGCCGCCCACACAGGACTCTCCGGGGACGCGATCATTGCTCGACACAGCGCCGGTCTCTATCGCGTTTTCTGTCTAGGGTTTCAACCAGGTTTCGCTTACCTGGGCGGCCTCGACCCGGCACTGGCCATCCCGCGCCGGGCCACACCACGACTGTCAATTCCCGCAGGCTCTGTCGCTATCGGTGGCAATCAAACCGCAGTCTATCCTTCAGCAAGCCCTGGCGGCTGGCACATCATCGGTCGGACTGCGCTGATGCTGTTTGATCCGAGCAGGGAGCAACCTGCCCTGCTCATAGCCGGAGATACGGTGCGCTTCGTAGCAGCAAGGTCGGCACCATGAGTGATGCTCTCACTGAAGCTCTCATCGAAAATCCCGTTGGAGCTTTCATCGAAGTGATTCGCTGCGGCGCACTCACCACCATTCAGGATGCGGGCCGCCACGGATTTCGTCATCTCGGTGTCAGTCAGACCGGCGCCCTCGACCCCATCGCGATGCAACAAGCCAATCTCCTGCTGGGGAATGCGCCGGATGCCGCCGTGCTGGAGATCAGCGTCGGCCCGCTGGTGCTGCATTTCCCGCAGGATTGCGCCATCGCGATGAGCGGCAGTGGTTTTGCCGCTGCCCGCAACGCCCCCGATGCCACCGCGCTGCTGCCCGGCCATGTGTCGATTATCCATTCTGGCGAGACCCTGACATTGAACAAACCACTGATACCCGGCGCCCGCTGCTACCTGGCCTTCTCCGGTGGCATAGACGTGCCCACAGTGCTCGGTTCACGCAGCACAGATATGCAGGCAGGTTTCGGAGGGTTGGAGGGGCGGGCATTGCAGGCAGGGGACAAGCTGCCTATCGGCGCCGCCACACAGCCTCTGGTCAAAGCAGGCAGAGGCATTCGCCCTCTGTCTCCGTCACACATTCTGCGAGCCTTGCCGGGACCGGACTACGAGTCGTTTACCACCGACTCCCAGGTCTTGCTCTGGAGCCAGCCCTGGCGCATCAGCCATCAGAGCAACCGCATGGGTCTGCGGCTGAAAGGGACGGCTCTCCAGCTTGAACAAACTCTCGATCAACCTTCTGCCGGAGTGCTGCCCGGCGATGTGCAGGTGCCGCCGGATGGACTGCCTATCGTGCTCGCCAACGACGCACAAACCATCGGCGGCTACCCCCGTATCGCCAGCGTCATTCGCGCAGACCTGTGGCAGTTGGCGCACTTCCCCCCCGGCACATCAGTCTACTTCGTCCTGGTCTCCCTCCAGGAGGCAATCGCTGCCAGCGCACGGCAGGCGCACTATCTGAAACGCCTGCAGGAACTCGTTGCCACGGAACAGGTTTTCAGCGCCTCCGGATCGTGTAAATAAGCGAGTAGTCCCTTTCAATGAGAGTACCAGCAACGTTTGAGTCACTGGCCACCGTCGCCGTGAAAATCAATAGCTGCGGTGTATCCAGCGTCACCCTGATGACAGCCGAGTCGATCTGCGGTACCTGGCCCGACAGACTTGTCTCCACCAGCGCCCGCAACGCCGCTTGATCCGTAGCAAGAGGACGCGTCACGGCATAAAGCTTCCTCTCGAACCTGCCATTGACCTCAGTGCTGCTCGTAAATTGGGTCCTCGTCGTGCCCGTGACTTCGAGGTCGTAGACATACACCGGCGTTGGTGGTGACACCGGGGTAGTGGCCACAATGATTGCTTGAATCAATGGTTGCAGTAGTCCGATCTGTACAGGGCTGCTACCGTACGACCCTCCACGCACAGACACCGCCGCTCCCTCTACCGCCAGAGTCATGCCCGTAGACGGATAGTAGCGACTGATAGCATTGCCATTCACTTGGTTGAAGGACAACGTTCCTGCAGGAAACAGACTGGCATAATGCAGCTGTGCCAACGCAAACAACTGATTCGCCAGAGTGACATCAGTAGCACCGGCAGTGCTTCCGCAACCACTGACCAGACTGGTGCGGGATCCCTCCAACGTGGAGTACAGCAGACCGCTGGTGGAGTTGACAGTCAACGACAGGTCTGTCGCCGAGAGATCCGTAAGATCAAGGCTCAGGCTAAGCCCTGCATCCCCACTCTCCCAGAACCCAAGAGCCGGAGCTGACTGACGGGCAAATGCCACTCCGAATGCCAGTGTGTCGAGGCATAACTCGCCTCGACTGTTGATGACAACTTGCGCCGCTGTCCCGTCGCTGAATGGAGAGAAAGACGTCACATTACTGAAACTCATCGTGTAGGTACCGGCCATGGAGGCCGGCAGGCTCACGCTCACCGGTGTATTGTTCAATTGCGTCAGTACGGCATCGAGCGTCCCGATAGGCGCCGGATCCTCAGTGCTGCCAAACTGCCCGCCGTTCAGGTACACCTGCCGGTCTTTGACTCCCACGAACACCCCTGAATCGTAGTAATAGCGGAAGATGAAACCATCATTCTGCTGATTGTATGTCTGCGGCCCGCTGGGAAAGAGAGCCGGGTATTGCTGCTCCGCCGTCGCAAACAAGGTGTTGATGTCCTCCAGATCGGGGTTGACCCCCGTCGCATCAGCGCACTCGGTGGTCAGCGAAGTCTTGTCGCCTTCGAACCGACCGTAGTACCTGCCCCCGCCAGACTCGAAAGCAATCTCTCCTGTGGCAAGGTTATCCTGGAAATCCAGCGGATCATCATCGCGGGTCAAATCCAGCACATAGCGCTGATCTCCGTTGGGGTTCACCCAGACGGCAGCTGTTTCGACAGCGTTGGTGGCAGGCAATGACAAGGCAAGTTCGCCAACACACATCAGCCCTTCGCTGGTGATGACAAACGTCAATTCAGTGCCATCGGCCACCGGCGAAAACGGTTGCGTGTCGGCCAGCGTCAGCAGGTAGGTACCGTGGTAGAACGAGGGTAATGTGTCGGGACGGAGCAAGCCATAAATGTCGACGAGCAAATCATCCAGTGCTCCCACTTCCCGAAACGCCTCGCCATAGCCCCCGCCACGGGCGTAGACCACTCTGTCGCGCACCGCCAGATAGATGCCTGTCGACTGATAATAGCGATAGACGTCGTAACCACTGCCAACCTGGTTATAAGTAAACGGCCCGGACGGAAAAAGCGTGTCGAAAGTACTCTCAGCCAATTCAAAGAAAGTCACTGAATCGGAAGTACTGCCCGGCGCATCGCCACAATCGCTGCCTATAGTGCCAAACCGTATTCCCTCCAGACGCCCATAGGCACTGCCCTCGTTGGAGAGCACGTCGATCCCGTCGAAATCGTCCTGAGAGAGATCCAGTTCAAAACGCAGGTCCGATGCCTCCACGCTCCAGAGCGCTCGAATCGAGAGCCCCCCCGTCAGCACAGGATTCTCCAGGGTCAACTCTCCAACGCACAGCGCTCCATACTCGGTAATGGTGACAAAAATATCGTCCGTAGCATCGGCAGTTTGAGTAGCCCCAATGGGAGACAAAGACGTTGTATTCACCATGTCCAGCCGATACAGCCCCTGGAGATTGGCAGGGATACTGACGGGCGTTGACTGCGCCAGCGCCGCTGAGGAAAACAGTCCTGATAACAACAAACACCATAGGGTGGCGAACCTGGCAACAAACATCAGTTTCTCTGTTCCTTTAGTCATCGATTGGGGCGCTGGAAGAATCGAGCAATGCGCAGCATTAGAACCGATGGACGCGCCACTGCCTAGCGCTTTACTGAGCTTTTGGGTGACGAAACAGGGCGTTAGTGATGCTTTTCAGGTCTCCGCTGTTGACGTGGCAGCTGTCCTGCAAATCCTCTATGCTCCAAACAACAATTTCAGGAACGACCACATGCATATCGATCTCAATGCTGACCTCGGCGAAGGCGGCGCTCACGACCGCGAACTACTGGCCCTCGTCAGTTCGGTCAATATCAGCTGCGGTGTCCATGCCGGCGATCCCGATACCATGACGACGGCCATACGTCTGGCTATCGCCCACGGCGTGAGCATTGGTGCCCATCCTTCCTGGCCAGACCGGGAGCATGTCGGACGCCGCGAGATGCAGCTGGGTTTCGCCAGCCTGCGCAATCATCTGCTCTACCAGCTGGGAGCCATCAACGCGTTGGTCACCGCGCAGGGCGCCCAGCTCTCCCATATCAAACCCCACGGCGCACTCTACAATCAGGCAGCCGCCGACCGGGTCCTCGCGGAGGATCTGGTCATGGTTCTGCAGGAGTTCAACCCAGCGCTGGTGATTGTCGGGTTGGCGGGAGGGGAATTGCTGCATGCCGCTCGGCAGGCCGGTCTGCGAACCCGCGCTGAAGTCTTCGCTGATCGGGCCTACACAGTCTGGGGAGCATTAGTGCCACGCAGTGATCCGCGCGCGCTGCTGCACGACCCGCAACAGGCTGTCGCGCAGTCACTCAGCATGATCCGCGACGGCTATGTCACGGCAGTCGATGGGAGTCGGGTTCAGGTCGAGGCGGAAACCCTGTGCCTGCATGGTGACACGCCGCAGGCACTGGTGTTTGCTCAGGAGTTGCGCGCAGTGTTCGCGCAGGAAGGAATCACTGTGGGGCAGAGCTAGCAGACGAAAAACTCAGCGCAGCGCTTCCTGCGCCTGCGCCTTCCAGTTCTCGTAATACTCCATGCTGACCATCTCGTTTAGATTGCGGTACTCCTCAGCGCTCTGCTGAAGAGTGGCATGCATCACGTCACCAGCCGACAAAATGCCAACATAGCGACCGAACTCTTCAATCAACAGGTGGCGGATACGACGGCCGACAAACTTCTCGTACAGTTCATAGGGTGTGGCGTCGATATTGGCCGAAATCAGGTTTGAGGTCATGCCACTGCTCACCCGCTCCTGCTTGGAGTCGAAACCCGGCTCTATGACACGGCGCATCAGATCGCGCTCGGTCCAGATACCGATAATCTGGCTATTCTCGTCAACGACCAGAATGGCGCCCACACGCTTCTGATTCATGAAGCTGACCGCCTCGTGAACAGTGGCTTCCGAGCTGATAGTGAGCATGTGACCGCCCTTGTCTCGCAATATATCTCTGGCAGTTCTTTTCATGTTGTCACTCCTTCTGGCAATAACGATTGGTAATATTTCAGACAATTCCGAAGACAAATCTAGCGTTGCCGGTACAGATAAGCAACCTGCTCACTTCGGAGCATCAGTGCTTTTTTATGGGGCAGAATTGCAGTGAATTCCTGTACGCGGTACAACATCGCAGCATGCCCCCTTCCCTTGCAGCTAACGGAAAACCTTCATGAACGCAGAGCAAGTATTGCGCCAACTGGAACCTCTCGGCACTGCTGGATACCGAAAAACCCTCAGCAATCATGGCATTCCACAACCACTGTTCGGAGTGAAGATTGCCGACATGAAGCGCTTGCTGAAGGAATGGCGGATCAAAAAGGATTATCAACTGGCCCTTGATCTCTATGACACCGGAAACTACGACGCGCGTTACCTCGCCGGTCTGATCGCCGACGAACGGCACATGAGTCGGGACGAATTGAGAAAATGGGCAGACACTGCCAATTGCTCTGCACTGCGACAGTGCGCAGTCGCCTGGGTGAGCGCAGAAAGTGCGCACGGGCACGCACTGGCGCTGCAATGGATCGACTCCGGGCAGGCGGCACTGGCATCTACGGGCTGGGCTACGCTGGGCGGTCTGGTCGCCCTGCGGCCTGACAGTGAACTGAATACAGTGGAACTGCGCGGCCTGCTGCTGCGCGTACAGCAGCAGATCCACGAACAGCCCGACGACGTCCGTTACACCATGAACAATTTCGTCATTGCAGTCGGCAGCTATGTGGCCGAACTGACCGACCTAGCCATCGAAACAGGCGCGCAGATCGGTCGCGTCAGTGTCGACATGGGCGACACCGCCTGCCAGATGCCCTTCGCGCCGGACTACATCCGCAAAGTGCAGGCGCGGGGCAGCATCGGCAAGAAGCGCAAGACCGTCAGGTGCTGATCGTGTACTCCCCGGGGCCGCTGAAGCGAATATGCTGATTGATGCACGCCGGTCGTTCGTCGTCGGTGTGGCTGACATAGATGATCTGGGTGGTGGTAGTGGCAGCGATCAGGTCCACCATCTCCAGAATCAGTGCACGATAATAGTCATCCAGCCCGACACAGGGTTCATCGAGAATCAGAATGGCGGGATGCTTCACCATGGCCCGCGCCAGCAGCACCAGACGCTGCTGACCAAACGACAGCTCGTGGTAGTACTCTCCGGCAAGATCAGTAATGGCGAAGGTGCTTAGCCAGGCCAGCGCGGCATTGCGTTCACTTGCACCGCTGTCGTCGTACAACCCGACCGAGGCAAAGAATCCAGACACCACCACATCGAGCACCTTCCAGCCCTTCACATACTTGTTGTGCAGCTCATTGGACACGGTGCCGAAGCGCGCCTTCACATCCCACACCGTCTCGCCACTGCCACGGCGGCGCCCGAACAGCGTTACCTCCTGCCCATAGGCCTTGTGGTTCTCTCCATTGATCAGACTCAGCAGAGTGGATTTGCCACAACCGTTGGGTCCTTCGATGAGAGTGTGTTGGCCTCGGTACAACGTCCACGAGAAGCGCCTCAGCACCAGATGTCCCTGATAGCCCGCGTCGACGTTGCACAGCTCGAACAGCGGTTGCTCTGGATCGAGATCGGCAAGCGCGGCGTGGCGGCCAGGAATCGGCAGGGGAAGAGACGCAGGCAACGTGACCTCGCGTTTCACCATGCGCCGCCATGTCGCACTCGCCTGCGCGTCTTGCAACAGCCCTCGCTCCACCACTCGCAGATCTTCCATCAACGCCAGATGGGTGATGCTCGGCAGAATATCGCGCTGACGGCGGCACAGTAGCAGCGTGCAGGTGTCCGGCCCCATCCATTGCTGCAGCACCACAGCAATGCGCTGCCGGGAGTCCCTATCCACGCTCTCCAGTGGATCATCCAGAATCAGCAGCCGGGGACGGCGATACAAGGCCCTGGCAAGCAGCGCCTTGCGCACCTGCCCGGACGAGAGATAGCGGATGCCGCGCTGCTGCAGCGACTGCAGATCGAGCGCCACCAGCAATGCCTCATAGCGGGCAATTCCTTCGGCATCAGGGCACGACTCACCGAGGATCAGTCTCACGACAGTGGTGCCTTGATCGAGCGCTGTGTCACTGTACTCGCTGATGTCATGCCGATTGTCGAGCGCCCACAGTTGCTGCTGCTCTTCGAAGGAGACTACTTGCAGATCGCGATCGGGAGAGAAGTCTGCAGCGCACGAGAGATGATCATGACCGCTTCCCAGGATGCCTCGCAGCAATTGCGCCAGCAGCGACTTGCCCGCCCCATTGCCACCGAACACACACCAGTGCTGCCCACGCGCCAGCGCGAAGTCGTCGATGCGCAGAGTTCTGCGGCTGCTGATGCGGCACAGCGCATCGTGTACGCGTAATATTTCCTTGTTCATCTACTCATCTATCGGTGTCTGTGACACCAATGCCTTGAACTTCTGCGGCAGGCTGTACGCGCTGGCCGGAGTAATCTGCAGCATGATGATAGCTACCATGTCCGTCTCCGGATCTGCCCAGGCATAGGTCCCCAAAGACCCACTCCAGCCGAACTCGCCATTGTTGACGCCGTAGGCACTCTTCGCCTCGTCGATCACCACGGTGAAGCCATAGCCCCAGCCAACATCCAGCATCGGGTTCTGCGGCGAGAGCCCGATCGGCAACAATGCCGACGGGATGTGGTTGCGCGTCATCTCGGCAATCAGGGCCTCAGACAAGACACGTTGACCGTCCAGAACGCCGCCATCGAGGAAGGTCTGCAGGAAGCGCAGATAGTCGGGCACCGTGCTGACCATCCCAGCCGAGCCTTCCAGCAACGCCGGTTGAGTGGTAATCGGCACGTCCATCTCCGGCACTCGCGCCAGCGCCCCTCCACCTCTCGGCATCTGATAGATGCGCGCCAGCCGGTCGACTTTCTCCGGCGGCACATGGAAGGCTGTGTCCGGCATTCGCAGCGGCCGCAGGACGTGCTCGTTGAGATAGTCATCGAAGCGCTGTCCTGAGACGATCTCGACAATGCGCCCCAGCACCGAGGTCGATTCACTGTAGATCCAGCGCGTCCCCGGGTCGCTCATCAGCGGCACTGCGGCAATCTTCTCCACCAACACGTCGAGTGGCTCGGCGCGCGAGCGCACTCCCCGACTCTGATACAGCGCGCCGTCGCGATGGCTGAGGCCACCGATGTTGAGCAGCAGGTCTTTGATGGTCACTGCACGTGACGGCGCGCGCGTCGGGCTGTTCTCGGGATCATCAGGATTGCTGAAGACCACCATGTCGGCAAAGCTGGGGATATAAGCGGAGACCGGCTCATCCAGACCAATACGGTCAGCCTCGATCAACTGCATGACCGCCAGCGAGGTGACTGCCTTGGTGTTGGAGCGAATCTGAAAAATGGAATCCTCGCGCATCGGAGTTGCCGTTTGAGCACCCTCGGCCCCTGCCTGTGATCCCAGGACCTGCGACCCCATCGCCTCCAGATAAACGATGCGGCCATGACGAGCGACGCCGGCCACCAGCCCCGCGACCCGCCCATCGTCGACATGCTGACGCAGCATGGTATCGAGCAGCCGCAGGCGTGCCGAAGATATCCCGACCGATTCCGGCTCCGCCCGCACCAGGCTGGTGTTCTCGGCGGCGTGCAGTGACGTGGCGAGGAGGGCAAGGACGATGAGAGTCAACACACTGTGGAAACGGGCCATGGTTATCCTGCTCTTCTGATGAATCTTGGCGCGATGATAGGCGCAATCGCGACAAAGACAAACACCCGGACCACTGCACTGTAAAATCCGACGAGAGGTCGTGCGCACCCCGCCATCTGGCTTGATTAAACGAGTCTTTGCGTTCACGATAGGGCCCGCTGTTGCCCGGCAGGGCGACACACAGGCTGACCAGATCCTCATTCGTTTTGATGTCCGGACTGGCAAGGCTCCAATCCAATAAAAACGGAGGTGTTCCTATGAAACACACAATCAAGACGTTGTCTGCAGGGTTACTGGTTTCCATGGCACTGGCAGGATCTGCCCAGGCCGCCGAATACGTACGCTATGAACAAAATGGCACGATTTCCTGGGGCGAACTGGTCGGCACGACCATTCATCAACTGAGCGATGCCCCTTATCTGGAAGGCGCTCGTACTGGTCAGACCGTAGACCAGTCAGCCGTTACCTTGAAAGCACCGGTTGATCCAGAACTGGTGGTCATGACTGCACTGAATTTCCGCAGCCACATCACTGGCGAACCAGCCAAATACCCAGGCCTGTTTATCGTGCCCGCTCGCTCCATCATTGGCCCGGACGAACCGATGATCATCCCAATCGAAAGCACGAACTACCATTATGAAGCGGAAGCCGTGATCGTGATCGGCAAGCACGCAGAGAACGTCTCTGTTGAAGACGCCCCGGACTACATCTTCGGTGTCACCGCCGGCAATGACGGCAGTGCCCGTGACTGGCAAGGTGCCGACCTGCAGTGGACTCGCGCCAAGGGCGCCAGAACCTTCAACTCCGTAGGGCCGAAACTGGTCACCGGCATTGACCCGAACAACATCCAGATCGAAGGTCGTCTGAATGGCGAAGTGCGTCAGGGCGAGAACACCTCTGACATGCTGTACAACTTCGATTACATGGTCAGCTACATCTCCCACTACTTCACTCTCGAACCGGGCGATATCATCTGGTCCGGCACCATGGGCACTACCCGCCCGATGGTTCCAGGTGACACCTTCGAATCCGAAGTGGAAGGCGTGGGCATCCTGCGCAACACCGCCGTACTGGGTGAGCCACAGCCCAACAACCCGGCTCTGAAAGCGCAGTAACACGCCAGACTGCTAAAAAGCTCTGCAAAAAAAAGGGAAAGAGGCCATCCAGCCCCTTTCCCTTTTTTACTTCCTCACTTCCCCCCACTCTCCTGAATTTTCAACCCGTCAGCATAATTACTGTGCTGAACTGCTGACCAGCGTGCTCTGATCAACGTATTTCCAATACACCTGTCCGAAGAACATCTCATCCCAACTCTGCTGTCCCCACGGCACTTCACGGGCCGGATCAGGGTTCGCCTTGTTCTGAGTGGAGTTGTCGAAAGCGGCCGTGGCGACAATCTGTGTACCCGCTGGTACCAGCTTCGGTTCTTCCAGTTTGTACTCGATCTGCCAGTTGTAGTTGTAGTTGGCGATATTGATCAACTCTTCCACAGAGCCGTCGGGATAGTGAGCAGCAAAGCGCATGTTCTTGCCACGGAAGTGCATGTGCGGCAGGAAGCTCTGCAGGTAGGCCTCACGCTCGATGGTGATGGTCTGCGACTGCTCGAAGTTCGGATCGTAGGGTGGAATATTGGTCCAGCCATCCGGGAATATGCAGGCGCACTTGCCGGATCTGCGCTCTTCCGGCACCTGATCATCCGGATAGAACCAGACCCCGATCTCACTGGCGTCGACGGTTGCCTTGCCCGTGGTGGTGTAGTGCAATTGCAAGCCCAGCATCGAACCGGCTTTGAGCAGGCCACCTGTGTTCGGGTTTTCCATATGCGGTTCTGCACCGGGAATATAAGGCGTAATGAAGGCAGCATTCGGGTCGCCGCCACCCAGGAAACTCCCTGCGGTAGGTCTGCTGCCGGGCGCAATCACAGCGTTCAACGTATGGTGCAGGACCGTGCGGTCACCAGCAATGTACTGGCTGGCGCGCACCCAACGATCACGATCCAACCCTTCGAAGGGCACCATCACGGTGATGTAATCGAGCACTCCGGTTGCTGGAATCTCCTGGGGCGGCACTTTCACAATCAGATCCGGTTCGCCAAAGGCCCACTTGGTCTCCGGCCAGGTCAGCGCCGCCAGCGGATCGGTATCGCCATCTTTCAGTGAACCTGCCTCCACCCAACCGATCAGCGTCTGCTGCTCTTCCACAGAGAGGACATAGTCATTGGAGAAGTTGCCCACGTGCGGGTCGATCTGACCGGGCGGCATGCGTTTGGTCATCAGCACCTCACGAATCATCGGCGACCAGCCCTGCACCATGGCATGACTGTCCATCGCGAACGGCGCAATACCGCCGTCGCGATGGCAGGTGGCGCAATTTTCGGCCAGAATCGGGGCCACATCGTTGACGTAGGAGATGCCGACATTGTTCTCGTAAGGCACATCAGAGCCGGACATCGCCACCACCGGATTACTGACCGGCTTGTCCGCGACTACCTCATTGAGCGCTGCTTCCAGAGCCGACACCGGCCCCCGGAACATCACCTCGAAACTGCTCGGACTGAAGAGGAACACTTCGCCACTCTTGTCGATGCCCATGGCACTGGAAATCATCTGTGCGTCATCGATCAGCACAGGCAGCGTGATACCCAGATCAGCCACAGCCTGTTGCACGGAAGCGCGCTCCTGACCCAGCGGGTTGATCAGCATAAACTCGATGCCCTGCGCATCGAACCGGGATTGCAGTTGCGCATAGGTTGCCGCAGCCTGCTCAGTCTGATCACTGCCATTGACCTGCACCAGGAAGGCGATGGCCTTGTGGTCGTCATACCAGCTGATGTGATGAAAAAGGCCGTTCTGATCGAGCAGGGAAAAATCACCTACCCGATCAGCGGCCTGCAGTGAACTGGAGGAAGCGGCGCAAAACAACGCGGCGAAACCAATGGCAATCGTGGACTTGAACATAAACCCTCCGGGGAATCTACGAATTCGAAAGCGATCCTAGCACCGCTGAAAGTGAATAACAGACAGCCACCCGGACTATCCATCACCACTTTGTCAAATTCAGAATTCAGGAAGGAAAATTTTAAGAGAAGTCACAATCAACGAGCATTGGGGAGCAGCATATGTACGGCATCGCGCAGTTTTTTCTTGAACTCGTCCTCCGTGATGAACTCACACAGATAGCCTTGCAAGTGGTGGTAGTAGAGGGCAAAGATGCTGGGCACCGTCGTGCCGACCTTGATGTCGGCGGGAAGTTTCTGATCCTGAATGCCACGTCGCACAAGTGCCCCCAGCTTCCGATAGGTCTCCGTGACGATGATTCGGATATCGGTGTGACGTTGAGGGGTGACCGGAAACGACAGCTCTTTGAGCACCGTTCTGGCCAGGACAGAATTCTCTTTGTGGTATTCAATGTGGCCATCGAAGAAGGCCATGATCTGTTCGATGAACGGCAAATGTTCGGGAATGCTGTCGAAGGAACTCTCGATCATCTGCAGCAGGTTTTCACGAAACACGAGCACCAGCAGATCTTCCTTGCTCTTGGCGTAGAGGTAGAGCGTGCCGAGGCCGACATCTGCCGCCTCGGCAATCTCCTGAATGGTGGTCTCGGCGAAGCCCTGCCGCACAAAAAGCTGCCGGGCCTCAGCGATGATGCGCTGCAGCTTGATGCGCTTCTTGCGTTCACGCAGACCCGGCATCGATACCCCCCGGCATTCCTCAGAAATCAGCTTGCTGAGTAGAACACATTGAGCTTGTTGCCATCCGGGTCGCGGAAGTAACCCGCATAGTAGGTGTCACCACGCGGTCCAGCCGGGCCCTCATCCTTCGCTCCCAGCTCCATTGCTTTCTTGTAGACACGATCCACTGTCTCCTTGCTGTCGGCGGCCAACGCGACCATCGTGCCATTGCCACCCGTGGCTGCTTTGCCATCAAACGGCTGGATGACGCACAGATTAGCGCCGGTCGGGCTGTTACCCCAGGCGATGAAGGTCGGGAACTCCATGGTTCTCTTGGCATTCAGTTCCGCAAGCAGCGCATCGTAGAATGCGGCGGAGCGAGCGATATCGTTGGTTCCCAGTGTGACATAACCGATCATGTGTAACTCCTTGATCTTGTGATTGTAGTAAATGATGGCTCTGCGGGCTTCAGCCGCAGGGCACATCTGACGGCAACTTTAGCACAGACCTGTGACACAATAATCCCTCAACTGAACCGATCCTTTGCAGCAGCGAACCAAGCTCATGACAGACACCAACACCACTCGCCCGGACGGCGATTTTGTCGACGCCACCATTGGCGACCCCACTCACCCCGTGACATTGTTTTCTCTGAGCTGGTGCTCCTATTGCCGTGGCGCCCGGCAGTTGCTGGGGCAGCTGGGTATCCCCTATCGGTTATTCGAACTGGATCGGGGCGAATTCCTCGACCCGAGTCTGCAACGGCAAGTTCGTGCACGCTTGCAGCAACTTACTGGCAGCAGCACCTTGCCGCAGTTGTTCATCGGCGGAGAGAGCCTGGGTGGCTACACGGAAACACTGGCGGCACGGGGCAACGGCAAGCTGCACGACGTCTTGACCAGGCATGCAGTCAAACTACAAAACTCAGACCAATAAACAGACCAATAATCGGCGAGGAACCCCATCATGCTGGACATCCTGATTCGCTATGCCCACTTGGCTGCCGTGCTGGTGCTGGCAGTGACCCTGATCATTGAGAACATGGCGATGGCACCGCAGATATCGAAAGAGGATGTCCGCAATCTACTCAAGGTGGACGCCGCCTACGGACTGAGCGCCGTGGTGGTCCTGAGTTGCGGATTATTGCTGTGGTTCACGGGTGCCAAGCCCAGCAGCTTCTACTCCAGCAATCCGGTGTTTCACGCCAAGCTGGGTCTCTTCGTGGTCGTGGGCCTGCTATCGATCTATCCGACCGTGTTCCTCATACGCAATCGCAAGAACGAAGCGGAAACACTGGATGTCCCGATTGGCGTGCGGCGGGTGTTGCGGCTGGAGCTGCTCCTGCTGGTCTTCATCCCGATACTCGCGTTCCTGATGGCGCGTGGAATAGGACTTTAACGAAGGGTATTCTGCAGCCACGCAGAGATGTCACCAATCTCCTCCAGACACACCGAATGCTCCATCCGGTAATGCTGATACTGGGTGGGGTGACCCATGGCCTGCAACGCAGCATCAGCATGACGACCAAGCGACTCCTGCACGACAGGGTCGTGGGTGCCATGGCAAATCAGCACTGGCAGTTGCGCGTTGACGGGGTCCGGCGTAATCGAATCGGCTGTCGGGAAATAGCTCGACAGCGACATTGCACCAGCCAGGGGTAACCGACAGGTCAGCGCCGCCTGCAGAATCACTGCGCCACCTTGCGAAAAACCGGCCAGCACGATGCGCCGACTTTCCACGCCGCGTTCCACTTCCCGCTCGATCAGCGCATGCACAGCCGCTGCTGACTGCAGCAGCTGCGTCTCGTCCACCCGGCGTGCCACGTCCATTTCCAGAATGTCGTACCAAGCGGGCATCACATAGCCGTTATTGATCGTCACGGGAATCGACGGCGCATGGGGAAACACAAAACGGACAGGCAAGGTCGCGGGCAGGCGCAGCTCCGGCACGATACCGGCAAAGTCATTGCCGTCTGCTCCCAGTCCGTGCAACCAGATTACGGAGGCAGTGGGCTTGCAGCCACGGGGAAACAGCAGTTCTACAGCGGGCAGGTAAGTCATAGCGAAGATTATCCGGGTCATGAAAATTGAAATGCTAATACAGCTACGCCGGTTTGTCATAAAGGAACAATCTTGCACCGCTTCGAACTTGTTTGTTACCCTCGAACCGCCTGCTGAGCACATCGGGTAAGACCAGGAGAACAATAATGATCAACCGTCTTTCCGCTCCAGCCCTCGTCGCCTTTGGCGGTTTGCTCCTGTGCGTTGATGCCTGGACAGGGCAACAGGCACAGGCTCAGTCGCCTGCCTACACAGCCCCGCGCACCGCCGACGGAAAACCTGACCTGCAAGGCCTGTGGACCAACAACACCATCACCCCGCTGGAACGGCCCGAGCGCTTTGCGGGCAAGCCCTCTCTGACCGAAGAAGAGCAGCGTGAGTGGGAGCAACAGATCGCAGACCGCACCGCCGAGGCAGATCTGCCCAGCGACCCTAACCGATCAGCGCCCACCAAGGAGCAGATCGATCTGGAAGACAGCTACAACAATTTCTGGTTTGACGATGGCACCACCGTCGCTATCTACAACGGCGAGCGTCGCACTTCACTGGTGGTCGACCCGCCCGACGGACGTGTTCCTGCACCGACCGCTGCCGCACGCGCACGCCTGGAAAGCGCCGCCGAGCAGCGACGTCTCCGCCCCGCCGATGGCCCGGAAGCCCGTTCGCTGGCCGAGCGTTGCCTGCTGTCTTTCGGTTCCAGCTCAGGCCCGCCCATGCTGCCGATCCTTTACAACAACTATTACCAGATCGTGCAATCCCCCGGCTACGTCATGATTCTGGTGGAGATGGTCCATGATGCGCGTATCATCCGTATCGACGACGAACCGCTGCCAGCCGTATTGCAACCCTGGCTGGGCGACTCGATAGGTCACTGGGAAGGTGAAACACTGGTCGTCGAGACGAACAACTTCAACCCCCAGCAGAGCTATCGCGGTTCGGCAGACCAATTCCGGGTCACCGAGCACTTCACGCGCGTCGGCCCCGATACCATCAACTACAGCTTTACCGTGAACGACCCGGACACCTTCACCTCGGCATGGACGGCGGAAATCCCCATGAACAGGACTGACGACAAACTGTACGAGTTTGCCTGCCACGAAGGAAACTACGCATTGCCAGGCATACTGGCAGGCACACGGGTCGAAGAGCGGGATTCAGGAGCAAATCAGTAACATGGAAGACGTGATAGAGATACTGCGGGAGCGCAACGAACCAGTGCCAATCCCGCTGGATTTACCCGACGAAGACCTGCTCGTCGAAATCGAAGAAGAGCTGCTGATCTCCATGCCGGACGACCTGCGCTATTTCCTGCTCACCGTCAGCGACGTGGTCTGCGGCAAGCTGGAGCCAGTCACCGTCACTGATCGCAATTCGCACACCTACCTGCCGGAAGTCGCCGCCGTCGCCTGGAGCATGGGACTGCCACGGCGCTACCTGCCGATCTGTGAACACAACGGCGCGTATTACTGTATCAGTCAGGACGGTACCGTTTTGCTGTGGGACGAACGCATCAGCAACGACAGCTGGGATAATATCTGGCAGTGGGTCCGAGAGGTGTGGCTGGCAGATTAACCGGCCCGGCAAATACAAAAACAAGGAGAACGCATGACTGCAGCCCTGTTGTGGATACTGGTGGGTATCGTCCTGATTATTACCGAGTTGCTGGTCACCGGTATTGTCGCCGTGTTTTTCGGCATCGCTGCCATCATCACCGGCCTGCTGCTGCAGTTCGGGCTGATTGAGGGGCTGGCGATGCAGTATGCCTCTTTCGGCATTATCAGCGTCGCCACTCTGGTGCTGGCCCGCCAGCGCCTGACCCGCTGGTTCAAGGGCAATACCAAAGACAGCACAGAAGCCAGCCCAAGCTTTCAGCAGGACATCGGCGAACGCGCCACCGTGATCGACGACTTCCAACACGGCAGCGGCCGCGTCACCCTCAACGGCGTGAGCTGGACGGCACTCTCCGCAGACGAACTGAAGGCTGGTGAAGCGGTCTGGGTCATCGCCAATGAAGGCATCCGGCTGACAGTTGCCCGGGAACGCTCTCCGCTCTAACTCGCTATCCCCACATCATACTTTCCACAAGGTCACCATCACCCCACCAGAGGACATCCGCATGGAACAGCTCACTCCCGGTAATCTGCTCGCGATCGGTTTCGCCATCGCCATCATCGTCACCATTGCCAAGACCGCGCGCATCGTGCCGCAGCGTTCGAACTTCGTGATCGAGCGGTTGGGCAAATACTCACGCACGCTGGACTCTGGTTTTCACATCCTGATTCCCTTTATCGACAAGGTGGCCTACCAGCACACGCTCAAGGAAGAGGTCATCGACGTGGAACGCCAGACCTGCGTCACCCGGGACAACATCCAGGTCGGCATCAACGGCGTGCTCTACATGCAGGTCGTCGACGCGCAGAAGGCCAGCTACGGCATCAACAACTACCGCCATGCCGCCTCCCAACTGGCCCAGACCACCATGCGCTCCGTCATCGGCCAGACCGATCTCGACAAGACTTTCGAGGAGCGCGCCAAGATCAATGAAGACGTGGTCAAAGCCCTCGACGAAGCTGCCAGCCCCTGGGGCATCAAAGTGCTGCGCTACGAAATCTCCGACATCGAGCTGCCCGTCAGCATCAAGGACGCCCTCGAACAACAGATGCGTGCCGAACGCGAACGCCGCGCCGCCATCGCCAAATCCGAAGGCGAACGCCAGGCCATGATCAACGTCTCCGAAGGCCAGAAGCAGGAAGTGATAAACCTCTCCGAAGCCGACAAGATGCGCCAGATCAATGAAGCCGAAGGCCGCGCCAAAGAGATCGAACTGATCGCCATCGCCACCGCCGAAGGCCTGCGCAAAATCGCCGCCGCGATCCAGGACCCGGGCGGCCAGCAAGCCGTGAGCCTGCGCGTCGCCGAACAATACATCAAGGAATTCGGCAACCTCGCGAAAACCAACAACACTATGATCGTCCCGGCCGAGCTGGCCAATGTCGGCGCGGCGGTGGCTGGGTTGACGGAGATGCTGAATATTGTGAAGCCGAGGGGGTGATGGTGTGGGTTCTACAAAAATCCTCCCCATCAATCTAAACAACGACTTCCAAACCTGCGTCGATTTCCTCTGCGACACCTTCGTATGCAGTTACGGCAACGCGGACGAGCTGGAAAAGATGGGCGGCGCCGAGGTGTACCGAGTCTGGCTTGAAGACCTGCTGTCAACATTTCCAGAAGGGGCCGTCCACGTGTGGCATCAAGATCGCATCGTCGGTCAGATCGAAATGCGACTTCGTGGCGATCTGGGGATCGGTGTCCTAAATCTTGTCTACCTGATTCCCGAGCAGCGTGGAGGGCCACTCGGCGCTGAACTCCAGTCCTACGTGACCGACGTATTGCGCCAACAGAATGTGAACAAGGCTCGCCTGTCTGTGTCCCCAAGCAACCCTAGAGCAATGGCCTACTACACGAAGCACGGTTGGCGTGATCTCGGGCCACGCCCGGATCGGCCGTATGTGAACACCATGGAATTCGACGTCGAGGTCATCGGAACGGGAAATGGCTGATCTACTACACTGGCTATAGACGATTGCCATCACCCACTTGCCACAATGGATTGCGGAGAGTTAGCATAATTGCTAACGTACAGCCATGGTATTCCAAGTTGAATACTTCCACGAACGAGTCCTCCATGAAATCGAGTCATGGCCAGTAAACGTCCTTGCCGACTATGCTCGGTTGCTGGAGTTGCTGACCATGCATGGCCCAGACGTCCGCATGCCTTACTCTCGGTCTTTTGGAGAGGGACTATTCGAGTTGCGCCCGCGCGGGCGCTCCGGAACTGGCCGTGCCTTTTATTGCTTTCTCGCAGGAAAGCGGGTTGTGGTGCTTCACGCGTTCATCAAGAAGACTCAGCAAACACCAGACAAAGAATTGAAAACAGCGCGCAAGCGCCTCAAGGAAGTGCAACATGGCTGACCTGAATTACCAACCCGTACTCCACAACCACGCAGACTTTGTTACAAAGGCAAAGCTGCGCGAGGGATTTACGGAAGCGTACGAAGGACTCGAACTCGAGTATGCGCTTGCCGATCAGATGCTCACTGCGCGCTCGAAAGCCGGGTTGACACAAGACGCCGTCGCCGAGCGCATGGGGACCACCAAGAGCGCAATCTCCCGGCTTGAGTCCGCCGGCCGACATGCTCCTTCGCTCGCAACGCTCAAGAAGTATGCTTCCGCAGTGGACTGCGATCTGCAAGTCACGCTGGTGCCGCGCAAGGTCAACAACTAAATGAACTAGGGAGAGGTGACACGAGACGAATCCTCCATGGAAAAGCACTGTTCATTGCTCCATAAAACACACCCATCTTTTTGATCTATATAATAAACTCATCCCAATGACGCCAGATATTTCCGCCAGCTCGCCAGCTGCGTAATGTCCTCAGCTCCCTGCAAACCGTGCGTCTCGCAGATAAACCCCACCACCTGTCGGCCATCCGCGACAGTGATTTTGCCGATACCCAGCGGCGCGGGAATTCCCGCGACAAAGCTGCCGAATTCCGTTGTCGGCACCGACCAGATTTCAATTTCGATGGCACTGCCCTCGTTGTCGACGACTCGGACCATGCCGGGGCGGCGCACGGGGCCGCCTGCCAGTGCGTAGAGTTTGTAGCAAGACGCGGAGTGGGTTTTCTCCAGCAGAAAGGCGCCTCTCTCGGTCAGTTGCCAATTGAGTGGCTGGCCTTCCAGATGGGCTCCACACACCGCCACTGCAATGCGCTTCTGCGCACCGGCAACCGTGTTGAGCAAGGATTGGTGCGGGCGTTGAAACAGTCCCTCAACCCGCCGCGCAATCGAGAGCAGCATTCTGTCGGTGCAGGCCTGCCCTGCCAGCGAGATGCCAAACGGGAAGCCACTGTCGGTAAAACCCGCCGGAACTGCGACGGCGGCCATGTCAAACAAGTTCATGTAGTTGGTGTAGTAGCCCAGTGTGGTGTTCAAGGCGACAGGGTCGGCTATGAGTTCGTCAATTCGGAAGGGCCTGCCGACCGTGGGGGTGAGCAAGCAGTCAACGCTGTCGAGCGTGGGCTGCACCTGCTTGCGCAGCGCCTTGAGGCGGTACTGCGCTTTGAAAGTGTCGGCGGCGGTGATGTGTTCTCCGGCGCGGATGATCTCACGAGTGACATCCAGCAAGGCCGCCGGATTTTCGCGAATGAGCGCCGCGATGTTCAGGTAGCGTTCGGCCACCCAGGGGCCGTCGTATAGGAGGCGCGCGGCGTCACGGAAGGGAGTGAAGTCAAATTCAACCAAGGTGAAACCATCGTTTTTTAATAACTGAATGGTGCGCGCATAGGCATCGGCATAACCCGTATGACCAAAGAAATTCAACTGACTCGCAGAGATAACGCCGACTTGGAGCGGGCCACCGTGCTTGCCGTAGTGACGCCAGTTGTTGTGAAACGGATTCCTGCGGCCGTAGTGATCAGTGCTGTCTTCCCCTTCGGCCAGCGTCAGCACCGCATGAGCGTCATCGGTGTTCAGCGCAAAGATGCTGATGCAGTCCAGTGAACGGCAGGCAGGCACCATGCCGGTCGCTGAGAGCAGCCCCAGACTGGGTTTCAGGCCGACAAGATTATTGAAGCAGGCTGGCACCCGGCCAGAACCGGCCGTGTCGGAACCCAGCGAGAAACTCGCGAGCCCGAGCGCGACCGACACGGCAGAACCGGAGCTGGAGCCCCCGCTGATCATGTCGGGATCGACGCTGTTGCGGCAGGCTCCCCAGGGCGAGCGCACGCCTGACAGTCCTGTCGCAAATTGGTCGAGATTGGTCTTGCCGACGGGAATGGCGCCCGCGTCGATCAGCCGCTGCACGACGAAGGCGGAGGTGTCCGGCGTGTAGGCAAACGCTTCGCAGGCAGCCGTGGTCGGAATGCCGGCAAGATCGATATTGTCCTTGATGGAAAACGGGATGCCATAAAGAGGCAGGTCGGCAATCGATTTTCCTTCCAGAGCGATCAGATAAGGAGCCTGTTCCTCCTCGCTCAACAGATGAATCCAGATGCGATAGTCAGCCAACTCTTGTGCCTTGGTCCGTAGTGCGGCCAGTAGTTGTGCGGGAGTGAAATCCTCTTTCAGATAATGGTTGCGCAGGTCATCGATGGCGAGTGAGAGTCCATCGAGTGAAACGGAAAGCGTCTGGATTGTTGCGGTCATGCGGGTCAGGTTCCTTGCGTGATTTCAACAAATGCCACGGGTTTCACCCATACTGCCAGTGCGATACATCCTTCTGCGGAGTGAATCTGGTGCTCACTTTGCGGGGTGCTGACAAGGAGCGTGCCGCGCCCGTAGGTCACCTGCCCGTCGCTCTGGGAACCTTGCAGGATCAGGATATGCTCGAAATCGGTATGAAGATGACGTGGCACAGCAGCGCCAGGCAGATAGTGCAGAAATGCTGCACTGGGGCCGTCCTGTGTCGTGTTGTAGATCGGCGAAATATTCACACCGGGCCGCAGCTCACTCCATTCCCGTGTGGCCAGCAGCTGCTCGGGTTCGAACAGGTTTTCAACCATGAGTGCTTGCAGCTCAGTTGGCGTGCGCATAGGCTTTCTCCAATCCTGCAATGACATCTTCACACCGCGCGCTCCAGCCGACGATGCCTCCCTGTGCGACGATCATGTCCAGCGTCGCTTGCTTGAACTCGGGGAAGTAACTCTCGGTCGCATCTTCCACCAGCAGACATTCATAACCACGGTCATTGGCCTCCCGCATACTGGTCTGTACACAGACTTCCGTGGTAACGCCTGCAAAGATCAGATGCGTGGTGCCCTGCCGCTGCAGCATCGCGTGCAGCGCCGTCAGGTAAAACGCTCCCTTGCCGGGCTTCACCAGTTCGAGTTCACCGGGCAGCGCACGCAGTTCCTCAATCAGTGCATTGCCTGGCTCACCATCAATCAGGATGCGCCCCATGCCGCCCGTGTCACCGATGCGCAGGCTAGCATTGCCGCGCAGGAGTTTGGCAGGCGGGCAGTCCGTCAGGTCGGGCCGGTGCGCCTCGCGGGTGTGCACGACCGGCAAGTGCAAAGCCCGGAAACAGTCGAGCAATTTCTTGACCGTGGGGACGATGGCCGAAAGACGCGACACATCATTGCCGAGTGCCGCACCAAATCCCCCGGGTTCGATGAAGTCGCGCTGCATGTCGATGATGATCAAACAGGGCTTGGCGACAGACTGCCGGGAGGCAGGCAGCGTGTAGGGGTATGGCTTGGCGTGTATCGCAATATCAGACATGGTGTTCCAGTACGTGAGAGTGTCTGTGGAGAAATCATCCGTTAAAAAAATCAGTGACCGCCCATGTGCTGGGCGATGGTGTTCATATCTGCCGAGGCGGGTGTCGTCTGATAGACGAGCCGCCCTCCTGAAATCACGTAGAAACGATCAGCAAGCTCCAGTATCTCGTCGAGATCCTCACTCAGCAGGAGCACAGCCACACCCCGGTTTCTGGCATCGAGAATTTTCGAACGGATCTCCGCCACTGCTTTGAAGTCCAGCCCGAAACAGGGATTAGACACGACCAGCACCGACAGCTCCTGCTCCAGCTCTCGGGCCAGTACCGCGCGCTGTACGTTGCCACCTGACAAACGTCCGATGGACTGATCCGGCCCGGAGGTACGGATACCGAAACGGCTGATGAGGCTTATTGCCCGCTGCCGGACACTGCTGCGGCGCAGAATGATCTTCAGAGTAGTGAAGGAGCGTGAGTCGAAATGCCGCAGCACCATGTTGTCGGCGACACTCATGTTCGCGACGCAGGCATTGCGCAGGGGTTCTTCGGGAAGACAGTAGAACTGATTGCTGTTCATCTCTTTGCGACTACCGGAGAAAACGGTGCCTTTGACAAGCACCTGGCCGGAATCGGGCTTGCGCTGGCCACCGAGCACTTCAGTGAGCTGTTTCTGGCCGTTTCCGGACACCCCGGCAATGCCCACGATCTCGCCGCCCTGAAGGTCCAGATCGACAGAATTGATGACCAACAGCCCTTGATCGTTGCGGACGCACAATTTATCGAGCTGCAGCAGTCGCTCGGTGTTGCTGATGAGCTTTCTGAGGGGCGGCTGTGTCAGCATGTCCTCATCCACCATCATGCGAGCGAGAATCTCCTGATTCACATCGGCCACCGCTGCTGAACCAACGTACTGCCCTTTGCGCAGCACAGTGACATCGTCCGCGTACTTCATCACTTCGCGAAACTTGTGCGTGATCATCAGCACACTGAGTTCCTTGTTGCGGGTCAGCTGATAAATTTTCTCCAGTACTTCGTCAGCCTCGGTAGGCGTCAGCACGGAGGTGGGCTCATCCAGAATCAGCACCTTGGCATTCAGCAGCAGCTGTTTGCAGATTTCCACTTTCTGTTTCTCGCCTGCCGACAGGGAGTTGACCGAGGCGCGCAAATCAAAACGGAACGGTAATTCCGTCATGCGTTTTTCCAGCGCCGCAATCTCCTGCGGCCAGTTGATCACGGCTGGCAGGTGGGGGCGCGAGAGCACGATGTTCTCAGCAATACTCATGTTGGGAATGAGCGTGAAGTGTTGATAGACCATGCCAATGCCCAGCGCAGTCGCCTGCTGCGGACTGGCAATGCGAGCCTGGATGCCATCGAAGAGCAACTCGCCGCTGTCCGGCGTGTAGTAGCCCATGATGCACTTCACCAGCGTACTCTTGCCTGCGCCGTTCTCTCCGAGCAGCGCATGCACCGTGCCCTGGCGCAACTGCAGGGAAACGCCGTTCAGAGCACGGACATCACCGAACTGCTTGCTGATCGCGAGGGCTTCCAGAATGGGAGACTCACTCATTCAGGTGCCTCCTGCGGTCAAGGTATCCAGCAGCGCTGCCGAGGTCGCTGTCGCTCCAAACACCCCCCCCTGCATCCACACCATGTTGATGGCGGCTTGATGATTGGCAGGGTCGGTCGCCGCGCAGCAGTCTTCCAGTAATAGACATTCATAACCACGGTCATTGGCCTCGCGCATCGTGGTGCTGACGCAGACATCGGTGGTAATGCCGGTGATGATGAGGTTCTCGATTCCGGCCAGTTGCAGAATCATGTCCAGATCCGTCGCGTAGAACGAACCCTTGCCCGGTTTGTCGATGATCACTTCACCGGGCAGAGGCGCCAGTTCTTCAATGATCTCCCAGCCCGGTTCACCCCGCACCAGAATACGACCGCAGGGTCCGGCATCCCCGATCCCGGCACCGATCTGGCGACTGCGCCAGCGCTTGTTGGCAGGCAGATCCGCGAGATCGGGGCGATGGCCTTCCCGGGTGTGAATGATGGGGAAGCCAAGTTCGCGCAGGACAGCAAGAACCCGCTTGATGGGCGCAATTGGAGCGCGGGTCAGGCTGATGTCATAACCCATGGTATCCACATAACCACCGACACCGCAGAAGTCCGTCTGCATGTCGATGATGATGAGGGCAGTGTTCTGCGGCGTGAGCTTGCCGTTCCAGGGCCATGGATAGGGGGAGGAAACGATGGTTGTGTTTGGCATACTGTTTACCCGAAAGTCGTCTGTCGCGGGCAGGGCCCGCTCCCACATGGTGTTAATGAGTGAACTCGCCCGGCATACCACTGACCACGCCCCTCACATTCGAGGTGAAGATCATGATCATCAGGGTGAGTACGTAAGGAGCGGCGTTGAACAGGTAGTAGCCCCAGTTGATGCCCACCGACTGCAGGGCCGGACCCAACGCCGCTGCACCGCCGAACAACAGACTGGCGTAGAGGCAGCGCAACGGATTCCAGCGCGCAAAGATCACCAGCGCCACCGCCATCAGCCCCTGCCCACTGGAGAGCCCCTCGCTCCAGCTACCCGGGTAGTAGAGCGAGAGATAGGAGCCACCGATGCTGGCCAGACACCCGCCCGCCATGGTGCTCAGTAGCCGCACGCGATTGATGTTCAAGCCCAGTGACAGCGCAGCATCGCCGCTTTCCCCGACCACGCGCACGGTGTTGCCCCAGCGCGTGGCCTGCAGAAACCAGGCGAGAAACGGCGCCAGCGCCGCGCCGAGGAAAAACAGCACGTTGATATCCAGTGCCGCTCTCACCACAGGAGCATCACTCCAGGCCCCCAGATTGATGGAAGGCAGGCGTGGCGCGCTGGGCTGAATGAAGTCCTTGCCATAGAAGAAGGCGATGCCGGTGGCGAATAGCATCATGGCGATACCCACCGCGATGTCGTTGACCTGCTTGTTCTGACACAACAGCGCGTGGATCAGGCCAAGGATGCACCCCGAACAACCGGCGGCCAGCACGCCTAGCCAGGGCGAGCCGGTGAGGTAGGAGACGGCGTAGGCGGTCATCGCTCCCATCACCAAATTGCCTTCCAACCCCAGGTTGATGCGGCCGCTCTTCTCGGTCAGGCACTCACCAAGACTGACGAAGATGAAGGGCGTCCCCACCCGCACCGCACCGCCGAGGATGGCAATCACGACACCCCATAACCCTATTTCGCCTTCCATCGCACACCCCCTGTTTATTTTTCCGTGCGGTCAAGTGACCAGCCGGGCCTGAAACCATTTGAAGCGTCCATACAGCATCTCGCTGCTGAGAATCACCATGAAAATAATGCCCTGCATCACTGCAACGGTCGCGTCGGGCAGATCATGGGCGCGCTGCAGCAGACCGCCTGCGGCCTGAATGCCGCCGAGCAGCAGCGCATAAGGAATGATAGCCAAGGGGTTATGCCGGGCGAGAAAGGCGACGAGGATGCCTGCATAGCCATAACCGGCATTCAGCGCACTGTTGGCGCGCCCTTGAATGGCGGCAATCTCGATGGCCCCGGCAAGGCCAGCTGCCGCACCGCCCAGAAAACAGGACAGCAACATGATCTTTGCCACCGGCAGACCGACGAGACGCGCCGCACGGATATTGCCGCCGGTCACATCGGCCGCGAATCCGAAGGTGCTCTTGCGGGCAATGAACCACATGAACACACACACGATCAGGCCGTACACCAGCCCCCAGTGGACGGAGCTGTCACCAATCGCCGTGATCATGTTCTGCTCGCCGATGTGGGCGGTGGAAGGATTGTTGAGCGTCGCCGGGTCCTTGAGCACCCCGATGACTAGAAAATTGAGAATCGCGATGGCGATGTAATTGAGCAGCAAGGAACTGATGGTCTCGTTGACATTGCGATAGTACTTCAGCGCACCCACCGCTGCGATCCAGCTGCCTGCGGTCAGGCAGGCCACCAGCATCATGCTGGTGATCACCACAGCGGTCGGCGCATCCTGCATGGTAATCCCGGTGATGGTGGCGCACAGGCCACCGATCACCATCGCGCCTTCACCACCGATCACGATCAAGCCCACCCTTGCAGGCAGAGCGGTACAAAGGGCTGTGAGCATCAACGGAGCGGCTCTCACCAGCGTATTCTGCCAGGAGAACCAACTGCCGAAGGCTCCCCGGTAGAGGCTGTAAAACACTTCGCCCGGGGAGTTTCCGGTGCTGGCGATGAACAAAGCGATCAAGAGCAGGGATATGCCCAGCGCGCCAATCGAAATACTCCATGTTTCCAGTGTTTTACGCATTGGCAGATTATCCCTGGGTTGACCCAACCACTCCTTCCACCAGCCAGTCCATGCTCTCCAGCCACACATCAGTCTGCGCGTAGGAGGTTCCTGCTGGGATCACAGTCGTGCCGGTGTTGCTCATGACGGGACCGGCATACACCACCATGGAACCATCCATGAACGAGGCCAGCACTGCATCAGCCGCCGCCTTGGCCGCATCAGTCACCGCCGTGCCATAGGGCGACACCTTGACGATGCCGTCCTTCAATCCGCCACGCACCAGATTCGGTATCGGCTGGTCGGTTCTGATCAGTTCAGCATAGTTCTGGTACACCGTACTCCAGGACCACTCGGCACCGGTGAGGAAACCGTTGGGAGCGAGCACGGCATTGTTGGTGTGGTAGCCGCAGGAGTAGATGCCGCGGCGCTCAGCCGTTTCCACAATCACCTTGGGACTGTCAACGTGACAAGTGAGGACATCGATGCCTTGATCAACCAGACTGCTGGCCGCCTCGGCTTCTTTTACCGGGTCCGACCATGAACCTGTGAACACGACCGTGGTGGTGATGTCCGGATCGACACTGCGTGCCGCCATCGTGAAGCTGTTGATGTTGCGCAGCACCTGAGGGATCGGCATGGCGGCGATAAAGCCGAGCTTCTTGGTCTTGCTCATATGGCCGGCGACAATGCCCGAGACATACACGGGTTCATCGATATAACCAAAGTAACTGCCGACATTCTTCGGATGCTTGGAGGCATCCCAGAGACCACCACAGTGTAGGAAAGTCACATCCGGATATTGCTCCGCTATGCGCAGGATGTGCGGATCGAAATAGCCAAAGGAGGTGGGAAACACCACCTGCACGCCGTCGAGATTGATCATGCTCTCCATGCTCTTCTGCACTTCGATGGACTCCGGCACATTCTCCTCATCGACGGCCTTCACCCAGTCGAACGCGCTCAGCGCGGACTTGCCTTCGAAATGGGCCTGGTTGTAGCCGTAATCGTCACGCGGGCCGACGTAGATGAAGCCCATGCTGACGCTGGATTCCGAGGCGGCGAAGCTCTGCGGCAGACGCGCAGCAAGTGCCATGCCGGCAGTGGCCACAGAGAGGGTCTTGAGAAAATTTCTGCGATTGAGAGTGTGCTCTCCTGCTGCTGGATCACGCTTCATGTCGGGTCTCCGAATATTGTCAATTGAGGTAAGAGGTTAAACAAAGCTTCTGTCGTTCTGCCGTTCTGGCAGCGCGCTACCAGGTCCACTTCACCATGGCCTGCACGACATCCTCGTCGATGCTGTCGAGGCCGAACTTGTTGCGCCAGATCTGGTACTCAACGCCTACCTGCAACAGGCCAGGAGCACCCCATGTGTCACCCAGATCAAACAGCAAGCGCGGCGCGGTAATGATGTTGTCCTCAGCGTGATCCATTCCGAATGCGTAGTCGAAGAAGCCCTCGAACGTGAAATCCAGTTCGCCGATGGTGAAAGGTTTCAACCACACCAGGGTGAGCTGACTGCCCATGTCGGAACCGGGCGTGGTCTCGTTGCGAGCGTAATAGTTGATCTGGAACACCGGAGTATTGGGCAGGTTCAGGTCAACCGCGAGACCGTAGAGATAGGTGTGGAAGCCCTGCCCGATCTCTGCGGTTGTAGTGACGAGCACATCCTTGATCAGCCCCGTGCCGACCCCCTTGCCCGATATCTTGCCCATGCTCAGGCGGGGCGAGAATTCACCGTAATAGCTGGTCGCAAAACTGCCGCCGTTACGATCCGGGTTGGTCACATCGGCGAAGAAGAAATTGTCACCGTACTTCCACTCATTCACATGCTCCACGGTCAGAATGGACGCCGACTCTTCGGTGGAATCGAGGGCCCCTTTCACCGGATTGAAGAATATCGATTCGTAAGCGCTGCCCGACAGGTATTGCACATTCGTGGAACTCCAGGTCGCGGCACCTGCCATGGCAAAGGAAGCAGGCATAAAACCTGCCAATAGCAACAGGGACTTCAGCAAGGTGCGCGGTACAGCGGTGGAAACAGGACTGTTTCTGGGAGT
The DNA here is from genome assembly GCA_040384465.1 of Pseudomonadota bacterium. Classification (GTDB taxonomy): domain Bacteria; phylum Pseudomonadota; class Gammaproteobacteria; order Pseudomonadales; family Pseudohongiellaceae; genus UBA5078. Next base: position 46,699 of record JAZKJF010000005.1, on the reverse strand, counting down.
GGAAATGGCGGATCGGTTTACATTCATGGGGCTGGCTCCTCTGGGATTTCTATTGAATTGTGGTAGTGAGTCGACATGTATACTTGCTTGTATACAACAGAGCAAAGAGCAGGCCAATTCAGAAACCCCTGTTGAAGCGCGCTAAAATAATCAGGCTATTCAGTTGGTTGCTGATATTTTTCTGGATGAGGAGTGAGGTGTGAAACAGTGCCAAGGCGGTAGCAAAGTTGTCGCATTCAGGTGCGTCACAGGTAAATCTGCCCCAAAACAGCTCAAACCAACCCAGGCTCCTGCAGCCCCTTGCAATGCTTGCGCTTATGTTGAAGACTGACCGGACTCCCCTACACGCAGATAGTCAGGAATGGATACTCTCAGTAGCAGCCCAAGTAGCAGCCCGATAGTCAAACCGAATGCCCAGCAGATCTACGAGAGCCTGCGCTCTCTGATCATCGCGCTCGACATCGCCCCCGGCTCCAGAGTCACCGAGAACCAGCTCGCAGACTACTTTCAGGTCAGCCGCACGCCCGTGCGCGCCGCTCTGCAGCGGCTGGAGAGCGAGGGCTTTCTGTCCATTCGTGCGAAACAGGGATGCTTCATCCGCAATATCGATCTGTTGCAGGTCAGCCAGTACTACGACGTGCGCGTGGCGCTGGAAAACATGGTGCTGGAGGAGGTCAGCAAGCTGAAAGACATGTCCGCTCTCAAGGATCTGGCGCGGCTGTGGAACCCGGAGAATCTGTCTTTCGGCATCGAGGTCAGTGAGGAATTGAAGGAAGCAGAAGAAGGATTTCACCGCCAGCTGGCGACCATCTCCCGGAATGTGGTGCTGCTGCAGTACCTCAATGACATCAATGGCCACATCCGTTCTGTGCGACGACTGGGATTCCCGACCACCGAAAGCATTACCGATACCTATGATGAACACTACCGCATCTGCCAGCTCTTGCTGCACCGTGATCTGGCGACCGCGCAGGACGAGATGACTAATCACATCCGCAAAAGTCAGGACTGCGCCAGCCGGGTCACTCTGCACCAGCTCTATGGCAGTGGCAGAACCATACGGTTTGACTGATTCATTCTGTAGATGGACGTGTCACTACCGCGCGGTTGTCCGTCGGCGTCCTTTCAATCATCTTGTGGAAGGGGTCCAGCACCACCAGTTCAGGTAGTGTCGCCGTGCGTATCCTCAGCACCTGTCTGCCGCTGTGCAGGCGAACCTTCTCGGTGGTCAACGGCATCGCGACGTCCAGTTCCTTACTCTCATTAGCAAAGAGCGCGACATCAAACCAGGTGTCCAGTGGCACTTCCGTTTCCACACCGCTGCCGTCAGCCTGAAACTGGCGGCCAATCACCTCGACAGTGATTTCATAACCACTGTCCACTGGTCTGGCGGTCGCGCTGTCCACCTGAAGGTCGTAGAGTGTGATGGCTTCAAACAGATCGGTGATCAAGGCCTGCTGCCCGGGCCCGGCTACCGCACGCACCGCATCGACCAGATCGCGGGACATCGGGAATGGCGCCGTCTTGAAGGAATACTCGGCAAGGAAATTGCGCAGCGCCTGATGCAGAAGGTTCGCTCCGTTGCTGTCCTCACTCCCAAGTTCCTCACGAAGAACATCCTGCAACGCATACAACACCAGCGGTCCCTTGTTGTAGCTGATATTGCCCTGCTCCTCGGTAAACATCAGCGGCATCTCTGCCTCGCTCTCACTGCTGCGGCCGTTGAGATAGTTGTCGAGCAACTCGGCCGCAAGCCGGTTCGCATATTCCGGCGGGTAGTGCTCCTTGAAGAACATCAGAGTCGAATATTGCGCCATGGTTTCATTGAGCATCTGTCGGCCCTGCATCTGTGCACCAGTGATGCGGTCGCCCCACCACATGTGAGCCAGTTCGTGGAGGGTGGCATAGTCGACATTCGCCCACTGCCGCAGATCAACGACAAAACCGGTGGCTTCCGAATAGGCAACAGTGCCAGGAAATGCCTGCACGTTGGTGCGGTAGCGCGGGTACTCAATCATGCGGAAGTACGAGTACTGATAGGGCGTGAACTCGCTGGAATAATATTCAAGCCCGCGCTTTGCCGTCTCCAGCATCGCGGCGATATTGTTGCTGTGTTGTGGGTGGTAGTAGATCTCGATGGACACGTCGTTCCAGCGGTCGTGGGCCACGGCATAGCGGGCAGAGGTGATCGCGAGACCGGGGAGGATCGGCGCTTCGGCCATGTAATGAAAGTAGTGGCGCTCGTCCGTCGTCCACTCACCCTGCAGAGCACCGGGGGCGATGGCTATCTGATCGGCACTGGTGCTGAGAACGATCTCGAAGTCTGTGCGGCTGTCGATACCGTAGGCGAGGCTATCGAGATGCGCGGGGTCGCCCAGCGTCGGCAGACGCGGCGCGGGCGGCAAACCATACTGGCGGCGCACAGCGTTGTCGGTAATGCGGCGGGTGCTGTCGTAGCCGGGAATGGGCATCACGCCGGTAGTCTCGACAAAGGTGCCGTTGCTGACCAGTTCGTTGTCCGGATTGGCGGCGACAAAGCCTGGGTTGCTGCGCGTCAACTGCCAGGTCATCTCGACAGTGGCATCGGGTGCCAGCGCGGTGTCGAGCTGGTACAGGTAGAAACCCTGTGCCTCATCTGACTCCAATAGAACAGCATTCTCCACCGCGATCTCCTGCACCTGCAGGACAGGATTAATCGACACCACAAATTCTCTGATCGGCACGCGCTTGTGATTACCAAGTGTCGCGCTGCCACGCGACTGCAGACGCCGCTCTTCCGGGTAAATATCCACCTCCATGCGAATGCTGTCGAAGGACGGCGTGGGCAGATTCTCGTAACGTCCATAAGTGGTCTCGTAATCGACCTGGCGCTGCAGTCGTTCGTGCGGTGTCAGGTACTCGTTGAGAATGTTGGTGTTGTAGAAAATCCACGCCCCGCTAATCACAAACGCGAGCCCGGCCAGCACGCTGCCGAACGCCACACCGGCACTGCTGCGGGCACGTGCCTCTGCCAGCCGCTCGCGCACAGAGAAGGTTTGCCCACGCGGATAGAAAAGCAGACCAAGCATGACGAGCAACACGCAGAAGGCTGCCCAGTAGCCTGTCAATGCCAGCACGGGTGCGGCGAAATGGCCGAAGCCGTTCATGTCGGAATACACCGCGTTGGGAATATTGAACGCGTAGAGGACATGGTCGTAGCCGAGCGCCTGCAGACTCTGCAGTGCGATGAAGACACTCAAGGTCAGCAACATGCCGAGCCATTTGTGTGGCGACAGCACCTGAATCACCACTGCCAGAATGCACAGCATCCAGAAGTAAAAACCGTTGTAGAGAAATACAGACTGCAGATACAGCCCCAGCTCGAAATTCGTGTATCCGGCCGCAGCCTGCAGCACCATCGACGTCAGCATCGCCACCAGCATCAACCCGGAGACCACCAGACACAGCGCCACCGTCTTGGCGACCACCATGATCCAATTCTGGAACGGCGCCGCATGAATGATGCCGTCAGTGCCAGATTCCCGTTCACGATGAATCAGCTCGGCGGCATAGAAGATGACGATGAGCATGATGAACTGCAGCATGCCATAGCGCATGAAACCGAGCATGAGGCTGGTCAACGGGTACAGCGGCATATTGAGCAGCGGGCCGACATTGCCTCTGTGCTCGCCGACAACCGCCGCGATCCCGAGCAACACGATCACGTACAGCAGCGGGCTCTTGCACACGCAGGCGAGATCCATGCGTAGCTGCGAGACGAACTGCGCGACGGAATCACGGGCCGTAAAGCTCGGTTTCGCTATGACGGAGTTCGACACGATTGATGAACTAACAGATTCGCGAATAGAAGCGTCGTGGCGCTGCGCGTGCCGACGTCCACCACTCCGCCCGGCCTCCTCCGCCAGATCCAGGCGAAAGCGCCACAGCGTCCACACCAATGCCGACAAGGCCAGCCCCACCCACAACAGTCGATTGGCGGGCAAGTGCCCCACCGGCAACGTCGAGTTGAGCTCAACCACTGACCAATAGCGGGTCTCCGCCGCGACAGCCAAGCCACCGAAGGGATCTGCCAGCAGCAGCCAGCTATCTGCATCAAGTCTGGCATAGAGCCGCAGCAGCACATCGGCGACGAAAACCACGAGTGCCAGCGCGAAGGTCAACGCGACAGAGCGCGTGAGCGCCGCTGCCGCGAAGAATAGCGCAACCACAATCAGCATATTCGGCAGAATGATGACCCCGAGAACATAGGCATAGGGCGCCAGAGCAAAAGAGGCGACCCGCTCCTGATCGAGCCAGGGCATGAAGGTTCCGATCATCGTGCCGAGCAACCCCGCCAGCCCGATCATCCAGGTCAACAACAGGACCGCGACGAAACGTCCCAGCAGAAAGTGCTGCGGCCGAATCGGCGTCACATACACAAGCGCCGCCGTGCCATGCTCGAAATCCCGGGTGACCGCCGTCGTCACAAACGCCACCACCGGCAGCATGCCGAAGATTGCCAGGATCAGCTCTGTCTGGAGTATCGCGTGGGGACTGTTAATCGCGGCCAACGCGCTCATATCGAGGTGGATACCAGTCCCGGTAATGGTGAAAAAGTGAATAAGCGCGAAGATCAGCAAGGCGCCCAGAAAGAAGGGAGAGCGCAGCTGGTAGCGAAGCTCGAACTGCATGACCTCCAGAAACTCTCTCATGCCGCGTTACTCCAGATTGTCGCGCAGATCATGCGCGATCAAGGTGCTGAAATAGACGTCCTCCAGCTCCGGGCTGGCGGGCAGCATGCCGACAGGCTGTGTTTCCGAGAGCACGCGAATCTCAGTAGCGCCCGCTTTCAGACGCGTCGACAACACAGTATGGCTGGTGCGTAGTGCTGCGACCTCACTGCGCTCGACGAGTACCGTCCAGAGTTTGCCGCGCAGCGCCTCCATCAGCTGCCGAGGCTCCCCCACCTTGAGAATGCGACCGCGCCCCATGATGCCGACTTGTGAGCACAGCTCCTTGACGTCGTCGACAATATGCGTGGAGAGAATCACCACGGTCTCTTCGCCCACCTCGGCCAGAATATTCTGAAAGCGGCGCCGCTCGGCGGGATCGAGCCCGGCAGTGGGTTCGTCCACGATCAGCAGAGAAGGATTGCCCAGCAGCGCCTGCGCGATGCCATAGCGTTGCTTCATGCCACCGGAGAATTTGTCGATGCTCTTGTGTCTGGCGTCCCACAGATTGGTCTTGTGCAGCAGACTTTCGACAACCGCCTGCTGCTGCGGGCCATGGATGCCTTTCAGCGCGGCGAGGTGTTTCAACATGATCAAGGCCGAAGTGCGCGGGTAAGCGCCGAACTCCTGCGGCAGATAGCCGAGCACCCGGCGAAGGGCTGTTGGATCGCGCAACACGTCGATGTTGTCGAAGGTGATGGCGCCGGAGTCCGGTTGCTGGAGAGTGGCGATCGTGCGCATCAGCGTGGACTTGCCAGCCCCGTTCGGGCCGAGCAGTCCGAACATGCCTCTGCCAATCTGCAGGTTGATCTCCTGCAGCGCCTGCACGCCGCCGGAATAAGTTTTCGAAACGCCCTGCAAGTTCAGGCTCAGATTCGATTTCAGCATAAGCTCTTACTCATGTTCGTCACTGTTATTTTATCGTCAGCAAGACTAGCAAGGACTACGCCATGAAAATTTATCATTAAAATCAATATGTTGAATAAGTACGCACCCAGAGACACAGCGGCAATGGCAAATGAGTGGTGTTATACGCCACGCACACCATCATGGAATTCCATCCTCATTAAGCTCCTTGTCGTCGAAACCATCCGCCACGGAAGACGCTCCCTTCTGCTTGCGGCGCGTTACGCTCAACCAATCCAGTGACACGCCGGAGATGGCGTTGAACCGCGAGATGCGGTAAATAATCTGCAGGAACTTTGGCCGTTTGCGCACCCGTGGCTCGACAGCACGCGGGATAAACCAGGCAGCCACGGCGATACGCAACACACAGCTGGCGATGAAAACGAGATAGAGCGGGCTGAGCAGATCATCCATGAAAGGCACCACCTCCACGACTGTCGGTGCCGTCGACGCGATCCAACCGCCAATAATCGCACCGAAGAACACCGCGCAGGCACTGAGAGCAGACTGCATCGCCGCATACACAGCAAAGTCACTCTTGTGTGGCCGAATGTCGTAAAGGTAGTTGGCGGTGCTGAGACTGAAGCCGCTCCACACAAAACCGGACACCATCTGCACCACCAGCAGGTAGTAATGATCCGCCGAGAACAGCCATAGCACCGGCACTATGGGAATGATGACACTGGAGATCATCATCACCAGGCGGTTGCCGAAGCGATCACTGAAACGGCCCCAAAAACTGAGTGTGAGGAACTGGGTCAGGATCGAGGCGATGGCGTTGAGACTGTATTCCAGATAGGTGAACTGCAGGTCACGCAGCATGTAGACGGCGAAGAACGGCGCAGAGATTGCCACCACACCCTGCATGGCGGCGACGAAGAAGCTGTAGTCCCGAAAGGTTTTGTCTTTCAGCGAAGCGCGCAGCTGCTGCATGCTGTGCAGAAACCCTTTGCGACCCGCCGCGTGCGTGTGCGGGTCCGGGTCATGCATCTGCGCCAACAGCCGACTGGAGATCCCGCGTCCGACAGCGGCAGTCGCAAACAGTAGAGCAAACCCGAGCCACACCACACCGAGCTTTTCACTCAGGGTAAGAAGCGCTCCCCCGGCCACGAATATCCCCAGCGACGACATCATGGTCAGACGCGTGCGCGAGGCGAAGAACACACCACGCCGCCGCTGCGGCACGATGCTGCCCATCCAGGCACGCCATTGTGGCTGAATGAAGTTCATGCAGGAGAAATAGAGCACCGCCAGCGTGATCAACCAGCCAACAGAATGAGTGCTGCGGCTAAGCGCCAGAAAGGACAGCAGCAACACGACCACCGCCTGCACCGCCGCCGTCATGACCACCAATGGCTTGCGTGGCAGGTAATTCCCCAGCCAGGCCGAGAGCAACTGCGCCAGCGCACCGAAGAGTTGGGGAATCGCGGTCAGCCAGCCCATCTGCACGGCGCTGGCATTCAGGAACACGGCGAAGGCATTGAAGAAGTTGTCGCCGGTCGCCGTCATGGTGGCCGAGGCCACCGCTTCCTGTTGCGAGAGCCGCAGCGTCGGGCGCAGCCACAGCGTGCGGCTGCGGGCCACACCTGCCTCCACTAGCGGAACTGCAGGACGCTGATCGGGTGTTTCGGTCATGGGAATCTGAAATGGTGTCTGGATTGATGTCTGAAGTGATTTTCAGATGGTCAGGATTATCGAAAATCCGGGGCATTGCAATCTCTCGTCATCGCAGGCAGGCCCGCTCCCACACGCCTTGCAACTACTGCGGTGCGCTACTATATTCGGAGTATTACTTTCAGTTTGCTGAAGTCATGGGAGATGTGCATGCCTGACCAGATGTTCGTGACCTGCCCGCACTGCCACCGCAAGAATCGCCTGCCAGCCACCCATCTGACCGAAGATGGCAACTGTGGGGCCTGCAAGGAAGCGCTGTTCATCGGGAAACCCGTGGATTTGTCGCAGAGTAATTTCGAGCAGCACCTGGGGTCAGACCTGCCGCTGGTCGTCGATTTCTGGGCGCCGTGGTGCGGGCCTTGTCGTCAGTTCGCGCCGATCTTCGAGGACGCCGCTGCCGCACTGGAACCTCGTGTACGGCTGGGCAAAGTCAATACGGAAGTGGAGCAGGCACTGGCGCAGCGCTTCAGTATCCGCAGCATTCCTACTTTGATGATGTTCAAGAAGGGCAAGGAGGTCGGGCGCGTTTCCGGCGCCCTGCCTCCCGCCCAGCTCAATCGCTGGGTGATCCAGCATCTGTAGCCCTGCCGGTCACAGCATGGATGACAGCCTGACATCGGCGCCGAGCACGCGCACCAGACGGCGCTGTGCATCCAGCACCGGTACCGAGACCGTGAAACAGAAATCGTTGGTCGCGGAAGAGCGATAAAGCGGTGTCACATGGGCATGACCACTGTTCTTGACCGCGCTGAACCAACTGCGCTGACTCCAGTCACGACCGCGTGCCGAACGCCCTTCCACAGCTCGGGAAGAATCCGCAAAAACGTTGTCGCTGATCTGCCGACCATCCGCTCCTACCAGATACAGCAGCTCAAAACGCTTGTCCTGACGTAACAGTCTCTGCATGGCGATGCCTACCTCGTCCGCACCACCGTGCAGCAACGCGTCACCGGCAGCAAAAGCCTCGACAGCGTCGCGCGCACGTTGGTGAATCGCCAGTTGGAAAGCGCCGATCCCTTCCAGCAAACTGTCACTCTGTTCATGTACCGCGCGGCTTAATTCGCCCACTTGCACGGCCTTGCCTTGCATTTCGGTGGCGACTCTGGAAACCGTTTGCACATCGTTGTTGACCGTCGTCATGGCGGCGGCCATCTGTTCAGTGCTGCAGGCAATCGAGTTGACCTTATGGTCCAGTTCATCCATCGCCGTGCTGACAGTCATCAGCTCGCGCCGCATATTGCGGACACCCTGTTCACCCTCGGTGACCGCCAACTCCATGTTGACGCCAGCATTCTTCAAGCCCGCAACGTCTTGCCGAAAGCGATCGATGATCGAAGCCACCTGCCCGGTCGCCTCCGTCGTGTGATTCGCCAGACCTCGCACCTCCTCAGCCACCACGGCGAAACCGCGCCCGTGCGCTCCCGCTCGCGCCGCTTCGATGGCAGCGTTGAGAGCCAGCAAGTTGGTCTGTTTGGAGATCGATGAAATCACGCCGATCACCCGCACCACTTCTTCCAGTTGCGCCTGCAACCCGGTAATAGCAGAACCGAGATGCTTCTCGGCACTGCTGATCGCGTCGAAATTGCCCAGCACATTGCCACTGTCGTTTTCACAGGCTCGAATCGCCGTCGCCACTTTGCGAGAGAGTGCGGCGACATCCATGGCGCGCGGCACCAGCTCACGTTCCAGCGTGGTAGTCACCTCTTCACTATTGCTGGCAATATTTTCAGATGACTGGGCGAGGCGCATCCCCGTGTCGGCAGTCGCAGCGGCAATCGCGGAGAGTGCTGGAGCCTGTGCGGCAATGCCCGCTGTGGCGGTGACACTGACCTCAATGCGCTGCTGCATAACACTCAGAAATTGCGCCAGTGCGCGACTGAGTTCGTCGTCGCCTGCAATCCTGCGCGTCAAGTCGAGATCGTTCCCAAGCGCCCACAGGCAGTCCGCCAGTGGATGTGCACTGCTACTCAATCCAATCTTACGCAAAAAAGAATCAGGCCTCGCAAACCCTTTCATCGCTTTCCCTACCCTTCAGCCCTTGTGGATGATGCTTCTGAATACTTCTGCTGGCATCGCTATGCACATACCCCTGCAAACCCAATGCCATCGCTAGCAGCCCCCCACCGGCAACACTGTTCGCCTATCGGAAAAAAATGTCGGAACTTGAGGAGGAAACGACAAAACCCTTTCGTATTGCGAATAATTGTCGAAAAAATCTGCAACGCGTCCTGCCCAGAGCGCATCCATGTGACTGCCATCATTCCGGAGCACAGGCCACGAGCCATCAATCAGCACAGATTCAGGGCGAACCGAATCAATTCGGTGCAATCAGCGGTGTCACAACAATGACGGACACAGTAAAATCACCGCACGTTTTTTCACTCAGCACAGGGAGATTCATCATGCTGCAACGCGCTCTGCTCATCGTTCTCGTTCTGTCTCTGGCGGCCTGCCAGAGTGGCCGTCGTCCAGGCTACAGCGGCCCGATCGTCGACACCCAGGGAGTCGATATGGCCCGGTACAGCGCCGATCTGGCCGAGTGCGAGGCTTATGCCGATCAGGTTCCCGTCGCCGAACGAGCGGCGACGGGTGCAGCTGTCGGCGCGGTTGTCACCGGCGCCATCGGAGCCGTGCTGGGCAACCGGGATACTGCGATCCGGGGCGCAGGTGCCGGAGCCATTGGTGGTGCTGCACGCGGAACAGGTTCCGGGCTGCACGAGCGCAACGTGGTCGTTCACAACTGCCTGCGTGGACGTGGCTACCGGGTTCTGAACTGATAAAGCATCGACAGCGAAACTGCCCCCAAACCGACCCCAAGAGTGCCGCCTGCGAATTCCTCTGCTGCGGCACAAGTAGTACACTCGTCTCAATTTTTCCGTGAAGACAAGAGGTTCATAAATGAATATCAGCAAAGGCGTCGTGTTGTGTGCAGCGCTGTCCGTGCTTGCCGCCTGCGGCAGCAACAATAATCTTCCCTACCCTCGTGCCACAATGTTCAGCGGTAGCGAGCAACAAAAAATGCAGGCAGCCAGTCATTGGGAAGTGCTTGCTCAATCCGAATCCGCTCAGATCCTGAGCAGTTTTGGCGACGCCGAAGCCGGGTCTCGCCCTCTGTTCCTTGCCACTCCGGGTGAAGATGCCAGCCCTTTTGAGACGGCCTATCACAATCTGCTGGTCTCTTCGCTGGTCGGCAGTGGCGCCAGCGTCATGCTCAGCCCTGAAGATGCACTGCTGACCATCGATTACGATGTGCAAGTTCTGGAACACGACAATCGCGAGAAGCTCCCTGCACGCCCCGGCACCTACACAGCGCTCGTGGCACTGGCCGCCGGTCTGGCCGACTCGCGTCACTGGGGTGATCAGGAACTGGTGCTGATTCCAATCGCCATGGCAGCAGACCTGTGGAACAACTTCCGCAAAGACACCCGGGCAGAAGTCACCGAAGTCATCATTACGACACGCGTGCAGGACATTCGTCAGATCACCCACGCCGACAGCCGTGTTTATTACTTCAACCCGGAAGACATCGCGCACTATCGCGATCAGGGCAGGACCTTCAATGTCGTCACTGCCGGAGGTAATTGAGAAATGCTGAAGCCTTTGCTTGCCGTCGGCCTGTTGCTCGGCACTCTCTTGAGTGCGGGCTGCATGAATGATCCCTACGCCACCAGCACCGACGTGATTATCGATTCCAATCGCGCAGCTGCCAATAATCTGATCCGCATGGCGGGCTCCGAAGTACAGCCCGGCGCCAACATCATTGCTGCCAGCTTTGCTGACATTGATGATCTCACTCAATCTTCATCCTTCGGTCGCGTGACCTCGCAGCAACTGGTGTCCCAACTGGCCGCGTCAGGTTACTCTGTCGTGGACATGCTGCTGCGCAGTGATGTCTACATCAGCCCCAGCGAAGGCGAGTTTCTGTTGTCCCGCGCAGTCAATGAAATCAGCGTGGAGCACAATGCCCATGTAGTGCTTGTGGGCACCTACGCGGCTGGTGATGACAACGTATTTGTCACTGCCAAACTGATTCGCGCCAGTGACAGTGTGATACTCGCATCCCACGACTATGTGCTGCCGTACACGCGGGACATGCGTATGTTGCTGAGAGACTGATAACACTTCCATCCTCCAACACGCTGCAGGGAAGACTTCCACCATGCTCTGGCTCTATGAACTCCCACTCTGGGTGCTCTGCTGCGTAGTGGTTCTCCCTGGCATCGGCATGAGCATGGCTGGGGTCTATGTCGTACGCAGACTTGGCTGGATGCTTGCTCCTGACGACAATGGTACGGCCGGGTTCGCGCATGCTTTCATCGGTGTGCTCTATGCGGTAGCCCTCGGTCTGATGGTAGTCGGAGTACAGAGCAGTTACTCCGAAGTCGATACCGCCGTCATGAACGAAGCCAACCTGATCGGGGATCTGTATCGGGATGTCGAAGGACTGGCGGAGCCGATCCGTTCAGAACTGCAGGAACTGCTGCTGGCCTACATCGATGCGGTGATTGCACAGGAGTGGCCGGCGCTGGCGGCAGGGGCTCTGAGCGACGAACACACCTGGCGCCTCGCGGATGAACTGGCCAGACGCATCATCACCTACCAACCGTCGACAGACGTCGAACTGGTCGTGTTTGCCGAAGTGCTCGACGATGTGAACCTGATGCTGGATCAGCGCCGCGAACGCCTGCACCTGGGCACCAGCGGTGTCGGCCTGGTGACCTGGGCGGTGGTGCTGGTTGGGGCGATCATCACCATCGGCGTGGCTCTGTTCTACAACACGGCCAGTGCACGGGCGCACTACTGGCTGGTGGGGATGATGGCCTCCATGTACGGATTGATGATCTTTCTGATCGTCGCCATGGATCATCCCTTGTGGGGCGATTTCAGTGTGTCACCGGACGCCTTTGTCGAAGTACAGATCAATCTCCAGCGCTGGGACGCCGAGTCAGCGACGCTGAATCGTTAGCTCTTCAGAGGCCAGAAGCGCTAGAATCCGGCAGCTCGCACTCCGAGCCATCATTTCTCACCCATTGAGGTTTCTATGTCCCTGTCCATGTATTCATCTTCCGTCCCTGTCTGCATCCGTTACCTGCGCAACCTCGCCGCTCTGCTGACCAAGGCACAGGCCTATGCCGTCCTCAAAAAAGTCGACGAAAAGGTGCTGACTTCCGCCAGACTGTTCCCGGACATGCTGCCTTTGGCACGCCAGATTCAGATCGCCAGCGATGTCTCCAAAGCCGCAGCAGCGCGATTGGGAGGCATCGAGATGCCGAAATTTGAGGACACGGAAACCACTTTTGCAGAACTGCAGGAGCGCATCGCCAAGACCATCGCCTTCCTGGAGTCGGTGCAGGCTGCCCAGATTGACGGTACAGAAGAGAAGGAAATCACGATTCAGGCTGGCCCGCGTGAACTGAAATTCAAAGGGCAGGATTACTTGTTCAGCTGGGCACTGCCCAACCTGTTCTTCCACGTCACTACTGCTTACAACATCATGCGGCACAACGGCGTGGAAATTGGCAAGGCGGATTATCTGGGCGCCTGATTCGGCGCCTCGACCTCGGTTAACAGCTCTCGGCCATCACGACCCGGTTGCGCCCTGCTGATTTGCCTTCATACAAAGCCTTGTCGGCAATCCGCAGCGCTTTCACCAGAGTGTCCTTCTCAGGCTCCACTCTGGCGATGGCGAAGGTGGCAGTTACCGTAATCTCGCGCTCATCAGCGTCCACACTCTCTCCTGCCAGGATGCGTCGCAGTCTTTCGATCAACTGCCGGGCATCCGGGGGAGTGGTGTCCGGCAACAGCAACACAAACTCCTCTCCGCCAATACGTCCCACAAAATCGGTCTGACGCAGATGCGTCACAAACAGGTTCGCCGCCTGCTGCAACACCCTGTCTCCTACTTCGTGCCCATAAAGATCATTGATGCGTTTGAAGAAATCCAGATCGATCAGGCACAGACACAAAGCGGATTTATTGCGTAGCGCTCTGAGCCGTTCGCGTTCGAACAAGGTCTCGAAATGGCGTCTGTTATACAATCCGGTCAGGGGGTCGGTAATGGCTTGTTGCTTCAGTTCATTTTCAAGCAGCTTGCGTCGCTCAATCTCTGCCGTCAGCCGGACGTTGATTTCCTCGGTTTTGCGCAACAGTGCGAACTGACGCCGTTGCATCAGCTGCTGACGACGAGCAGCAAGGTAGCCCAGCAAACTGGCGATCGTCAGAAACATGAAGAGTGCTATTGCGTTCGCCCCACGCATGTTCAGCACCCAGGCACATATCAGCGTCCCCGCAGTGCCAAAGGTGCTCGCCAGTGTAGCGAGCAGCAGGCGATTCGGAATGACCACAGACACCGCAATCTGCATCAACAAGGTGATGACAATGGTGTAGATCGGATTGCCAACGCGAAAAAAATACACCAGAAAGAAGGAAACAAAGCAGATCAGCTCCAGCAGCGTGACGGCATAACCACTGGCCGCCAGCATTGGTCGGTGCTGGCTGTAGAGAATCAGCGCCAACAGCCCCATCAGTATCACTGCCCGCACCGAGAAGATCACCAACTCACCGGCGCTGAAACCGTAAAGACCGAGATCAAACCAGATCAGAATGAGCAGCAGAGCCAACCAGCTCCACAAAGCAATACGCAGGTCACGAGCAGCGGCGCGCGCCGTGTGTGCGCGGAAATCCTGCTCAGCAGCGGGGTTGATGAATTCACCCCACCACGACGATAAACTTATTTCCCTTTCTCTGAATGGCATCGCCTGTCCTTTGAAGACTCAAGTCCGGCATACCGCGTCATTTATAACAGGTTTATTCCCGAAATATAGCGGGGCTTTTACAAAACCTGATGCGCGACGCAATTCTCAATTCAGGGGACAACAGGTTCCAGTACCCGCACATAATGACTGAATATCTCATCGGCCGTGGCGATGCCTGCTTTCACTTCCGCTTCGGGGTCAACATTGTGGGGATTGGCAGTAGAGTTGTCGTAGACCGTCTCTGCCAGCAAGCGTGATCCAGCTGGCAGCAGCAGACGCTCCTGTCGGCGATAATTCATCTGCCAGTTAAAGTTGTAGTTGGCGACGTTGATCAGTCTGGTGAGTGTGCCATCGGGATACTGTGTAGTGATCGTCATGCTTTTACCACGGGTATGCGCCTGCGGGGCAAAACTCTCCACAAAGACATCATGCGGGAAAACCTCAGACTGCGCCTGCTCGACATGATTATCCTCCCCAGCCGCAATCGTGAAGTCTTCGTTCAACATGACCAGATTGCGCACCGCCAACGCTGGTGCGGCGTCATGGAAATACAGACCGATGCGGGTATTGTCAACGGTCTCGCGCCCGCCAGTCACGTAACGCAGCTTGAGAGAGAGGTCGCGATCCGCACGCAGCAGAAAGCCGGAATCTGCAGCGAAGACCTCTTCAGTTCTACCTGGCACATAGAGACTGATGAACTCGGTGTTGTCGGGATCGATCAGCGCAGCAGGGTTGCTATCGGGCACGGCGGGGTCGAGGGCAAAGACCAGCAGGCTGTGCAACACCGAACGGTCACCAACGTCGTAGGCCACGGCGCGAATCCATTTATCTTCCGCCAGATCCAGTGCCGCACGCTTGATCTTGAACTCCACCATGCCAGTGGCAGGGATGGCTTCCTCGGGCACCTCGATAATCATATCTGGTTCGCCCAGCGCCCAATCCGGAGGCACCTGCTCCGGCACTGTGAGAGGATCGGCTTCGCCCTCGCGGCGTGCGCCACCATCGATCCAGTGCACCAGCAGCTCCAACTCTTCATCGGGCATCTGGTGAATGTTGTCCCACTCGCCGACCTGCATGTCGATCTGCCCCGGCGGCATGCGACGAGTGATCAGCACCTCGCGAATCATCGGACTCCAGCCCTGCATCATGCGATGGCTGGTCATTGCCCAGGGGGCCAGGCCGTCTTCGATATGGCAGGTCGTGCAGCGGCGACGCAGGATCGGCACGACTTCATCTTGATAGGAAATCTGTCGGTCGCCGAAGCGTTGCTGGTATGAATAATCGATAGGGATGCCGACAACAATGGGCAACTCGGCGGGTTCTTCTTGATCGAGATCAGCGTCTTTGAGAACGCGTACGAGGACGTCTTCCAGAAAGGCTATGGGCTCACCTGCACTGCCTTGCAATGAACCGTGCAGTGGGCCGCGATAGAGCACATCATGAGAAGCGGGGTCGAGGATGAAGGCTTCGCCGGTCGTCTTGACGTCGAGGGTGCGAGCCACCACTTGCGCGGTATCCAGCAGCACGGGGAATTCAAATCCCTGAGCGGCAAGCTCTTGCTGCACACTCGTGCGAGTGTCGTCAGGGTTAGCATTGAGCAGCAGCACAACCACGCCCTGCTCGCGAAAGCGTTCGCGCAAGTCGTGCAACAGCGGCAGGGCCAGATGAGAGACTTCATCGCCATTGCCTTGCACGAAGAGCACTACGGCCTTCGACTCAGCATAGCGGCTTATTTGATGAAAGACGCCATGCTGATCGAGCAACGCGAAATCGGAACCACGTTGCGCGAGCACCTGGCTGGGCAGCACTCCTGTCAGGCACAGCGTCGCGACTGCGAGCAGAGACTTCAGACTCGATCCGGTTTTCATATCGGGAATTATCGCTCCGCATACTGTCGGTGATGATTAAATGCTGGCCGCATTTAAGCACACCGACAAGTCACCTCGCTCCCTCGAAACGGATAAAACGCTGACGTATTCTGAATTTCAGCGCTCAGACGATGAAGTTCACCAGCTTGCCGTGGACATAGATGATTTTCTTGACCGTCAGCCCTTCCAGTTTGTCGACAACACCCGGTGTCTGCCGTGCAATCTCTTCGATCGCCGCTTGCGACATGGTGCGCCCGACCTGCAACTCCGCACGGCGTTTGCCGTTGATGTGGACGGTCATGGTCATCTCGTCGGACTGCAGCCAATCCGGATCGGCTTTCGGCCACGCTTGATAGGCCAGCGAGTCGTTGTGACCAAGACGCTGCCACAGCTCTTCCGCAATGTGCGGCGCAAACGGCGCGAGCACCAGCACAAATTTCTCGGCGATAGCCTTGGGGAGACGCTCCTGCTTCTTGGCCAGATTGACGAACTCCATCATCTTGGCAATGGACGTGTTGAAGCGCAGATTCTCGATGTCACTGGTGACCTTGTGTACGGTGATGTTGATCTCGCGGCGCAACTCGTCGCTGGCGGCCGACTCCGGTTCATCGGTAATGACAGCGGACGGTTCGCCGCTGTCGCCATCAATCAACAATGACCAGGCACGGTCGAGGAAACCGTAGACGCCCTTCACGCCATTGGTCTGCCAGGGCTTCACAGCCTCCAGCGGGCCCATGAACATTTCGTAGAGACGCAGCGAATCAGCTCCGTACTCGGCCACCACGTCGTCGGGGTTGACGACGTTGAGGCGCGACTTCGACATCTTCTCCTCGCGCGCGGCAAGCAGCGTGTTAGTGCCCCTGGCGTAGGGCTTGCCATCGCGATACTCGACATCCCCCGGAGAGTAGAAGCGGCCATTCTCGTCACGATGACTGATGCCCAGAATCATGCCTTGATTGAACAGTTTCTTAAACGGTTCGCGGGTGTGTACCAGACCGCAGTCGAACAACACCTTGTGCCAGAAGCGCGAGTACAGCAGATGCAGCACAGCGTGTTCGACGCCACCCACATAAAGATCGACCGGGCCCCAGTACTGTTCGGCGGCAGGGTCGAAGGGCAGCTTGTCATTGGTCGGGTCCATATAACGCAGGTAGTACCAGCAGGAACCGGCCCACTGCGGCATGGTGTTGGTCTCACGCAGCAATTGCTCACCGTTCAGTTCGACCTTCATCCATTCGTCGGCACGTGCCAGTGGTGGCTCACCTTCGGCGGTCGGCTTGTACTCGTCCAGCTCCGGCAGTGTGATCGGCAGATCCTGCGCTGGAACTGCGCTGATCTCACCCGTCTTCACGTTATGCAGAATCGGGAAGGGCTCGCCCCAGTAACGCTGGCGGGAGAACAACCAGTCGCGCAGCTTGTAGGTGGTCTCGCCCTGCCCCACGCCCTGAGCTTCCAGCCAGGCAATCATCTTCGCTTTGGCCTCAGCGGTCGGCAAGCCATTGAGGAATCCAGAGTTCACGGCGACGCCTTCCTCGGCATAAGCCGACTGGGAGACATCGCCACCCTGCACCACCTCGATGATGGGCAGGCCGAAAGCCTTGGCAAATTCATAGTCACGCTCGTCGTGACCAGGCACCGCCATGATGGCGCCCGAACCATAGTCGGCCTTCACATAGTCGGCGATCCACACCGGCACAGGCAAACCACTGACCGGATTGATGGCATAAGCACCAGTGAACACACCAGTCTTCTCTTTGGCCGCCGAAGTTTCGCGGTCAAGGTCACTGATATTCTTCACGCGCTCGATATAGCCGGTGACCGCCGCAGTCTGCTCTGGCGTCGTGATGCGGGCCACCAATGGATGCTCAGGCGCCAGCACACAGAAGGTGGCACCAAACAAGGTATCGGGACGGGTGGTGAAGACTTCGAAGCTTCCTTCAGCTCCCTGCAACTTGAAGGTCACGCGAGCACCGACAGACTTGCCGATCCACTGCCGCTGCATCTCGATGATGCCGGCTGGCCAGTCGAGTTCGTCGAGGTCGGTCAGCAAGCGCTCGGCGTAGGCGGTGATCTTCAGCATCCACTGCCGCATCATGCGGCGCTCGACGGGGTCGCCAGTCTCTACATAGCGACCGTCCTGCACCTCTTCATTGGCCAGCACCGTGCCCTGGGCAGGACACCAGTTCACCGGCACCTCGGCCAGATAGGCGAGATCCTGTTCGTAGAGCTTGAGGAATATCCACTGTGTCCAGCGGTAGTAATCCACCTTGCTGGTATCGATCTCGCGCTTCCAGTCATAGGACAGGCCCAGACGTTTGATCTGGCCACGGAAGTTGCTGATGTTCTCCTGAGTGATGACGGCGGGGTGACGCCCCTCGCGAATCGCGGCACGTTCAGCAGGCAGACCGAACGCATCCCAGCCCATCGGGTGCAGCACATTGAAACCATTCATGCGCTTGTAGCGGGCGATGATGTCGGTGGCGGTGTAACCCTCGGGATGCCCCACGTGCAGCCCCGAACCCGACGGATACGGGAACATATCCAGAACATAGTATTTGGGTTTGGTGAAGTCGTCGTTGGAAACGCTGAAAGTGCTGTTGGCATCCCAGTACTCTTGCCATCTGGGTTCGATTGCCGAAGGGCTGTATCTTTTGGTCATGCTGATGCCGTGAATATAGTGCTCGATGGAGTGAGGAACCTGACGTGTGACGACAGGTAAAAATGGCTAAGGAGAATAAACCACCTCCTGCTTTATTACAATTTAAGGCCCTGCTATTTAAAACCCTGCGATAAAAGGATTTAGCAAGAACACGTCGCTTATTTCTTTCATTCTGTCTTTGACTTCGAGATTGGAAAGAATAGAATGGCGTCACGTGTTGATTATTTTATCGAGTCTTTCGTGTTAAGAATTCTGGCCATTACAACGGCATTACTCCTCACCCTGTTTATAACAGGGATGGGAGATTACAGCCCGCGTATTGACGAAGGTGCCGGTTATACGGCGCTAGTGGATGACACTCCCTACACCAGCCAGAAACAGGACGACAAAAAGTTTCTTCCCCAGAAAGAGTTTGTACTGAACTCAGTTCAGATCAGATTCTTCAACTTTGTAACTCAAGCCTCATCGATTGTCAGTGCAACCACTGCGCTGAAAATTCGCGACCCTCCCGCTGCTCACGCTTAATTCCAAACCAGAACCCAAGTATCGATGCGCCTGAAAAACGGCCGATCTTCTGATCGCCCTTTATCCTGCACTTCGCAGTTCGCACGCAACAGAACGCGATCCGGGCAATAGTCCGTCTTGAGGCTCTGAATCATTAAAAATCTGGAACAACGCATCCATATTATCGATTTCTGCCGTTCAAGCACGATGGTTAACAGACCTCAGGAGCTTCAAACATGCGCGCAATACGATTATTTGCAGTAGACAAGGTCGCTCATCTGGTACAACCCGATGAATTTCACGAGCTCAGCCTGTCATCACCAGCACTGGCGATTTTCACAGATTTCAAAAGCCACCGCCCTCTGGCAATAGAAGGTTCCACTCCCGCAATTGAAGTGGAGCACATGATGCGCAAGGCACACGTCAAGATGAAACTGGTAGTGGATGCCGACAATGAATTCATCGGCACGATCAGCCTTGATGATCTGGACGAGCAACACTTCATGACCATGATTGCCAATGGTTATGAGCGCAACGAGATTATGACCAGTGACCTGATGGTGGCTAAGCAGCAGATCATGGCATTGAGTCTTGCAGAACTGGAGCAGGCCAACATCAATGATGTCGTCCGGGCTCTACGCGAATCGGGTCAGCAACATTGCCTCGTAGTCGATCACAGCGGACAGCAGATTCGCGGACTGATCTCTGCGAGCGATGTCGCCAGACGGCTGCACATTCCGATTCGCATTGAACGTATTCCCACTTTTGTCGATATTTTTTCTTCCGTAAGGCGTCCGGCGCTCTGACATCACGTCAACTTCTACAGCCGGTTTTGCCGGGGGCAGTCGCAGCGGTGCCTGCTCCCGGTTTTTTTTATTCCTCGAAAGCAATTTGTCGATAGTGTTCACATATGGTGGGCAGTGTCGCGACCTTGTCATACTCCTGACGCTCGGTTCCTTCTCCATTCAGTTTCGGAACAGTCAGAAACATGATGCGCGCCCGCACCTCCATCGTGTTGATTCCCCAATTACGGTCAGGAATTACCACTTCCTGACCGTAAAGACTGAAGAAGCGCACAGGCGTCCATTCGATGCTGCCCCCAGCCTGATAGCGAGCTGTCGCGAACTGCACATTGAAGTCAGTGTCGAAGCGGCACTGAAAGACACGATCCTGTGCATCGACATGCACAAAATTGAACGCCCGCAGGTACTTCCAGGTCCCTTGCGGTCCTGGCTCGGCGGCCTGGCTCTGAGCATCGACGCTCATCAAACACAACAGGCCAATCTGAATCAATTTTCTCATCATTTCAAAATTCTCTCGAAGATAACCGCGACTGCAATATGCTCAGGGTTGGCAACTTACAAAGCAAGCCCAACCTACCCCCCATGCGTGGGGTCCACACGAACAACTCACTGATGCAAATAGACTTGCTGCATGAGTTCGGCTAACCTTCGGGCTGAGCTGGCAATGCTGGTCACGGCATCAATACGTGACAAGTGCTGCCGCCATCCTTGGAACAAAGGTCGCTCTGGTACTCACAACATGAAAGCTAACTCTGCCCAGCTCGGTCAGCGCCGTGCGTCTTCCCACCGCCAACACCGCCTTTTGCTCAACCCGTCCCTTCACGCAGCATTGCTCCTTGTTTTGGCGTCGCAGGTGACTGCCCAGAATGTGGGGGGCGATCCTCTGTATGGCGCCGGAAGTCTTGATGGCGGGTTCAGCCCGGACCCTTTTGTGATCGACGTGCAGGCAGGTGGCAATGATGAGGCGGATGACAACGGTGAAAGCTGCACAGGCTATATTGCCGAGAGCCAGCCCGACTACCGCCTGACCTATTCTCCCACAGATTATCCGCTAGGCTTCTTTGTGTCGGCAGATGTCGACACTACGCTGATCATCAATGCGCCCAATGGCAGCTGGTATTGCAACGATGACTCGAATTCGCTGGACTCCTCCAATCCCGGCGTGCTGTTCAGTAAACCCCAGTCTGGCCAGTACGATGTCTGGATTGGCACCTACAGCAGTGACGATAGCGGAGCAGATGCCCGACTGGTCATCACGGAACAGGATGATGATCAGTGGCTGACGATGGACATCGGTACCGGCAGCCCGACTGCCGACGAGGAAGAATTTGACCAGCTGGTTGCCGAACTTTCTGATCTGCTCGGTGAGGATGGGACCGGAGCACTGAGCAATACCGGCACTCTCGAAGACGGCGATGCCACGCTGCCCGGATACGGATTTGCCGACAATTTTACCTTCACGGCAGAGAGTGGGCAGCAGGCAATCATCGATCTGCGCTCTGACGATTTCGACACCTATCTAGTCGTGGAAACCCCCAGCGGCGAGCGCTTGACCAACGATGACTATGACGGCAGCACGGAACGCTCCCTGCTTTCCCTACCCTTGAGTGAATCAGGCACCTATTCGGTCACAGTCTCCAGCTTCATGGCCGACGAGACGGGTGATTACGAAATGTCTGTCAATGTCGACGGCAGCGGCAACACCGACAGCACCACTGGCGCCCGCACCGAGAGCGGCGCTCTGGTGGCCGGTGATGAGACTCTCGACAGTGGCGAATATGTCGACGTCTATGAAATCGAAGGCCGACCCGGGCAGACCTTGACCCTCGATCTGCGCTCCGACAACTTCGATACTTTTTTGATTCTGCAGTCGCCCACGGGCGAGCGAGTTGAGAACGACGATACGGATACCACCAGCCGCAGCTTCATTGAGAGTGATCTCAGCGAAGTAGGGACCTATCGTGTCATGGTCACCTCTTATGGCACCAGAGTCGGCGGTGAGTATGAGCTTGCCATGAATCAGGAGACAGCAAGTGAGACGAGTGTCGAACGCGATGTGGCAGCACTCAGCATCGGCGAGACTGCCAGCGGCGATCTGGAGAGCGATGATCTGCTCAACGATGACGGTATGTACGAAGACACCTATGCTTTTCAGGGCAGTGCTGGTGATACAGTGCGGCTCGACCTCAGTTCACAGGACTTCGACACCTACCTGCGCTTGATCACTCCCAGCGGTGAATCAATCGACAACGATGACTTCGAAGGCGACGTCAATTTGTCGGCCATTGAACTGACTCTGCAGGAAAGCGGTCGATATCGTGTGGTCGTGACTTCTTATTCTGCCGGCAGTATGGGTGACTACGAACTCAGCGCGAGTCCACAGAGCAGCCGCGTCATTGTCGAGAATACCTCTGGAGGGCAGATCTACGGGATTTTCGCTGGTATCAGTGACTATCCGGGCACCGACTCCGACCTCAGCTACACCGACCAGGATGCGACCCGGGCTCGGGATGCGCTGATCAACGGCGCCGGGATGAGCCCGGACAATGCCATTACGCTGCTCAATGATCAGGCTACGGTGGGGAATCTGCGCGCGGCCATCGACAGGTTCGCTGCTCAGATCGATCCAGAAGATACCTTTGTGCTGTTCTACTCTGGACACGGCAGCCGCTCAGATCGCTCCGGTGGCCCGGACAACGCTGACCCCGATGGCCTCGACGAAAGCATCGTGCTGTATGATGGCGAAGTTCTCGACGACGAACTGAATGGCCTGTTCAGCAATGTCGCCGCCGGGACCACGCTTCTCGTACTCGATTCCTGTTTCAGCGGTGGTTTCGCGAAGGACTTCATCTCACGCCCCGGCCGCATGGGCTTGTTCTCCTCCGAGGAAGACGTGACCTCACAGGTCGCCGCAAAATTCAGAGCAGGCGGTTATCTGTCCGTATTCTTTGAGGAAGCATTGGAAGGTTATGCCGACTTTGATGAGAACGGTGAACTCACCGCACTCGAATTGAGTGAATATCTTCACAATCGCTTCCGTGTCGACGTCAAGTCTGCCAGTGTCGATCAATACGTCAGCACCGGCGGACCTCAGTCCGGCTACCAGCACCTGGTCGTCGACCGGGGCGGTGTCGGCCCCTACAACATCCTTTTCAATCACCGGTGACCATGCCAGCCAGTAAATTCAAACCTTTGTCCGATCTGATGGACCTGCTGATGGACGCTGTCTGCATCGTCGATGCGGACGGTCGATTCGTGTACCTGAGCGCAGCGTGCAACCACATTTTCGGCTACAGCGTCGACGAGATGATTGGCAAACCAATGCTTGAGATGGTCCATCCGGCAGATCGCGAACGCACCGAAGCCATGGCCGGGCAAATTACCGCCGGTCAGCCTATGAACGGTTTCGAGAACCGCTATATCCGTAAGGACGGTCGAATCGCTCATGTGCGCTGGTCTGCACGCTGGTCCGATGTGGATCAGGTTCGCATCGCTGTTGCGCATGACATCACGGAGCGCAAGCGCAAGGAATCAGTGCAGACAGCGTTGTATGAAATTTCCGAAGCAGCGCATACGGCCGATGATCTTCCAGAACTCTATCGACTCACTCACAAGACCATCGCCAATTTATTGCCTGCGGAAAATTTCTTCATTGCGCTCTACGATCAAGACAAGGACGAGCTGAGCTTCCCCTACTTCATCGACGAACATGACACGCCCCCCGACCCCCTGCCGCTCAATTCCGATGCTTTGTGTGCAGAGGTGATTCGCAGTGGAGGCTCGTTGCTTCTCACCGGAGAGACGCTTGAGCGCGATGACCCCCGCCTGGTCCTTGGCACCCAGTCCCTCGATTGGCTTGGCGTGCCGTTGAAGAACCATCAACACACCATGGGAGCACTGGTCGTACAGACCTACTCGGGTGACATTCACTACACAGAAGATGACAAGGAGCTATTGCAATTTGTGTCCACGCAGGTGGCCTCTGCGATTCTGCGCAAACAGTTGCATGCCCGTCTATTGTACGCCGCTGGCCACGATGCCCTCACCGGGCTGGCCAACCGCGCGCTATTCCAGGACCGCCTGCAGAGCATCATGGCCAGAGTCCGTCGCGAACACGCACGCTTTGCGGTGCTCTACATCGATCTGGACAACTTCAAAGACGTCAACGATGCCTACGGCCATGGCATTGGCGATCAACTGCTGCAGGAAGTAGCGCGACGTCTGCGTGGTTGCATCCGCGAGTCCGACACCATCGCGCGTTTCGGTGGTGACGAATTCGTCGTCTTGCTCGACAGTATCGTCCTGCCTTCTCATGCCATGCATGTTGCCCGCAAGATCAATGCCGCACTGGCCTTTCCCTTTGAGTTGAATGGCCAGCAACTGCAAGTCAGACCGAGTATTGGCGTTGCGGTTTACCCGGAAGATGGTGACGACGCGACTGAGTTATTGCGGCACGCCGACGAAGCCATGTATGCCAGCAAGCGACGCGCTGTATAAACGGACGGTATAGACCTGCGCCATAGACGAGCGACTCAGATTGAGCCAACCAGATAGTCGGCCAGTGCTTGCCGTTGTGAGTCATTGAAATACAACCCCAGCTTCGTGCGCCGCCAGAGAATGTCGTCGACAGTTTCGGCCCATTCGTACTGGCGCAAGTAGTCCACCTCCCGTGCGTACAGACCACTGCCAAACTCCTTGCCCAGTGCTGCCAGACAGGAACAACCTTCCAGCAATTGCCGCGTCCTGACACCATAACTTCGCACCCAGCGCTGCAGCAACATTTCAGGCAGCCAGGGCCAGAGGCCTTTGAACTCGGCAATAAGCGTTGCCGGAGTAGAGAACTCGCCACCCGGCAACGGTGCCGTCGCCGTCCAAGCTTCTTTCATCTGCGGGAAGAGCGGCATCAGCTTCGCCATGGCATGCTCAGCGAGACAGCGGTAAGTGGTAATCTTTCCCCCATAGACAGTCAGTACCGGTGCCGGTTCAACCATCAGCTCCAGCGTATAGTCGCGCGATACTTTGGAGGCATTCTCCTCCCCACTGGCCAGCAACGGTCTTACTCCGGCGAAATGATGTACCACATCGGTGGCAGCAATCTTGGTTTTGAAACACTCGTTGACGATACGCACCAGGTAATCGATCTCCCATGCAGAGATGTGGACCGACGATGGATCTCCTGTGAAATCTTCGTCAGTCGTTCCGATCAGGCTGAAGTCCTGCTGATAGGGAATTACAAACACCACACGCCCGTCACTGTTCTGCAACAGGAACGCTTCGGGTTTGTCGTGCAATCTTGGCACGATGATATGGCAGCCTTTGACCAATCGGACAGCATGGTGAGGAATTTGTGGCAGCAAGCTCGCGGATAACTCGCCCACCCAAGGACCACTGGCATTGACTAGCGAGCGCGCTCTCATCTGTCGCAGCAGTCCTGTGCGCTGATCTTGCAGAGTCACTGTCCAGAGTCCCTCTGCGGCGGCAGCTTTGACACACCGGGTATGCACCATGATCTGCGCAGCGTGCTCGCGCGCTTGCATGGCCACCAACACCACGAGACGCGCATCATCTACCCAGGCATCCGAATATTCGAAGCCGTACTTAAATTCCGGCAGCAAGGGACTGTCGAGACCGAAGCGCATGCCCCGCGATGCTGGCAGCGTCACACGTTGACTGAGGTAGTCATACAGAAACAGGCCAGCGCGAATCATCCAGCGTGGGCGCAAATGCGGTCTGTGCGGCAATTGGAAGCGCATCGGAGTGATGATGTGCGGAGCATTGTGTAGCAATACCTCACGCTCGGCCAATGCTTCTCTGACAAGCCTGAACTCGTACTGCTCCAGATAGCGCAGGCCACCATGAATCAGTTTCGTGCTGGCAGACGAGGTAGCGGACGCCAGGTCTCCCATCTCGCAAAGCACTACGTCGAGTCCGCGCCCGGCCGCATCGGCGGCGATGCCGCAGCCATTGATGCCTCCGCCGATCACCAGCAGATCATGAATTGTGGATTTTTCACTCATAGGGGTAATATAGCCTGCCTTGGCTAAGCCTGCATGATCTAAACGGCCCCAAAGCCATATAACAACTACAAGCACGGACTTCAAACCATGACCGATTACCTGCTCGCCTTCGATCAGGGCACCACCAGCAGCCGCGCGATTATCTTTGATGCGGCGGGGCACCGCGTGGGTGCAGGTCAGGAAGAATTCCCTCAGCACTTTCCGAATGACGGTTGGGTCGAACATGCTCCGGAAGATCTGTGGCAGACCTCCCTGCGCAGTTACCGGATTGCCTTGCAGGAAGCAAAACTGCAGCCTCACGACATTCGTGCCATCGGCATAACTAATCAACGCGAAACGACACTGCTGTGGAATCGTCGTTCCGGGCAACCGATATACCCGGCCATTGTCTGGCAAGACCGGCGCACGGCCTCCTGGTGTCACGACGTGGGTGACCTGCTGCAACGCGAGGGACGCAGTGACATCATTCAAACCAAGACAGGGTTGTTACTCGACCCTTACTTCTCGGCCAGTAAAATCCGCTGGATACTGGACCACGTACCTGGAGCACAAACTGCCGCTGCGGCGGGAGAACTGGCTTTCGGCACAGTCGACAGCTTTCTCCTGTGGCGACTGACAGGAGGCAAGAGCCACTGCACCGACGCCACCAATGCCTCCCGCACGCTACTCTTCAACATTCATACGCAAAGCTGGGATGACGAATTGCTGGCTTTGTTCAACATTCCTGCATCGCTCCTGCCCACTGTCCTCGACAGCGCTGCCGATTTTGGTGTGAGCGACCCAAGTGTGCTGGGAGCTGCCATTCCTATTACTGGTATCGCTGGAGATCAACAGGCGGCTGCCTTCGGACAATGTTGCTTTGAGCCGGGAATGGCCAAAAGCACTTACGGCACGGGCTGCTTCCTGCTGCTCAATACAGGGGACAAAGCCCTGCAATCAGAGAATCGCCTGCTGACCACCATTGCTTATCGGCTCAACGGCAAAGTGACCTACGCACTGGAGGGCAGTATCTTCATGGCTGGCGCCACCATGCAATGGTTGCGGGATGGTTTGCGACTATTCAAAGATGCCGCCGAAACTGAAGAACTGGCACAGCAGACAGATCGCAACATGCACGTGATGTTTGTGCCCGCCTTCACCGGGCTTGGGGCACCTTACTGGGATGCCGATGCGCGTGGCGCCATCTTCGGGCTGACGAGGGATACGGGTATCAAGGAGCTGGTCACCGCCGCGTTGTTGTCCGTGTGTTATCAGACGCGCGATCTGCAGAAAGCCATGGAGGCCGATGGCGTGCGACCCGACACTCTGCGTGTCGACGGCGGCATGGCCCGCAATGATTTTGTTCTGCAAAACCTGGCGGACCTGCTCGATTGTCGCGTGGACCGACCACGAGTCACCGAGACTACGGCGCTGGGTGTAGCCAGTCTCGCAGGTTTGCAGTGTGGAGTGTACGACTCGCTGGAAACGATCGCCCGCCAGTGGCAGCTGGACAAATCCTTCGCACCGCAAAAAGACGATGCCTGGCGGGAAGAGCGTTACGCACTGTGGCAGGATGCTGTGAACAGAACACGCAGTAAGCTGGTATGCTGAGCCGCCGATAACAGCAGCACCAATCGGGAGCCCGCGTTGTGAGAATACACCTGATCCGTCATGGACAGACCCATTGGAACAAAGAGCGACGGATACAAGGGCAGAGTGAGTCGACGTTGAACGATGAAGGTCGCCAGCAGGCCAGCGCACTGCGGCCAATCCTCCAGCATTTTGAGATCAGCAAGGTGTATTGCAGCAGCAGTGTCCGTACCCGCGAAACAGCCGCTCTACTCTTCGAAGACAAGAATATCGAGATCGAGTATCGAGACGAGCTGCGGGAGATTTTCCTGGGACCTTGGGAAGGATTTCTGCAAACCGAGACGAAGGAAAAGTATCCGGAAAGCTTCAAGGATTTCTGGCACTTCCCACATCGCTTCACGCTGACAGGAGCGGAGACTTTCGCTCAGGTACAGGCGCGCGGCCTCGCCGAGGTTCAACGCATCAGGCAGGAAGCAGCTGGCGAGGACGTAGCTGTCGTCAGCCATGGAGTGCTGATTAAGTCGATCCTCTGCCAGCTGGAAGGACGCCCACTGGAGCATTTATGGGAGCCGCCGGAGATGCACAATTGTTCGCACAGTATTATCGAGATAGACACAAAGCAGGGCTCTACCCCGCAAATCATTCAGTACGCAGGAGCACTGCAATAAGGCATTGCCCCAACTGGTCTCCTCAACACCAAGATTCTCACTCAACAAAAAGGATATGACGCAATGAACGCAACTTCCGACAATCAACCCACCGGCAGCTCTATGGGCCGCAAGGCAGTGACTACTGTCGCATTTCTGATCTTGGTCGCCGGCCTGGGTCTTGGAGCCTACGCCTTGTTTGCCTCTCTTGGCGTATGGTTCGGCATGTGGGATTTCCGGACAGGATTCAACATGCTGAGGACCGTGAACGCCAGTGCAGATTGGGTGGCATGGATCTCGTTGGCGCTGACCATCGGGGTGTTCGTGGCGGCACGTCGCATCGTCCCCGCCAGTGCCAAACGACTGGCCACGTTTGCCGCGATTGGCACCGTTGCAGCCGCGCTGGCCTACATCGTTCCTGAGACCTACCGCGCTCCGGAAGGGACACCTCCCATCCACGACATCACGACAGACACTGTCAACCCGCCGCAATTTGTGGCTGTCGCTCCCCTGCGCGCAAACGCGCCCAACTCGGTGATCTATGGCGACCAGGCCAATTGGGATGCCACCACGATGGCGGCCGCCCAACGGGAAGCCTATCCGGAGATCGTTCCGCAGGTTTTCACAGAGTCCAAAGAAGAGATTTTCAATCGTGTCCTCACTGCAGTGGACACGCTTGGCTGGGAGCTGGTCGATCAGAATCTGGCGGACGGGCGCATTGAAGCGACTGACACGACCTTCTGGTTCCGCTTCAAGGACGACGTGATCGTGCTGATCAATGAGACCCCGAATGGCACGGTCCTGAATGCTCGCTCCAAGTCCCGTGTCGGTGGCAGCGACATTGGCAAGAATGCCGCAAGACTGCGCGCACTGTTTGCTGAAATCGATTAAGACGTCCCACCCGCTCTAACTCTCACATTACTGGTGTGATCAGAGATGATCACGCCGGTAGTGGTTGAGCTTCTTGACCAGCCAGCGCCGCAAGGGCGGGATATCCGTCGCGAGCAACGCAACACCGAGAGGAATCATCCAGAATCCCAGCACCGGCAGAAACCCCAGCATGCCTCCCGCTATCAACACCAGCCCCAGCAACCCTCGGAGCACAGGAGGCAAATAGCGCTTCCCTTGCTTCAGGAATCGGTAGGACATCACGACAAGCCTGCGCCTGTAGCGGCTCTTGCTATGACGACCTGGTTTCTTCTGAAAGTGCTGAACGTCTGTCTTGCGCAAAGAAACCTCTTGTAAGATTGAACCCGGCCCCTGTGCTATCCTTACGGCCCGCTCTTCCGGCAACGTCACAGGTAGCAAAGTGTCTCGATCAAGAACCCGACCCATGTTTATGTTCAGTGCCATAGCACTGACAGTGATGCTCATCTCGCAAATCGGTAGTTATCTGGTCAACAGCATGATTCCACTGGGTACTACCGTGGAATGGACACCTCTCGTTCATTTGACCCATATTCGCAATATGGGGGGCGTGTTCGGCATGTTCCAAGGCAGAGGCTGGTTGTTCGCTCTGTTCAGTGTTGCGCTTATCGGCGGGTTGATCGTTTATCTGCTGCGCAATCCCGGCGTCAAATACTATGAATACGTGTGTTTCGGTTTCATCGCCGGCGGTGGAGGCAGCAATATTCTCGACCGGCTGATCTATGGCAGCGTGGTGGATTTCATCAACGTTCAGCATATTCCCTACTGGCACTACATCTTCAATACAGCAGACGTCATGGTTCACGTCGGACTCTGGCCCATGCTGTACCTGAGCCTCTTTGAGCGTGACTCTCAGCAAAGTACCGAGGCTTCTTGAGAATAGCCCCGATAATGCAGTGCTGCGGCCTGTAATGCACCGCCCGCATTGATGTCGGCTCCCATCGAAACCAACGTAGACTCCAACGCCGAGAGACAGAACAGCACATTACGCTGATTGCTGGCAAACCCCATCAACCCAATCCGCCAAACTTTGCCGGACAACGCCCCCAGCCCGGCACCAATCTCCAAACTGTAATTCTTGAGCAGGGCTGCGCGCACTGCTGCTTCATCCACTCCGTCGGGCACGCTGACGGCATTCAATTGCGGCAGGCGACTGGATGGCTCCACGATCAAACTCAAACCCATTGCTTCAAGCCCTGCGACTAAAGCCTGATGGTGATGGGTGTGCCGCAGCCAAGACTTCTCCAGCCCCTCTTCCTGCAATATCAATAGCGTTTCATGCAACGCGTACAAGGTATTGACTGGTGCTGTGTGGTGATAGCTGCGCTTACTGCCTGCCCCCCAGTAATCCATTATCAGGTTCATATCCAGAAACCAGCTCTGCACTTTATGACGACGCTGCCTGATAAGGTCCACTGCCCTCAGACTGAACGTGATGGGTGAAAGTCCTGGTACACACGACAAGCACTTCTGTGAACCGGAATAGACAACATCGAGTCCCCAGCCATCAGTATCCAGCTCAATACCACCTAGCGATGTCACCGCATCCACGATAGTTAGACAGTCATACTGTCTGGCGAGTGCGGCAATTGCTTGTGCATCGCTACGCACCCCGGTAGATGTCTCTGCGTGCACAAAAGCCAGCATCCTCGTATCCGGGTGTGCCTTGAGTGCATCTTCGACCTTGTGCAAATCAATGGCACAGCCCCACTCATCGCTCACGAGAATTGCCGTCGCACCACAGCGTTCTACGTTCTCTTTCATGCGGCCGCCAAACACCCCGTTCTGACAAACGATTACCTTATCGCCTGGCTGCAGCAAATTCACGAACGCCGCCTCCATGCCCGCAGAGCCTGGCGCCGATATCGGTAACGTCAAAGAATTGGAGGTTTTGAAGGCGTACTGCAGGAGCGTTTTGATCTCATCCATCAGACGGATGAATTCGGGGTCGAGATGACCAATGGTGGGTCGACCAATTGCCGCGAGGATGCGCGGATTCACATCTGAAGGGCCAGGGCCCATCAAGGTTCGTACGGGCGGATGGAATGCAGTCGTCATCGTTCAATTCCCGAAAAGTCGTACTCCCAGAAACGCAAAAGCCGAGTAGAACCCGGCTTTGTCGTTATCTTATTCAGCGCTCTAATCAGGCTTCGGCAGAATCGCCATCCACGCCATCAGGACGATCAACAAGCTCTACGTAGGCCATCGGAGCGTTGTCACCTGGACGCATGCCGCACTTGAGAATGCGGATGTAGCCACCCGGACGCTCGTTGTAACGTGGACCGAGTGCAGTAAACAGCTTGCCAACAGCAGCCTTGTCACGCAGACGATTGAAGGCTAGACGACGGTTGGCAACACTGTCGCTCTTCGCGAGAGTGATCAGCGGCTCTGCAACCATACGCAGCTCTTTCGCTTTGATCACTGTTGTCTTGATGATTTCGTGCTCAACCAGAGAAACAGTCATGCTGCGCAGCATGGCTTTGCGGTGAGAACTGTTGCGACTCAGTTGACGTCCACTTTTACGATGACGCATATCTTCTAATTCCTATTCGTACCATCGCGCCTGCTGGCACTCGGTCACTCTTCGTTAAAAACCTGATTGAATTACTCTCGCGAGTATTTTTTTGTCAGCCGACTGATTACTCAGCCTCGATCGTCAGAACGGAGGCTTGACGGAGGCCAGTTTTCGAGACGCAGACCCAGTGAAAGGCCTCGCGTTGCGAGCACATCTTTGATCTCTGTCAGTGATTTTTTGCCAAGATTCGGCGTCTTGAGCAGCTCTACTTCAGTGCGCTGAATCAGGTCACCGATGTAGTAAATATCCTCTGCTTTCAGACAGTTGGCCGAACGAACTGTCAACTCCAGATCATCCACCGGGCGCAGCAGAATCGGGTCGATCTCGTCTTCCGGTTCATCTGGAACGCTGGCGACTTGACTCTGCAGATCCACAAACACTGCCAGCTGATGCTGCAGAATCGTGGCGGCACGTCGGATTGCTTCTTCTGGATCGATAGTGCCGTTGGTGCGCAGATCAATGATCAGCTTGTCCAAGTCGGTACGCTGCTCAACACGTGTACTCTCTACAGAGTAAGCCACTGTGGTGACCGGTGTGTAAGAAGCGTCCAGAAACAGACGGCCAACAGCACGAGTCTCGTCATCATTGGAAACACGAGTATCCGCAGGAGCATAACCACGCCCTTTGCGCACAGTCATTCTCATATTCAGCTCGCCGCTGTCATTGAGGTTCGCAATCACATGATCAGGGTTCACAATCTCAACGTCATGACCAACAGTAATGCTGCCGGCAGTAACAACACCCGCACCCTTGGCGCTCAGCGTAATAACAGCCTCGTCTTGACCGTTGAGAATCACGGCAACGCCCTTGAGGTTCAAGAGGATCTCAATAACGTCTTCCTGAACGCCTTCTATGGTGCTGTACTCATGCACAACGCCATCGATCTCGACTTCTTCAATCGCACAACCAGGCATTGAGGAGAGCAGAATCCGTCTCAGAGCATTTCCTAAAGTATGTCCGAAGCCACGCTCCAGAGGCTCAAGCACCACTTTTGAGTGATACTTGTCATACTCTTCAACCTTAATCAATTGCGGTGTCAAAAAATCCGACAATGAAATCTGCATGGAATCACCCTTCAATTAGCTAGCCAGTTTACTACTTGGAGTAAAGCTCAACTATCAAGTTTTCGTTAATGTCAGGAGACAAGTCGGCACGATCAGGCTTGCGGCTGAACTGGCCTTCCAGCTTCTCGCTGTTTACATTGATCCAATCAGCAGCAGTACGCTGACCGGCCAGCTCCATAGCTGCCTTGATCCTGAGTTGCTCTTTCGCCTTCGGGCGAACAGCAATGACATCACCGGGTGATACTTGGTAAGAGGGAACATTAATCACTTCGCCATTCACCAGAATGGACTTATGAGTAACCAACTGACGGGACTCTGCACGGGTAGAACCGAAACCAATGCGGTATACAACGTTGTCCAGGCGAGACTCCAAAAGCTGGAGAAGGTTCTCACCAGTAGCACCTTTCAGTCGGGCAGCTTCTTTGTAATAGCTCGCAAACTGACGCTCAAGAACGCCGTAAATCCTGCGGATCTTTTGCTTCTCGCGCAATTGCACGCCGTAGTCAGAAAGTCTGCCGCGACGCAGGCCATGCTGTCCTGGTGCGTTTTCGGTCTTGCATTTACTGTCCAGCGGACGAACGCCACTCTTGAGGAACAGATCTGTTCCTTCACGTCGCGCGAGCTTACACTTCGGGCCTAAATAACGGGCCATATTCTGTCTCCTATGTTCTTATCTCTTGAAGATAAGCCACTAAATTACAAAAATTCCAAACAGAGTGATGCGAATCAGACGATAAAGTCTATACACGTCGCTTCTTGGGTGGACGACAGCCGTTGTGAGGCATAGGCGTTACGTCGGTTATGTTGCTGACTTTCAGACCGCAGCCGTTCAGAGCTCTGACTGCAGACTCACGGCCAGGACCTGGGCCATTCACTTTCACATCAAGATTTTTGAGTCCGTACAGTTCAATTGCAGCTTTGCCAGCACGCTCAGCAGCCACCTGTGCAGCAAACGGGGTGCTCTTACGTGAACCACGGAAGCCTGAGCCCCCTGACGTAGCCCAGCTGAGTGCGTTGCCTTGACGATCGGTAATCGTAACGATGGTGTTATTAAACGAAGCGTGGATGAACGCGATTCCATCCACTACCGCTTTACGCGCCTTTTTCTTCGTTGCTTTAGCTGCTGCTGGCTTTGCCATAAATTATTCCTGATTCAAAATGTCTGCTTCTATCGCCTTAAACAACGCTTGGCTGGCGTGTGAGCCAGACCTTGAGGCTGTTCAATCGTTGTTTATTTACGTATTGGCTTACGCGGCCCTTTGCGTGTGCGAGCATTGGTCTTGGTACGCTGACCACGCACTGGCAGTGAACGACGGTGACGAATTCCTCGGAAACAACCAAGATCCATCAGACGCTTGATTGCCATTGACAGTTCACGGCGCAGGTCACCCTCAACGGTAAACTTGGCAACTTCGGCACGAACGCTGTCCAGCTGTTCAGGAGAGAGCGCGCTTGTCTTGGTGTGCGGAGCAATACCAGTATTTGCGCATATCGCTTTTGCCCTGGTAGCACCGATTCCGAAGACGTAGCCAAGGGAAATCACAATATGCTTATTATCCGGTATGTTGACACCTGCAATACGTGCCATATTTCTACTCCACTTTAAAGATTACTTACGCGCCCAAAAAATTCTCTGAGCCAAATTACGGGGGGCAAAGGATATACTCTGACCAGTAAAAAATCAACCAAACGGCTCAGCCTTGACGCTGTTTGTGTCTCGGCTCAGACGAGCAGATCACTCTGACTACGCCGTTGCGCTTTACGACTTTGCACTTACGACACACTTTCTTAACTGATGCTCTGACTTTCACTTTATTGCTCTCCAAAAAATTCGGGCCTAGGTATCCGGGGCCAAATGTCCGAGGTTCAAATTATCCCCGGGGCAAAACTCCCGTGGGCAAATCAATTCTTTACAGGCCGCCGCGGCCAAAACTACCCAAGTTCGATTTCTTCATCAACGAATCGTACTGATGAGACATCAAGTGAGACTGCACCTGAGACATAAAATCCATACTCACCACCACGACAATCAACAACGCCGTTCCGCCAAGATTGAAGGGAACATTCGCCATCATCTGGAAGAAGTTCGGCAACAGGCACACGATGGTGATGTAGATAGCTCCGAACATCGTCAGCCGGGTCAGCACTGAATCAATATACTTTGCAGTCTGCTCACCGGGTCGAATTCCAGGAATAAACGCATTTGATTTCTTCAAGTTCTCTGCAACATCTTTCGGGTTAAACACCAATGCTGTATAGAAGAAACAGAAAAAGACGATCATTGCGCTGAAGATAATGATGTAGAGAGGCTGACCTGGCCCTATCATCAATGCAAGGTCTTGCAACCACTCGGCTCCTTCAGACTGACCAAACCACTGTCCCAGTGACGCAGGGAACAACAGAATACTACTCGCAAAGATTGCCGGAATAACGCCTGCCATGTTTACCTTCAAGGGCAGATGGCTGGACTGCGCAGCGTACATCTTGCGTCCCTGTTGCCGCTTTGCATAGTTCACCGTTATACGACGCTGACCACGCTCAATAAACACAATGGCCGCCATTACAACAACAGCAATAATCGCGACCATGAACAGCAAGAGCCCGCTGATCTGCCCTTCGTATGCTTGTGATAGAGAGTTACCGATTGCACCAGGCAGACCTGCCACGATACCTGCAAAGATCAGCATCGATATCCCGTTACCAACACCACGCTCAGTAATTTGCTCGCCAAGCCACATCATGAACATTGCGCCGGTAACAAGCGACACAATTGCCGTCAGCGTGAAGCCCATACCAGGACTGTAGGCCATTGGCGCGAGCAGACCCACGGTCATGCCAGTACCTTGCACCAACGCCAGCACCAATGAGCCATAGCGCGTGTACTGAGTAATCTTTCTACGGCCCGACTCCCCTTCCTTTTTCAACTGCTCAAGCTGTGGGCTTACTGCCGTCAGCAACTGCATGATGATGGACGCGGAGATATAGGGCATGATCCCTAGAGCAACAATACTCATACGTTCCAGCGCACCGCCGGAGAACATGTTGAACAGCCCCAGGAATGTGCCTTCATTCTGGCTAAACAGATTCGTCAACTGATTGGGATCTATCCCCGGAACCGGAATATGCGTCCCGATTCGATAGACGAACAAGGCAAGGAGCAAAAACAGCAGACGTGCTTTCAACTCGCCCAAACCGGCGCCTATCTTCTCGGAATTAACATTGGGTTTAGTCGCCATCGAGGTCTACTTAATCCTTGCTAACAGTTTTCTTAGGGAGTTTCTTGCCGTTCTTGCCGACATTTTTGTCAATGACCACTTCAATGATCTGACCACCAGCAGCTTCGATAGCAGCGCGTGCACCCGCTGTCACGCGAAGGCCTTTCAACGTCATTGGCTTGCTGACATCACCGGATAACATGACTTTTACCCGACGAATCACGCTGGTGATCAGATTGGCTTCACGCAGAGCCGCGACATCAATCACTTCCGCAGTCAGATTTGCCAGTTCACTTGTTCGCACTTCCGCAGTAATACGGCCAACGCGTGAAGAGAAACCGAATTTCGGCAGACGACGCTGCAACGGCATCTGACCGCCTTCGAAACCTGGACGCACTGAACCACCGCTACGCGCCTTCTGACCCTTGTGTCCACTGCCACAAGTTTTACCCAGACCGCTACCGATACCACGGCCTACGCGGCGGCGTGGTTTTGTGCTGCCTGGTGCAGGACTCAACGTATTCAAATGCATTTCTTATTCCTCACCTTCAACAGACAACATATAGCGAATTTTGGTGATCAACCCGCGATTTGCAGGTGTATCAAGAACCTCAACGCTCTGATGCATACGACGCAAACCAAGGCCCTTCAGGCACTGTCTGTGTCTTTCCATCGTGCCAATAGGACTGCGCACCAGGGTTACCTTAACTTGTTTTGTAGCCATATCTGCTAACCTAAAATTTCTTCGAGAGTTTTACCGCGTTTGGCCGCAATGGTCTCCGGCGCACGCATGTGTTTCAAACCTTTGAAAGTCGCATAAACAACGTTCACAGGATTGGTTGATCCATAGCATTTCGCCAGTACGTTCTGCACACCAGCTAGTTCCATGATCGCACGCATCGCACCACCGGCGATTACACCAGTACCTTCAGAGGCTGGCTGCATGTAAACCTTGGAAGCACCGTGACGTGCCTTTACCGGGTACTCGAGGGTATGACCATCAAGAGATACGGAAATCATATTGCGGCGAGCGGCTTCCATTGCCTTCTGGATAGCCAGTGGCACTTCGCGAGCCTTGCCGCGACCGAAGCCAACGCGGCCATTACCATCACCAACTGCAGTCAGGGCTGTAAAGCTGAAAATACGACCACCCTTTACTACTTTGGCAACGCGGTTTACCTGGATCAACTTCTCCTGCAAACCTTCTTCGTTCTTTTTCGCCTCTTCTTTAAATGCCATATCTCACTCAACCCTTAAAATTCCAGACCGCCTTCACGTGCGGCTTCGGCCAATGCCTTAACTCGGCCATGATAGTTGTATCCAGCACGGTCGAATGCAACCTTGCTGACTCCTGCAGCTTTAGCACGCTCGGCAATCATGCCACCGATAATCGTAGCCGCTGCAACGTTTCCTGTGACAGTGCCCCTGAGGGTTTTGTCGAGGGTAGAAGCGCTCGCCAATACTTCAGCTCCGCTTGGAGAAATAATTTGAGCATAAATATGACGCGGTGTGCGGAATACGCACAAACGATTCACTTTCAGCTGACTGATCTTTGCTCTGGTCTTACGTGCACGACGCAGCCGTGCCTGCTTCTTTACGTTCATAGTCTCAAGCCTTATTTCTTCTTAGCTTCTTTCCTATACACATTTTCATCGAGATAACGAATGCCTTTGCCTTTGTACGGCTCTGGCGGACGGAACTCGCGTATTTTGGCTGCAACCTCGCCCACTAACTGCTTATCTGCACCGGAAACCACAATCTCCGTAGGAGTTGGCGTCTCCGCAGTAACACCTTTAGGCACAACGAAATCGACAGGGTGAGAAAACCCTACCGAAATATTCAGCACATCGCCCTGAGCTTTGGCACGATAACCAACGCCCTGAAGCTGCAATTTTTTCTGAAAGCCCTTGCTGACACCTGTCACCATGTTGTTTACCAACGCTCTGAACGTGCCAGAAAGCGCTACCGCTTCTCTGCTGTCATTCTTTGCGGATACGCGCAAGGTGTCACCATCTCTGGAAATCTGGATGGCATTGTGCAACGCCATCTGCAGACTGCCTTTACTGCCTTTTACGGAGAAGAGGCCTTCCGCTAAGGTCGCCTCAACACCCTTGGGCAATTGAACCGGGTTATTTGCTACTCTGGACATATTCTTGCTCTATTAACTGGATTACAGAATTTGTGTTTAGAACACTGTACACAAAACTTCGCCACCAAGACCTGCAGCGCGAGCCTGCTTGTCCGTCATCAGGCCCTGATGGGTGGAAACTATCGCGATCCCCAAGCCACCACGATTTTTCGGCAGTTCTGCCTTACCACGATAGACTCTCAGGCCAGGACGACTCTCTCTCTTAATTTCTTCGATAACGGGTCGACCTTGGTAATACTTGAGATCAACGGTCAGCACAGCCTTGTTATCTACTTCAGAGACAGCAAAAGCGGCGATATAACCCTCATCCTGCAGAACGCGGCAGATCGCTACCTTGCTCTTGGACGAAGGGCAAACAATGTTTGGCAGCTTGGCCATCTGGGCATTTCTGATCCGGGTCAACAGATCTGCAATCGGGTCTGACATACTCATAATTTTGCTCCAGCTTACCAGCTTGCCTTGGTCAATCCGGGCACGTCACCACGCATGGCCGCTTCACGCAGCTTGTGTCGGCACATGCCAAACTTGCGGTACACCCCGTGCGGGCGACCAGTAATCCTGCAACGATTCTGCTGACGAACCGGGCTCGCATCGCGTGGCATCTTCTGCAACTTGATTTGCGCATCCCACTTGTCTTCGTCGCTTGCGTTGACGTCTTTCAATACTGCTTTCACTGCTGCACGCTTCGCTGCGAACTTCGCAACAGTCATGGCGCGCTTCTTTTCACGAGCCAGAATCGATGACTTCGCCATATTAAGACTCCTTCGTCTCTGGTTTCGCTATTGTGCCTTTGAACGGGAAACGCAATGCGGTAAGCAATGCTCTCCCTTCTTCATCAGATTGAGCGGTTGTGGTAATCGTAATATCCAAGCCGCGCAGATGTTCTACCTTGTCGTAGTCGATCTCAGGGAAAATGATTTGCTCAGTGACGCCCATCGCGTAATTGCCTCTGCCATCGAATGCTTTCGGATTCAGGCCGCGGAAGTCACGAATACGTGGAATAGCCACGCCAACCAGTCGCT
Source organism: Pseudomonadota bacterium (assembly GCA_040384465.1). Lineage (GTDB taxonomy): Bacteria > Pseudomonadota > Gammaproteobacteria > Pseudomonadales > Pseudohongiellaceae > UBA5078. The sequence continues at coordinate 7,636 of JAZKJF010000005.1, read as the reverse complement.
CAAGGAACTCATACATGCGCTCACCGCGCAACGTTACCTTGCAGCCAATTGGCCAGCCGGCACGTATTTTGAATCCCGCGATAGATTTACGAGCTTTGGTGATCACAACTTTCTGACCACTGATCATAGCCAGCTCATTTGCTGCACCTTCCAGGATCTTCTTGTCACCGACCGCTTCACCGACGCCCATGTTCAAGACCACTTTAGTGATCTTCGGAACGCGCATTGGATTGTCGTACCCGAACTGTTTGGTCAGGGCAGGAATCACTTCTTTCTTGTAAAACTCTTTCAACTGAGCCATTTGGGCAACCTGAATTTTCGTTAATCTATTTCTTTATTAGTGGACTTGAAAACGCGAGTTTTCTTCCCATCCTCAACCTTGAACCCTACACGGTCCGCTTTGCTGGACTCCGGGTTGAAGATAGCGATGTTAGAAATGCTGATCGCTGCTTCTTTCTCGATAATTCCACCAGGCTGTCCGGCATTCGGATTGGGCTTGGTGTGACGTTTGACCATATTCACGCCTGCCACGACAACCTTATCGTCGCCTACCAGTCGAGAAACAGTTCCGCGCTTTCCTTTGTCCTTACCGGTGGTCACTATCACTTCGTCGTTGCACTTAATCTTTCGCATATCCGCGGCCTCAATCTCTGTCCTATAGCACTTCAGGTGCCAATGAAATAATTCGCATAAACTTCTCTGAACGCAGTTCACGCGTCACTGGCCCAAACACACGAGTACCGATAGGGGCCTGTTGATTGTTCAGGAGGATTGCAGCATTGTCATCAAATTTGATGAGCGAGCCATCGCCTCTGCGAACACCTTTTTTGGTGCGCACAACCAGAGCGGTAAGCACCTGACCTTTCTTAACTTTGCCTCGTGGAATCGCTTCTTTGACTGTCACTTTAATGACATCTCCAATGCGAGCATAACGACGGTGAGAGCCGCCCAATACCTTGATGCACATTACTCGCTTCGCACCACTATTATCTGCCACATCGAGGTATGACTGTACTTGAATCATCGATTCTCTCCGAACCCTAAACTGTTTATCGCATCAGCGACCGCGAGTCTGCGACTCTAAAACTCTGTGTTGAAACTCTAGTTATACTTCGACGGCTCTTTCGTCGATGGATACAAGCGCCCAAGTCTTGGTCTTGGAAATGGGGCGTACTTCCTTGATAGTGACCGCGTCACCTTCATTACACTCGTTGTTTGCATCGTGCGCGTGCAACTTGGTAGAGCGGGTAATGTACTTACCGTACACGGGGTGTTTAACCCTGCGCTCAACCAGAACAACAATGGACTTATCCATCTTGTTGCTTACAACTCTACCAGACACAATGCGCCCGGTTTTCTCTACTGTAGTTTCACTAAGCGACATATTCAGGACCCAACTTTCTCTTTTTCTGTAATGATAGTCTTGACCCGGGCAATATCTTTCCTGATTTTGCCTGTCAGGTGTGACTGGGCAAGCTGTCCGGTACTCTTCTGCATTCTGCAGGTAAACTGCTCACGATACAGCGTGTTCAGTTGATCATTCAATTCAGCAACGGTCTTTTCACGCAATTCAATCGGATTCATTACATCACCGTCCGCTTAACAAAAGTGGTCTCAAACGGCAGTTTGGCAGCAGCCAACTGGAACGCTTCTCTGGCCAGCGTCTCATCTACACCTTCGATTTCAAACATAATGCGACCTGGCTGGATCAGTGCTACCCAATACTCCACACTGCCTTTACCTTTACCCTGACGAACCTCAAGAGGCTTCTGAGTAATTGGCTTATCAGGAAACACACGAATCCAGATTTTTCCTCCACGCTTCACGTGGCGAGTCATTGCACGTCTTGCAGATTCAATCTGGCGGGCCGTGAGCCTGCCACGAGAGATAGCCTTAAGACCAAACTCACCAAAATCCACGTTACTACCACGATGCGAGAGGCCGCGGTTACGGCCCTTCATCATCTTGCGAAACTTTGTACGTTTTGGTTGTAACATCTTGGCCTACCCTCTACTTAGACGTTTTCTGTGGAGCCGGAACGGCTTCGTGAAGCTTCAAGACCTCACCTTTGAAAATCCATACCTTCACGCCAATCTGGCCGTAGGTAGTACTTGCTTCAGATGTCGCATAATCGATATCTGCACGCAAGGTGTGCAATGGCACACGACCTTCCCGGTACCACTCTGAGCGCGCAATTTCTGCACCGCCAAGACGTCCACCGACCTGCACTTTAATTCCTTCTGCTCCCTGGCGCATTGCGTTCTGCACAACACGCTTCATGGCTCGGCGGAACATCACACGACGCTCAAGCTGCTGCGCAACGCTATCTGCGACCAGCTGTGCATCAAGATCTGGTTTGCGAATTTCTTCGATGTTGATGTGCACGGGCACACCCATCTCTTTCGCCAGCATGGCACGCAGTGTTTCAACATCCTCACCCTTCTTACCGATGACTATGCCAGGGCGGGCAGTAAAAATTGTAATCCTTGCAGTTTGTGCAGGACGTTCAATCTCAATACGTGAAACAGAGGCTGCCGCGAGCTTCTTTCTGAGAAGTGCGCGCACTCTCAGATCAACAAGCAAGTTTTCTGCATAATTTCTGCCTTCAGCAAACCACACCGAAGTATGTTTCTTGACGATACCAAGCCGAATTCCGGTTGGATGTACTTTTTGACCCATCCCAATCTCCTACTTATCGGCTACTTTAACGGTAATGTGGCACGAACGTTTGAAGATGCGATCCGCTCTTCCTTTGGCACGTGGACTAATCCGCTTCATGGTGACACCTTCGTCGACGTATATGGTTGATACTTTCAACTCATCAACATCGGCACCTTCATTGTGCTCGGCATTGGCGATAGCCGAATCGAGCACTTTCTTAATAATTTCCGCACCCTTCTTCGGGCTGAACGTCAGCAGCTGCAGGGCTTCTTCAACACCTTTGCCGCGAATCTGATCAGCCACTAGCCTCGCCTTCTGTGCGGAGAGCCGAGCGCCTTTTAATATAGCTACCACTTCCATCTCAATATCCCCGTTAATTAGCGCTTGGCTTTCTTATCAGCCGCGTGACCACGGAAGGTGCGAGTAAGAGCAAACTCACCCAACTTGTGACCAACCATATCTTCGGAAACAAATACAGGCACATGCTGGTGACCATTGTGAACTGCTATTGTCAAACCAATCATGTCCGGAGAAATCATCGAACGACGTGACCAGGTCTTGATAGGACGCTTGTCGTTGTTCTCCATCGCTGTCTGCACTTTCTTCATCAAATGAAGGTCTATGAAGGGACCTTTTTTCAGTGAACGTGGCACTTTTATTTCCTCTAGTAGGAGCCGTTATCGGCTCGCATTTCTGCGGCGTACAATCAGTTTACTGGTACGCTTGTTTGTTCTGGTTTTGTATCCCTTGGTTGGAACACCCCATGGAGACACTGGATGGCGTCCACCGGAGGTTCGACCTTCACCACCACCGTGTGGGTGGTCAACCGGGTTCATCGCCACACCGCGGACAGTCGGACGAACACCGCGCCAACGTACCGCGCCGGCCTTGCCCAGGGAGCGGAGAGCGTGCTCTGCGTTGGAAACTTCCCCAATCGTCGCGCGACAATCCACCAAAATTTTTCTCATTTCACCGGAGCGTAGACGCAAAGTTGCATATCCACCCTCTCTAGCAACAAGCTGTACCGACGCGCCAGCACTACGAGCGATCTGAGCCCCTTTGCCAGGCTTCATCTCTACACAATGAACGGTACTTCCCAACGGAATATTACGCAGAGGCAGGCAATTACCGGGCTTGATGGGAGCGCTCTCCCCAGACACCAAGACATCCCCAGCAGACACTTTCGCCGGCGCAATGATGTAGCGACGCTCACCATCGGCGTACAGCATCAACGCAATGTGCGCTGTTCTATTCGGATCGTATTCCAGTCGCTCAACTTTGCCGACGATCCCGTCTTTGTCACGACGAAAATCCACAATACGATATTTCTGTTTGTGCCCACCGCCTACGTGACGCGTAGTGATGCGACCCAGATTATTACGACCGCCGGACTTTGTCTTCGTCGCCAGCAGCGGACCATAAGGCTCGCCTTTGTGCAGATCTTTGTTTACAACCTTGACTACAAATCTGCGCCCTGGAGAGGTTGGTTTACACTTTACAACTGCCATGACCGTTAACCCCTTTTCTTAGCTCAACTCAGCAAAGTCAATTTCATGACCCTGCTCAAGAAGAACGTAAGCTTTTTTCCAGTTTGATTTTTTACGGATACTTCCACGCGCAGTACGCTTGGTCTTACCCTTGACGTTAAGAACCTGAAGCCCAGCAACGGAGACTTTGAATATAGTCTCAACGGCTTCTTTGATTTCGCTCTTAGTGGCATCAGTTGCCACTTTGAAAGCCACCTGATTCCTTACTTCGGCCATGATAGTAGCCTTCTCAGAAATATGTGGACCAAGAATTATCGAATACAGTCTGGCTTGATTCACGACAGCATCTCCTCAACTTTTTTCAGCGCGGGCACTGTCATAAGCACCTTTTCGAATCCGATCAGACTCACAGGATCCAGACCAGCCGCATCCAAAACATCCACCTTGTGGAGATTGCGAGCAGCAAGGAACAAGTTCTCCGCTATATCTTCTGCAACGATCAGCACGTTATCGAGCGCAAACTCATTGAGCTTGCTGATCAGATCTTTTGTCTTGTGAGAATCAACCACGAAGTCGTCTACCACCAGCAGACGCCCCTGCCTGATCAGCTCGGAAATAATGCACGCCATCGCACCGCGATACATTTTCTTGTTAAGCTTTTTGCTGTGATCCTGCGGACGAGCCGCAAACGTCACGCCACCGGTCCGCCACAGAGGACTACGAATAGTACCGGCGCGAGCTCGACCCGTACCCTTCTGGCGCCACGGCTTACGACCACCACCACTGACATCGGAACGAGTTTTTTGCTGGACAGTGCCCTGTCTTGCACCAGCAAGATAGGTGGTGACAGTCTGATGAACCAGAGTTTCATTAAACTCGCGCGCAAACGCATCATCAGAAATAGAAATTTTTTCTTTGCCCGCCAAATTTCCGGGCTTTGCAATATTTAATTCCATTGCTTACCCCTTGGACGCTGGAGATTTAACAGAAGGACGAATAATCACGTTAGAGCCGGTAGCGCCAGGGAGAGCCCCCTTAACGAGCAACAGGTTGTTTTCCACATCTACCTGAATGATCTCGAGGCTCTGCGTAGTCACGCGAGCATCACCCATATGACCAGCCATCTTCTTGCCCTTCCAAACGCGACCAGGAGTCTGACACTGTCCGATTGAGCCTGGCACACGATGCGAACGAGAGTTACCGTGCGTGGCATCCTGCATATGGAAATTGTGACGCTTAATAGTCCCCTGAAAACCTTTACCCTTCGAGGTTCCGGTAACATCGACTTTTTGCCCGGCAGAGAACTGCTCTACGGTAAGCTCGTTACCAGCAGAGAGACTTTCAAGCTGCCCCACATCCGCACGGAACTCCCAGAGACCGGTTCCGGCCTGAGTGCCCGCCTTGGCGAAGTGACCAGCCAGAGACTTGGAAACGCGAGACGCTTTGCGCTCACCAGTTGTTACCTGGACAGCACTATAACCGTCAACTGCGGCGGTTTTGATCTGAGTCACCCTGTTCGGATGAACCTCTACGACCGTAACCGGTATAGACAAACCTGCTTCAGTGAAAACGCGGGTCATACCGCTTTTTCGACCGACTAATCCAATCGACATTTTATAAACCTCATCGTGTACGGGGCTGAAACCCGCTATGGCTGCTTTCGCATTACACCATGTTTGCTACAGGGCAGAATCAACGTGCCCGCAAGCATGTTTTATCAGTACCACTGATATATTTACTGCGCTGCTGCAAACTCGGTTATCAACCTGGAAATGCACAAGGCATCAACCCAAGCTGATCTGAACCTCTACACCAGCCGCCAGATCCAACTTCATTAAAGCATCTACTGTTTTTTCGGTGGGCTCTACAATATCCAGCAAACGCTTGTGCGTACGAATTTCGTATTGATCACGCGCATCCTTATTCACATGCGGAGAAATCAGGATGGTATAACGCTCCGTATTCGTAGGCAGTGGAATTGGGCCGCGCACTTGAGCGCCAGTCCGTTTCGCCGTGTCGACGATCTCCTGAGTAGACTGATCAATCAGCCGATGATCAAAGGCTTTAAGCCGAATTCTGATACGCTGATTTTGCATCTACTTAATTCTCCAAAAAACTTTTTAAATGAAACAGTTACTAAACACTCTTATTTTTTCTACTTCAATACAGAAAAAACGGAAGCGAGATATTAAGGGCGGAGCGGTGGAGTGTCAAGCGAAAGAACTCTAATTACTTAGCGCGCAATCACTTGACATCGACACACTCCAAGACAAACAAGTACTTCGGACTCATTGGAGCCCAAGGCTCTATTCAAAAATCTTTGCAACAACGCCTGCGCCTACCGTACGGCCACCCTCACGGATAGCGAAGCGCAGACCATCATCCATCGCAATTGGGTTGATCAACGTCACTACCATCTTGATGTTGTCACCCGGCATCACCATCTCAACACCCTCTGGCAGCTCACACGCACCTGTCACATCCGTCGTACGGAAGTAGAACTGCGGACGGTAACCCTTGAAGAACGGCGTATGACGACCACCCTCCTCCTTGCTCAGAATGTACACCTCAGCCTCAAACTTGGTGTGCGGAGTGATCGAACCCGGCTTGGCCAATACCTGACCGCGCTCTACGTCCTCACGCTTGGTGCCTCGCAGAAGCACACCTACGTTCTCGCCCGCACGACCTTCGTCCAGCAGCTTGCGGAACATCTCAACACCCGTGCACGTCGTCTTGGTAGTGTCTTTCAGACCAATAATCTCAATCTCATCACCTACCTTCACGATGCCACGCTCAATTCGACCCGTGACCACTGTGCCACGACCCGAAATGGAGAACACATCTTCGATTGGCAACAGGAACGGCTTCTCAATATCACGCACAGGATCAGGAATGTACGCATCAAGCGTCTCTACCAGCTTTCGCACTGACGGCATACCCAGATCAGAGGTATCCCCCTCAAGCGCCTTGAGCGCAGAGCCAATCACGATCGGTGTGTCATCGCCCGGGAAGTCATAGGTCTCAAGAAGCTCACGCACTTCCATCTCCACCAACTCCAGCAGCTCGGCATCATCCACCATATCTGCTTTGTTCATGAACACAACGATGTACGGTACGCCCACTTGACGTGACAGGAGGATGTGCTCGCGAGTTTGCGGCATCGGACCGTCAGCGGCAGACACCACCAGAATCGCACCGTCCATCTGCGCAGCGCCTGTGATCATGTTCTTGACGTAGTCCGCGTGACCAGGGCAATCAACGTGCGCATAGTGGCGAATCGAAGAGTCATACTCCACGTGGGAAGTGTTGATCGTGATACCACGCTCTCTCTCTTCCGGAGCATTGTCGATTTGATCGAAAGCCCGCATCTCTCCGCCCCACGTCTCCGCACATACACGCGTCAGAGCAGCCGTCAGCGTAGTCTTACCGTGATCCACGTGACCGATAGTCCCTACGTTCACGTGCGTCTTTTTTCTTTCAAACTTACC
>JAZKJF010000004.1:88687-328632 GCA_040384465.1 Pseudomonadota bacterium | reverse complement strand
CAGGACACGCCCGTGAACCCATCCATGGGGGGCTCGATCGCGCCATCCATGGCGCTCAACGGTCCTGCAGTGCAGCATCTGCCCACCCAAGCTCTAAGCGCAGCGCGTAATTCGGTCGCGAGAGAGGGGGGCTGACAGCGGAGCGGTGGAGTTTGATGCCCAAGCCCAATCTTGAACAGTCTACAAATGGTAGAGGCGGGGAGAGGGGAGGCGGGGGCAGGACTGTCCGGAGCCATGGATGGCGGAGGCAAGCCCCCATGGATGGGTTCACGGCGTGTCCTGCCCCTGCCTCCCCTCTCCCCGCCTCGGAATAAGAAGCTCTACCGAGAACAGGATCAACATGCAGTTTGAATTGAAAGCCACAGATGGACTCGCAAGGCGAGGGGCACTCAAATTTCCGAGAGGCGAAGTGCAGACGCCTGCCTTCATGCCTGTAGGCACTTATGGCACTGTCAAAGGTGTTACTCCCCAGCAGGTCACAGAAAGTGGCGCCGAGATTCTCCTTGGGAATACCTTTCACCTCATGCTCCGCCCCGGCACCGACATCGTTCGCAAGCACGGCGGCCTGCATCAGTTCATCGGCTGGGACAAACCCATCCTCACCGACTCCGGCGGCTTCCAGGTCTTCAGCCTTGGGGACATGCGCAAAATCACCGAAGAGGGCGTGAAGTTCCGCTCTCCCGTTGATGGTGCGCAGGTCTTTCTCGGCCCGGAGTCTGCCATCAAAGTGCAGCAGGAGCTGGGCTCCGACATCATCATGATCTTCGATGAATGCACCCCCTATCCCGTCAGCGAAGCAGACGCTGAAACCTCGATGAACCTCTCCCTGCGTTGGGCGCTGCGTTGCAAGGAAGCGCATGGCGATCACCCTTCAGCACTGTTCGGCATCGTTCAAGGCGGTATGTATCCGGCGCTGCGTGAGCAGTCCCTCAAGGCGTTGACGGCCATGGACTTCGATGGCTACGCGATTGGTGGCTTGTCGGTCGGTGAACCCAAAGAAGAGATGATCAAGGTGCTGGACCTCATTGCCCATCAGATGCCTGCTCACAAGCCGCGCTATCTGATGGGAGTGGGCACACCGGATGACATCATCCAGGCCGTGTTACGCGGCGTCGACATGTTCGATTGCGTGATGCCGACCCGTAATGCCCGCAACGCACACTTGTTTACGAGTAAAGGATTGGTGCGTTTACGCAATGCCCGCTATAAGGATGACACCCGCCCTCTGGATGCCGAATGCGACTGCTACACCTGCCGCAATTTCAGTGTGGCGTATCTGCATCACCTTGATAAATGCAAGGAAATGCTCGGAGCGCAGCTCAATACAATTCACAATCTGCGCTTCTACCAGAAACTGATGCAGGGTTTGCGTCAGGCTATAGAACAGGGTAGATTGGGCGCCTTTGTCGCGGCCTTCTATGCCCGACAAGAGCCCGCAGACCTTGAAACTTCGTGATGGCTCCACCATTAACATCTGCAACCATTTGCAACTCAGCCACAAGAGATTATTCAACAAGAGATTATCGACATGAGTTTTTTCATCAGCGCAGCCCACGCGCAACAAGCGGCCCCTGCGGCCGCCTCTCCCATGTTCAACCTGATTTTCATCGGCGGGATGTTTGTGCTGTTTTATCTGGTGCTGTGGCGTCCGCAATCCAAACGCGCGAAGGAACATCGTGAGCTTGTCAGCGGTCTTGCCAAGGGCGACGAAGTGTTGACCAGTGGCGGGTTGCTCGGCAAGGTGACCAAGGTGACCGATGAGTATGTCACTCTGCAGGTTGCTGAAGGAGTCGAGCTGTGTCTGCAAAAGGTATCGATTGCAGCCGCGCTGCCCAAAGGGACAATCAAGTCGATCCAGTGACCGGATGCCTATCGTCAGAGTCGTCCTTGTCCGTGCCACCTATCAGGGTGGCACCATCACTTTGAAAGAGTCTAAGTTTCATGCTGAATAAATACCCTCTCTGGAAGAATCTGCTGATCCTGTTTGTTGTGCTGCTGGCAGCACTCTACTCCGCCCCCAATCTTTATCCGGATGATCCTGCCGTACAGATATCTCACGAGAGCGAACCGATCACGGAGTTCGAACTGAGCACAGTAACCGATGCCTTGCGCGCAGAAGGAATCGAATACTTCGGTGAAGTTGTCGATGACAGAACCGGCCTGGTGCGTTTTCGCAGCCTTGAGGAACAGCTTCTCGGCAAAGGGGTTATCGAACAGACTCTTGGTAATGGCTACTTCACCGCACTGAACCTGGCACCCACGACACCGGGCTGGATGCAGGCGATCAACGCCGGCAAGATGAGTCTGGGGCTCGACCTGCAGGGCGGCGTGCATTTCCTGATGGAAGTCGACATGGAAGCGGCGCTGACGCGGCGCATGGAAAACAACATCAGCAATATCCGCCAGATGCTGCGCGAGGAGCGTATTCGTTCCAGAGCGTTGAGCCTCGTGGACAGCAACCACATCGAACTCCGTTTTGACGATGAAGAGTCCCGGTCGGCCGCGCGTGCTTTGCTGCGCGAAAATTTTGCAGAACTGCAGACCGTGAACCGCGAGACCGGAGGAGATTTCTTCCTCGATCTCAGCCTGGCGGAAATCGATATCCAGCAGATGCAGCGCGACACCATTGCTGCCAACAAAACCACCATCCTCAATCGTGTGGACTCACTGGGTGTTGCCGAGCCGGTGGTGCAGCAGCAGGGCGTCAACCGTATCGTCGTGGAGTTGCCCGGCGTACAGGACACCGCTCAGGCCAAACGGATTCTGCAGCGCATCGCCACCTTGCAATTCCATCTTGAAGCGGCGCCCGGCGCGGCCTCCAACTCCTACACCACCTACGAGTACCAGGGCATGATGATCAACGTCAATAATGACGTCATCCTGCAAGGAGACCGTGTCAGCAACGTGCGTTCGGCGCTGGATCAAACGGGTCTGCCACAGGTCGTCATCAATCTTGATGCCCAGGGCGGTGAGCAGTTCAGCAGGGTCACCCGTGAGAACGTTGGCAACCCGATGGACATCATCCTCAGCGAGACCAAGACCCGCACCGTGATGGTGCCCGGTGAAAATGGCGCCATGGTCGAGCAGCAGGAGACTTACGAAGAGAAACGGCTGATCAGTCATGCCGTGATTCGCGCTGCACTGGGGCGTGAGTTCGTCATCACGGGTCTGAGCACTACTGAGGCCAATGAGCTTTCACTGCTGATCCGCTCCGGCGCGCTTGCTGCACCGATGTACTTCGTGGAAGAACGTACGCTGGGCCCCAGCATGGGTGCCGAGAATATTGAACAAGGTAAACGCGCCACTTATCTGGGCGTAGGCCTCGTGGTGTTGTTCATGATGTGGTACTACAAGCTGTTCGGCGTGTTTGCCAATATCGCGCTGGCGGTGAACCTGCTGATGCTGGTCGCGATCATGTCCATCATCTCGGCGACACTCACGCTCCCGGGTATCTTTGGTATCGTGTTGATTCTGGGGATGGCGGTGGACGCCAACGTGCTGATTTTTACCCGAATACGGGAGGAGCTAGCCGCTGGTCTGTCACCTCAGAGTGCGATTTCGGCAGGCTTTGATCGCGCCTTCGGCACCATCATGGATGCCAACCTGACGACATTGCTGGTCGGCATCGTGCTGTTCTCCATCGGTACCGGTCCTGTGAAAGGTTTTGCAGTGACCCTGATGATCGGCATCTTCACGTCGGTGTGGACGGCTATTGTTGTCACGCGCGCGCTGGTGAATTTCTATTACGGTGGCCGCCAGGTGAAAAACCTGTGGATTGGCAACTATATTTGACAGGCGTTCGCGACGAGATTCTGGAGTAAGGTATGGCTATAACGCTCAGGCAATTTGATTTCATCAGTACCGGCAGAAAGCTCAGTGTCGTGTCGGCAGTTTTGGTGGTGATTTCACTCGGGTCACTCTTGTTTAACTCGCTGGAGTTCGGGTTGGATTTTACCAGCGGCACCTTGGTCGAAGTCGGTTACTCGGAGTCGGTAGAGGTAGCTTCTGTCAGTGCTGCACTTGAGGCGGCTGGTTTTGAAAGCGCGCAGGTCGTGGCCTTCGGTTCCGATCAGGAAATCCTGATCCGTATGCCGGTCGACGAGAGCGTCAGCGAAGTTGAAATGGCCAACCAATTGGAAGCGCTCGGTGAGAACGTGATGACTGCGTTGCAAGCAGCCTCCTCTTCCGATGTGGAGCTGCGTCGACTGGAGTTCGTCGGTCCGCGTGTGGGGGAAGAACTGGCAGAGAGCGGTGGCATGGGAATTCTGGTGTCACTGGGCATGATCATGCTCTACGTGGCTGTTCGCTTTCAGATCAAGTTTGCCATTGCCTCCGTTGTTGCGCTCATGCACGACGTGATTCTGACAGTGGGGGTATTCTCCATCTTCAGATTGGAATTTGATTTGACTGTACTGGCGGCGGTGCTTGCCGTAATTGGTTATTCGGTGAACGACAAGATAGTGGTGTTCGATCGGGTACGCGAGAACTTCCGCATCATGCGTAAAGGCACTCCCTCCGAGTTGATTAATGCGTCTTTGAATCAGACCTTGAGCCGTACCACGATTACTGCCGGTACGACCTTGTTGGTGGTGATTGCTATGCTGGTGGCGGGCGGGGATTCCATTCAGGGTTTTGCGACAGCTCTCTGTCTGGGGATTTCTATCGGTACTTATTCTTCAATCTATATCGGCACCACAGTGGCGTTGATGTTGAAGGTGAGCAAAGAGGACTTGATTACTCCTCCTAAAGAAGGTGCTGCTGACTCTATGCCCTGAGTCCGGAGCTTTGCCTGTTTCTTTTTTTCTGCCACAGGGCTGAGTCCTCAGCCCTGTCGAGCGTTGACCAACATCCTCAGTTTTAGAACTTCCGCCTGCACTGGCTCCATCGCGGCTATCTCGCGTTGTTCCTCCAGAATTCCCTCCAGTATTTCCATGGTCGTCAGCGGGTTGGCCAGCACCACCCGGAACACGATGATGGCCTTGCGTTCGTAACGCTCTGGCGTCAACAGCGTTCGTGACACGAATGAACGTCCCCGTCCGCGCTGCGTCTTCTGAATGCTTTTGGTGATGATGTTGAGGCATGCGTTGATCTGATCGCGCAGCGTCGAGTCGGCGCTGTCGAGCAGCGCTCGGGCGAACTCCGGCACATAACGATAGGTCAGGATGTTGAGTTCGGGCTCTGTAATCAGTTCGAAATCTGCGGTGCTCTTGATGAGGTCGGCAAAACGTCGTGCCTTCTCAATGCCCTGGTCGATCAGCAGCTCATAACCGCTGCGGGCGATGATATGCAGCCCTGCATGCACCAGTACCGCCATGCCGGGTCGTGAACCTTCCACGCTGTGGCTGCCCAGATCCTTGGAGCCCTTGCGAATGATGTACTCGGCGTGGTGCTCGACGCTGGAGAGAGTCTCCGGACGCCGGAACACGCAGATGCCAGCCCCCATCGGCACATACAGTTGCTTGTGAGCGTCCAGCGTGACCGAGTCGGCGCGTTCGATTCCTGACAGCAGTCTTCGATATTTGTGCGAGAACAGTGTCGGCCCCCCCCACGCGGAGTCGACATGGAAGTGAATGCCGCGCTGCTCAGCAACGTCGGCCATGTCATTCAGCGGGTCGACATTGCCAGTCTCCGAGGAGCCTGCGACGCCAACGATGGCCATGACGCGGATGCCTTCGCTCTGCAACTGATCGCAACGGGCTGCCAAGCTGTCCACGCGAATGCGGTTGTGTGCGTCGGTCTGGATCGCCACCAGGTTGCGTCGCCCGATGCCAAGAATGTCAGCGGCCTTGCCGAGGGAGTAGTGGCCGCGCTCTGACACCAACACCGCAAGCCCGCGATAACCAAAGTGCGCCATACCGGCAGCCAGCCCTTCCTGGGCCAGTCCCGCGAAGCCTGCGCTGGGCGCAAACAGGTTGTTGCGGGCCGCCCACAGCGCCGTGAGATTGGCGATGGTGCCCCCGGAGCAGAAGCTGCCGATGGCATGAGAGCGGTCATGCATCCATTTGGCGTAGAAATCCCCGTCCTGCCCGTAGATCAGATGATGGATCATGCCGATCACCTGACGCTCCAGTGGCGTGAAGGCCTTGGAGGTCTCGACCTTGACGAGGTTCTGATTCAGCGCCGTCATGATCCGCGTCAGCGGCAGCATGAAATAGGGCAGGGCCGAGGCCATGTGCCCGACGAAACTGGGTGAGGCGACGTGCACCGATTGCGCCACCAGCTTGTCCAGCAGGAATTCGATCTGATCGGAAACGAAAGAGGGATCTTCGGGAATGAAAGGATTGGAGAAGTCTTTTTCGATCAGCGCCAGCGCGCGTTCCGACGCGACGATGTGATCCTGCAGAAAGCCAGCCATGTTCTCGGAGATCGATTGATCGATCCTGCCGAGCGTCGAATCCGGGGCCTCCGGGACTGTGAATATCCGGTACAGGCTTTCCAGGCTGGCGTGGGCCAGTTTTTTGTTATCTGTCATCGTGCGTGTGCGCCCGGGCAGTTTGACTGGCACCAGTCTGAACGATGCAGGGATGCAGGGTTCCGGCGCAAGGGGCCGCAGTATAGAGCAATTGCCCGGTGAGTGAAATGCAGGCAGCGCGATGGTGGGTGGCGTTCGGTTCTAATGCTTTGACAATTGAGAGTGCTCCATTAGTATAGGCCCCGGCCCCGAAATTAATCTGCGTAGAAGTGGCCACCATTGCTGGTCTCCATTGCCAGCGCCAAATGCGAGTTTCGATATGATGTCAGCGCCTCAATCTCTGCTACCTCTGCCACTGTTCCTCCTGCTGAGACGATTGGGTCGCACGTGTCTGTCATGTCTGGTGTGCCTTCTATGGGTAACGAACCTCGCGGTTGCGCAACAGTCAGAGCAATTTCCGAGGCCCCCCGAACTGGAACCGGCCATCAAGTTCTGGACCCGCGTGTACACCGAAGTGGACACTGAAAGCGGGTTTCTGCACGACGCCAACAACCTTGCCATCATTTATCAGCGCGTCGATTACGACCGCCCCGAAGTCGAAAGAGAACGAATCCTCATTCAAGATGCCCTCAAAGCGCTTGGAACGGGTAAGCGGGTTGGTCTAACCCCCTTGCAGCAGCGCATTCTCGATCTGTGGCCGGCTAATGTCAGTGACGAGACGCTGAACACAGCCGCCAACAATGTTCGCTTTCAGCTTGGCCAGTCGGACCGTTTCGTGGAGGGGCTGGTTCGTTCCGGCGCCTATCGCGACCACATCAACAGTGTCGTGAGTGGCAAGAATCTCCCGCTTGAACTTGGCGCTCTCCCGCATGTGGAATCCTCCTTCCATCCCGGCGCCTATTCCAGTGTCGCGGCCGCCGGCATGTGGCAGTTCATGCGTGCGACGGGGCAACGCTTCATGCGCATCGACAACATCGTTGATGAGCGCATGGATCCTTACACGGCGACCTATGCGGCGATGAGTCTGCTGGAATACAACTATCAGATACTCGGCACCTGGCCTCTGGCCCTGACCGCCTACAATCACGGCACGGGCGGCATGAGTCGCGCAGTGCGTGAGACCGGCAGCAATCGCATCGAAGATATTGTTCTCCACTACAAAGGCCCTTCGTTTGGATTTGCTTCGCGCAACTTCTACGCACAGTTCCTCGCGGTGCTGGATGTGGAGCGACAGGCGCAAGCCTTGTTTGGTGTGCTGCGGCTGGACCCGCATCCCGAGTACGAAGAGATCGAACTCGATTCCTTCATGGAGGCCCAGACGCTCGCCGATGCTCTGGGCGTGACGCTGGAGCATCTCAAGTTCGACAACCCCGCGCTGCGCCCAGTGGTTTGGGATGGCAGCAAGCGCATTCCCAAAGGCTATGTCGTGAAGGTGCAGCGCAGTACGCTCAAAGCCCCGCTGCGTGACCTGATCAGCCAGATTCCGAGCGGCGAACGTTATCCGATTCAGACGCCCGACCTCGCCTATGTGGTCAAGAGTGGCGACAGTCTCTCCGCCATCGCCAGACAATTCAGCACCTCCGTGGCACAGCTGGTTTCTCTGAATCAGATGACAGATCGCCACCGTCTGCAGATTGGTCAACGATTGTTGCTGCCACAAGACAGCGCTGCGGCGACTGGTCAGACCTCTGCGCAGATTGCCGCCACGGCCACGACGCAGGCCAACAACGCACAGGTTGCTCAGGCTCAGTCGGCATCGCGCACCAGTGACACCTATGTTGTGCGCAGGGGTGACACCTTGTCATCGATTGCCAGACGCCTGAATGCAGATGAGCGGGCGTTGCTGGCCACCAACAATATCGATCACCCCGACCGTATTTATCCTGGACAGACTCTCAAGCTGCCTGGCAGCAATGCCGTGACCACCCAACCGGTGGTGTTCGTGACAGCACAAGAGCCGACGCCCGCGCCTTCGACCGCACCAGCGCCAGTACAGACAGCGGCTGCGCCGGTGGTCGCTGCCATAACACCCGCTCCCGCTTCACCCGCTGTGGTGGAGGATTTGACTGAAGAGCTGACGCCTCCTCTGGAAGTTGCAGGGCAATCAGCCGTTGAAACCGGCGACGTGTCCGGCAACGAAGAGGAGTTTGCCATTGCGTTGGATCCTGCTGCGAATGTGGAAGCCAACAATCAGCAAGCGGCCCTTGACCTGTCCGCCGACCCCTCCGACTACAGCGTAGCGACCAACAGTTCCATCGAGATTCAAGCCTCTGAAACGCTGGGGCACTACGCACAGTGGCTGAATGTCGACAGCGGGGATCTGCGTCAGTTGAACAAGTTGAGAGCGAATCAGCCTGTCGTAATTGGTGAGCGTTTGATTCTGGATTTTTCAAAGGTGAGTGTGGCGGAGTTTGAGCTGCAGCGTCGCCAGTTCCATCTGCAGGAACAGCAGGATTTCTTTCGCAGCTATCGCATTCAGAATGTGGCGCAGCACAAGGTGGTCGCCAATGACAATATCGCCAGTCTGGCGCGCAGCAAATACTCGGTGCCGATGTGGTTGCTGCGCCAATACAACCCGCAACTGGATCTAGACAAGGTCGGGATAGGACAGACGATCGTGTTCCCGGTTGTCGAAGCGGTCAGCGCCAGAGCCCAGGGCAGCTCCGGCGGTTGATCAACCTTTAGTCGCGAATCCCGTCTATGGCATCCGCCAGCAGGCTGACCCCCAGAGCGTACTTGAAGGATGGGTTGTAACGCAGAATCGAACAGAAATTACGGTACACCAGATACCCTTTGTCATCCCCCTCATCGCCAATAACCAGCGCTGCTTGAATCGGCCGCGTTGGCAGATCCGTTCCGTCGGCTTTGCGCACTCCCAGTTCCTGCCAATCATTGAGATCGCGCCAGACGCCTAAAGTGGCGTAGCGACGGCAGGTATCATCCAGCGGTATGCCGGTGTCCTGCGGAGCGGGCAATGATTGCTCACCGCCGGGCGGCAGACTGACCACACGTCCCCAGGTCTGGCTCTCCTGCCAGCCAGCGTCTTGCAGATAATTGGCGACTGAACCAATGACATCGGGGCCCATAGTCCATAGATCGCGCTTGCCATCGCCATCCTGATCCACGGCCAGACGCAGGTAGCTGTCAGGCATGAATTGTGGTGCTCCGAGCGCACCCGCCCAGGAGCTCTTCATCATCTCTGGTGTGGCATAGCCTTTATCGACAATCTCGAAGGCAGCCAGCAGTTGGGCGCGGAATTGTTCAGCGCGGCGGCCGTCATAGGCCAGCGTCGCGATCACGTTGAAGAGTGGCTCGGTAATCGGGAAAGTCCCGTAGTTGCTCTCCATGCCCAGAATTCCGGCGACGAAGCGCGGCTGTACGCCGTGGGCCTGCGCGGCGGCGCGAATCATCTCGCCATGGTCGGCCATCAACTGCTGACCCATCTCGATGCGACGCGGGCTGACCCGCTCCAGATAGTCGGCGTAGGTTTCCACGAATTCTGCCTGATTGCGGTCCGCCTCAATCACCCGCCGTTGTTGTTGAATGGTCGGCAGAATGGCGTCGAGGGTCGCTGCGCCGATGCCTTTGCTGAGCGCTTCGGTTCTGAATTCGGCGAGCCATGCCTGAAACGCGGCGTCGTCTTGAGTAGGAGTCGCGACTGGTGAATCTCCAGGAGAGACCACTGGCGCGGTGTCGTTCTGCGCGCAGGCCGAGGTGGCCAGCAAGGTGGAAATACAGGCCCCGAGGGCCAGGCGCTGGTAGTGTAATGCTTTCATGAAAACTCCGTTTTTTCAGCAGTCTGACAGACTGATTGGCTGCAACGGCCCGAACTTTAGCGTCGTTGCGTCGCGCAGCACAAGGCTTTTTTACCCTGCAGAGGAGGGCTTGTCTGTGTCCTGTCGCGCACTCACATACCCCGCTGTCAGTGTTTGCAAAAGAGCTGCGTAGTCATCTTGCAGTGTGGATTGTCGAAAGCGTTGCACATCGGTTTTGGGTAATGCCTGCCCTGAAGACTTGCGCTGTGCCCAGTCTTGCAGGCGCTGCACGGCGGCTTGCGCCTCGGCGATGGTGTTGTTCTCAGCCTTGTTGTTCGCAGCCTCTCCGCCCATCGCAGCGTACAGGAACTCGGGAGCGAGATATTCAGGGTATACCAGTCGCCGAGGCGCCAGCGGGGTGCAGCCAAGTGCGGTCGCCTCTAACAGAGAGAGGCCCTGAAAGTCATGCAACGCGGTGCTCAGCACCACATCGGCGCTGGCAAGCAGGCGGCAGTAGCTTTGGCGATCGGCAATATAACCGCTGTGCCCCGGTTCGATGCCCAGTGCGACACAGTAATTCTCCAACAGGGTCTGCAACTGTTGCAATGGCGCCGGAGCCTGTCGAAAGCGCTGGCCCAGCAGATGCAGCCGGAAGCGCACGCGTTGGACAATCAACTCTTCCACAATCGCCAGCAGCAGCGCTGGACCCTTGTCGTACTCCCAGCGATGGTTCCAGACGATGTTCAGCACGTCGGGCTCGGTAACTCCGACAGTGCGGGTAGCGGGTACAAACACATCCTCGCTTAAAGGCACTGGAATCACCCGCGCGCGCTGCAGGCGTTCCACCAGTCCCGCAGGCACATGATCCGGCAGTTTGCCCAGCAACTCGGTAACGCCCTGCAGAAAAGTGTCGCGGTTATACGCGCTGTTGAAGACCAACTGGTCCGCGCACAAGGCGGTGTAAAGACTCAGCATCTGCGGCTCCACCGGGTTCGGTCTGGGGGCACGCGGATCGGGATTGACGGGGTAGGCGAACTGATTCTCGTGGCAGTAAACGATGGTCGGCACACGGGCTAGCGCAGGGACAAATCCTCTCAGCGCGGAGAGGTCGGTCATCGATGTGGTCAGCAGGAAGTCGTAGTTGTCAGTCAGCGTAGCGCGATGGTTAAATGCCCAGCTCAAGCTGTTGCCGCGCACGCGCCAGGCGAAATACCGTGCGGGCAAGATCAGCTCATGCCACTGGATCAGCGGAAACATTGCCTGCATATTGTGGCGCCACAGTCGGTGACTCTCGGCGTCGTAAGCGGACAGCAGCAACGCTTTCATGATGGACACCCTAGCGCGGAAAAAGTATGCAATCTAACGATGTCGCCCTGCTGGGTCAATCGATCGACCAGCTCATCAGCAATCTCCCCCAGCGTATCAGTTCTCCTCTCTATCGATGGTGCCAGGAGTGTCCCGACAAGGTCGCCGCGCGTGATCATCTTGGGGAGGTCTGTACTTATCGGGAGCTGGTCGAGCGCGTAGAGCAGGCCATGGAGGTGCTGCGTGGGCAGGGTGTACGCGCGGGTGACCGCGTGCTGCTGATCAATGAGAATTGCGTGGCACTGATTGTCTGCGTGCTCGCACTCAGCGAACTCGACGCTGTCAGTGTGGTCGTCAACGCTCGTCTGGCGGCGCCGGAGATCGCGCGCATCAGTAGCCACTGCGAGCCACGGCTGACAGTGTGTTTCCTCGATTCCACGGCAGCAGAAGCGCACTGGCAGCGTACGACGGCAGCGGGCGCTATCGGCAGCGTCATGACACTCGGCGGTGCACGGCTTGGTTTATTGCCGGGCAGTGCGAATACCCCTTCTACTGAGGACGATGCGACTCTGCCCACGCAACAGCGCGTCTGCGCCATGATCTATACGACTGGCACCACCGGCGACCCCAAAGGCGTGATGCTCACCCATCGCAACATCCTGTTTGTCTCGGCCGTCACCAGCGTGTTGCGCGGCATGTGCGCGCAGGACCGCATCTACTGCGTCTTGCCTCTTTCGCATGTGTTCGGATTGTCGGCCGTGTTTCTGGCGTCCTTGTATGTCGGGGCTGAGCTGGTGCTGGCGGATCGTTTCGACGCGGCGGGCACTTTGCAGACTCTGAAAGAGCGGCAGATCACTGGCATGTTCGGCGTGCCGACCTCGTTTGCGAAGCTGATTGAATACACGCGAGCGCAAGGGATCGGGCCAGCAGAAATGCCCCGTCTGCGTTTCATCTATTCCGGGGGTTCGCCACTGGACCCGACCATCAAGCTGGAGACCGAGCAACTCTTTGGTCTAACTCTTCTCAACGCCTACGGCATGACGGAGAGTGGCCCGACGATCTGTCAGGTGCGCTACAACGAGCGGTTGGACAGTTGCAGCGTCGGCCGTCCGCTGCCGGGAATGGATGCCAAGGTGCTGGACCCGCAAGGTCAACCCGTTGCCCCGGGAGACGTGGGGGAGCTGCACGTCCGCGGCCCCAATGTCATGCGCGGTTACTTCCGCAACCCGGAGGCCACGGCTGCCGTCATCGATGCCGAGGGTTTTCTCAATACCGGCGATCTGGTGCGGCTGGATGGGGGCGGCAATGTCCACATCGCCGGGCGCAGCAAGGAGCTGATCATCCATTCCGGTTTCAATGTCTATCCGCCGGAGGTGGAAGCCGCGCTGGCGAGTCATCCCGACGTCGTGCTGTGCGCCGTGCTGGGGGAAGCCGTTGATGGCAACGAGCATGTCATCGCCTATGTGCAGCGCGTCGTTGGCAGTCTGCTCGATGAAGCGACGCTGCAGGCGTTCGTCAAACCCTTGTTGACGCCCTACAAGCGGCCCGCTCGCATCGTGTTCATGGCGCAACTGCCCACGGCGCCGTCGGGGAAAGTGCTCAAACATCAGTTGAAGCGTCAGGGGGGCGGTACGCAATCCATCCAATGGCCACTGCAATCCTGAAGACGGACAGATCAGCCCAGGTTGCTGCATTGCGAAAGACTTCCCGAGGCCGCACGGTCTACCACAGAGTATCTCGCGAGCGCCTGATTTCAAGGCTTTAATCTCTTGCAATGGCTGCGCGGTTAATGGGATAGTTGGGCTGCTCCTGGTCCCATGGCAGTGGGGGTGAGGGACGCGTTCAGTGCATGCAGCGAGGCAAATTTTCCGGCATCGATAACAACAAATCGCACAGGCAAGAAGATTCTCTATGACATCTCCGACTCTCGAAAATCTGCGCCAGACCCTCAGCACTCTCCGTCGTCGACGCAGCCGGTTATATGGGCTGCAGCAGGTCAGTCTGGCGGTTATCGGAGTGATAGCGCTGGTCCTGTTGCTCAGCGGTCTGGAAGCCTGGTGGCAACCCTCTCGCGGTGGTGACATCGCACTCTTCAGTATTCTTGTCGCCGGTGTCGCCGCCGCCATCTGGCATGTCCTCTACCGTGTCGGGCGCATGCAATCCGACGATCAATTTCTTGCACAATATGTCGAAGGTCGGATACCCGATCTTGAACAGCGCCTGCTCACTTCGCTGGAATTCAACTCCGATGCCTCTGACGCGGATGCGCGAGGCGTATCGCCGCAATTCGTGCGCCAGCTATGGGCCGATGCAGAAGTGCATGTGCAGGAGCAGCAACAGCAGGTCGATGATGTTATCCCCACGCGCAATTCCTGGGTGTCACTTGGTTCTGCGCTCGGCACCGTCGTCATTGCCGCCGCCGCGCTATTGCTTTCCGATGCTCTGCTCACCAGTGCCGGTCGCCTGCTGTGGCCTTTCGCTTCTGAACCGGCCGTGCCAGTCGCGGCCGTCGAAGTGCCGCGTGAAATTCTGATCACTGTGGAGCCGGGCGATATCTCCATGCAGCGTGGCGAGGGGGCGACGATTGTTGCCCGCGTCACCAACGCTATGCCCAGTGAGATTCAACTGCGTGTGCAGTCCGACAATGTGAACTGGCAGGAACTGACCATGCGTCAGGACGCCAGTGGCAGTGACAGCGCCTCCTACAGCTACTTCATGCCGTCCGTGCAGGAAGACGTGGTCTACTACGTCAATTTCGTGCAGAACGGCGAGCAGCGCTCCGAGCAGTTTCGCATCAGCCTCTATGACCTGCCCAAGGTCGAACAGATCGATGTCGCCTATCAATACCCTGAGTACACTGGCATTGAAAATAATGCCGAGACCGACACAGGCGATATGCTGGTGCCCGAAGGGACGCAGGTCGAACTGGTGGTGACCTTCAACAAGAATGTCGAAACCGCCACTCTGGAGTTTCAGGACAACACCGCCGGTTACCAGAACCTGCCGCTGACTATCGAGGGCAACATTGGACGCGCCACGCTCACCATCACTGGTGACGGGGTCTACCGCGTGATGGCCGAGGATTTCGAAGACCTCGTGAGCCAGGACCCGCTCGATTACTACATCCGTGCCATTCCCGATGAGCCGCCGGAGCTGGTGCTGAGGAGTCCCGGTCAAGATCAGGAAGTCATGCCGCTGGAGGAAGTGGTGCTGGCGGTAGAGGCGAACGATGATTACGGCCTCAGCGAATTCAATCTGCACTACGCCGTGGTGGGTGCCGACGAAGTGGCAGTCGACTTCCTGCCCGAAGAGCAGACGCGCAGCATCGACGGTAACGAGATGATCTATCTGGAAGACCTGGCGGTGGCGCCGGGCGACTTCGTCAGCTACTACCTCACGCTGGCCGACAATAACGGCATCAAGGGTCCGGCCGAAGTAGTCTCCGACATTTACTTCCTGCAGGTGATCCCCACCGATCAGGAATTCCGCCAGGCGGGCGGAGGCGGCGGAGGCGGTGGTGGTGGCGGAGGCGGAGGCGGTGAAAGCAGTGCGCTCGTCAATCTGCAGAAAGACATCATCGCGGCGACGTGGAAGCTGCGTAATCAGACCGACGTCGACCCAGCCACGCTGGCCACTGACGTCCAAATCATTTCCGAATCTCAGCGTGAAGCCACGACACGAGCGCGGCAGTCTATCGACCGCCTGGCCGAGCGCCTGAATTTTTCCGACGACAGCTACGACAACGCCGTGCTCAATCTGCAGCAGGCCATCGAGCAGATGACGCTCGCTATCACCGAACTCGACAAGCAGCAGGTGACCAGCGCTCTCAAGCCTGAGCAGGTCGCATTGCAATTCATTCTGAAAGCAGAGGCGGATATCAACCGCACCAATGTCAGCACCCAGCAACAGGCCGGTGGTGGCGGAGGGGGCGGTGGAGCGCAGCAGGAACGCGAGGATCTGCGTGAGCTGTTCGAGATGGAAATGGGCCAGTTGGAGAACCGTTACGAGACGCCGCAGAGTGCCAGCGGTGGCGGCGGTGCACAGCAGACCGAAGAAGCCAACAAGCTCGAAGAACTGGCGCGACGTCAGGAAGGATTGACCCGCGCCCAGCGCGATCTGGCCCGCCGCATGGAGACCATGACCGAGGAGCAGCGTCGCCGCGAACTTGAACGTCTGCAACGCGAGCAGGAGCAACTGAGTCAGGAGGTGGCGGAACTCTCGCAGCAGCTGTCACGTTCCGGTCGTCAGCAGGCACAGAATCAACAGCAGAATCAGCAGGGCCAACAAGGGCAGCCGCAGCAGTCACAGCAGGGGCCGCAGCCTGGTTCAGGGCAAGGTTCAGCACAGAGCCAGTCGCAGCAGGCGGCTGCGGGTGATGGGCAGGCTTCTGGAAGTCAGAGCGCGAGCGCTTCTCCTCAAAGCCAGCTGGAACGTGCGGTGCAGCAAATGCAGGAAGCCGCACAGGCAGAGACACCGGCCATGGCCGCCGCCCGCAGTCAGCGTGCGTTGGAGAGTCTGCGCGAGCAACAACGGCAGATGAACGCCGAACAGAATACTTCAGTGAATCAGCTGGCAGAGAACGTCGCTCAGCGCGCCGAGCAGTTGCAGGAGCAGCAACGGCAACTGCAGCAGGATCTCGAAGAAGCCAATCGTGAGCAAGGGCTCGGTGACACCCGGCAGGACGCTCGCGACAGCGGCGAATTGCAGGCCATGCTGGATGCGCAGCAACAACAGCGCCGCGAAATCGAAGAGATCGAGAAAATGCTGCGCGCCATCATCGCCCGTGGCGAGAACGAAGATCAGCGTCTGCTCTCGCAGGCACAGCAGGCCAGCCGCGCGATTCGTCCGATCCGCGAAGGCATGGACACCAGCAACCGCGTGCTGAGCAATGGCATGGTCAATCTTGCTCTGGATATCGAACAGGAAGTGGGGGATTCGATCAGCGAGTTGAGTTCAGCCCTGCAGGCCATGAATGATGCCAACACTCCCACCAGTGCCGACCCGATCCAGCAGGCAGCGCGTGATGCGACTGAACTGATGGAGCAGATGCAGGCCTTGCAGAGACAGACTCTGGCGCTCAACCAAGGCGATCAATCTGACGCCTCGATTGCTGAAATGCGCGAGCAGCTGGCACGCTCGCAGCAGCTTGCCGAGCAGCTCGCCCAACAGTTGCAGCAGCAACAGCAGGAGGAGCGCACGGCGGCACAGCGCGGCGCGAATGCTCCGCAAGGGCAGCCCAGTCAGCAAGGGCAACAGAGTCAGCAGCTCGCCCAGTCCGGTCAGCAAGGTCAAGGCCAGCAGGGACAGCAAGGGCAGCAAGGTCAGGGCCAGCAAGGTGGTCAAGGTCAGAGCGGTCAAGGTGGCCAGGGCCAGAATCAGCAGGCCAGCAATCAGGCCGGTGGTCAGCAAGGAGGCCAGCAGGGAGGTCAACAAGGGGGCCAGCAGCGAGGCGGACAGATCGGCGGTGACGGTCGTCGCGGGGCAGGGGGTGATGTCAACCCACTCGGCAATGCTCGTTCAATTCGATCTGAAATTACTCGCCAGAGCATCGAAGATTTCCTATCGCAGCCGGAGCTGTTCACCGCGCTGCTGCAACCGATCATGGAGCTGGAGGCCGCACTGCGTGCCCAGGCCGAGCTGGATCGCATCAATCAGAAACTCTACGCCTCGGCTGACGAAGACGTACCCGATCAATACCGACGCCTTGTGGAAGAGTATTATCGTGTGTTGTCAGAAAACGACGGGGCAGGGAACACGGCTCCGCAGCAATGAATTTCTTCTTCGATCAACATACTCTGGACGCGATCCAGGAAGGCCGCTTCTCCTTCGCGTACGGGCTGAATCCGTTCTTGGTGCTGGTGTTCGCTGCCGCGCTGGTGGCGCTGGTGTGGCTCCTGTATCGCAAGACCACACGCACTCTCACGCCGGGCTGGAAGACCTTGCTGATCACCCTGCGCTCGCTGGTGCTGATTCTGCTGCTCATCTGTCTGCTGCGTCCTGTGATCACCACAGAGCAGGTGATTCCGCAAGAGAGTTACCTCGCTGTCCTCGTCGACGATTCCCAAAGTATGTCGATTGCCGATCTCGGTGGTGCGCAGACGCGGGCTGCGGCCGTAAGCGATCTCCTGTTCGGTGACGACGGCATTGTTGAGCCTCTCAGCGAATCCTTCCAGGTCAGAACCTTCCGTTTCGACAAGAGCACCCAGCGCATCTCCGAGCCGGGAGCGTTGACGGCTGCAGGTACCGCGTCTTCCATTGATCAGGCCATGCAATATGTCGATGACCAGCTCAGCGGGCTGGCGCTCGGCGGTCTGGTGCTGATCACCGATGGCGCCGACAACGGCGGGGTCGATCCTGTGGCTCGTGCACAGGGTTTCGGAGCCCGGCAGATTCCTGTCTTCACCGTCGGTGTCGGGCAGGAAAACATTCCTCAGGACGTTGGTATCGTCGACGTCACTGCCGCCAAGACGGTGCTGGAAGGTTCGGTATTCAACGTCAACGTTGCCGTCAGCAATCAAGGCTTCGAGGGCAGGCAGGTCGAGCTCTCCATCCTCGACGGAGAAGACGTGGTGGCAACCCAGCAGGTTGTGCTGGGGCAGGACAATTCCACGCAGCGTTTCGATCTTGAACTGACCCCCGAGCGTCAGGAGGCCATCGTCTACCGACTGCAAGTCGCGGAGCAGGAAGGCGAGATCGTGTTGCAGAACAACCGCTACAGTTTCCTCGTCGACAACACGGAGAAGCCCCCGCTGGACATCCTCTATGTCGATGGCCACCCGCGCAACGAGTACAAATTCATCCGCCGTGCCGTCGAAGGCGACAGCTCATTGCGGCTGGCGACTTATCTGCAGACCGGCCCGGGCAAGTTTTACCGCCAGGGCATCGAGACGCCACTGGAGTTGAGCAGCGGTTTTCCCGAGACCATCGAAGAACTCTACAAGTACGAGGCCATCATCCTCGGCGATATCGGCAAGGACTTCTTCAGTACCGAGCAGCTGACCATGATTCAGGACTTCGTCGCCGAGCGCGGTGGCGGGTTGCTGGTGGCCGGCATGATGGACGACCTCTTCGTGGACACAACGCTGGCGGATATCCTGCCGGTGACGCTGGCCAGCTCCACTCTGTTGCCCCAGACACTGCAGGGCGGAATCGCCCGGGGCAATCACCCCACTGGGGAATTGTTCACTCCACAACTGACCGATGCCGGGGAATACTCCGAGCTGCTGCGTTTGCACAGCGAAGATGCCGAGAATCTGCGCCTGTGGCGCGAGATGCCGCAACTGCAGGGTGTTTACGTGACCGGGCGCGCCAAACCGGGTGCCACCGTCCTGCTAGAGCATCCGCTGCTGCAATTCCAGAATCAGTTGCTGCCGGTGATCGCCACCCAGCGTTACGGCAGTGGCCGCAGCATGTCGATCACCAGCGCCAGCACCTGGCGTTGGCAGATGATGATGCCGGTGGCCGATCAGTCCCATGAGCGCATCTGGCGGCAGATGCTGCGCTGGCTGTCGGTGTCTTCCCTGGAGCGCGTCACCGTCACTTTCGATCGCGAGTTCTATCATGTCGGCGATCAGGTCAACGTCACTGCTACCGTGCGTGATATCAATTTTGTACCGGACAACAACGCCTCCGTGTGGGTGCATCTGAGCGATCCGGAAGGCGGAATCTACGACGCCGCCATGGAGTGGAATATCGACGAGGACGGCGTTTATCGCGCGAATTTCGAAGTGCAGACCGAGGGCGTCTTCAACGTGCTGGTGGATGTGGCCAGTGCTGCCGGTGAAGCTGACCGCAGCGACACCGAAAAGAACACTGCCTTTGTCGTGACGCCTTCCCTGCGCGAGTTCTCCGCCGCCGGACGCGACACCGGCTTGCTGGAACGCATTGCGGCCGCCAGCGGCGGCAGGTATTACAACCTCGACCAGAGCGGGCAACTGGCCACCGACATTACCTACACCCCCAACGCTTACTCCCGCGAGGTGCAGGAAGACCTGTGGGATTCGCCACTGCTGTTGGCGCTGTTGATTCTGATGCTGTGTGCCGACTGGATGGCACGTCGTCTGAAGGGGTTGTCATGATGAAATCACGCTTGTTGAGTGCATCGCTGTTAATGGGAATGGCCACGGGAATGCTGCTCGGCGCTTCAACCCTGCACGCACAGTCGCCAGATCAGGCGTCTCCGGCGCTGGTCAGCGACAGCAATGAAGATGTCTACTTTCGCAATGTCCCCGGTGCCCGCAAGTTGGCTGTCATCATCACTGGTGCTGCGGCGTCCGACGAGATCAAGACGCGCTTCCGGCAGTGGTCGATGGCGCTGCACGACCTGCTGTCCCGGGATTTCGGTTACAGCGAAGAGACGATTACCCTGCTCGTCGACGACGGTGAAGCCTTCACTGCGGAAGGTGCAGAGCCGAATTTTCGTGTTGACGGCAGCTCCCGCCGCGAGGACATCGAATCCGCATTGACCGGTCTGAGTGAACAGGTACGCCCCAGTGATCAGGTGACAGTCATCCTGATCGGCCACGGTGCGCGTTCCGATACCGGCGTTGACGAAGATGCGAAGTTCAATATCGTCGGACCAGACCTGACGGGCCGCGAATTCGCGCGGTTGCTGGAACCTTTCAACGAGCAGGATCTCGTGGTCATCAACACCACCAGTGCCAGCTACGAATTTTCTGCCGCGCTCTCTGCGCCAGGCCGGGTCATTCTTTCTGCCACGCGTTCGGCGGCGGAACGCTACGACCCGATGTTCACTGCATACCTGATTGACGCGCTGGACCAGCGTCAGGGTGACCGCGACAAGAACGGCCGCGTCTCCGTGCTGGAAGCCTACACCTACGCCAGCCAGAGTGTGATCGGCTGGTACCGCGATCAGGGGCGCTTGCCCACCGAGCGCGCCGTGCTCGATGACAATGGGGATGCGGTCTTCAGTCTGGAGCCTGCTTCCGGCGCTGGTGATGGCGGGCTGGCCGAGATTGCCTACCTTGATGTCGCCAGCACCGGTCAGCAGAAAGCGTCGCCCGAGGCACAGCAGTTGTTTACCGAGATGCAGGATCTGGAGCGCTCCGTGTTCCTGCTGCGGGGCCAGAAGGCCAATTATCTCGAAGCGGAATACTGGGACAGGTTGGAAAGCCTGCTTGTTGAACTGGCTAGAAAAACGGGACGGTACAATGAACTTCCATAATCTTCGATTGCACAGGAACTTGCCTGCGTGCCCCGGCGCGCGCCGCCCGCTGGCATCCCTTTCGCTGGCCCTGTCGGTGGCAATCGCGTTGGCATCCGCCGGGCTTGGCAGTTTGCCCGCCTACGCGCAGCCCGGTTTCGACTTCGCTCAAGACCAGGATCAACCGGTCGTAGCAGAGGCTCCGCCGCTGGAGCGTGCTCAGGAACTGATGAAGACGGGTGCCTATGCAGCGGCGGTTGATCTGTTCCTGCGGGTTGACGGTATCGACAGGGAGGCAGGCTTGCTGGGTGCCAGCCAGGCCTATGCCGGGACCGGCCAATATGCTGCGGCAATCGAGCTGCTTGAAGACGAGATTGATGACTATGCGGCCTCAGCCGTTCTGAGTACGCAATTGGCCGAACTGCTGCGGGCCACCGGCAAGTCTGCCGAGGCGATTCGCGTGTTGGCCGAAGTGGTGCAAGGCAATACCACTCCGCCCGTGCGAACGCTGGTGCAGTACGGCAGTGTGCTGCAGTTTGTCGGACGTCGTGATGAAGCCATCGTGCCACTCAACGCGGCCATTGCCCGCTATGACACCGGACTGGTGTTTGATGCCAGTGAGATCGCCATGGTGGCCGTGGCCAGTTGGTTGCTCGATCGTTTCCATGACGCCAACAGCCTGTTCAGCGAAGCCACCCGCATCGATCCCGAGAACTTGGAGGCGCAGGTGCTGTGGGGCGATCTCTTCCTGGAAAAATACAACGTCGAGGATGCCGAGAAGTCTTACAACGCCGCACTGGCTATCAATCGCCGCTATGCGCCGGCATTGATCGGGCAAGCCAAGATCAGCGGGGGCGAGCGCTCCTTGCAGTTTGCCTTGAACGTCAACGCCAGCGATGTGGCTGCGCTGGAAACCATGGGCATGCTGTTGCTGACGAACAATCGTCGCGATGAGGCACTGACCTATCTGGAAGCGGCGCTGGAAGTGAACCCCGAAGCGTTGAAGGCGCTCAGCCTGCTGGCGGCGCAGGCGGCCATGTTTGAGCGGCAAGCCGAGTTTGATGAGCTGGAGGCGCGCGTCGCTTCCTTCAGTCCGAACAACGCACGCTTCTATGGCGAAATCGCCGACGTTTTTGGCAACAACTACCGCTTCACGGAAGCCGTCGCTTTCGCCACGCAGGCGCTGGAGGCCGACCCGAATTACTGGCAAGGCCACACGGTGATGGGCAGTAATCTCATTCGCCTCGGCCGCGAGGATGAAGGGCGCGAGCATCTGGAACTGGCGTTTGAGAACGATCCCTTCAATGTCATGACCTCCAACATGCTGAAGATGTTCGACACGCTGGAGACCTACGTCACTCACGACACCGAACACTTCAAAGTGCGTATGAGTGAGCGTGACTCCGACGTGTTGTGGCCCTACATGGAGCCACTGCTCGAAGAGAGCTGGACCACGCTGACTGCGAAATACGGTTTCGAACCCGAGGGGCCGGTGCTGATCGAGGTGTTCGAGCGCACCGAAGATTTCGCTGTGCGCTCTGTCGGCCTGCCCGATATCGGCCCGCTGGTTGGCATCTGTTTCGGCAAGGTGGTGACGCTGATTTCTCCTGGAACTCTCAGTGCCAACTGGCAGGAGATTCTCTGGCACGAACTCGTGCACGTCTTCACGCTGCAGATGACCAACAATCGCATGCCGCGCTGGCTCTCCGAGGGGATGTCGGTGTGGGAAGAGCGTGAGGCGCGCCCGGAGTGGGGACGTCGCCATGGCATCGAACTGGTGCGCGCTGCGGCGCAGGACAAACTGCTGCCAGTGGCCAATCTAAACGAAGGGTTCACCAATGCAGAGAGCAATGAAGATCTCGGCTTCGCCTACTTCCAGTCCTATCTGGTGGTGGATTACATCGCCAACGAACACGGCTTCGACAAGATGATCGAGCTGGTGAAGCAGTATGCCTTCATCAAAGAAGAGTCGGTGATGTTCGAAGAGGTCTTCGGCATGCCGATCGATCAGTTTGATGCCGCCTTCCGCAGCTGGGTCGAGCGTCGCGTCACCGAGATCGACGTCTATGTTCACAACGAGGACACGCCCGACGAGGGAGAAGCGCACGGCCACGGCCAGCGCGAGAACTCCAGTGCGGTGCTCGCGGAGCTTTACAACAACGCCTCGCTGAAGCAGCACATGCGGCAGCGCGTGCAGGATCAGCCACGCGACTTCCAGGCACACCTGCAGCTCGGCATCGTGCTGTTCAAGGAAGACAACTTCGCCGAGGCGAGAACCCATCTCGAACTCGCTCACCAGATCTTGCCGGACTATTCCGCTTACCCCAGCCCCTCGGCAGTGCTGGCACAGATCTACGAAAAAGAAGGCAATCACGCCGCCCGTCTCGAACAGTTGAAGATCATGCTGGAGAATCAGCAGCATGACTACGACGCCCCGCTGCTGCTGGCACGCGAGGCGCTGTCTGCCGGGGACGCGCAGCAGGCGCAATACTATCTGGACCGCGCCATGGCCGTGACGCCCTATCGCATCGAGGCGCATCAGGTCAGCGCGCAACTGGCGCGGCAGATCGCGGATGCGCCTGCAGCGGTACGCGAATATGAGGTGCTGGTGAAGCTGGACAGGAATGATCCGGTAGAGGCGCACACGAATCTGGCCGAGGCCTATCTCGACAATGGTCAGCGCGACGAAGCCAGGATCAATATTCTCAGTGCGTTGGAAATTGCTCCAAGCTATCAACGGGCGCAGCAAGTTCTGCTGCAGGCGGTGGAGGCTCAACAACCGTGACTCGACCTCTCAAAGACTTGAGCAGGAACACCGTGCTGCTGGCAGCACTGTTGCTCAGTCCTTGGCTGTCTGTGACGACACTGGCTCAGAACGATGCACCAGATACCAGTGGTGATCGACCGCGTGTGAGCCCCTCCGACAATACAGCGATGCCGCTGGAGTTTGATCCGCAATCCTTTTTCGAGATGGATCTGCTGGGAGGTGCTGCCGACGAATCGGTGCCTGCCGAGTTCACCTGGATTCGCGGGCGCTACACCAACTACGGCGGCGGTCGTAATCGACGCGGTGGTGGGGGCGGATTTGGCGGGCGTGGTGGCTGGTGGGATACGGATTTTCCCGATGCAGAGTCGAACTTTCTGCGCGGTGTAGCGCGTTACACCAACATCGACACCAACAGCAAGAGTCACGATTGGCTCGATCTGACCGACCCGCGTTTGTTCGAGCACACCTTCCTGTACATGAACATGAAGCGCGTGCCCATTGGCTCCACCCTCACCGGCCCCAACTTCAGCGCGGAAGAAGTTGAGGCGCTGCGCGAGTTCATGGCCCGTGGTGGTTTTGTACTGCTGGACGACTTCTGGGGCGACGCGCATCTGGAGGATTTTCAGAACGAGATGATGAAGCTCTACCCGGATCGGCCCTTGGTGAAACTGGATACCAGTCACGAAGTTTTCCATGTGTTCTTCGATGTGAATGAAGTCGTGCAGGTGCCCGGTCGCGCCGTGACCTGGGACTTCAACGGCGGCTTCAGTCTCGATGATCCTAACTATCCACCTGCGGTCTACGCGATTCTCGATGACGATGGCCGTGTTATGCTGGTGGCCAATTTCAATGCCGATCTGGGCGATGGCTGGGAGCACACTTTCTATGAGCCTTATCCGACCCGATACAGTAACGAGGCATACAAGATTGCCATCAACTATCTGATATACGCATTCACCCACTAAGTAAAAATACAAGTAATAAAAACACAGGACTTACTCATGTCAGAAATAGAAAGCGTTGCAGCGGGCACTGTCGCCGGACTCGAAAGTCAGGATGATCTGGCGCTGGTCAAAAAGATGCAGGACGGACGTGACCAGATCATCGCGGAAATCAAGAAAGTGATCATAGGACAGGAGGCCGTGATCGACGAGTTGCTGATCGCCCTGTTCGCTGGCGGCCATTGTCTGGTGACCGGCGTGCCGGGGCTGGCCAAGACGCTGCTGATCAAGACTGTTGCCGATATTCTGCAGGTGAAGTTCAGCCGTATTCAGTTCACCCCTGACCTGATGCCGGCCGACGTGGTGGGTTCCGAGATCGTGGAAGAGGTCGACGGTCAGCGTCGTCTCAAGTTCGTCAAAGGGCCGATCTTCACCAACATTCTGCTCGCCGACGAGATCAACCGTACGCCGCCCAAGACTCAGTCTTCACTGCTGGAGGCGATGGAAGAGAAACAAGTGACTGCTGGCGGTGTGACCCACAAGATGGCCAAGCCATTCTTCGTGCTCGCTACCCAGAACCCGATCGAATTGGAAGGCACCTATCCGCTGCCCGAAGCGCAGCTCGACCGCTTCATGTTCAAGATTGAACTCGGTTATCTCTCGGAAGATGATGAGGTGTCCGTGGTCAGCAACACCACGCGCATCGTCGACAATACCGTCGCCCACCCCTTGAGCGGCGATGACATTCTTGAGTTCCAGCGTATCGCCCGTCAGGTCCCGGCCGCTCAGGCCGTGATCCGCTATGCCGTGCGTCTGGTACATGCCTCGCGTCCGAACAGCCAGGTCGCTCCCGATTTCGTCAACGACTGGGTAGCGTGGGGTGCCGGTATTCGGGCATCGCAGAATCTGGTGCTGGCCGGCAAGGTCAGAGCTCTGCTGAGCGGCCGCTACAACGTGTCCTATGGCGATATTCGCGCGCTGGCTCCGGCCGTGCTGCGGCATCGCGTGCTGTTGAACTTCCACGCTGAAGCTGAACGCATCACCACCGATGACGTTATCAAGCGTCTGCTTGCCACGATTCCGGAACCGACAGCGGACCTTTAGCATGGCGTCGAATACGACATTCATTGATCCCTCGGTACTCGCCAGTCTGGATAATCTGGAGCTGCGTGCCCGGGTGGTGGTCGAGGGTTTTCTCTCCGGCCTGCACAAGAGCCCGCACCGTGGCTTCAGTGTGGAGTTCACCGACTATCGCAATTATTACCGTGGCGACGACATGCGCCATGTGGACTGGAAGCTGTATGCACGCAGCGACAAGTTCTACATCAAGCAGTATGAAGACGAGACCAATGTCCGCTGTTACATCGTGCTGGATTCCAGCGCCTCGATGGGTTACTCCTCTGGCGGCATGAGCAAGCTGGAATATGGCCGCACGCTGGCCTCGGCGCTGGCCTACTTCATCATGCGTCAGCGCGATGCCGTGGGGTTGATCACCTTCGATGACAAGGTCAACGATTACATTCCTGCGCTGTGCCGTCAGCCGCATCTGATCCGTATCCTGCGCGTACTGTCTGGCTTGAAGCCGGGCGCGGCCACCAATATTGTGCGGCCCTTGTCTGATCTCGCGGTGAACCTGACCCGCAAGAGTCTGGTGATTCTGATCAGCGATCTGCTCGAAGACGAAGTCGCGACCATCAAGACCCTGCAACGCCTGCGTTCCATGGGCAACGATGTGATCGTGTTTCAGGTCATGGACGATGCCGAGCTGAATTTCACGTTCCACGAAGCTACCGAATTCATCGATGCCGAAACTGCCGAGACCTACATCACCTCGCCAGCGGCCATCCGCGACGCCTATCTGGAGAACATCAATCAGTTCCTCGCCTTCTGCAAGAAGCAGTGCCAGAGCAGCGGGGTGGACTATTGTCTGGTCAATACCTCCCAACCTCTGGATGCCGCACTGACCTCCTATATTTCACGCCGGGCGAGGAGCTTCTGAATGGCCTTTCTCACGCCCCTGTTCCTGTTGGGTCTGCTGGCTGCCGCGATTCCGATTGCCATCCACCTGATCCGCAAGGAGAAACCGCCCAAGCTGGTGTTCAGTACCTTGCGTTTCCTCAAGACCACTTCGAAGAAACTCATTCTGTTCCAGCAGATTCAGCAGTGGCTGCTGTTGTTGTTGCGAGCGGCGGTGATCTGTCTGCTGGTGTTTGCCTTCGCGCGTCCGCTGTTCGACAGCAGCATTGCAGGACTGGTGGATGCCGAGCCGGAATCGGTGGTCATCCTTCTGGATGTCTCAATGAGCATGCAGTATGAAGAGCGCTTCGAGCAGGCCCGCGACGCGGCCAGAGCCTTTATTGGCGAGATGACGCCGGGTGATGAAGTGGCGGTGATTGCCTTCGCCGATGCGACTATCAGCGTTCGGGAATTGAGCAGCGACCTGGAAGGGGCTCGTGCCTTCGTCGACACGCTGGCAGCACCTGCGTTTGGCACTACGCGCTATATGCCTGCTCTGCGCCTTGCCAACGACATGCTGGAATCCTCCCGTCACGAACGTCGCACAGTGCATCTGATCTCCGATTTTCAGAGCGCTGGCCTTGGCACTGACGATTCCGGCTGGATGCTGTCGCCCGGCGTCCAGTTCAGCAGCAGTGATGTCGGGGAAGGACCTTCACGCAATTTGCTGCTCACCGACGTCCGGTCGCCCGATCAGCTGATCGAGAACCGCAACGAGTACGAGATTCTGGCGCGGGTCCGCAGCACCGGCAGTGTGCATATCGACGATGCCGAAGTGCGCCTCGTCATGGATGGGCAGGAGACGGCACGGATACCCGTAGACCTGCGCGACAAGTCTGAAGAAGTTGTGCGTCTGCCAGTGGTGTTTGACACCGCCGGGACCCATCGTGGCGAGATCAGTGTCGGTGGTGACGATTTCGCCGTCGACAATACCTATTACTTCACCGTTGACGTGATGCCGCGCATCAGTGTGCTGTTGATCAACGGCGAACCTTCACCAAACTGGTACGAGGATGAGGCGCACTGGATGTCGCTGGCGGTTGGTGCCAGCGAGGATGCGCCGTTTGAAGTCACGACCACCACCTCGGGTGAGCTGAGCGCCTCCACGCTGGCCAGCCATGATGTCGTGGTCCTCCTGAATGCGGGCAGCGATCTGAGTACCACGCAGGCAACGGCCTTGACCACCTTTGTGGAGGAAGGGGGCAGCGTGCTGATGGCCCCGGGCGACCGCGTCAATGGTCCGCAGTTCAATCAGCAATTGAGCGCCATCAGCCCAGCTATCCTCAACGAATCCATGCGTCTGGCCAGTGGCGATTACCTGATGATCGCCGACATGGACAGGCGCCATCCTGTCCTGCTGCCATTGGATACCGAATGGGGTGTGCGCTTCGAAGGTTACTGGAATGTTGAGGCGCAGACCGATGCTGACACACTCATGCAGTTCGACAACGGCAGCCCTGCTCTGCTGGAACGGGTCGTAGGGCAAGGGCGGGTGATGATGCTGGCCTCGGCACTGGACACCGAATGGAACAATCTGCCGCTGCAGGGGCTCTATCTCCCCTTCATTCATGAGTCTCTGCGCTATCTTGCCCAGGCTTCCACGAAGGAGCGTGCTTACCGAATAGGCGATGTCATCGATCTGACCTCGGCTGTTGCCGAAGACGCGGCCGTCACAGTGGTCACTCCCGCTGGTGAGGAGTCAGTGCTCGGTGCGGGCATGCGGACATTGACCGCCAGTAGTATCGGTTTTCTGCGTATCGAAGCAGAAGGTGAACCACAGTTTTACGCGGTGAACGCTGACCCTGAAGAATCGGTGCTGGAGAAGCTGGCGCCTTCGACATTGCAGGATCGCATCACAAATCCGGACACCGAACCGCAGCAGACTGCCGAAGTTCGCACCGCGCAATTGGTGGCAGAGCTGGAAGGGCCGCAGCGAGTGTGGTGGTGGTTGTTGATTCTGGTGATATTGATGCTGCTGGCTGAGACGCGGGTCGCCAATACGACTTATCGGTAAAAGGGCCTGGGCCAGAGGGGTTCGATAAGTCGGGCGGTCAGAATTTGGGTCGCTAAGGCGTCGAACTGAAAAGTTACTCAGTGTTTTAGAAAAGGGGGGGAACAAAGAATTTCTTAAAAGCCCTTCGCCTTAGCTCTTCGAGGTCATTTGAACACTATCCTTAGTGTCGGTCGACCAAAAAGTGGCTTGATGGTATCACAGGGATTTTTGCATTGATTTGCCAAGTTACAAAAAATTACAAATAAAACTTCGTTCCAAAAGCCTGCGTTATAAGCGATTGCTCCCAACCCTTCACTTGAGTATTTTCGTTGCAATTACATGCACTTGATTGGTGCCCTTGCGCCTAAAATAAAACGGGCGCTCGATAATATTTTATTTGAAAAACAGCAGGCCATCGGGTGATGGCCTGCGCGAAAACGAATGCTCGTTCAGTATTTTTTGCTCGATACTGCAACTTATTGGGCGCCGAACCGTGGCTCCGAGCGCGACGCAGGCGGTTCACCTTTGCGTGACAGCATTTTGCGAATATCCGCCAGATACCCTCGCAATTTCGAAGGCAGTGCCAGCATCGCAGGCGTTACGATCAAGGTCAGGATAGTGCCGAAGCCCATGCCGAACACAATCGCACTGGCCAGCTTCACCCATTGCGATGTGATGGGGCCGCCCACTTCGATCTCCGCCGTGATCAGGTCGACCGACACATGCATCGCCAGAGGCAGCAGGCCGAAGGCAGTGGTGAACGTGGTGAGGAATACCGGTCGCAACCGTTGCACGCCAGTCTGTACGATCACTTCCTGCAGATCCCAGTCCTTGCGGGTGGCTCTCAGGAAATTGAAGGTATCGATGAGGATGATGTTGTTGTTCACGATGATCCCCGCCAAGGCCACGATCCCCACGCCGGTGAGAATGACGCTGAAAGTATCTCCGGTAATCAGCAGTCCCAACAGTACCCCTGTTGTGGACAGCAAGACGGCAGAGAGAATCAGCAAGGCCTGATAGAAACTGTTGAACTGGGTCACCAGCAGCACCGCCATCAACGCCAGCGACAAGGAGAAAGCCTGCATCAGGAAGGCCATGGACTGCTCTTGTTCCTCGTTGGCACCTCGGAACTGATAATTCACTCCTGGCAGCAATGGATTCTCATCCAACCACTGACGAATCTCCTGCAGCTTGGTGTCCATGATGACCCCTGGCGCGGGGTTGCCACGGATATAGATCACCTTGTTGCCATCGACACGTTGAATCGAGCTGACTTTGGGGCCTGGCTCGCGCGAGATGAAGCTACTGACCGGTGCGAGTCCTCTGGCGGTGTTGACCTGAATCGTGTCGATCTGCTCCAGTCCTCGATATTCCTCGGGATAGCGAATACGAATGTCTACCTCGTCTTCTGTGTCATCCGGGCGATAGTCGCCCATGAACACTCCGTTGGTCATCAGTTGCACAGCGGTACCGACTTCGGAGATGTTGGCTCCAAACATGGCAGCACGGGCGCGGTCGACATTCAGGCGCCATTCGATGCCGGGGATAGGCGTCGTGTCGTCGATGTCGATGAGGCCGTCCATCCCGCTTTCCAGATGCGTTCGCAGACGTCGTCCCTCACTGATGAGGTCGTCGAGATTGTCGCCATACAGTTCGATCTGGAGTTCCTTGCCGACGGGAGGCCCGGTTTCAATGGTCGCAATCTCGGCTTTCAATCCCGGAATGTCCCGAATGGCTTCCCGGTACAAATCCTCGATCTCGAAACCATCGACATCGCGAGTCCGTCTGTCCGTGAATTCGACGAAAATGGTCCCGATCAGATCTGGCGCCGCACTCTGTCCGCCACCAAGACTCTGCCCGGCACCCGACTGCGTGACGACGTTCTTGATATGCCCGACTTCGACAATGCGCTTTTCAACATCCACGACCATGTCGCGAATTTCTTCGGGCGAATAGTTGCCGCGCGCGAAGATTTGCACACGCGTCTGATTCGGCTCCACTGCGGTAAAGAACTCGAATCCCGCACCGTAGTTGACGTAGGCGAAGACAATGCTCACCAGCGTGGCGACACTGCCGAGGAAGATCAATCCGGGCGAGCGCACGGCACCACGCAGTACGGCACCATAAATCCTGCTGACACCGGTCAGGTGCTTGGTGTCGACCTCATCGTAGTTGACGGACTGTTCTTTGCCTTTGACCGGCGTGGTACTGCCGAACAGTGCTCCGATGACAGGAGCAAATAACAGAGCGTAAAGCAGGGAACCGACCAGTACCGCGAACACGGTGATCGGCAGATAACGCATGAACTCACCAGCGATGCCCGGCCAGAACATCATTGGCAAGAACGCCGCCAGCGTCGTTAGTGTTGAGGCCATGATGGGCCAGAACATACGGTTGATGGTTTCGATGTAGGCATCCGTCCGGGTATAGCCTTCGGCGATTTTGGTGTCGGCGAATTCCACCATCACGACCGCGCCATCGACCAGCATCCCCAGCCCCAGCAGCATGCCGAAGATCACCATGAAGTTGTAGGTAAACCCCAGCATCGAAATGACGATGAACGCAAAAAAGAACGAGAAGGGGACAGCCATGGCGACCACGATTCCAGAACGCACACCCACCGCAGCAATCACCACGATCAGCACCAGTACGATAGAGGAGACCATGTTGCCTTGCAGACCGAGATTCTGTTCCAGCACCATAGGGATCGTGTTGTTCATGTAGGAAATGGTCACGGCCGGTGGCAGATCGGGCAGCATGTCCTTGACGATGACGTCGATTTTTTCCATTGCCTCGATCAGATTCGCACCCTTGCGTTTCTGGATGGTGATGGAGATGGAGCGCTCACCGTCCGCGAAGGAGTAGCGCTGTGCATCTTTGAAAGTGCGGCGGATTTCAGCGATATCACTGAGTGTCAGCACGCCATTGTTGTTGGCGGCGATGGGCAGATCGAAGAGGTCCTGTTCTGATTCAATGAGGCCTGGCAGTTTGACCGAGAAGCTGCCTTGGCCGGTATTGACAGCACCGGCAGGAATCAGGCGGTTGTTGCTGTTGACGGCCTGCACGATCTGCTGATTGGTGAGCCCATAGGTTTCCAGTTGGGCCGGATCGATGATGGCTTCCAGCAGTTCTTCCCGGTTGCCGACCATGTCGGCACTGAGGATTTCCGGCAGGGTCTCGATCTCGCGCTGCAGATCCTGAGCAACTTGCAGGAGCACGCGTTCGGGCACGCCATTGCCACTGATCGCAATCTGTACCACGGGTGCGGTAGCCGCAGACACTTCCTGAACCAGCGGTTCCTCTGTGGACTGAGGGAAGCGGGCTTTCGCTTTATCGATGGCGGCGCGGGTGTCCAGCAGTGCCTGGCTGGAGTCGAAACTCACGTCGAACTCCACGATAACCGTCGCCGCTCCTTCACTGGAGAACGAGCTGATCTGGGTAACCCCTTCGATAGTCTTCAGCTCCACTTCCGTGGGTTTGGCGAGCAAGCGTTCCGCATCCTCGGGAGAAATACCCTCGTGGATGATAGTGGTGACGACGATGGGCACGGTGACGTCGGGGTTCAGTTCCACCGGTATCGACAGATAGGAAACGAACCCGGTCAGCATGATCAGGACGAACACGCTGAGGGTGGTTCTGGCCCGGGAGATCGCAGCTTTTATATACGTCATGGCGTGAACCCCTTGTTACTGCGCTGAAGCGTTGCTTGTGGACCAACTGAAGTCGGCACTGACAGGTTGCCCCGGGAAAACGATTTCCTGGCCAAGTGTGATCACCACGCTTTGCTCGGGCAGGCCCAGCACCCACATCCCGGGGTCGACACTGGTATTCTCGCCGATGACCGTCACGGGTGAGAACTGGACGACATTGTTTTGATCTAGCGTCTTCACGCCCATGATGCCTTCATCGTTCAAGGTCAGTGCAGAGGGAGGAATCAGATGCGCACGTGTCTGGGCACCGGCGATATAGATCTCGGCCGTGATGCCCTGACGGATGGCGTCATAGCCACTGTCGATTTCGACTTCAATGCCGTAACTGCGTGCGCTGGTGTCGGCGGCACGGGACACATAGGTCAGTTTTCCTGCAACCGTTTCACCACTCAGCAGGGTGGCACTCACGTCTGCACCGACAGTGAGTTTGCCGACATCGGTCTCTGGCACCTGTCCAATCAACAGCATGGGAGAGTCATCGAGCAACGAAGCACACGTGCCCCCCATGTCCATCAGATTCCCTACCTCGACGGCGCGTGTTTCCATGATGCCGGCAAAAGGTGCGGTGATGCGGGTGCGGTTCAGATTCAACTCGGCCCGCGTCACGGCGGCAGTACTGGAATCCAGTGCTGCTTTCATCTGGGCGATGCTGACGCGAGACTGTAATCCGCGTTCCTGAAGATCGAGTGCACCGTTATATTCCAATTGCGCCTCTTCCTGGCGGCTGCGAGCTTCCTGCAGGTCGGCGGCGCGCGTGTCTACCGCGATTTCACAGAGCAGATCCCCCGCGTTGACCCGTGCGCCCCGCGCGACCGGAGTGGCAACAACGCGGCCAGATACTTCGGCACGTACGTCGACGTGGCGGAAGGCTTTGGTTTGTCCGCGCACGCGGACGCGCTCCTGATAATCCTGCGCGTTGATTCTGGCGACCCGCACAGTGAAGCTCTGATTATCGTTGGTGATGGTGCCATCATTGCCGACGGCACTGACGGTTGTGTCATTCTCGGGAAGTGCGAAGCCATCGTCGAACAAACCACGCTCACGCGGTAACAACATCCAGACCACCACCACCACTGTCAGACCGATGGTCACTGCATACTTTGATTTCACTGCTGTCTCCAGTATTGAGATATTTTTCCGACTTCCACAGACAGTCTTCTGCCGTGCGGTGGAATCAGATTTTGGGGTATATGGGGGTCAGAGCATTGGCGATGGATATGACGCTCGCTTCATGATCGTGGCTCGGTTCAATGTGCAAAACGACGGTTAGAAAGGCGTTGTTCGGGCTTAGCATTCGGAGGTGATCGGGGCCGCTAGAGAGCGCGAAATTATAGCGCTGCTGTCGGCCTGAACCATGCTTTTTTTGTGTTACGCATTGTAACCAACAAACTGTTCATTGCAACGCAATTAAACGTCCGAATCGTCGTTCTGGCGAGACTTGTGAAGTAGAATCCGGAGGAATCTCAACAGAAAGTTCTTAACAAAGGTAGACGCGCGATGAGAGATATCAAAGGCAAAGTGGCCATTGTCACGGGTGCAGGCACTGGTGTCGGTGCGGCGACCGCCCGCCTGCTGGCATCACAGGGGTGCCATGTCGTCATCAATTACAGCCGCAGTGCCGACGCCGCCCAAGAGGTTGCGCGCGCATGCGAGAGTCTGGGCGTTCAAGCACTGGTGTGCAAAGCCAATGTCGCCAGTGATACGGAATGCCGGGCGATGGTAGAACAGGCGCTGGCCAAGTGGGGACATGTGGATATTGTGGTCAATAATGCGGGCACTACGAAATTCTGCGCACACGACAATCTCGATGGGCTGGAGGCTGACGACTTCCAATCGATTTATGCGGTCAACGTGATCGGGCCGTATCAAATGATTCGCGCGGCGGCGACAGCGATGCAAGGTCAGGAGCAGGGTGGGGTGGTAGTGAATGTTGCCTCGACTGCTGCGCTGACAGGCATCGGCAGTTCCGTTGCCTATGCCGCGTCGAAGGGTGCACTGGTGACGATGACACTGTCACTGGCGCGCGCACTCGGGCCAAAAATCCGCATCAATGCCGTGTGCCCGGGTTTCATTCAAGGTGACTGGTTGCGCGAAGGACTGGGAGACGCACAGTACGAGGCGGCGAAACTGCATAACGAGCGCAATGCCCCGCTTGGAGTCACGGCCTGTCCGGACACAGTGGCAGAAGCGATTCTGCATTTCATTACCGGGCCGCAGATTGTCACTGGTGAAACTTTGATCGTTGATGGCGGCAGGCATCTGAACTCGGTGCCCTTGATGCGGCGTTGATTTCACGAGGTCAGCACACTCGCGCTGACCTGCTTGATCGGTGAGCACAGCCCTAGCGAGCGACAGGTTTTTTCTGCAATTTGCGCTGCAATGTGCGGCGATGCATCTTCAGTTGTCTGGCGGTTTCGGAGATATTGCCGTCGTGCTCTTTTAGCACTTTCTGAATGTGCTCCCATTCCAGGCGACGCACTGACATGGGTTCCTGAATGGAGGTGTGATGTTCAGCAGGACTGCCTGTGTCCAGTTCCAGCGCTGCCAGAATCTCGTCGGCATCGGCGGGCTTCGCAAGATAGTTGGTCGCACCCAATTTGATGGCATCGACAGCCGTGGCGATGCTGGCGTAGCCGGTCAGCACCAGAATCTGCATGTGCGGATTGGCGTCTTTCAACACCGGTATCAATTCCAGCGACGAGTGCCCTCCGAGATTGAGATCGAGAATCGCCTGATCGAAACTGTCATCCTCGCGACTGACCTGCTCGATGCAGCTTTTCGCGGCGAGCAGATTACTGGCGTGAGTCACCTCATAACCGCGTTGACGCATGGCCCGGCCGACCACATGAGCGAACACCTCGTCATCTTCGACCAGCAGCATGTTGCCTGCGTTCATCCCGGGCTCTTGTTCACTCATCTTGTTCACTCATCTTGCTGGCCATCGTGCTGCTTGGTGGCAGACGGATGATGCTCTTCGCGCCTCCCGTCTTCAGGTTGAACATCTCGATACTGCCGCCGCTGCGCTGAATCGCGGCGTTGGCCAGAAAGATGCCGAGCCCCATGCTGTCCTTGCGTGTGGAGATGAATGGTTCGCCCATGTTCTCCATCACTGACTCCGGTATTCCGGGGCCGTCGTCACCGACGGTGATCTCGATTCCCGGCGGGCTCTCCGAATTCAGACTCGCGGTGACCGTGACCAGACTGCGAGCGGCACGAATGGCATTCTCGATCAGATTGATGACCGCATGCCGCAGTGTCAGATCGGTGGAAATCATGGTGATGTGCGCACCGTCTTCCAGAGTGAACCGGACATTGGCACGCGGGTGAATGTTGACGATGTAGTCGCGGATATCGTCCATGAAAGTAGCCAGCTCTGCAGTGTCCGGGTGCCGGGAATCTGATTTGTTGTAGAAACGGGTCAGCTGATTGAGGGAATCTTTACAGCGCGTGACTTGTTGTTTGAGCAGACTGATATCGGGTTTGATGTGGCTGCTGTGCAATTGTTCTTCACTCATTCTGTCCAGATCGGTCAACAGGACCGCCATGGTGGACAGAGGAGTGCCCAGCGCGTGAGCAGTGCCGGCCGCCAGTGTGCCGATAGCCACCAGCTGTTCGTTGCGCATTTCATTTTCGCGGGCCTTGGCCAGTGTCAGTTCGCGGCTGCGAATCGCCTCCGCCATACGCGTCACGAACAGCGTAATCAGTAAGGCACTGACCACGAAGGTGACCCACATCCCCACCAGGTGCAGTTGAAAATTGACCATCAGATGATCGGTGTGATCGGTCTGCAGTTCGCTGAACAGAAAGAAGGAATACAGCGCGATGCTGGTGGCAGCAAAAATATTCACATAAAACTGGGTGAGCAAGGTGGCACCAACGGCAAGCAATACCAGCAGATACGAGATCAGGGGATTACTCGCACCCCCGGTGTAGAACACGATGGTGACCAGAAAGATCACGTCCATGACGAGATGGCAGAACAGTTCGCGTTGCGAGATCAAGTGCTTGCGGCGCAGTCGCCAGTAGCCCAGGCAGATCGACGCCAGAATCACCACGACCATGATGCCGAGCAGTGGCAGTGGCACGATGAGTGGCGAGAAGGCGTTGAAGATCAGCGCGCCGACAATGCTGAGGATGGTGACCAGCAAGCGCAGCAACATCAATCGCAACAGCGCCTGCCGTGAGGTGCTGTTGCTGCCTGCCGCCTCCGGCCTGAGCAGTTGCAGAATGCTGGCGCGCAGAGTGCCTGTGCTGATGGTGTTTTTCATGGCTGGCATTCTACCCCAGTGCTCAGCGCTTTGCCGCTGCACTGGCTGCGTTTTTGCGCCTCTCTGGCGAACCGGTTATAGTGCAGCACCGATATCGATGCCGGACAACACGCTGATCCTGATGAATTTTCGCCTTCTCCCTTTCCCACTGAATGTGTATGGCCAGACGCTCGCTCTTGAATATGGCGCAGCGTACGAGCAGACAATGCATCTGCATTTTGGTGTCTTCGATGCGGCAGACGTGACAGCAGAGCATTTGCTGGACTACCCCCTTGCACAGCAGCGTGCCCAGGAACTTCTGCAGGCATTGCTGCTGCCTGCACCGGGCAGTGTGCTGGAGTGGGGGTTCGGCAGTGGCGCACTGGCGCATACGCTCGGCACTTTGGGCTATCGGGTACTGGCCTTGTCCAATAGTGCGGAAGAATGGCGCCATGTCACGTCGATTGGGATTAACGATGTCACAGAGAATGTGCAATTTCTTCATGCCGATCTGGCGCAATGGCAGACAGCCGAGCGC
Source organism: Pseudomonadota bacterium (assembly GCA_040384465.1). GTDB lineage: Bacteria > Pseudomonadota > Gammaproteobacteria > Pseudomonadales > Pseudohongiellaceae > UBA5078. The sequence continues at coordinate 291,785 of JAZKJF010000004.1, read as the reverse complement.
TTTGACATTCTGGTGCTGCAGCAATCAGCACAATATCTCGATCCGCTATTGCTGATGGCGCGGGCCAGTGAGCTGTTGCGTCCGGGCGGGCAGCTGCTCATCGCAGAAGAGTTTTTGCTGGACGACAGCCGCGGGGAACCCGAACCGCGTCCTCTGCTGGCGCATTTTCTGCAACTGGCCGAGCGCTCCGGTCTGGTGCTGGAAAGACAGCAGCAATGGGGGAAAGAGGTTGCACCCGGCCTCAGGCTGATTCAGAACTTGCTGCGCAAACACAGCGCCGCCTTATGTGTGACGCTGAAAATGGAAGAGGCCAGCGTTGACGCACTGAGTGCGGCGCTCGACACCCTGCATGAAAAATTCGTTAGCGGGCGGCTGGGTTATGCCCTGCTCGATTTGCGCTGCGGCCCGCGACGTGAGCATGTAGTTAGCTACGGCAACATCGGTTCCTTTACCGTCGACGAAATCCAACCGGTATTCGAGAGCAGTTTCGAGGCACGGTTTGATCATGCCGTCTGGCATTGGAAATACGGGAACGGCCGAGGCCGCGCCGTGTGCGCACGCGTTGACGGGTTGCTGGTGGGCCACTACGGTGGCGCTCCACGCGACATCCGCTTCTTCGGTGAGCCGAACAAAGCAATCCAGATCTGTGACGTGATGGTCATGCCGGAGTACCGCAGTTTCGCGAACCGGGACACATTGTTTTTCAAGACGGCCGCCACATTTCTGGAACAACACATCGGGAATGCGGCAGAACACCTGCTGGGTTTCGGGTTCCCCAACAAGCGGGTGCTGCAGGTGGCGAAACGGTTGGGGCTGTACGAGACCACTGACAGCTTTATCGAGTTGCACTACGCCGCGCGGCCTGAGCCCCTGACGACCGACTTCGAAGTAACGCCCTTCGTACTGGACAGTGCTGACAGCAGGCACACAGTGGATGCGCTGTGGGAGCAGATGGCTAACGACCTGCGTGCTCAGATCGTTGGTGTGCGCGACTATGCGTATCTGCACTATCGCTACTGCTCACATCCTTTGTGGGCGGCCGGTGCTTATGAGTGTGTGGCACTGCGTCGTCGTAACAGCGGCGAGATAAACGCACTGGCCATATTGAAGGCGCAGGAGACTGGCCGGTTGCTGATGGACATCGTCGGGCCGCTGGTCGATATTTCAGATCAGCTGCGTGCGTTGATCGCGCATTTGTCCGAACAAGGTCTCAATTTGTGCTGTCGTATCACAACCGGTCAGGCACAGCATTTCACATTGCCCGATTGCGAGCGCCGCGAGTTGGGCATCGAGATTCCCTGCAACGTTTGGACGCACGGACCGCAGGCCAAGGAGCTGGCTGGTGCCTGGTGGCTCACGGCCGGGGACATGGATTTCCTCTGATCAGATGACCAGCGGAAATCTGTGTTGATCCGACTTAGAAACGTACCTGCAAAGTGACTCGTACACTGCGGGGTTCCACCGGATGGAAGTGCAGGTCTTCCTGTGGTCCAGCCTCTCCGGCCAGCTGTGATTCATAGAAGTAGGTGATGTCATTGTCCTGGCTGTCGAGCAAGTCCAGGACCTCCAGCATGACTGACCAGTCCGGGTTGATGGCATAAGTCGCTTGCGCGTTCACCAGCACGGTGGCTTCCGATTCAACCGAATTGTCTTCAATCAACGACGCCTCGCCCAGGTAACGGACACGCAGTCCGCCGCTCCATTGTTGCAGATCGTTGACGATCAAGCCCAGCGAGGCTGTGCGATCCACGGAGTTGGGAATGCGGTCCGCTGCGCCGGTGCCGATCAGGCGTGCCTTGGTCAAGGTCACGTCGGTGTCAATCAACAACCATGGCGTTGGTGCATAGATGGCACCAAGCTCAATGCCCCGGCGTTTACTTTCACCCAGTGCCTCGGTGGCGCCCGCGTCGCCCACATAGATCAGTTCGGAATCCATCTGCATCGAGAACATCGACACCGCGATCTGGGTGTTGGGCACCAGCGATGTCCGCATGCCCAATTCGACACTGCGTGCCTTGGAGAGTGGATCTACCGCATCGGCAGGATCGCCGCTCACGGGGTCGATCCTGATCGTCGTGCCGCGTGCATCGTTACTGTGAAAACCCTGTCCGGCGCTGAAGAAATACTCGGTCGCAGGGTCGGACGAATAGATCAAATTCAGCTTCGGACTGAGCAGAGTCTCGCTGCCACGACCGGCGTTGATGGGCAGCCCGGCATCGACATCGAAGCGATAGTGATCGGCGCGCAGAGCGGTGACGCTGCGAATGTTGTCTGACCATTGCTGTGCAAGCGAGGCATAAGCGCTGCTCAACGATTGCTGCACATCGTCCTCGCGAGTGATCGCGTGGCGCACACGCTGCTGGGTTTTGTAGAGTCCCACATCAATGTTGTCGGTGCGGTTCTGCAAACCTAGACTCAGCGCTGCAGGTATACCAGCGAACGTTAGGTCGCGCTGATACTCGGCGTTGAGGCCGAACACGCGGCGGTCTTCTGATTGCTCGAATTGGTCGCCGCGCAGCGGGTCTTCCAGGAAATAGGTGAAGTTCGAGAATAGTGTCACCCCGTAATCCAGCACATAGCCGTCCAGTGTCAGGCGCTCGTCGCCGCGATCCTGGCTCCAGTCGAAGGACAGGCTGTGGCGATGGGTCTCGCCACCATCGCTGGCATCGACATTGCCGAAACGATGCAGGCTGCCATTTTCCACGGCGCGTAAAGGGATCTGGTCTGTAGAAGCCCAACTGTTGTCATAGCCCATCGCGGTGATGCTCCAGGCTTCGTTGCCTGTTTCCTGATGGTATTTGAGCAGCCCATTCTTTTTATCCAGGTCTTGATCCAGTTTCCAAGGACCCGCATAGGCAGTGAAAGCGCCTGCGACAGTGATGTCACCTGCCAGCGCCTCGAAAGATTGCCCGGCGAAGAGGCGCCGATAGTCATTCTCGCCAGCCGTGAGGCTGACATTGCCCTGTTCGAGCTTGTCGGCATAGAGGAACTCGGAGGAGCCCGCAGTGCCGAAGTCACCGACCTCGGCGTAGTAGGGCCCCTTGCGATAGGCGAGCGATTCGACCAGTTCCGGGATCAGGAAATTGAGGTCTGCATAGCCCTGGCCGTGAGCGTGAGAGGGCATGTTGACAGGTAGGCCGTCGACCTTCAGCGCCAGATCGGTGCCGTGGTCCAGGTTGAACCCGCGCAGAAAGTACTGGTTGCCCTTGCCTTCGCCACTGTGTTGAGTCGCGATCAGGCCGGGTACGAATTCGAGCAACTCGGCTGGACGAGAGACCGGGCGTAGTTGCAGCTGCGCGCCGAATACAATCCCCTCGGTCGCGGAGAGCGGGTTGCCCGTGAGCGCATTGTTGTTGCCGAGTACGGTGATTTCTTCAACAGAGTTGCCCGTGAGACCTGCCGCGTACAGTTTGGTGCTGATGGCGGGCGCCATGGTCGACGCAATCGCAATTGCCAGAAGTTTCCTTACATGAGTCTGCACAGAATGTAGCCCTTTGTTTGTATTGTAATTTTCTTATGATATTGTGGTCTTGCCGAGCCGCCGGAAGTATAGAAGGCTGTTTTGAACGCTCGGAAGAAAAATCACCATCTGGAATGTTTTGTAAGCGTCATCCCAATGATTTTCAAAGATAAAAAGGCATCGGAGAAAACCGCTCAACGCTCGGTTTTTAAAGGTATATGATTAAAAAACGCTCTTCTTCCAATGTTTTGCCTAACACCCTCGGTGAATTGGAGCTGCTGGTCATGCAGGCGCTCTGGCAGCAACCTCATCAGGATGCGAAGAATGTCTGCGGCAATATTCCGGACAGCAAGCAACCGTCGCTGAATACTGTCCAGTCAACGCTTGAGCGTCTGTATAAGAAAGGGTTGGTGGATCGGATCAAGACGGGCCACGCCTACACCTACCATGCGAGCGTGTCCCGCTCCAATCTGCTGGCGCGCCTGATGGGCGATGTCATCCACTTGCTGCATGACGGCAGGCTCGAAACCATCCTCAGCAGCTTCGTGAATGTGGCAGCAGACCTTGACGAAAAGTCCCTGAACGACCTTGAAGCCCTGATTGCCAGGAAGAAGCAGGAGCTGGGTGGGAGAGTGGAATGATCAACGTGCTCGGCACCTTTTCCGCAATCTGGCTGGTGCTGTGGGTGCTGCTCAGTGTGTTGTTCGTGGTGGTCTATCCGCTGGTTCGTCCTTTGTTGTTCCGTCTGCACCCGCGTTATGGCAGTGCGTTGTTGTTGCTGTACTGGACAGTGCCTTTTCTGGCGAGTATCTCCAGCACACTGATCTTGTTCATGCCCACGCTCGAATCGGTTCTTGTCGATGCCCATTGCCACGTTGACTGTCTGGATCATGCCCCGGTTATCCATTCTGATGGACTGGCTTGGTTTGGGCTGGTGATTGGATCGATAGTCTTTATTCTGCTGTGTATCCAATTTTTGCTGACGATGCGCCGCTCCATGCAGTTGCATCGCCAGTTCAGCTCTCTCGGGCGCCCGCTTGGCGAGTATTACGCCATCAAATCACAGTGTCCGTTGGTATTTACGCTCGGCTGGTGGCATCCCAGTATCTATGTGAGTGATGGCTTGGCGCAGGGCTGTGGCGAGCAGGATTTGTCCATCATTCTGTTGCACGAACAGGCGCATCAGGAACGCCGTGACAACCTGCGGCTGTTGCTGGCACGGTTGTGCAGTGCCATTTTGTCAGCGAATCTGGCGCGGCAGATGATGACCGATCTGCAGCTGATGACGGAGGAGGCTTGCGACTTCCGCGCCGCAGAGAAATTCGGGCATATCGCCGTGGCTGAAACGCTGATCAAAGTAAAACGACTGTTGATGGCACACCCGGCACCGTTGCCGATGGGGGTGCTGGGATTTGCCGAGCGTGAGGTGGAGACGCGCATCATGGCGCTTCTGAACGCGGCGAGTCGCATTTCTCCGAAACCCTGGCAATTGGCTGCGCTTGGCGCTGGCATTCTGTTGGCCTTGCTGTTGCTGGTCAGTCCTCTGCATCATGGCTCCGAGTGGGTCATCACTTTCCTTATCGACGAAGCGCCGCACATTCACTAATACGCCTCAACACAAAGAGGTATCCGCTGTCCCTCAATGGTGATTTGCGTTTACCTGCCTACTGAAGTTCCCCTGCGACGAATCCCTGTGCATCTGCTACCATGAGTATCTGATAGTGTTTCAGGGAGATCTGTATCATGACAACTAATCAAACCATCGGGTATTCCGTGCACATGCTAAGTGGTGCTGGACTGCTGGCGGCTTTGGCATTGTTGGCCACTCCCGCTACTCATGCAGCAGATGCCAATGACCCAGGATTGCAGCTACCTGCAATCACGGACACGTCGGCATGGAGTTGGCTGGAATCGCGTAGAGACAGGGTGTCTCGCAATGTATCCGGTATCGGCACATATCTGGATGACTGGCTCGCAGGCGATACCGTTGGCGAGTACAGCAATGAGAGTTATCTGCGCCTGCAGGTCAATCAGCAGGTGAGCAGCACAGGTGCTTATCATTCGAACCTGCGACTGAGCGGCCGTGTCGATCTGCCACGGGCCAGCGAGCGCTGGAAGTTGATCTTCGAATCCGAGCAGTCAGAATTTGATTCGCTGCAGAATCAGCGTTTGAGCAACGTCCGCCCGCAATCGTTTACGGGGGGATTCAGTTACGAGATGCCACGACGTGCCAACGGTCTGCGCTTCAACCATGATGTCGGTGTCAAAGGGCGAATCCCACTCGATCCTTTCTATCGGTTCAGAACACGCTACAACCATCAGCTCAATGAAACCTGGCTGTTTGGTGCCGACAATAGAATCCTTTATTACCACACCGATGGCTGGGGCCAGGAGTCACGCATCTATTTCAGTCGCGAATTGCGTGCTGACATGTTTCTGCGCATCGACACCGATGTGAACTACTGGAAAAAGGATAAAGGCTTTGAGTTCGCGCAGACGGTCTCGGTACACCAGACCCTGGGTAATCGTGAAACGCTGACCTACGAAGGGGGTGTTATCGGCATGAGTCAACCGACTCAGCGCGTTGAGAGTTACTACTTGCAGACTGTCTATCGCAAAGCCATCTACGAAGATTGGCTGGTAATGGAGCTGGTACCACAGCTGGTCATGGAGCGCGATGAGGACTGGGACCCGGATCCCCGCTTCCAGTTCAATCTGCAGGTCTACTTCTTCGATTTCTGATCTGTTGACTGTGGGAGCGAGCCTTGCTCGCGACAGCCTTACCGGCTCACGCCATCGCGAGCAGGCTCGCTCCCACAGGGTTTTTCACAGCGGCAGGTGAAGATAGGTGCCCGCCAGCGGCTCCTGATTGATGCCCGGCTTGCTGTAGTCGCAGACTCCTTCGGCAAATACCGCCTGCAGTTGTATCCACTGTGCATCATTCATGGCAGCGGGGTAATCGCTGCGCGTCAGTGGTTTGAGCGCGCATTTGATGGCATCGTCCGCCAGAGGTGCTCCTGCTGCCAGGCGCGGATTGATGTGCGAGGGGTAAAGCGTATTGCACAGTCCCGCCCCCATGAACACGAATTCTTCTTCGATTCGCAGCCCTTGTTTGTCCCAGCACGCATCCACAGCGGCGGCGGGTTTCGTGCGCACGACCTTGTCGATGGCGGTTGCATCCTCCTGGTCTGCCTGCAGTGCATCCAGCCACTGTGTCATGGTATCCAGTGCCAACTCGGCCACCATTGCCGCCTGTTCACGGTTTCCGTAGATCCAGATCACCTGATTGTCTGACCGGCCATTGGCTTTGTGCAGACGTTCGCGAATCTGGAAGTCCCGAAAGCGATCATGAATGTCGCCGAGGGCGTCGTTGTAGCTGCGGTAATGCAGAATCGGCACGCTGCCGAGCGCACCGCCCCCCATGTTCACACGTCCCGCCCTGTAGACATTCTGCAGTCCTTCCAGTTGCGCTGAAGTGCGTACGCTTGAGGGCTTGCCGTCGCGATCGTAACCCCCGATGTGCTGGTTCAGGGCGATGAACTCGTCGACAGTGATGATCCCGGAATCTAGCGCCGTTAGCCCGTATTGAATGCCAGTGTTGTCCAGTGCCTGATAGGCAAAGCCGGTGGCTGGGTCACGGCCTAGGGTTGCTACATTGGTGTCATAGATCGTGCAACGGGCTCCGCGCGGATTGGTTTCGGCGTTGTAGATCAGTTTCTCGGGAATGCCGCAGCCGGTATCAGCCACGATCACGTCAATGAAAGTGCGATTCCAGGAGGCGCAGGTCCCGGTGGAATAACCTTCGATGGCCTCACGTTTGTCATCCGGCCACTGCTGTGGATTTTTCTCGAAGTAGTTGATCAGGAGGCGGCAATCTGTCACGCCGGGCCGTACGCTGAAAGAGTCCGCAAAGCTCAGGCTGGGCAGCAGTCCGTCCAGCAGGCCGGGAAAATTCTGGGTAATCAGCAGTTGCTGGATAGCGCCGCCTGAACCGCCGAAGCCTACTGTCCATTGTGGCACCGCATAATTCTCGATGAAGTGTTCCTTCAGCATCATCAGGGTCTCCCCGGAGAGACTGTCGTTGCACTGATGTCCCATGACATTGAATGACGACACCACATGAGCGAAGCCCTTGCCCAGAATCATGGCGTCCAGCACTGCCTCTCGGTTGCGCGAGCCTTGATTGTAATTGGTTCCGCAGCCACCGCCGAAGCTGACGACCAAGCGCTCATTCCAGCCCAGTTGCGGGTCCCACTGTCCATAGGTGCGGCGCGGATCGTCCAGCACGGCCATGTGATAAATGGAGCGATTGAGGGTGCCTGACTCCACACGCACGACAAAAGGCACAGTTTCGCCCTGATTGGTGGTCGTGGTGAGCATGTCGACAGGGTAGGGCTGGGTGACATCGACGAGCGGTTTGAAGACGCCTTCTCGGGAACGATACACATAGCCGACCTGCGAGACTGCCGTGCAGAATTCGTCGAGCGGCTCGCCCAGTCCCTCTTCAAGAGTGGTACAGACAAAAGGTTGAATATGCGGGCCGGAGAACACGGGGCCGGTCAGCGGGTGATTGACGAGAGTGAGTTCTGCGCTGAGTTCGCCAGCCCTTGCCAGCAAGGTGTTGGGTCCCTCGTTCAACCCTGCAACGAGAACCTGAAGGCTTTGCTTGGTTGCCGGGGCTGTGGAGGCCAGGCTGGCCTCAAGAAAGACAGGGCTGATGTCGTCGCCGTTGAGCGTGACATGCAGATCGGCCGCCGCAATACCGTTGCTGTCGAGTTGTATCAATGCGTCGCCGCCAGTGACCATATCGGGTCGTGTCGACAATGTGGATATTGCCAGGGAGGGAGGAGTGGCGGGGGCAGTGTCTGCAGGAGCGGGTTCATCGCGGCGGCAGCCTGTGAGCAGGGCGGTGCCAAGAAGCAGAATCAATGTGAGACGTGTGCCGATCATGCGCGGTACTCCTGTTGCGGCGAGAGCAGTCATCTGCCCTCGCCGCACAGCATACACCAGGAGCGGGTGATTACATGGAGTAGCCTTTCTCGTCGTGATCGGAGATGTCCAGTCCGACCTGTTCTTCATCGTCAGTGACGCGGATGCCGGAGGTCAGCATCGACACCAGTTTGATGAGAAGGTAGGTGACGACAGCGGTATAGGCGCCAGTCGCCAGGATACCAATGATCTGCACGCCCAGCTGCGAGCCCATGGTCATGCCTTCCGCATAACCGTTGCCGCTGAAAACGCCGAGTTCCTGAGAAACGAAGATCCCGGCCATCAGTGTGCCGAGAATGCCGCCGACACCGTGCACCGGGAACACGTCCAGGGAGTCGTCGATCTTGATCTTGCGCTTCAGGTAGTGCGTGGCATAGAAGCACAGCGTACCGCCCATGATACCGATGACCATCGCACCGGCCGGGCCGACGGAGCCCGAGGCAGGAGTAATCGTGGCGAGTCCTGCGACCATGCCGGTCACCGCACCCAGGCCGCTGGGTTTACCGTGTCTGACCCATTCAATGCTCATCCAGGTCATTGCCCCGGCCGCTGCCGACATATGCGTCGCCAGCAGAGCCATCCCTGCGCTGCCGTTGGCGGCGAGAGCGCTGCCCGCGTTGAATCCGAACCAGCCTACCCAGAGCATGCCTGCCCCGGTGATGGTCATGGTCAGGTTGTGCGGCATCATCGGCGAGGTCAGGAAGCCTTGGCGCTTGCCCAGCATGACAGCGGTCAGCACGGCGGCCACACCGGCTGTCACGTGCACCACGGTACCGCCCGCGAAATCGATCAGGCCCATCTGGAACAGCCAGCCGTGCTCAGCCCAGACCCAGTGGCATATGGGGAAGTACACGAAGATTGACCACAGGCCGCTGAACAGCAGCATCGAGGAAAACTTCATGCGCTCGGCAAAGGCACCGACAATCAGGGCTGGAGTGATGATGGCAAAGGTCATCTGGAAGGCTACGAAGAGCGGTTCAGGAATGTTTCCCCACACTGACTCTCTGGTCACGCCACTCAGGAAGACTTTGTCCAGACCGCCCCAGAAACCATTCTCTGCCGGGCCGAAAGCGATGCTGTAGCCCATCACCAGCCAGATCACGGAGATCAGAGCGGTAATGGCAAAGCATTGCATCAGGATCGAGAGGACGTTCTTGCTGCGCACCAGTCCGGCGTAGAACAACGACAGCCCCGGCACTGTCATGAACAGTACCAGCGCGGTGGCGGTGAGAATCCAGGCGGTGTTGGCGCCGTCCACATCGCCCTCGGCGGCAAACGCCAGAGCGGGGAGAAGCGTCAGAAGGGGCAGGCTGATAATGCTGACAAGCGATTTTCTTATTGTTGGCATGTTGAATTCCTTGAATCTGTTCTTGCAGGAGGTGATTCCCACCGTTCCTGCCGTGGTCGGTATCGGCGATTTACAGGGCTTCGTTGCCGGTTTCACCGGTGCGGATTCGAATGCTTTGCTCCAGCGGGGTCACAAAGATTTTGCCATCACCGATCTGGCCGGTGTTGGCCGCCTTGCAGATGGCTTCAATCGCCTGATCGACCAGATCATCGGCAATCGCAATTTCAATCTTCGCTTTGGGCAGAAAGTCGATGACGTATTCCGCGCCGCGATACAGTTCGGTATGGCCTTTCTGCCGTCCGAAACCTTTGACTTCCGTAACAGTCATCCCGTTGACGCCGAGTTCCTGTAGCGCTTCACGGACATCGTCCGATTTGAACGGCTTGATAATAGCGGTGATAAGTTTCATGGCTCGGTCTCCAGCATGGTTGAATTGGGTTACGCTTTGATCGGTGGGTACGGACAATTGGCGCAAACTTTATCATGGTGAAGTTGAAAGCACCAACCCTGTGCGGTCGCGCAGGGTTGGACAAAAACGTGCACAGTTTTGATGCACGCTCAGGCGTCTTTCATCTGCAGCACGATGACGGCTTTGACCAACGGCATCATCACCAGTGCGAACATGAGCAGAGAACTGAGTGCCAGCGCATTCAGCGCCACTGTCAGACCCCATGTCTCGGCGACATAACCGATTAACGGACCGGTCAGAATAAAACCAAACCGGAAGGTCAGGCTGGTCAGCGAGTTGACTGTCGCGCGCATTTCACCCGGCAGACGTCGGTTGAGCGCATTCACCAGAATGACCTGATACAGTCCTCGGCAGAAGAACAGAATGAAGCACACACTGATGCCGAACCACCCGCCCAGCCACGCCATCCCCAGATGTCCGACGATAGGCAGAATACCGATGAGCATCAGCGCGAACACTGCGCCCTGACGTTTCTCCAGGGCATAGCCACACTTGTTGGCAATCGCCACGGTCAGACTCTGCGCAAACCACAGTGCTCCGAACATCGCCAGCGACAAGCCTTTCTCTTCCCAGTAGGGCTGTACCAGCCAGGCCACGTGAAAAGTGGTCAGGTTGTAGATTGGCAACGCCAGAAACACTTTGCGCAGAATACGATCGCCCTTCAAAACGTGCGTATAGATTGCCTTGAAGCCGGGCATTCTTCTGGTGTTGTCGCTGCCTTTGTAGGGCGGCTCGACCAGTAACAACGCCAGGACCAGACAGATCCATGCCACCAGTGATTGCGCCAGCACCATCGCTTCAAATGACCACAGGGCCAATGCGCCACCGAGCAAGGCACCAGCGCCTTCAGCGACAGACTTGGTGAAGCTCAAGTGGGCGATGCTGCCAGTGTGCGCGTCTTCGGAATCAGACAAGGCTTTCTCCGTGTCGTAAAGAAGTGCCAGGTCAGCGCCGGACATCATGCTCACTGCCACGCCCAGTATCAGCTCGAAAATGGCGAGACTGACAAAGCCATCGGCAAAGTTGAGCCACAGATAACCGATGCCTTGAGCGACACTGCCGATAAGCAGAACCGCGCGTCGTCCCATGCGGTCAGCGAGATATCCGGAAGGCGCCTCAAGTACCACGATACAGCTGGCATAGATGGCCTGCAGGTAGAATATTTCACCCAGACTCAATCCCTTCGATTCGAAGAAGGGCACGATGACCGGTACGATCAACATGAACATGTGAAAGAACGCGAGTGCATAGATAATTCTGATGTTTCTATGCAAGCCGTCCGCTGCTGTTTTTGGTTGTCTGCTTTTTTTAGGCAAAATAGTCCCCCTATGCCCGACCTCGTGAGTCAGCATTTGCGATTTAACGCGCCAAAAAGAAAAAGGCCCCTAAATTCTTTTGGAACTTAGAGGCCTTCTTCTGGTGTTCAATAATTATTGAATCGAAAGTTTTACTCTAAGTTGACCTCCACGGTCTTTTCCACGCGCACTGATAGCAGGTGCACGCTGGCCGGGGCCGCGTCACGCGCTTGCATTGCGTCTGTAGAATTCCATGTGGAATATAGAGTGTTCATTTCGTTTCAGTGCTTGCGATAGTTGTAAAAAATATCTGGTTTTTGACCGGGCGAAGTCTATGCCTTTTAAGATCGATGTCAACCAGAAATTGTGCGCCTTACATAATTGTCTTTGTCGATGCGACCATCAGAATATAGGCAGCGGTGACCAGAGCAAGTGCGAAAGCAATGATGCGGGTCTTGCGTGTTTTGGCTGTACGCATGACGACTACACCGAGACCGATATAGACAATCAGACCCAGCACTTTTGCACCGACCCAGGGTGCTACCCAGGGATATTGACCCGACATCACCACCAGCGTAATCGCACTGACCAGCAGCACCGTGTCGATGACATGCGGCAATACCCTCACCAGCTTTTTCTCCACGATGGGCGATTCATTGATCTTCAGGATGCCACGGCCGAGAAAGCCGAGGATCGAGATCATGGCGAAGGACATATGGATGATTTTGATAAAGGTATACATGGTTGGGGCGTACTCCTGTGAGAGTGGGTAAGAAGATGTGCCGGGGATGATAGAGGAATTCCCGGGCATTGTGAAAACAATACGCTGTCGCTGTGCGAATGCCACTCGTCACGAACTGTTGTTTCATTCAGGTGCGATTCAGCCAGCCCCTCTAGGATGAGCCCTGCTTCATCGCTCCCAAGACCAATTAAAACTAATCACACATGACGGATATACAGGGGATTGAAATGCTTTCGAAAATACTATTGTTGCTGGGCACGCTCACCATGACGGGCTGTTTGTTTACCGTGGACTCTGATCGTCAGGTCGGCAGTTCGCAATGGAGCAGCGCACAGGCGCACAGAATCGAACCGGGTGAAACCACGCAGATCTGGGTGCAGGAGACCTTCGGCGAACCAGCCAGACGGACCGAATACGCCGATGGCAGCGAGGTCTGGCATTACGAAAACAACAGCAAAGTGGAGACGGAAGTGGGGCTGTTTCTGTTGTTCCATGTCGACGTTGAAAACGAAGTCGAGAGAACCTTGTCTGTGGCAATCAAGGAAGGTGTCGTGACGGATTACTGGACGGACAGCTCGCAGTCCTGATGGCGAGCACCGGGTATTCGTGTCACGCGTGATTACAGAAGTGAATCGAGCCAGGGCTGCAGTTCGTCCCAGTCGATTGTAAAGACATGACTTCCATCCGGCACCAGTTTGGCATCCACTCTGGCGCCGGCTTCTGTCAATTCTTTCTCAAGCTTTGGCAGCTGGCGGTTCCAGCGCAGGAAATCGTTTTCACCAATCCGCAGGAAAATAGGTAGATTGTCGAAGTCGCCGATGCTGGAATGATCCTTGATGATGCCCGGTACCGCGACCACGCCGTAGTATTTTTCGGGATTTCTGCTGGCGATTTCGAGTGCCGAACTGCCGCCATTCGAGACCCCCACCAGCAAAGACTTCCCATCTTCTATAGCAGGCAATTTCTGCAGATGCTCGATGACCTTGGGGATTTTTTCACCATTGGTGCCGAAGAAAGAATTGTCATCGGGAGAGACGGGGAACGCGATAACCCAGCCGCGACTGGCCAGTTCATAACCCAGCCAGAACTGGGCGCGCACAATGTATTCGTTGGCGGTGCCGCCGGACATCAACACGGTCAGTGGCCAGGGTCCCTCACCGTCATTCTCCGGGTAAAACAGAAACACCTTGACCGTGCTGCCATCCTCAAGCGTGACAATCTCTTCCGTGGCATGCAGCAGGCCAGGAATCAGAAGCAGCAAAAAAACGAGATGTGTGAGAAGGCGCATGGTGATAATGATTGAAATTCATGTTGAGCAAGTCTATCAGCAAACCTTTGCCCCATCACAGAGATTCGATAGACCGAACAGCTCCGACAGGTCAGCGTAGCAGGGCGATTGCGGAGCTAAGGGGTTTCTCTTAAAAGGGTGACCTGTACCGATTTGAAGGCCGGTGTACGGCTGCGCGGATCGCTGGTGAGCGGGATCAGGACATTCGCTTCCGGAAAATACGTCATCAGATTGCCAGGACGTATATCAAAGGGCTTTACCTTCAGACCGCTCATGCGTCCGGTCTCATTCACCAGACTCACCAGCGTATCAACGACCAGACCTTCTCTCTGCATGTCCTGTGGATGCATCAACACGACGGCGCGTTCGGTCTGGCCGCGATAGACATCGTTGTCGGTGTACACAATGGTGTTGAACTGTCCTTCGCTGCGCACACTGGTCAAGGTGTAGGAAGAGCTGGTCGTGTTGATCAGTGTCGATACTGAGTTGGCGTCGGCAACTGTCGCTATCCGGAAAGAGGCTTTGCCATCGCGGGTCGGAAATACCGGGTTGCTCAGTGCGCGGCCTTCGATATGAAATTCCTCTTTGTCTGCGTCAATTTTGTCCAATGGCCGGAAGCCGGGAATGATGTTGGCAATCGCGTGACGGATATGGCGATGTTCTGCGAAGGCGTTGAAGTCGAGTACTGTGGTGGGAATGACCGCCGCCGCGATGCGGCTGATGATATCGACCTCTGAACGTAAACCTTCGATGCGCTCGAAGCCTCCATCGCTCAGGCGCACGAAATTGAACATCGACTCCTGGGTTGTCGGTTGCGTTTCCTCGTCGCGTACCCGGATCGGCAGCACGATGCATTCATCGCCGATGCCATGCACATGGCTCAGATTCATGGTGGAGTTGATCATGACTTTGAAGGGGATGGCCGCGAGCGCTGCCGCTGCAAATACCGAGTCCGGATTGGCCGCATACAGATTGCCCCCGAGCAGAAAAGCCATGTCGATTTTGCCGACAGCGGCCGCCTGCATACAGGCCAGTGTGTCCATGCCCGGGGTGGTCGGCAGAGTGACACCCAACTCGCGTTCGATGTTGTGGAAGACCTGCTCCTTCAGCGCGGGGCTGACCCCCATCGAGCCCACGCCTTGCACGTTGCTGTGACCGCGCAGAGGCAACAGACCACGGCCGGGAGCACCGAGCATGCCGCGCAGCAGCGCAAGATTGCTGATGGCTTCCACATTTTCCACACCCTGTGTGTGATGCGTAATGCCCATGCCCCAGCTGAACACGCAATTGCGAGACGCTTGATAACACGCAGCAATTTCTCTGATCTGCTGTTCGGTGACACCGGACTGCGCGCACAACGTCGGCCAATCCAGCTGCTTGAGAAAATGCTCATAGTCAGTAAAACCGTTGCAGTATCTGGCGATGAAATCGCTGTCGGTGCCTCCGTTCTCCAGCACGGCCTTGGCAATACCATTGAGCAAGGGGAGATCACCACCGACATGCGGCTGTACATAATGCGAGGCAATCTGTGCACCTCCCACGATCATCGAGCGGAAATCACTCGGAGAGGCGAAGCGCAACAGGCCAGGTTCCTTCGCCGGGTTGATGACGATGACCTGTCCGCCGCGCCGTCGACACTCGATCAGCACCTTCACGAAACGCGGATGATTGGATGCCGGATTGGCCCCGATCACGAAGATCGTATCGGCCAGCTCCAGATCTTTGTACTGGATCGTTGCTGTCCCCGTGCCGATGCTGGATTGCAATCCAACCCCGGACGCCTGGTGACAATAATAGGAGCAGTTGTTGACGTGATTGCTGCCGTAGAGCCGAGCGAAGAGCTGCAGAATGAAGGCGGCTTCGTTGGAGGAGCGGCCGGAGCTGTAGAAGAAGCTGCGCTGTGGATCAGTCTCGCGCAAGCGTGCGGCGATGCGCTGAATGGCGTCGTCGTAGCTGATGACTCGGTAACGATCAGCGCCAGGTGCCTTGTAAAGAGGATGTCCCAGGCGCCCGAGCGCTTCCAGTTGCCGACCGCTGAGCTGGCGCAGTTCGTTCAGGGAATTGTCTTCGAAAATAGCGCGGGGAACGGCAGCACGCAGATCGCTGGACTGGGCCTGAATATTCTTGTTGCAGATCTCGACGCCCGCTTTGTGTTCGTTGTGCAAGCCGCCGCGTTGTCCTCCGGTGCCGAAGGCGCAAGCCTTGCAGGTGTTCTTCGATCTGACCGCCGCCGCGAGGCGTCCCGGGCCGACATTGCCGGCAATGGACATGACGTACTGAATGGCTTTCAAGCCTCCGCCGACGGGCAGCTTTTCAGCAGTGTGACGAGTCTCGCTGGTGGAGTTGTCGGATGTGGTCATCGCCTATAGCCCCATGACTTCCATACGTTCGCTGGATGCCACCGTCACGCGAATGCCGTCGATGGTGGTGAAGGCGCGCTCCTCCAGCTGATTCTTGTAGACCTGATAGGTCACGGGGCTGCCCGCACCATCACGGTGCAGAATGACGGTCACAAGACTGGTGTCGTCCTGCCAGCGCAGATAATAGAGATAGCTGCCGCCACCAAGCGTGAGAGCAATAAAGAGGTAGGCAGCGAAGCGGTAATCGCTCAGGGGCGCTTTGGTCGCTGCCCCATTGCCGGGCAGAGCGTTGGGCTTCTTACCCGTCAGTTTTTGCAGGCGCAGCCGCTCATCCTGGCGATATTTGCGCAGGAACAGGATGGCAATCAGGATGATGCCGAGAGTCAGGAGTAACTTGCCGAGCATAGTGAACCTGCAGATTGGGGCGCGCCGGACGCAGCCTCCAGAGTGATATCGGGTCGGTGGCATCATAGCACGGCTGCTATGAGTGACAGGCGGCGCGGTGGGTCGCGTTCAGACAACGCAGAAATGATCAAAATTTGCGCGCAGCTGGAGAGCTTCTTGCATAGAGGTATTGTACGGAAGAGCAGTTGAGAGTGATGCGGTCGCGTCACCTGCTCCATCAGTTCCGTGCCAGGAGGCATCGTGTTTGAAACGCTGGGTAATGTGGGGGAGTTCGTCGGAGCAGTCGGAGTCGTGGCATCGTTGTTGTATCTGGCATCCCAGGTGCGCCACGCTTCCAAAGTAAGTACAGCCACCACGCTGCAGGAAATCGAGCGGGACATGCGTGAGGTATTTTCTCCTCCGCAAGGTCTGCTCGAATGCAGTTTTCGGCCAGTGGAAGAACTGACCCCTGTCGAGCGACGCATGAAGACGCAGTTCTTCAACCGGGTTGTCCGCGCCTATGAAAACCAGTGGTATCACTTCACCAAGGGCTTGCTGGACGAAGAATTGTTTCGCGGTTACCAGCAGCATCTGCGTGTCACTTTTTCGGAAATCGGTTTCGAGACCTTCTGGGAAAAGCGCAAGAAACTGGGTTTTTTCCACCCTGGTTTCGTCACCGATGTGGATGAGTTTCTGCGCTTGAATCCACCCTTGCGCCAAGACGACACCAGTCTCTGAGCCGACAGGCCGATTGTCGTTGCCCTTGTGCCAGTGCAATAATGTCGCCCTGCTCGCTTGGACGGGCGCTAATAACAATCAAGCCTGCTATTTATAAGGGCAATGCAACGGAGAGAGACGCATGAAAGCTGTCGGAGTTTTGAATTCATTACCGGTCACCGATGTCAACGCCCTGCAGGACGTCGACATTGCCAAGCCCACTGCGTCCGGGAAATTTCTGCTGGTGAAGGTCCATGCCGTATCGGTGAATCCAGTCGACACCAAGATCCGCATGAACGCGGGCACCAATCTGCCGCAGCCGCGCATTCTCGGTTGGGATTGCGCTGGTGTGGTCGAAGCCGTTGGTGAGAATTGCTCGCTGTTCAAGCCGGGCGACGAAGTTTTTTACGCTGGCGACGTGACCCGTGCTGGTGGCAATAGCCAATTCCATTTGATCGACGAGCGTATCGTCGGCCGCAAGCCCAAGACACTGTCTTTCGATGACGCCGCCGCCATGCCTCTGACCACCATCACGGCGTGGGAAGCACTGTTCGAGCGCATGGGCATCAGCAAAGACACTGCTGCCAACAAAGGCAAGTCCATCCTCATCATCGGTGGTGCCGGTGGTGTGGGTTCCATCGCCATTCAACTGGCGAAGAAGGTCGCTGGCCTGCAGGTGATCGCCACGGCGTCCCGTCCGCAGACTGAGCAGTGGTGCCGCGATATGGGGGCTGATCAGGTGATCAATCACCGCGAGACACTCGGCGATGAATTCAAGCGCGTCGGGTTGACCGGCGTGAATTACATTTTCTGTCTGGTGGGCACCGCGCAGCATTGGCACGGCATGGCCGACGTGATCCTGCCCCAGGGCAAGCTCTGTCTGATCGTGGACACCGAGTCCAATCAGCCGGTCAACATCAACCTGTTCAAGCCCAAGAGCGTCTCGATCACTTGGGAATTCATGTTTACTCGTGCGCGCTTCCAGACACCGGACATTGCCGAACAAGGTGTTTTGCTAAACGAGGCCTCGCGCCTGTTGGATGCCGGTGTGTTGCGTCACACCCGCACCGAGCACTACGGCGCGCTGAACGCCGCCAATCTGCTGAAAGCTCACGCCAAGCTGGAGTCCGGCACCATGGTCGGTAAACTGGTGTTGAATGTTCCGCAATAAACTGTTTTTCGAGGGGGTGTGAGATGGTTCGAATGATGGGCATTATCCAACTCCTGATCTCTGCTGTGCTGGTCTCCATGGCCGTGGCGATGATTTTCAACATGATTTCCATCGCCATGGACGTGGAGTCCGGAGCGCTCGGGACGGGCTTCTTCGCGCAGATCATTGTGTTGCTGTTTGTCGCCCTGTGGGCCCGCGTCCTGTTCGTGAAAGGCACTGAAAGATTGAAAATGAAGGACTGACCTTTTGAAAGGCTAAAGTTCTTTGAGGCCCCGCAGCATAAACGGGTATAATCGCGCGCCTTTATACCCTCACGCGGCCCGTTGCCGCTGCGACTCAGAACATGATAGTGATCGAGGACACCGACAGCTTTCGCCGCCACCACAGCCATTGTGTGGCGACGATAGGCAAATTTGATGGCGTACACACCGGCCATCAACTGATCCTGCAGCAACTGCGTGCCAAGGCGGCGGAGTTCGGAGCGCCGTCGCTGGTGATTCTGATTGAACCCCACCCTGAAGAATTCTTCGCTGCCACTCCGCGTGATTGTCCAGCCCGCCTCTGCGAACTGAGCGAGAAGCTGCAGTTGCTGGAAGAGCAGGGCATCGATTTCGTGTTCAAACTGCGCTTTGACGAAGCGCTCTCCCGACTCAGCGCCGAGGACTACATCGAGACGATGTTGGTGCAGGGTCTCGGGCTGCAGAGCCTCATCATCGGCAACGACTTCCGTTTCGGTCATCAGCGGCGTGGCGATTTCGCCATGCTGCAGCGCTATGGCGAGCAGCACGGTTTCGAGCTTGTCGAGACCGCCAGCTGTGTCCACAATGGCGTGCGGATCAGCAGTACCTATGTGCGAGAGCAGCTGGCACGCGGCGATTTCGAGCTGGTGGAGCTGTTGCTCAATCGGCCCTACAGCATCTCGGGCACGGTCGTGCAGGGGCAGCAGCTCGGGCGCGATCTGGGCTTCCCGACCTGCAATGTGCGCCTCGACCGCAAGACACTGCCGCTGCATGGCGTGTATGCCTGCGACGTGCGGGTCGACAACGAAGAGATGGCGGAACGTTTTCTGAAAGGCGCGGCGAATATCGGTTACCGGCCTACAGTGACGGACAGCAGCAAGGCCGTGCTGGAAGTGCATCTGCTGGATTTTGACAGCGATATCTACGGCGAGAAGATCACGGTGATCTTCCGCCACAAGATCCGTGACGAGCAGAAGTTCGCGTCGCTGGAGGAGCTGCAGGCGCGCATCGCGATTGACGTGCAGACCACCAGAGAATTTTTCGAAAAGGAAATGCCCCTTTAAAAACTGTGGGAGCGAGCCTGCTCGCGATTGATGTCGGCACAGCCCCATCGCGGGCAGGCCCGCTCCCACATAAGAGATAGGTTGAAGAGATGACTGACTACAAAACCACCCTGAACCTGCCACAGACAGAGTTCCCCATGAAAGCCAGTCTCGCGCAGCGCGAGCCGGAGATGCTGGCCCGCTGGCAAGCCATGGACCTGTACGGGAAGATTCGCGCCATCAGCGCGGGCAGGCCACGCTTTGTCCTGCACGACGGCCCGCCCTATGCCAATGGCGAGCTGCACCTCGGGCACGCGGTCAACAAGTCACTCAAGGATTTCATCGTCAAGGCCAAAACCCTGGCGGGTTTCGATTCGCCTTACGTGCCGGGCTGGGATTGTCACGGCCTGCCCATCGAGCACAACGTCGAGAAGAAACTCGGCAAGGCTGGCAAGAAGGTCTCCTTCGCCGAGTTCCGCAAAGCCTGTCGCGAATACGCAGCGGCACAGGTCGAGATCCAGAAGCAGGACTTCGTGCGTCTTGGCGTGCTCGGTGACTGGGCGAACCCCTACCTCACCATGAATTTCAAGACCGAGGCCGACACCGTGCGCGCGCTCGGCAAGATCGCCGCCAACGGCCATCTGGTGAAGGGCTTCAAGCCCGTTTACTGGAGCGTGGTCGGGGGCTCGGCGCTGGCCGAAGCCGAAGTCGAATATCAGGACAAAACCTCGTTCGCGATCGATGTGCGCTTCCCGGTGGCAAATCCGGCAGAGCTTTTTGCACGATTCAAAGGTCAGGGCGTCAAACTGAATCTGGACGGCGTGCAGAAGGTGTCCGTCGTCATCTGGACCACCACTCCCTGGACGCTGCCTTCCAACCAGGCCGTATGCCTGAATGCCGAACTCGAATACGCGCTGGTGGACTGCGCGCTGGAAAGTGGCCGCGAGACACTCGTGTTGGCCACCGCCATGGTCGACGAGATCATGCAGCGCTACGGCAGCGAGTCCTATGAGGTGCTCGGCAGCGTCAAGGGTGCGGCGCTGGAGAAGCTGCTGCTGCAGCATCCATTTGTGGACAAGCAGGTGCCGGTCATCCTCGGCGCGCATGTCACCACCGATGCCGGTACCGGGGCGGTGCACACGGCACCCGATCACGGCGTGGACGACTTCAACGTCGGCATGGCCTACGGGCTGGGCACGCTGAATCTGGTGGACGATGACGGTGTCTTCACCGGTGCTGCAGGTAAATTTGCTGGCGCGCATGTCTACAAGGCCGACGAGCTGGTCATCGAAGAACTTAAAGAACGTCACGCGCTGGTCGCCGTGAAGAAGATCGTGCACAGCTACGCACACTGCTGGCGCACCAAGACGCCACTGATCTATCGCGCCACGCCGCAGTGGTTCATCAGCATGAGCGAGCAGGGGCTGTTGCAGTCCGCGCTGGATGCTGTCGCCAAGGTGAAGTGGATTCCCGACTGGGGTCAGGCGCGCATCGAGCTGATGCTCAAGGGTAGCCCGGACTGGTGTGTCTCCCGTCAGCGCACCTGGGGCGTGCCGATCACGCTGTTCGTCAACAAAGAGACGCAGCAACTACACCCGCGCACGGCTGAGCTGATCGAGGAAGTGGCGCTGCGCATCGAGCAGAAGGGTATCGACGCCTGGTTCGAACTGACTGCAGAAGACCTGCTCGGTGCCGAGGCGGCGCTGTACAGCAAGGTCACCGACACGTTGGACGTCTGGTTCGATTCTGGCGTCACTCACTATTCCGTGCTGCAGCAGCGCGGCCTGGGCTATCCGGCCGATCTGTATCTGGAAGGTTCGGACCAGCATCGCGGCTGGTTCCAGTCGTCCTTGAAAACAGCAGTGGCCATGCACGGCACGGCGCCTTATCGGCAGGTGCTGACCCACGGTTTCACCGTGGATGCCAAGGGCTACAAGATGTCCAAGTCGCTCGGCAACACCATCTCTCCGAAGGAAGTGTTCCAGGAATACGGCGCCGACATCCTGCGTCTGTGGGTCGCGTCCACGGATTTCCGTGGCGAGATGACGGCCTCTACCGAAGTGCTCAAGCGCGTCGCCGATTCTTACCGCCGCATCCGTAACACCGCACGCTTCCTGCTCTCCAACTTGAGCGGTTTCGATCCGGCACAGAATCTCGTCGCGCCCGACAACATGGTCGCGCTCGATTACTGGATCACCCGCCAGGCGCAACTGCTGCAGCAGCAGGTCGTGGAAGACTACGAGAATTACCACTTCCTGGGCGTCTACCAGAAGGTGCACAACTTCTGCGTCATCGAGCTGGGCAGCTTCTATCTGGACGTGATCAAGGACCGTCAGTACACCACGCGCGACGATTGTCTGGCGCGGCGCTCCACGCAGACGGCGATGTACCACATCGTGGAAATCCTCAGCAAGCTGATCGCCCCGATCACCAGTTTCACGGCCGATGAGATCTGGGCAAGCATTCCTGGCCAGCGCGCCGAGTCTGTGTTCCTCAGCCAGTTCTCCGAGGGGCTGCCGCTGCTCGCCGAGTCTGCGGAGATGGACGATCACTTCTGGCAACAGGTCATGGCGGTGAAGACGGCTGTGAACAAAGAGCTGGAGAAACAGCGCAACGACAAACTGATCGGCGCGGCCCTGAGTGCCGAGGTCACGCTGTTCTGTGATGCCGGGCTGAACTCGTTGCTGAGCCGCCTCGACGACGAACTGCGCTTTGTGCTGATGGTGTCGCATGCGGCGCTGCAACCAATGAGCGCCGCCGTCGATGTTGCTGCTACCGAAGTGCCGGGGCTGCAGCTCCGAATCACGCCGTCAGCCCATACCAAGTGCGTGCGCTGCTGGCATCACCGTGCCGACATCGGCTCACACGCCGCGCATCCGGAACTGTGTCTGCGCTGTGTCGAGAACATCGACGGTGTTGGCGAGAAGCGTCTGTATGCCTGACAAGGCCGTGATCGCACAGGGCAGCCGCGTGACGCTGCACTTTTCGCTGGCGCTGGACGATGGCTCTGTCATCGACAGCAACTTCGACAAATCCCCGGCGACCTTCGTGGTCGGGGATGGCAGTCTGCTGCCAGGGTTTGAGAATGCGTTGCTGGGTTTGGCAGCGGGCGAGAAGACCAGCGTGCTGCTGTCTGCCGAGCAGAGTTTCGGCGCCAGCAACCCGGACAACGTGCAGGTGCTGCCGCGTCGCAAGTTTGCCGGGCTGCTCGCCAATTCGACCGACCCGGTGGTGGAAGGCACGGTGCTCTCGTTTACGGACACTGGCGGATTCGAGATTCCAGGCGTGGTGAAGTCCATCGATGAGGACACCCTCGTGGTGGATTTCAATCACCCGCTTTCAGGTCGTGCGATTCGTTTTACCGCCGAGATATTTTCTGTGATTCCTGCCGGTGTGCAGGTGATGGAGTTCAAACCATGAGCGCAGTGCAGATTCAAGAAGCCACGCAGCGTCAACCGGCCCATATTCATCTGGCCAATCCGCGCGGATTTTGCGCGGGAGTGGATCGTGCCATCGACATCGTCAACCGGGCGCTGGATATTTACGGTGCGCCGATCTACGTGCGCCACGAAGTCGTGCATAACAAGTTTGTCGTGGACACGCTGCGTCAGCGCGGCGCCATTTTTGTCGATGAGCTCGCGGACATCCCCGCGATCGATGCTGCCGGACGCTCCTCCATCGTTGTCTTCAGCGCCCATGGCGTTGCCCAGTCCGTGAAGGAAGAAGCGGAGCAACGTGGCTTCAAGGTGTTCGATGCGACCTGCCCGCTGGTGACGAAAGTGCATCTGGAAGTGGTCGGGTTCAGTCAGGCCGGGCGCGAGTGCATCCTCATCGGCCACCAATTCCACCCGGAAGTGGAAGGCACCATGGGGCAGTACGACGAGAGCGCCGGTGGCAAGATTTATCTGGTCGAGTCCGTCGAGGACGTGCAGAAACTGCAGGTGTTGAAGCCTGAACACTTGTCCTATGTCACGCAGACCACGCTGTCGATGGACGATACGTCCCGCATCATTGACGCCCTGCGCGAGCGTTTTCCGGAAATCGAAGGACCACGCAAGAAGGACATCTGTTATGCCACGCAGAACCGCCAGGACGCAGTGAAGCAACTCGCGCTGGAGTGTGAGCTGGTGCTGGTGGTGGGCTCCCCTAACAGTTCGAATTCAAACCGCCTGAAAGAGCTGGCCGAGCGGCTGGGCTGCGAGTCGTATCTGATCGACAGCGTCGAGGACGTGAAGCCGGAGTGGTTTGTCGGCAAGACCCGTTTCGGCGTCACTGCCGGAGCTTCGGCGCCGGAGGTGCTGGTGCAGCAGGTGGTGGAACGCCTGCGGGAGATTTGCCATCAGGACCCGGAAGAGCTGAGGGGCGTCGAAGAGAACATCGTCTTCAGCATGCCCAAAGAGCTGCGCCGGGTGTGATCTTGCGCTGGCCTCTGTAGGAGCCTGCCCTGCAGGCGACCGATTTTCTACAGACCTCGGTCGCGAGCAGGGCTCGCTCATACAGGGAGATTTTCCAAATCTCTCTAGTTCTTCGCCTGGCGTGCCTTGACGATCTCGCGCACCTTGTGCGGGTCCGGCATGCCCTTGGCGACGATCTCTGGCCTGTCGCCCGAGGTGAACAGCTCGATAGTGCCCACGCCGAACATGCGGTTCAGCAGCGACTGCGACACCTTCACGGTGCGAATCCCATCCAGATCAATCTCCGAACGCTCCTTGCTGAGCAGCCCCTTCTCGTACAACACGCCGTGCTCGGTCACGACCAACTTCGACGACTTGTTCATCAGAAACCAGTACAGAAAGATGAGGATGCCGACGCCGACCGGCACCAGTATCAGCGCCAGGATGAAGCCCAGCGGGTTGCTTCTGAACATTGCGGGGTGGTGCGAATACAGTTCGTTCATAGATGATCCTGCTTATGTCATTGTTTCTGTGGGAGCAGGCTCGCTCCCACATTAGAAGAATGTGAATCCCGACTCCATCAGGAATTCCTGAATGGTCGTGTAGATCAGCTTGCGCTGTTCACCAGTGAAGCGTCCATGGCCGCCCGCCGGAATCGTCAGCAACTGGTTGCGCACGTTGGTCGCCGCCAGCGCCCGGTGCAGTGCCACGCCCTGTGCGTAAGGCACAATCGGATCGGCATCGCCCTGAATAGTCAGGATCGGTGGCAAGCCGTCGCGGACGTAGCGCAGGGGAGACAGGCGCTGAGCCAGCGTTCTGGCATCAGCCACGCCCGCGAACCAGCGTGCAGCGTTAGGCTGAGCGTTGGTGCCTTCGATCACGTCCTGCACATCCGTCACACCGAACCAGTTGATCACGGCCGCGACCTGCGGCGTGGTCCCTTCCGGGCAGCCAGCAGAGAATCCCTCAGTGTCGGGAATCATGCCCATAGACAGCGCGAGATGGCCGCCTGCGGACTGGCCACTGACCACGATCCGTGACGTATCGATATTGAAGCGCGCCGCCTCGGTGCCCACGAACCGCAGGGCACAGAAGGCATCGACCAGCGCGGCCGGTGCCGGTGCTGTGCCGCCGAGTCGATAGCCGACGTTGACCACATTCCAACCCATCTCCAGCCACGGAAGCAGCGCCAGCATCTGCGCATCCTTGGAACCCGCCACCCAGAAGCCGCCGTGGAAGAACACCAGCGTCGGCTGCGGCGTCGTGACGTCGCGGCGCGAATAGATATCCATCGCCAGCGCTGCCCCGCCTTGGGAAACATAAGGCGTGTCGATGCTGACCTGATAACGGCTCTCGACCTCCGCCGCCCATTCCGCAGAGGGGGCGAGCTGGGCGAGGGCAGGGCTCATGGTGCTGAGGACGTACAGTACCGGAGCGAACAACGAAAGCGTGGTGATGCGCATGAATAAATCCTTTCACTGGAGGTTACGGACGACCAGACATCTCGGCCTGACGCAGTGGATTCTGCGCGTGTGGTGACAAGGGAGACGCCTCGGCTATACTCGGCCGGAGGTTATCACAGTCAATAATAAGAACAAGGAAACCGAATGATCATTTATGGTGTTGCGCTTCTCTCGGCCTGTCTGCTGGCTGGTCTTTACGTAGGTGAATTGCTTGGGCAGCTGCTCGGCGTGCAGGCCAACGTAGGAGGAGTCGGCATCGCCATGCTCCTGCTGGTGCTGGCCTCGGGGTCGCAACGCTTCAAGCCGCTTGTCACCGGTGCCTCTGCCACCGGCATCAACTTCTGGAGCGCGATGTATATCCCCATCGTCGTCGCCATGGCCGCCAGCCAGAATGTGGTGGCCGCTGTCGATGGCGGCATGCTGGCACTGCTCGCGGGTGTCGGTGCAGTGGTGGTCAGCTTCGCGCTGGTGCCGGTGCTGAGTCGCTTCGGACCGCAGAGTGAACCGCTGCCGCCGCTCGAAGAGTCGCACACCAAGACCAGCGGAGGTGTGTAATGGACACTCTCGTCACCGTCATCAATGCTAACGGTCTCATCACGGCCTTCGCCATCGTCGGCATCACTGTCTGGATTTCCTACGTGATGTCGGCACGCCTCACCGCAGGCCGCATTCACGGCTCTGCCATCGCCATCATTCTCGGTCTTGCCGCGTCCTACTGGGCGGGCTCCGTCACTGGCGGCAGTAGAGGCGTCGTCGACATCGGCTTGCTTGCGGGCATCGGCCTGATGGGCGGCGGCATGATGCGCGACTTCGGCATCGTCTCCACCGCCTTCGGTGTGCACCTGAGTGAATTGCGCAAGGCAGGGGTGGTCGGCGTGATCTCCATCTTCGCAGGTGTCATCGTCTCCTTCATCGTCGGCGCGCTGATCGCAGTGGCCTTCGGTTATCGCGACGCGGAAAGCATCACTGCGATCGGCGCCGGTGCCGTCACCTACATCGTCGGCCCGGTCACTGGCACTGCGATTGGCGCCAGCTCTGAGGTCATCGCGCTGAGCGTGGCGGCCGGGGTGGTCAAGTCCATCCTGGTGATGATCGGCACGCCGCTGGTGGCGAAGTCTATCGGCCTCAACAACCCGCAGTCCGCGATGGTGTTCGGCGGCCTGATGGGCACGACCAGTGGCGTCGCCGGTGGACTCGCAGCGACCGATCCGCGCCTCGTACCCTACGGCGCCATGACGGCCACTTTCTACACCGGACTCGGCTGCCTGATGGGGCCGTCCATTCTTTACTTCATTGTGCGCGCGCTCGTTTGACGCGCGCCTGCCTTCGCCCGGAATTCCATCATGACGACACACACACACGCGACAGCTGAATTCTTCCCGACGCTGACCCCGACCAATGAGCACATCGCCCTGCAGTCCGGTTCAGGAGACCAGACCTGGACCTACGCCGCGCTGCATCAGCGCGTCAATCAGTTCGCCAGCGGCCTGCTCGCGGGCAAAGCCGATCTGCAGGAAGAGCGCATCGCTTTCTTCATGCCCGCGAGTCTCGACTACGTCACCACACTGCTCGGTGTGTGGCGTGCAGGCGGCATCGCGGTGCCTCTCAACGTGGCAGCCGCGATTCCGGAACTGGAACACGCCCTCAGCTGCGCCGGAGTCACCCGCCTGCTGGTGAGCAATGCGGACGACCCGGCACTGGCCGAGCTGAAAGCGTTGTGCCGTACTTTGAACGTTCAGCTCGTCAGTGTTGCCGATGTGCTGAACAGCGTCGCCGCGAACGCCACCATCAAGCTGCCGGTGCTCACCCCCGAACGCCGCGCGATGATTCTGTTCACCAGCGGCACCACCAACAAACCCAAAGGCGTGGTCAGTACCCACAAGAATATCCGCGCGCAGATCACCACACTGCTCAAAGCCTGGGCCTGGCAGCCCGACGACGCGATTCCCCTGTTCCTGCCGCTGCACCACATTCACGGCATCATTAACGTGCTGTGCTGCGGACTGTGGATGGGGGCTCGCGTGTCACTCTTTGCCAAGTTCGACATGGAGGCGATTCTCGATCAGGTGTCCGCGCGCAAATACACTGTGTTCATGGCCGTACCCACCATCTACGTCAAACTTATTCAGCATCTGGAATCCCTCGACGACGCGCGCCGCCACGCCATCTGCGCAGGCTTCCGCGCCATGCGTCTGAACATCAGCGGCTCCGCAGCGTGCCCAGTGAAGCTCTATCAACAGTGGCAGGCCCTCACCGGACAGACGCTGCTGGAACGCTACGGCATGACCGAGATCGGCATGGGCCTCTCCAACCCTTACCACGGCGAGCGCCGCGCCGGTGCCGTCGGCATTCCACTGCCCGGCGTCGACGCCAAACTGTTTGACGACAACGGCGACATCATCGCGGAAGCCGGCACGCCCGGTGAAATCCGCATCCGCGGCGACAACGTCTTCCTGGAGTATTGGAACAATCCCACCGCCACCGCAGAGAGCTTCGTCGACGGCTGGTTCCGCACCGGCGACGTCGCCGTACGCGAAGACGGGTACTACCGCATCATGGGCCGCTCATCCGTCGACATCATCAAATCCGGCGGCTACAAACTCTCCGCGCTGGAGATCGAAGGCACGCTGTTGACCCACGACAGCGTTGCCGAATGCGCCGTGATCGGCGTGGAAGACGAGACGTGGGGCGAAGCGGTGACGGCATTTGTGGTGTTGAAGTCGGGGCAGGAGTTGACCTATTCCGAACTGAAAAGCTGGTGCGAATCGCGCATGTCGCCTTACAAGATTCCGAAGGTGCTGCGGGTGATGGAGAGCTTGCCACGGAACGCGATGGGGAAGGTGATGAAGCCGGAGTTGAGGAGGGTTTGATACGGAGGGGCTCATTGTTCCAATGGCAGTATTTCCTTCAGTGTAGGGAATACACTCCCGTCAAATAATCGACAAGGTGTGCTTGCGCACTATTAAAATGTTAACCATCAAGGATAGTAATGAAGGTATTTCTAGATACAAACGTATTTTATAACGACTGGTATATGAATAATGCGAATTTCAAGTATCTATTTCATTTCTTAAACAATGAAGGGCGCGAGTTGATTCTATCGAAACTTGTGGTTCAAGAAGTTGAGAATATTCGACGTAGAGAGGTCTCTGGCTGCTTGGCAGAAATAAAGAAGCAAGTTAGAAAGATTCAGAAGCTTAACCCAAATAAAATATCCTACGAGGAAAATGGACTAGGGATAGAAGACTATGAGTTATTACCTCTAATAAAGAAAAGGGTTGAGTGTGTTGAGGTCTTTGATTATGAAGATATATCACATGGCGATGTTGTAGATCGGGCTCTTACAAACAAGAAGCCTTTTCTTGAAGGTGAAAAAGGGTACAGAGATACGTTGATCTGGATATCCTTTCTGAACCATATCCGCGAAATAAAAACTGATAACGAGGGCATTGTCTTCATTACCGAAAACAAGTCTGATTTTTTTAAAATAAAAGATAAAGTTGTTGAGTTTCATAGCGACTTGCAGTTCGACATTCAAGAAAAGGGAATAAAACTAGATATCAAAGCTTTCACTTCATTGTTCGATTTTGTGAACAGCACAATCGATAAAAATGATCATGCTATTGATAAGTTCAAATCTGAAGATATATTCGAGGATTTCGTAGAAAGTAGTGGCGCTGAATTTATTGAAAATATGTCCCACAAGCAGCTCTCTAAGTACTACGAAGACCCCATATTCGATTCCAAGGTAAAAGACATATTAGATATCCGTACAGATGTTTGGGAAGGACTTGAAGACCCTGAATTCATGCATACAACTAAGCTCGATGGCAGTGAAATTTATGTAAGTTATAGATACAACTTACGAAGAGTAACTGTTGAGATTGACATCCCAGAGTCGGATTACATAGAAAACAAGGACGAGTTACATAAATTATTTATAGATATTGACGTATCTTCCGGAATAGCAACTTTGACTAGTTATGTAAGACCCTATTTTGACGTTAGTTTTATTTACAACGATAACGATGAAACCTTTAAGGACTATGAGGTGGCAGATCTATGGCTAAGGCGCTAAAAATGGTTAACAAACGCATGTTGTCGGACTGGCTTTCCGCTGCGCTCCAAGCCAGCCGCAAATACGGGCGTTATGAGCTCAGAGGAAGTCGAATTGACAGACCTACAGAAATTGCTTAGGCGAATTGCTGACAGTTTGAACGCAGCCCAAGCGCATTATCAAATTTGGTTTACTCTGAGAGGCGATGGTAAAGCGTTGCCAGACTACTACGATGAAATGGATGACTATCGGTACGTCGATTTTTTTGAAGCCAGCAATGCGGGCCACTACAAACTAATGTACATAGAACTAGGCTGCCTGTTTGACTCCGATACGCGTGCTGCCAGTATTAGAAATCTTAAAGAAAAACTAAAAAAACTGGGTAGATCTGATCTTGTTTCAAAGATCGAGAATGAATTAGCTCCATTCACTCAACTGGTATCGAATATTATTGTGATCCGCGGGAAGCTAATTGCCCATAAGGAGATTGGAGCGGATTCGAAAGATGTGCATGCGGCATTTTCTGTAGTTCCAGACAGAATTTGCGATCTGATCGGAAAAAGCTGCACTCTTATAGATTCTATACACAAAGAGTTGTTCGGGCAGAGCGAATCAATCGCGTTTGAAACAGATAGGTTCGAGAAGGCTACTTTTGAGCTTTTAAACGTGCTCCGGCGTGGCCGCTCATAACAAGCGACTGTGATCCCACATTGAACTTGACCCGATAAAACGAGCACCCGAAGTGAGCGTTGGCCGCCTTGTGAATAGTCCTAGGCTTGAAATTCCGCTCTCGGACTATGAGTCTCACATGTCCGGATAGTTTCCACGCCCCATTGCCGGGGCGCTATCTGCGCCATCCCTCGTTCTAAAAAGGAGATCAAATGTCTCTCGCTAAACGCGTTAAAGTCGCATCGGAAATTCGCGGGCATTTCGTCCTTCGAAGTGGTGCCGTGAGTGACAAATACTTTGACAAGTATCGCTTTGAAAGCGATCCAGTTCTCCTATCTGATATCACCAAGGCGATGGTGAGCCTAATACCTGTGGGTACAGAAGTTCTTTGTGGACTCGAAATGGGGGGTATTCCTGTGGCAACGATGCTGAGTCACCATTCCTCATTGCCAGTCGCTTTCATTCGAAAGGCGCCAAAAGAGTATGGAACGTGTAAGTATGCAGAGGGCGCTGATCTAAATTTCAGAAAAATCGTCCTTGTGGAAGATGTTGTCTCAAGCGGTGGAGCCATTATCGACGCCGCGAGAATGCTGAGAGATGACGGCATTACGGTAGACACGGCGATATGTGTGATAGATCGCGAAACGGGTGGAAAAGAGACGCTCATACAGTCAGGCATACGATTAATCAGTTTGATGACTACCTCTGAATTGGACAAAGCGTAAAACAAATACATCAGGTTCACTCTCTACAGGTGCCTGATAAAGCCCACAGCGTTGCCACTCATGAGATGGTGTTTTTTTGCTCTCAGGAATTTGTAATGATCAGAAGTCTCAAGGCGTCGGACAAAGAACACATCTGCCTCCTGTCTGAACAGATAAACCAGGATCACTATAAAAATATGCCCGGTGACTTTCGGAAGCCGGATGGCGGCGGAGATTGGGATCATTGGCTCTCCTTTGACAAAGATGAGCGGGGCATTCTTTTGGTGGCGGAGGTGGAAGGTGAATTAGTTGGGTTTATTGCGTGCCGAGTCATTGAGAGTGGCAAGGTTTCATTCCTCGTGCAGAAGACCAAACTTCAGATATCGACAATTGTCGTCAAGGACACCGCGCAAAGGAGAGGCATAGGACGTGAGCTTGTCGATTCTGCGTTGCTGACGGCTAAAGCGTTAGGAGCTACGGAGGCATTCCTGGAAGTGATGTCATACAACAAAAGCGCGCAATTGTTCTATGAATCGCTGGGGTTCGGTGACTTCTCTCAAAAAATGTCATTGCAGCTGAATAGCTCCCGAAATTGAGTCACTTATCTCTCGGAATGCCAAAGAGTGTCCCGAGTAGGATCTACAAAGTATGATTCTCGATGCCGTCACCAATTCCACAACCCCTCATGCGACCCCTCATGTAACCCCTCAAGTCAAGGCGTTACTGAAAGCCGTAAAAGGTGACAAGGGGCGTGATGCATTAATGGCGACATTGGGTTTGTCAGACCGCAAGTCCTTCAGCGAACGCTACCTGCGCCCGGCATTGGCGCAGGGCCTGCTGGAAATGACAGTGCCCGATAAACCACGCAGTCCCATGCAGCAGTACCGCCTGACAGAGGCGGGAGTCAGGCTAAGGGACTTGTAGTGGGTGTCATTTCCAGAAAGTTTCCTTGCGGGAGATTTTCCTCGGTTCAGTTGATACCCACTAAAGAATTGCGCAAAAGTTCAACAACGCTTGATGAGGTAAAAAATGGACCATAGTGAATTAAAAGCAAAAGCACTTTCCAATCCTATCGTGAAAGCTGCCTACGATGAGATGGCTGCGGAGTTTGCGCTTCTGCGGCAAATACTCAATGTAAGGGAAACGCCCGCACAGGGAAACCAATGAGATCTGTATTTACTGGAATATTGCTGATGTTGTTGAGTACCTATGGGTACTCTGATAGCGATGGGTACTTCTGTGCCGGGGATGGTTATCTTGCGGTCGAGTTCCGTTCTTTCAACACTCTTGGTATTGCTGGAGTTCATGTGTTGAAGGTTGCAACGTTTGATGAAGTCCTTGGTCCGAGGTGGATTGGAGAAATATCCATGGAGGACTTTCAAGTGCATTTGATACATTGTCACGACAGTGAGATTTTGGTTGAGGGCGTCGGGGAGCCCGAAATGGGTCTTCTTAGGTATGTCGTGGAATTGGGGGCCAGCAAAGAGCTGACTACTACGTCCTTCACTAGCGATCCTCAATATATTTTTTCATCGCGCATGGAACCGAAAAATCTGGGCAATTGGGCAAGGGAAGGTGTCACGGTGTTGACATCTAGCGCCTCGACTCATAGTTTCGAGTTGCGAGTAACACGCACCACTGAGCGAGTATCGAGCCTCCTAATCCATCACCTGATGGAGAGTCGCTTGGTCGAAATAGATGAAAAAGGTCAGATTGTTCGCGAGCTTTTATTGAATTCCGGGACACAAATCGAGACTATCCACTAGGGATACTTTCAAATTTTCTATGAATCTACGAGCCTGCAGAGATCAAGACATAGCCAATCTTCTTCAGGTTTGGCACTTGTAGATTAAACCGTTATGGTAGATCTCGTTAATACGAACCACATTTTCGCGCTCAGCATAAAAACTGAATCCACATTTTTCCACGAGCCGGATAGAAGCGTCATTGCCCTTCACTATTCGCGCGAACAGCTCTCTGATTCCCAGTGATATCGCATACTCTTTCAATGCTTTCAGGGACTCCGTCCCGTATCCCAATCCCTGATATTGTGGAAGAAACAAGAAACCAACTTCAGCAGCGGAATTAGAATTCCTAAGCCCAGTTATACCGATAAAGTTACCTTTCTCTTTTTCGAATATCGTCAAATTCAGCCAATGTTCGGAAGATAGGTTCCACGGCTGTATGCGGATATCGAATTCTTTTCGGATTTCCTCATTGGTTGGAACATCAAAGCAATAGCGCAGAACATCTGCATTTGAATTGAGAGCATGGTACTTCTCCCAATCATCCGCAGTGGTTTTCCGCAGGTAAAGTCTGTCGGTTTCTAGATTGCACATTTCGAGTGGATGATCCTTAAGCGATTCCCTTCGTCATGCAGCGCGAGATGTGGCCGAAGATATTGCATTGGCAACATCTTGTGTGGATGCTCCGAGAGCCAGTAGAGATTTCACGATCAAATCAATTGAAACACTCGGATCTCCAGCCTCCATTTTTGCTATGCGAGACTGACTGGAATGAACCATTTTGGCGAATTCCATTTGGCTGAGATGATTGTTGAGCCTGCGTTGCCGAAGCGTCTGGCTCAATGCCAGCTTCATTTCAATATATGCCGATTCTTCGGAGCTAAGGCCGAGAAATTCATCAACGTTACCGACTTTCCAGCCAGCGGCTTCCAGTTTCTTTCGTTCATTTTCTTGCATCGTCATACATCCTGAGTCTGGATTTACATACGTCAATTACGTTCTTTGGCGTAGCTTTTCATGACAATGAGGGCCGATTGATGGCATTGGTCTTGAGTGAGGCATGGAAAGCGTGTCTCCGCGCTGCAGCAGTCGCAGCAGATAGCCTGCCTCCAATCTGGCAGCTGCTGAAAAGGGTGGCGTCTTCACAATTCCGTGTAGCCAAACTAATGGCTTGTCCTTTATGTTCATGATCTTAATTTATGCCGAATATGACATATTTACAAGCCCGATGATCAATTCCAAACGGGGGTTCACTACGCCCTCAATTACCCCTCAGTACATGCCTCTCCAGCATCTGCCTCCGCACCACCGCACCGTAAACATTGCCCTGGGCATCCACGCCCACACCTTCCGCGCCGGAGTGATCGTCGGTCAGCGGCTCCATGTCTTCGATAAAGGATGTCACCGTACCGTCTACGGCGGAACCGATACGAATGCCCTTCATGATGCCGCTCAGCTCATTGGCACCGGTGTCGGGGCCGGACTCGGAGTCGGCCACGTACAGCGTGTCGTCTGCCGTGATGAAGAGGCCACTGGGGCGCCCGAACTGGCGCCACTCGTCGATGAACTCGCCAGCCTGGCTGAAGATCTGGATGCGGTTGTTCTCCCTGTCTCCGACGAACAGGCGGCCACGGGAATCCATGGCGATGGCGTGGGGCTCACTCAGCTCCCCCGGTGCGCTGCCCTTGCGGCCCCAGGTCTTGATGAAGGTGCCGTCGGCGGCGTAGTGCATGATGCGATTGTTGAGGCCACCGCGATGACTCTCACTGACGAAAATCTCGCCACTACGCGGGTCCACCACCACGTCGTTGGGCTGGTAGAGCTGATCCGTGCCCGTGCCGCCAATGCCGCGCTGCCCCAGTGTCATCAGCACCTCGCCCTCGGGACTGAACTTGAACACCTGATGTCCTTTTGCCTCGTCACCCCTGGCATCGGTGACCCACAGATTGCCTTGAGCATCCACCGTGGCGCCGTGGGGAAACAGGAACAGCCCCTCACCAAAGGAGGTCAGCAGACGACCGTCGTAGTCGTATTTGAGAATCGGCGCTTCCGGCCTGTCGGCGCAGGAGTTCGCCGCGCAGCGATGCACAACGTAGATGAACTGGCCGTCCGGCGAAGGCTCCACCGCCGTCACTGCCGCCCAGCTCACCCCGGTGGGCAATTCGCCCCAATCACGTTGCGTGACATAGGGGCGCGGCAGGTCGTTGCGCACGCCGTGGGCGACCGGTGCGGCAGTCTGGGCCAGCGCTGATTGAATGCAGAGGACAGGCAGTAGGAACATGGCCAGGGCTGGCGTCTGCCATCCTGCCAGCAGAGGTTTGCGATGACGATCTCTGATGCTCATATTGTTTCCTTCTGTCCGTGATCGCAGCCGTATTTGTGACACGGTTTCTCGATAGACCTACGCCCCCAACTGCCCCGCCAGATCCACAAAGTCATCCGCAAACACTTCGAACTCATCCCTTGCCGGAGGCACCTTGGGATTCTCGGCACCCCGTTCCAACGCACGATGCACATACCCCGTTCGCAGTCCCGCCTCTGCCGCACTGCGCAGGTCGCCTGGATGTGTCGCCACCAGCATCACCTGCCCGGGCTCCACACTGAACAGCTCCGCCGCCTTGAGATAGGCCTCCGGGTCGGGTTTGTAGTGACGGGAAAGTTCGGCCGACAGGATGGTGTCCCACGGCAACCCCGCATTCTTCGCCATGTTCAGCAGCAGCGAGACATTGCCATTGGAGAGTGGCGCGATCGTGTATTCGTTGCGCAAGCGGCTGAGCCCAGCGATGGCGTCGGGCCAGGGGCTGAGGCGGTGCCAGGCGTAATTGAAATGCTGCAGCTCTTCCTCTGTCATTCCGGTCAGTTTGAATTCCTCGACCAGTTCGTTCAGTACCATGCGGTGCAGATCGTCGAGTTTTGTCCAGGGCAGCTCGCCGCTGCGCACGCGATTCATGGACGGGCCGTAGCCAGCGCGCCAGCGGTCGGCGAACACAGCCCAGTCGATGTTATAACCCTTGCGCTCCCCCAGCATTTGACCTTCGCGGATGATCGAGCCACGCCAATCCACCACCGTGCCGAACACATCGAACACCAGCGCTTTGACGCCGGGCACGACGGAGGCATTTGCTGCAAGGCTGCGCACGCTGTGCAGACTGCTGCCTGCCAGCACTGCCGTTGACGCAGCGAGAGTGAGGAATGTGCGACGGGAGATCGGGTTCTGTATCGATTGGGACTCACGCATGGCCAGCTCCTTTTGTCGGGTTTTTATTGTTTGGTCAGGCTCACTTCTGTAACGTTCGTGCGGCGAGTCTATCACTACCACCACACTCCGAGTCGATGAGTTTAACCATGAAGACGACCGTTAAAATAATCACACCATCGATCGACTATCTTGAGTCTTATAAAGCAGCGTTGCGCCAAGGCTGGTCCCCCAACACACTTCGTCCCGAAGCTGCGACTGAGCAGCTGGAAGCCATATCAAAAGATTCTCAGCGCTTCATACTCGGGTTAACAGACCTGGAGGCCAAGGGCGAACAAATAAAAATGCCGGATGGTTCGCTTGCCAAACGGTTGCCGGGATTTATGAGTTGGATTTGGGATGGAGAATTCTGTGGCGTGATAGGTTTTCGCTGGCAGCCCGGATCAGACGAGCTTCCGCCTCATGTGCCCGGCCACGTGGGATATTCCGTGGTGCCATGGAAGAGCGGTAGAGGCTATGCGACTTTGGCCTTGTCGCAGTTGTTGGAACAAATCGGTTTTACGGGACTGAAGCATATTTCCATTACTACAGATCCTGGCAATCGCGCGTCGCAACGAGTTTTAGAAAAATGCGGCGCTGTGTTTTGTGAAGAGTTTGTAAGGAACGCGGCCCTCGGCGGTAAAAGCGCGTACCGATATCGAATTGATCTGAAGGGAGCGTGAGTCTTGAGCTGCGTATTTTGTGAAATGGTTTCTGGCGTCACCCCTTGCCATAAAATATGGGAGGACTCAGCCCATATGGCGTTTCTCTCCGGGCGCCCGAACACCCCGGGCTTCACAGTAGTAATTCCCAAGCGACACTTGTCCAGTTACCTCTTTGCGCAGTAAGACGATGAAATCGCCTCATTGGTCCTCGCTGCGAAGAAAGTGGGGTTGCTTCTTGATCGTGCGCTGGACGATGTTGGCCGCACCGGGATGATTTTTGAAGGGTATGGGGTTGACCATTTACACGCCAAGCTTTTCCCCATGCATGGCACTGGCAACACGTCGGACTTCAAACCAATATCTTCGAACGTTGATAAGTTTTTCGATAAATACGAGGGCTACATCTCCTCACATGACTACAAGCGAGAAGATCACGTAAAGCTGGCAGCGCTGGCCACAAAGATCAGAGCGTGCGGTTATGTCTAACGACCAGATGTAGCTTGGACAAGTTGATGTCAAGCGAGTGGATTTTTCAAATTAATGCGCTATTAGTGCTGGCGTCGAGCATCCTATGGACAGCAGGCATCTGATTGTTTTCGATGGAGTATGCAATTTCTGCAATGGCTCTGTGAACTTCATCATGAAGCGTGATCCAGCGGGGGTATTTGTTTTTACTCCAATGCAAACTCAGCTCGCCAGGGAAATCATGTTGACGCATCAGATCGACAACGTGGGCGTCGACACCTTTCTTCTGGTGAAAAAAGGTCGCCCCTATATCGCGACTGACGCTGCATTGGAAATATCCAAGGATCTCACCGGATATTGGTATCTGTTCAATGCGTTTAAAGTCATTCCGCGTCCGATCAGAGATTGGTTCTACCGCCTCTTTGCCCGCAACAGGTATGTTCTCTTTGGCAAGGCGGATACCTGCATGGTACCAACGCCGGAGGTGCGGGCGAGGTTCGTGGGGGTTCAAAGTGAGGTGGATCCGGGAGAGCAAAACTAAGCATGGCACCAACAATAATTCAAATTTCAAACTTACATCTTTAATTGCGGAACGCCCCATGCCCACCCGTCGCCGAATTCTT
This sequence comes from Pseudomonadota bacterium, assembly GCA_040384465.1. GTDB lineage: Bacteria > Pseudomonadota > Gammaproteobacteria > Pseudomonadales > Pseudohongiellaceae > UBA5078. The sequence goes on along the minus strand of JAZKJF010000004.1, from coordinate 254,260 downwards.
CAGCTCGCTCCTCTCGTGCTAGGCGCGGCTCTTGCTCCGCGTTTTTCATTTGCACAAAGCTCGCGACATTATTCCCCTTCCGGTTCACCCCTGAGGCGCGTCAACGTATCGGCGGATCGCGTGGTTCGTACGCTGGTGGGGCTGCGTCCGTACCGATCCAGTGGGTTTGTCGTGCGTGCCGAAAAACTGGACGACAAGACGGTCGTTCACAATTACGGCCACGGCGGTGGAGGGGTCACACTTTCCTGGGGCACGGCACAGTTGGCTGCTGAGTTGGTGCCGGAAAGCCAGGACAAACGTTGCGCAGTGATTGGCTGCGGAGCAGTGGGGTTGGCAAGCGCGCGCCTGCTGCAGGAGCGCGGATATCAGGTGCGCATCTACGCCAGAGATCTACCACCTAACACCACATCGAACATTGCCGGAGCACAATGGTCTCCGACATCTGTATTCGCCCCGGAAAATGTGAGCATTGAATTTCTGCGTCAATTCGAAAGTGCCATGAGATTCTCTTATCGCTACTATCAGACGCTCCTCGGAGAGCACTATGGCGTGCGCTGGATCACCAACTATGAATTCGGCGATATTCCTCCGCCGCAAGACAACGTGGTGGACGCCTACCCCAACATGTTCCCGGGCCTTGCTAAACTGACAGCGGACCAACATCCCTTTCGTGCTCGCGTTGCTCGTCGCTACGACACCATGCTCATTGATCCGACCGTGTATCTGCCCGCACTGCTCGAAGACTTCACGAGTCACGGCGGGGAAGTTGTCCAGCGGGAATTGAAGAGTCAGGCAGATATCCATGCTCTGGAGGAAGTGACCATCATCAATTGCATGGGCTTAGGGTCAGGCGATATTTTTGCGGATCCTGATCTCCTCCCAATCAAAGGGCAATTGCTGGCGCTGCTGCCGCAGGAAGAGGTTGACTATATCGCTTATTCAGGCGGCAGAAGCTTATTCATGTTGCCGCGAAAAGATGAAATTCTTCTTGGCAGCACATTTCAACGCGGTCAAAGCACTCTTACGCCTGATGAAGGTCAATCCAGACGGACACTCGGTGATCAGAAGTTGCTGTTTGACGCCATGGAGGATCCTTGGAGTTAGGCCTGGAGCTCCCTCACTGCTCCATCAGCTACCCCGTGCCGCGATGCCTCGCTCCATCGTAGTTATCAACGCCTTCTCCATCGGTACGCTACCGCACCGAAAAGAGGGTGTACAACCGGTTCTAATCGCGAGGTTTCTAAGCACCCAGTTCCCAATGAGCCGAAATGTCGCCAAAACCCCAACCCGAACCCCAACAGAACCATCTTCTCGCCGCTTTGACCCCTGACGTTCAAACCCGATTATTTCCGTACCTGGAACTCGTGGCACTGCCGTTGCGTGGGCTGCTGTATGAATCGCGGCGCCCCATGCGTCACGTTTACTTTCCTACCGACTCCATCGTCTCGCTGCAATATGTGATGGAAAACGGGGCGTCGACCGCGATCTCCGTAGTGGGGAATGAAGGCTTGCTGGGCATCACGTTGTTCATGGGCGGCGAGAGCACGCCGAGCCGCTCGATGGTGCAGAGCGCGGGTTATGCATACCGACTTCCACGGTTAAGAGTGAAAGAAGAGTTCAACCGCCACGGCCAGCTATTGATGCTGATGTTGCGTTACACGCAGGCGCTGATTACGCAAATCTCCCAGACCGCCGTTTGCAACCGCCACCATTCGATCAATCAGCAGCTCTGCCGCTGGCTCCTGCTTTCCATGGATCGTCTGTCACACAACAACTTGACGATGACGCAGGAATTTATCGCCAACATGCTCGGTGTGCGCCGCGAAGGGGTGACACAGGCTGCGTTGAAATTGCAGCAGCTTGGTGTGATTTCCTACAAGCGCGGCATGATCAAGGTGCTGGACCGGCCGCAACTCGAATCTCTGAGTTGCGAGTGTTACAGCGTCGTCAGGAAGGAAACCGATGTGTTGCTTCATTACGTCCCCCAGCGCAACGTGATTGTGAACCCCGCCACCATCCCCACTGCAACGATTTGAATGATCAGAGCCCCTTCCCAAGAATGTCTGTTGCGCCATTGGAGCGGCAACGGAACTTCAATGCTTTGCATGAAGTGAAGCCGCTTGGTAACGTAAGGTGTCCAAGAACAGCAGTGTTATACCCCCTCAGGAGGAAAAAATGATCAAGACCTACCACGGCAGTTGCCATTGCGGAGCTGTCACGTTCGAGGCTGAGCTGGATCTGGCTGAGAGCACCTATCGCTGCAACTGTTCCATCTGTCGTCGCACCCGCTTCTGGCCTACGGTGGCCCGCGAAGAAGGTTTTCGACTACTGAGTGGTGAGTCAGAGCTGACTCAGTATCTGTTCAACAGCATGAAGAACCAGCACTACTTCTGCAAACACTGCGGAGTGCGTGCGTTCGGAATCGGCACGGAGACGCCGATTGGAAAAATGTACGGGGTCAATCTTGGCTGTTTGTCCGATGTCACAGAGGAAGAACTGGCAGGCCTGACAATCACCTACGTTGATGGCATGCATGACCAGTGGCAAAATGCGCCGCAGTTTTTCAACCATCTGTAACGGTTTTCTGACGGCTTTAAAAATTACTCTCTACGTGGATATCCAATGAACAACGAAACGATGGAAGGAAAGTGTTTGTGCGGAGCTGTCACCATTGTCGCCAGAGCGGCCACTGATGTCGAAGTGTGCCATTGCGGCATGTGTCGTCGGTGGGGTGGCGGACCGTTGATCGCGATTCACTGCGGAACTGATGTGCAAATTTCTGGTGTCGAGAACGTTACGCAATTTGCGTCATCGGCATGGGCCGAGCGGGGCTTTTGCAAAACCTGTGGCACGCATTTGTTCTATCGACTCAAACCTGCCAACGAGTACATTGTCCCGGCGGGGTTGTTCCAGAATCAAACCGGGTTTGAATTGAAAGAGCAGATATTCATCGATAAAAAACCTGCATACTACGATTTCGCGAACAACACCAACACGCTGACAGAGGCGCAGGTGTTTGAGAAGTATGCGCCGTAGGGATTGGTTAACAAGCAGGGCGAAGGAGAAGAAGCGTGAGCGAGAGAGTGAGTCAGATAGCAGCGTTCGTACTGCAATTCGATGGGTTGAAGTCAGTCAATCGTCGGACCTACATCAATGGGGGCGAACGTGTTGAAAATTCCGCCGAGCACTCATGGCATCTGGCGCTTGCCTGCTGGGCGTTTGCTGAGCTTCTGAAAGATGATTTCGATCTGCTGAAACTTATACAGCTTGCTCTCGTACATGATCTCGGTGAGATCGATGCAGGCGACACGTTTCTGTACGGGAGTGCCCGCAGCACCGCGCACGTTGAAGAGCGCAAATGCGTCAACAGGCTTGCATCCCATGCAGGGAATCCAATAGCGAATCTGGTGGATGTCTGGGAGGAGCAGGAGGCTGGGCAGACGAAAGAAGCAAAGCTGCTGAAGGTTATTGATCGGCTGCTTCCTTTTCTCCACAACATGACCAGCGAAGGCCGTACCTGGAGAAATAACGGCATCACGAAGAGCCAGGTATTGAAGGCTCACCAGTTCATCGAGAGTGAGAACATAGAAATTTATCAGTGGTTTATCGCAAAACTGGATTTTGCTGTGGCGCAGGGGTGGTTGGCAGTTTCTTGAGCGAGAAATTGAATTTGAAAATTGCTGAGCAACACCCCGGGGTGTTCAACGATATCCACTAAAGTTCTGGAAGCTACCAAGGAGGTTCACCATGACCGATCGATACGTTATGTGCGCGCGTGCAGTCAGCAAAGGATCTTTCACAACCGAGCCGGGGAAAACGTTGTACCTCGTTGTTCCCCCCGGCGTGCTGCCAACGCCGCAGCACGCTGTCCGACGCGACGTGTGGCTCAAAGGGATGCTGGACGCAGCGGCCTGGGGCATTGATGAGCGGGTGGGAACTGGTGTGCCGCGCGGGGATATTCTCTTCTTCGTGCATGGCTACAACAACGATCAGGAATGTGTGATGAAGCGGCATGACCGGCTTGCATCCGATTTGGACACGGCTGGCTTCAAGGGCGTGGTGGTGTCCTATGACTGGCCGAGTGACGACAAGGCGCTGAATTATCTTGAGGATCGGCATGATGCGAAGTGCAGTTCGATGCAGCTGGTGACCGATGGCATTCATTTGCTGTCGAAGGCGCAACGGCCGAATTGTGCGATCAATGTGCATCTGCTGGGGCACTCGACCGGCGCCTATGTGATTCGTGAAGCGTTCGATGACGCGGACGATGCCCGGCTGGACAACAATTCATGGATGGTGAGCCAGATCGCCTTGATCGGTGCCGATGTTTCAGCGGGCTCGATGAGTCAGGACAATGCGACCACGGATTCGTTGTATCGACACTGCATGCGGCTGACCAACTATTCGAATCTGCATGACTCCGTGCTCAAGCTCTCCAATGCGAAACGGGTGGGAATGGCGCCGCGTGTCGGGCGTGTCGGAATGCCTGCCGACATGCCGCCCAAAGCGGTGAACGTGGACTGTACGGATTACTTCGCCGTGCTGGATTCGGATCCGGCGGTGCGGCAGCGGGATCAGCGGGAGGAGATTGGTTCTTTCAATCACTCCTGGCACATCGGCAATCGGCATTTTGCGCAGGATTTGTTCGAGACGCTGATTGGGGATGCGGATCGGAATGTGGTGTCGACGCGGCGGATTGGGGACGATGGGGGGTTGCGGCTTACCGTGCCGGTGAATCTTTCGTGAATTGAATTGAGCGTTTGACGCTGCCGGGGCGGCAGATTACGATCCGCGCGTGCATTTACCGGAGTAAGCGTCACGATGGGCCCCATAGTCAGTAATGAAGCGATCCTGCGGGCCTTGCTGGTGGCGATCATCGCCGCCGGCCTGTTCTTCTTCATCGGGTTTCTCGTCCCGGGGCTTGCTGCCCTGATCATCTGTTTCGCCAGCTGGCCGATTTATCAGCGACTGCTGCGCGCCTGCGATGGCAATACCACCTGGGCTGCCTCTCTGGCCTTGTCGGCCATGGTGCTCGGCATCGTGATTCCAATGGCGATGGTGTTTTCCTACGCGCTGGACGAGGTGCGGGAATGGATTCGCTGGCTTACCTTCGCCAACGAGCATGGTTCGCCGGTACCCGAATGGTTGAACGCCGTGCCGATGATAGGCCCGACCTTGGCCGAACAGTGGCAGATCTATCTCGGTGAACCTCATCAGCTCGGGCAGGTGTTGTCGCTGGTGACTGGCGCGCAGATCAGCGGCATCTCGCGCTGGGTGCTGGTGTTCGGCTGGGGGACAGCGGGGCTCTTGCTGACCTTGCTCTTCATGCTGATTACTCTGTTCTTCCTCTACAAGGACGGCCACATCATTGCCAGACAGCTGGACACGCTGGGTGAGCGGATTCTGCCGGAGCGCTGGTATCAGTTCTCGCGCGTCGTGCCAGCGACGGTGACCTCCACGGTGGTCGGCATGACCGTGATCGCAATAGGCGAGGGCATCATTCTGGGGATAGCCTACTGGATCGCCGGGGTGCCATCTCCGGTCGCCTTCGGTGTGCTGACCGGTTTCATGGCGCTGATTCCCGGCGGTGCGCCGCTGATCTTCAGTCTGATTTCCATTTACCTGCTTGGCTCCGGAGAAATGGCGGCAGGTCTCGGTCTGTTCATCTGGGGCAGCGTCGAGTTGTTCGTGGTCGACAAGACCATTCGTCCCCGACTGGTGGGCGGCCCGGTGAAGCTGCCCTTCCTGCCGACCTTCTTCGGGCTGATCGGTGGCGTGAAGACCATGGGCATCATCGGCCTCTTTGTCGGCCCGGTGCTGATGGCGCTGCTGGTGTCGATCTGGCGCGAGTGGCTGCGCGAGGAGAAATCACCTCCGCAGAACTTGCCTCAGTCGCCCGGTCAGAATGAGCCCTGATTGCCGCGTGCAATCGCCATCAATGTCTCCTTGAACTCGGGCAGCAGATAGCCCTTGCGGATCAACTCATCGGTCGCCGCTTCGTAGCGGCGCAGATAATCTTCAAACCCTGAATACAGATCGCTGATTGCAATGCGCGGGTCCTTGCTGGCCGTTGCTTCTTCCGGCGTGCGCGGGAAGGGCACATAGCCACCGGCAAGGCGTGCCAGCTCTGTGTCCGCGCCACTGGCTGTCGAGCGCAGATTCCACGGCACGAAGGTGCCGAGCGGCACCGCCGTCAGTGCAGGAAGCAGAGTGTTGCCGGGCTGGTCGTTGTTGTCGCGGCCGACACGCGGCACCATCGGTTCGTAGAGCTGGTCCGTGGCTGTTGGGTGGTTGTCGACAATGCCCTGGTTCAGGAAGCGCTCCCCGAAGTTGGCGTAGCCGACCTTGTACATGGCCTTCGGATGCTTGATGCCCGGCAGTGGATTCCACGCGGCGGGGTTGATCGTGCCATCAGGCAGATGCGAGGGCACCAGCGTTCCGTCGGCGATCTTCGGGTAAACACTCTCTGGCGGCAGTGCCTCGTCCTTCACCCAGTTGACCATGGACACCAGCAAGGAGTCCGCGAACGGTGACCACATGTTCGGATTGTTCGGCAGCTGCCCGCCGCCCGGTGCACCCGGGCGACCGCTGCCCGAGCCGTGCTGGGAGCCACCAATGGCGTAGAAGCGCACGTTGTCAGGGACCACGGCATCGCTCTCCCCCAGAGGATCGGTGTGAGGCAGCGAGCCGCCTCTGATCCAGTATTCGTTGGAAGTCTGGATGTGCATCACCTTCGGTTCAGTATCTGAGTTGCGCGCCCGCGCCAGCACGCCATCGGTGCGGCCGGTGTAAGGGTCGGTGCTGTCGCCATAGGTGAAGGGGAAATAGTCGTTGGGATAGAGCTGGTTCTCATGCTGCCCGTTGGTCCGGGTGGGCATGGCGAAGCGGTTGTTGAACATGCCATAGCCCGCGCCTGCAATCACCGGCATCACACCGTCGAAGACGCGGCGGCCGTCGAGGTCGGCGTTGAAGCCTTCGTAGAGGAAGAGCCGCAACAGGCGTCCACTCTGGGAATTGCCCCAGGTCACGCTGTGCTCCAGTACGGGGAGTCCCAGCGTCGCGACTTGTGTAGTCAGCGCGACATCGTCGGTGCCGTAGCGCAGCAATGACACCATGTCGCGGATAGCGGCCATGCCTGCGCCTCCCAGCACGGGGTCCTGCGCCTCGTAAATCAGCTCATAGATCATGCCCGGCTGCAGGCCGCCCTTCAGATTCAACGTCACCATCGGTTGGTTGGCACCTTCGACCGCACTGACGGTGAGCGTGAAGTCCTCGCGTGGCACCGGCACTCGCGGATCGGTCTGGTTGAGACGTGTGGTCAGCGTGGCATTCAGCAGTCCGGCGGCGGTGGGGGTGTAGGCCAGATGGCCTTCGCCGTTGATGCTCTCGTCGTTGCCAGCGCTGCCAACGATGATCTCGTAGCGCACCTGGCCCGTGACAGGCTGCACCGCCGTGCCGACGATGGGTGCGTGCAGTCGATAGCGATTCTCGCCGGGGGTGAGTTCGTTGATCCAGCCGGTTACCAGATAGGTGTAGCCCAGCCCGGACAGCGGATGCGTCAAGGATATTTCCGGAGGCAGGCGACTGCCGCCGCGATTGTTGACGTGATAGAGCAGGGCGTCGCTGGCGATGGCCCGGTCCGGAACCAGCAGTTTAAAATCGGTGGAGAATTCGACGAGGCCGTCGGCATTGACCGGTGCCAGACCGATGTCGTGAACCATCTGATTGCCCGGTGCGGCCGGGTCGAGAGTGAAGTAGAGCGTGCCGTAGAGTGCCTCGTAACGGACACTGGTCTGCTCCGAACTGAGTGTCTCGCGCCGTTCGATCTCGATGCGGGAGACCTCGGCGGACAAGCCGCTGGCATAGCTGAGGAGGAGTGCGGTCAGCGCCAGACGGCGGCCGGTTGTCAGGATCATGGTTGCCCACCTTGTTTTATTGTTGTGTGTCGCAGAGGTTTTGGACTGTACGGGCAGTATAGTGTTGCCATGAACTGATTCCTATACACTTCTTGCAACTCAACAAACCACGCCGTGAGAGCGGGAGATACGCAAATGAAAAGCACAAACAATCACTGGCTGATGCGCAGACTGCGCGGATTCGTCTGCTTGCTGGCACTGCTGCCGCTGCATGCCGCAGTGGCGCAGCAGGTGCCCGTTACGTTGACAGACGAGATGGTGACAGCGGCGTCCGCGTTCATCGCCAGCCTCAGCGAACCACAACGCAGCAAAGCGCTGTTCACCTTCGACGCCGACGAGCGTTTCAACTGGCATTTCATTCCCCGCACGCGGCAGGGTCTCCCTTTGAAGGAAATGGATGCCACGCAGCTCGAAGCAGTGACTGCCGTGCTGCAGACGTTTCTAAGCCCGGTGGGTGTCGAGAGAGTGCAGCAGATTCGCGGTCTGGAACTGGTGCTGAAGGAGATTGAGGTCAACGGCCGCTTCGTGCGCGATCCCGATCTGTACTTCCTCAGCGTGTTCGGCAGCCCGTCTCGCGACGGTGCTTGGGCGCTGCGCTTCGAGGGTCACCACATCGCCTTCAACTGGACCTTTGCAGGGGGTGTGGGCATGGCGAGCACGCCGCATTTTCTCGGCAGCAATCCTGCCGAAGTGCGTTCCGGGACGAGTACCGGTCTGCGCGTGCTGGGCGCCGAAGAAGATCATGGCCGCGCGCTGGTGATGTCGCTGAATGCACAGCAGGCTGCCGTGGCGATACTGCCCGGCGAGGCGCCGAATGACATCATCACCGGCAACGCCCGCGAGGCGACGGCGCTGGAGGAAGTCGGTATCCGCTACGATGCGTTGACGGAAGAGCAGCGCGAGATGCTGCATCGCTTGATCGAGGAGATTGCCAGTGTACAGCCCGAGGCGGTTGCCGAGGCGCGCATGGCGAAGATTCGCGAACAGGGCGTGGAGAATCTGCGCTTCGCGTGGATCGGCGGCACCGAACGCGGCGCTGCGCATTACTATCGCATTCAGGGCCCGGGCTTCCTGATCGAGTACGACAACACCCAGAACGATGCCAATCACATTCATCTGGTGTGGCGCGACTTCACGGGCGACTTCGGCACCGATCTGCTGCGCCAGCATTACGATGCCGTGGCGAATCCGGGGGATGGGCACGTGCACTGAGCGGGTTCGGCACGCGTGAGTCTCAGTCCTGCTGATCCTGGCGGGCGCGGTAGACCAGATAAGCCCCCAGTGCAATCGGCGCCAGTGGCCACCATTCATTGAGCCAGTCGAGCGGTAGATTGAACAGCGTGTTGGACAACGCAATCACCCCACCCAGCAACAACGCTGTGCCCGCCACGATGCTGCCACCGAGCGCTGGTCCCTGCATTTCATCAGGCAGCGGCATGTTCTCGACGCCTTCCAGCGTGAGATTGAAAAGCGTGGTACGACGCATGGCATCGATCTGGTTGAAGAACCAGAAGAAGGGGATGAAGGTGTAGAGCAGTGGGCCGAGGCCGCTGATCGCTCCCGAGGAGGCCAGTGAAATGGCACTGCCGAAAATCAAGAAATGAACGAATCCACGTTGGTAGTAGCCCACGTAGATGTGCCCGAGCCCCGGCATCAGGGAAAGCACGAAGGTCAGAAACAGGGAGCGGCGGCGAGGATCTCCGGAGACATAGGAGCGCGGTGTGGTGATGGGACGCGACTCCGTGGCGCGGGTGAGGTTGGAATCTTTGGTGTTGACGCCAATGTCGTTGATACCAATGTCGTTAATAAGAGTCTCGTTCATGGTTGTGCTCCTGAGTTGTCTGTTTGTTCAGTGATGGGGTCTGTTGCGGTTTCAGTCTTGAGGTGATTCATCAAGGTGGCCGTGTGTTGCTGCAGCCAAAACGTGGTCTCTGCAGTCACCGTATGCCACTGCTCTCGGCCATTCTGGTAGCTCTGGTAGGTGCGTTGGTAAACGCCTTCCAGTGACGATAGATTGCGCTGCGGTGTGATGCTGCGCTCCTGCACGAATGTCTGCAGGCGTTGCAGTTGTTGATCCAGCTGCTGTTCGACCCGCTGCATGTCGATGGCATTACTGGCGGGCAGATCGATGAGGAGCACGAACAACAGACTGGTGACGTAAGCGCTTTCCAGTGCGAAGCGGGGGCGCAGCAACCAGCTCTGCAGGCGTGACAGGCTGTGCGCGCGCGGTGGTCTGGCGAGGTTACTTGTCTGGCGTAGAACCTGCTGGCAAAAACCGCTCGGTGCTTTGCGAGCACGCAATGCAGGAAGTCCCGCATGACACTGCAGCAGCGCGGCGTGCAGTGAGCGGCATTGCTCGCAATGTTGCAGATGTTGGGCGAGCAGTGGCGGGGTCTGGGCGGTGGCAGCGGAGGGCGTTGCCACGACGCTCTCCAGAAGCAGTGTCTGCGCGGCAGTGCAGACATCGAGCTGCAAACGGTCGAGTACGTTGCGCGTGAAAGTCGCAGGTGCTTGCGGGGTATTCGCATGGCTCATGACGAGACTCTCCCTGGCAGCGGAGCAGTGGGCAGAGCGGGGCTGCTCAGTTGCACAATTGTCTGGGCCAATTCCAGCTTGGCCCGATGCCATTTTGATTTTACCGTGCCTACCGGCAGATCGAGAATGTGTGCCACTTCCTCGATCTTCAATCCTTGAATGTCCTTCAGCAGAATGAGATCGCGGGTCTCGGGGCTGGTCTGCTGCAAGGCGCGATAAAGCATGTGGGTTTCCTGCTGCGTCGCCAACGTCTGTTCCGGCGACAGATCGCTGGAATGCCAGGGCGCTTCTTCGTCGGCTGCATCGTCGATGTCCGTGTGCGGCGGTGCGCCGTTCGTGAACGGTTGGGTCGAAATGCGCACGCTGTTGTGGCGATACCTGTCGATGCAACAGTGTCGGGTGATGGCGAGCAGCCAGGGCGTCAAGCCTGTAGCCGGGCCGCTGAACTGTGACAGATTACGGAAGACCTGCACAAATGTTTCCTGCGCCACTTCCTCGGCTTCGGCCGTGTTGTGCAGATAACAGCAACACAGAGCGTACACCCGGTCCTGAAAGTGTTTGATGAGGGCTTCCCATGCCAGCGGATCATGCTGGCGACAGGCTTTGAGTAACAGCTCGATGTCGATGACGAAGGCCTCGTGTGGTTGCTCGCAAGCGTGTATGCAAGCTCAGTGAGTGGTTCTTGAAGATATAAACGTACACTATCGCAAAAGGTTCCCGATGCCTCGCATCGACCGATAGACATCGGCGCAGCTCCTCCTTACACTGCGGGGCAAGCAGTCCCGGGGGGAACTGTGGAGCACTGATCATTCAAAACCCTATTGAAGGAGTTATAAGAATAATGAAAAGACTCGCAATAAAAACCCGTGCACTGACAGTCGGTCTTGGCCTGGTGGCATTGACCGCTCTGCACAGCGCAACATGGGCGCAAACTTTGACTGTTCCTTACATGCCGGAAGACGCTTCCGGTTCCGAAGTGCCAGAAGGCGTGGCACAGTTCGCCGTTGATCCGTTCTGGCCGAAGCCGCTGCCCAACAACTGGATCATTGGTCAGGTGGCAGGGACTGCAGTAGATGCCGACGACAACGTCTGGATCATTCATCGTCCCTGGACTGTACAGAGCACCAACGCTGGTTCTACCCCTTTGCAGACTGTCCGCGATCAGACCTGGGGACACGCCGTTCTGCAGGCAGCATGCTGCACCACAGCTCCCGCTGTGCTGGCCTTCAACCCGGAAGGTGAAGTGATTCACGCTTGGGGTGCCAGCCCTACCAATGCCTATCCCTGGTTCAACAGCGAGCACGGCATTCACGTTGATCACAATGGTTTCGTCTGGGTAGGCGGTAACGGCACTGATGACCATATGATCCACAAGTTCACCAAGGAAGGGGAGTTCATTCTCACCATTGGTGGCGTGGGCATGAACGAAGGCAGCAACGATACCGACTCTGTGAACCGTTCTGCGGTGATGGAAGTGGACCCTACCAACAACGAGCTGTATGTCGCTGACGGATACGGTAACCGCCGTCTGATCGTGTTCAATGCGGAAACCGGTGCATATATTCGTCACTGGGGCGCTTATGGTGAGCGTCCTACCGACGACAACCCCGGCCCCTGGGATCCGAATGCTGCTCCGAGCCGCACCTGGCGTACTCCGGTACACGGCGTGGCGATTGCCAATGATGGTCTGATTTATGTCAGCGACCGTCCCAGCAACCGCATTCAGGTGTTCCAGAAAGATGGTACTTACGTGAGTGAGAGCATCCTGCGTCCAGAGACTTATGGTCCTGGCTCTACCTGGGAGATGGAGTTCGATCCGCTGGATACTGAACAGCGCTTCGTGTACGTGCCGGACGGCACCAACAACGTGGTGTGGACACTGGACCGTGCGACGCTGGAGCCCGTGTATTCATGGGGCACCGGTGGTCGTCAGCCAGGCCAGTTCGACTGGCTCCACAACATGGACTTCGATTCCAATGGCAACCTGTTCACCGGTGAAGTGCAGACGGGCCACCGTGTGCAGAAGTTCATTCGCCTGAACGGCCGCTAATCCTGCAGTGAAAAATGGGGTCAGAGTAAAAATACAGCCTGTATTTTTACTCTGACCCCAAATCTAGCCCCCAATCTACAGATTGATCTGCCAATACCCCACGTCCAGCCAGCGGTCGAATTTGAAACCCACTTCGTTGAAATGGGCCACTTTTTTCATGCCAAATTTTTCGTGTAGAGCGACGCTATGCAGGTTGGGCAGCGCTATACAGGCCACCGCCGCGTGCACCGGGAGGCTGCGCAGCTTATCAAACAAGGACTTATACAGGTCCGACCCCCGGCCGGTGGAGATGGAGTCTTCGGACAGGTAAATGGTGATCTCGACAGTGAAGCGGTAGGCGTGACGGGCTTTCCAGGTGCTGGCGTAGGCGAAGCCGGTGATGATGCCGTTTTCTTCGGTGACGAGCCAGGGCAGGCCACGGGATTCGATGCCTTGCAGTCGTGCAGACATCTCCATGGGCGACACGGGCACTTCTTCGAAGGTGATCGTGCTGTTGAGCACGTAGTGGTTGTAGATGTCCGTTATGCGTTGAATGTCATCAGGGCGAGCGGATCTGATCATTTTGGCATCTCGTCTTGGTGAATTGTTTTGAGGACTGTGTTAAACAGAGCATAAGGTCCGCATCAACTCTGTTCAACACTCATAACTTCAAGAGGTGTTATACACCCATGCTCATGTTCACATACATACGACATCGAATCGGTTTTCTGTTCTTCAGCGTGATGACAGCAGGTTTGCTCATCACCGGTTTGCCATTGACAGCGCAGGCAGCTCCCCCTGGCTGGGAGCCATTGCTGGAGCCCGCTGAGCTGGCGACCATCATGGGCGGATCCCGCTCGGTGCGTGTGATTCACGTCACTGGCGATTTTGCTGAAAGCCACATTCCCGGCGCTGCCAACGCTCCTTACCCGCAGTGGCGCGGCCCGCAGGACAATCCCGGCTCGCTGCCAGCCCTGGAGAAACTGACTGCACTGGTGCAGAGCCTCGGTATCAGCGCTGATACGCCGGTCGCCATCGTGCATCAAGGCAACAATCCGGCTGACATGGGGACCGCGACGCGCGTGTACTGGACACTGAAATCCCTGGGCATCACTGATCTGGCTGTCGTCAACGGTGGTTTTGCCGCCTGGACCGAAGCCGGTTTGCCCATCAGCAGCGTTACCGATCAGGTCGCCCCTTCCAGCTTTGTGCCGCAGTGGAGCGACAAGTGGCGAGTGACCACCGCAGAAGTTGAGACACTGGTCAGTGAAGGAAGTGCCCGTTTGATTGATGCCAGACCGGAAGGGTTCTTCAAAGGACTGCAGTCCTCTGCCGGGCGTCCCGGCACCATTCGCGGTGCGGGCAACCTGAATTTCGAATCCTGGTTCGATGGCAATCGTTTGAAAGACATGCCCCAGATGAGCAGCATTCTCTCCAGCTACCCGGTGCAAGAGGCGCCATTGACAGTGTCCTTCTGCAACACGGGGCATCAGGCTTCCGTCAACTGGTTCGTCCTCAGCGAACTGCAAGGGGTACCCAATACTCGTCTGTATGCGGAGAGCATGGCCGAGTGGTCACTGGCGGACCGTCCGATGGACAATCAGCCCAGTCGCGTCCAGATCTATTGGGATATGACCAAGGGCTGGTTCAGTGAACTGCTCGGTTCCTGATCGATGAGTGCGGGGTTGCCGATTCCGGCCCGCCGCACCGGTCTGGTGCTGCTTGGGCTGCTGCTGGTGCTTGGCAGCTTTGTCAGCGCGGGGCCGCGTGCCGCTCTTCTAATGCTGGTCGGGCTCGGTCTCGGGCTGGTGCTGGAAGGATTGCGCTTCGGCTTCGCCGGTCCCTGGCGGGTCATGGTCACCGAACGTGATGGTCGTGGACTGCTCGCGCAGTTTCTCGCCATCGGGCTCACCGCACTCGTTGCCTTCCCTCTCCTTGCCAACTTTCCTGAAGAACTGAGCGGCGCGCATGCGCCTGTCGGCGTCGCCATGATTGCTGCTGCCTTCGTGTTCGGCGTCATGATGCAGATTGTGCTGGGTTGTGGCTCGGGCACTCTGGTCAATGCCGGCAGTGGCAATCTGATTGCACTGATCGCGCTGTTCGGATTCATCGCTGGCAGCTTCTTCGGTTCATTGCATCTGCCCTGGTGGACGGAGCTGGGCAGTCTGCCCGTCTATACCTTGCAGGGTACTTTCGGCGAGGGCGCCGGATTGGGCGTGACCTTGGCTGGTCTGGCAGGGCTGGGCGCTCTGGTGTACACGCGCTCAGCCCCGGACAAACGCCGTCTTCCTGCGCGGTTGTGGCTGGCTGCACTGTTGATCGCCGTGCTCGCCTTGCTCAATCTCGTCATCGCCGGTCAGTCCTGGGGAGTGGTCTACGGTCTGGGGTTGTGGGGGGCCAAGTTCGCACAGGCTGCCGGCATGGACGTGGCCGCGACCACGTTCTGGTCTGGGCCTGCTCATGCGCTGCGTTTGCAGCAGAGCCTACTGACAGATGTCACGTCGTTAACCAATATCGGCTTGCTGGCCGGAGCCTTTCTGGCCATGCGCTGGAAGCACAATCCCGATCCTCAGGTCGCAGCACTGAAAGCCAGTAGCTGGGTGGTGGTCCTGCTGGCCGGTGTGATTATGGGCTACAGCGCCCGCGTGGCGCTGGGGTGCAATGTGGGCGCTTTCTTCAGCGGTGTCTCTACTGGTAGCCTGCATGGCTGGGTGTGGTTTTTCGCGGCGTTTGGGGGTTCTTGTGTGGGGCTGCGACTGCGCCCCCGCTTGTTGCTTGCAGCGCCGGTAACAGGAGGCACAGGCTTATGAGTACAGGTGACAATTCCAATCAGCCCCTGCCTGGCCGACCTCTGGTGGGTACCCTCGCGCTGGCTTTCATTCTCGTGCTGCTGATCGTCGACAATGCCGAGTCCACGCCGATCAACCCCTTCAATGCACCGCCCCTGATCGCATTGGGTTCAGGTGAGGCGCCCAGTGGCGCGCATTGCACACAACCCTGACCTGCCTGTCTTTTTAGAGCACAAACAAAAGGGGCCAGCGCATCTCTGCACTGGCCCCTTTCTGTTTCATTGCTTTGGAGCGCTGGCTTACATCTCGTCGTTGTAGGTGTAAGTCAGGTAGCCCGCAAACATCTCATCCCAAGTCTGTTCGCCGCCGTTGGAGACCTGTGTTGGGTCCCATGCACCGGGGTTGAACTCGGAGTTGTCGAAGGCGCCGTCGATTGTGACGCGTGAACCTGCTGGCAACACCATCGGCTCTGTCAGGCGGTACGTGGGCTGCCAACCGAAGTTGTAGTTGGCTACGTTGATCAGATCTGCAGTCGTGTTGTCAGGATAGATCACTTTGAAGCGCATTTCCTTGCCACGGGTGTGCATGTGCGGACGGAAAGCGTACATGGTCACTTCCTTGTTGAACACGTAGCTGGCGTACATGCGGTGGTCTTTCGCACCGGGCGGAATCACCAGGTTCTTGCCTTCATGGGACAGACGATAGGTGCGGAACTCGTGCTCCGGCACTTCGTCGGACAGATAAATTCCGATAGCCGTGCGGTCACGCACTTCGCGGCCCATGGTGGTGTAGTGAGAGTCCAGACGGATTTTGTAGCCCTTTGGAATGAACACGCCTGTGCCTTCCGGGAACACTGTGGCCTGTTCTTTACCAGGCGCGTAGCCTTCCATGAAGCGCACTTCACCACGCTCACTGGATTCCATTTCCTGGCTGTATTGTGGCTCAACGATACTGGCAATCATGTGGTGAACCACAGAACGCTCAGTAGGAATGAACTGTACAGCCTTTACCCAGACATCGTCCTCGAATGGCAGATCGATGATCGGGTAGCGGTAGTCGATGACACCAGTAGGCGGGACGACGAAGTCTTCGGCATAGACCACCAGATCCGGCTCGCCCAGCTCCCAGCCTTCCTGGAAGGTCAGGCCTTCAAGCGGGTCAGTGGTGAACTCGCCGCGTGGCGCGCCAGCATCGATCCAGTGCACCAGAGTCTGCAGATTCTCGTTGCTCATGTAACGGGCGTTGGAGAAGTGGTTGATGTCCGGGTCAACCTGCGCCGGCGGCATGCGCTTGGTCATCAGAGTCTCGCGAATCATGGTGGACCAGCCCATCACCATCTGGTGGCTGTCCATGGCGAACGGTGCGATACCGCCGACACGGTGGCAGTTCACGCAGTTCTCTTTCAGGATCGGTGCGATGTCAGTCGCGTAGTCAGGAGCGTTGGAGGCATGCAGCTCTCTGGCTGGGAAACTGATGTCGCAGCCATCGAGTGGTGACACCACGGTTTCCGCTTCGCGGGTACCGTCAGCAATCGCGATTTGAATGGCGTCGCTCACGTGGGTTACGGGTGGAGTCGTGTCATCGCGCGGGATTACATCCACACCGCCGCGATACAGAATCTGCAGACGTTCCGGGTCCAGAACCACGATTTCACCAGCGCGGGTGATGCCCAGCGATTCGGTCACCAGCTGGGAGCCGTCGAGCAGCACCGGCCAGCTGTAATCGTAGGCGGCTGCTTCGGCTTTGACCGCATCACGGCTCTCACCGGCTACGTTCAGCATCATGAAGGTGACGCCTTTCTCTTCCCACATGGTTTCCATCAGTTTGTACTTGTTGTTCTGGTTGTAGTTCGCCACACAGCCATTGGCCTGCGCGACGATGACCACAGCGTTCTGGTAACCGTACTTGTTGAGCTGGTGGAAATCGCCGGTGGTGTCCAGCAAAGCAAAGTTGCCGATCCGGTCTGCCGCATTGGCGGCGGGCACGGCCAGCAATGACAGCATCGCGGTACACAGCAGGTGCTTCCAGTGGTTGGTTTTCATGGGGTTCTCCTAATGGTTCTTGTTGTTATACCGCTTGTCAGACCGCATACAGTACTGCTTTTTGCTTGGCCGGATTCTACTCCCACAATCAGCCTGACAGCCAGCATTTCCGTTGCCCCTAGCCCCGTATTCCTGTCAGCTCGGCGGGCGTGAGCTCGCGGCTCTGGCCCGGTGCCAGTTCAGGGTCCAGGGACAGGCTCCCGATTGCTGTGCGATGCAATGTGAGCACCGGGTTGCGAAAGCGCCCGAACATGCGTTTGATCTGATGATAACGGCCTTCCACCAAGGTTACGCGGGCATGCCGCTCATCCAGAATTTCCAGTTTGGCAGGGCGAGTGGTGATGTCCTCGTAGGCGAAGTGCATGCCGTCCGCGAAGGCCTGCACATAGTCTGGCGTCAGAGGATTTTGGACCGTGACGAGATAAACCTTGGGAATGTCGTGCTCCGGTGCCATGAGTGCGCGGGACCAACGGCCGTCGTTGGTGAGCAGGAGCAGGCCGGAGGAGCCACGGTCCAGGCGTCCGACGATGTGCAGGTCATTCCTGTCAGCGCGTTGCAGCAGGTCGATCACCGTCGTGTGTTGCGGATCAGTGGTGGCGCTGAGAATGCCGATGGGTTTGTGGAGCATCAGGTAAACGGGCAGTTTTGCCTGCAGTACCCGGTCATCAAACACAATACGGGAGAATTCATCGACCAGCAGGTCAGACCTGCTGACGGGCTGCCCATCCACCACGATGCGACTTTGTGCCAGCAGGGGTTTGACCTCCCGCCGGTTGATGGCAAGCGCCTTGCTGAGATAGCGATCCAAACGCTGACTGCCGGAGGCCATGTCGTTACCGCCTGTGGTGGATGTCTTTGACGGGAACGAATTCAGACCTTGCGAACGAACTCGGATTTGAGTCCCATCGCGCCGATGCCATCGATCTTGCAGTCGATGTCGTGGTCACCGTCCACCAGGCGGATGTTTTTGACTTTGGTCCCGACTTTCACCACCAATGAAGAACCTTTGACCTTGAGGTCCTTGATCACAGTGACCGAGTCGCCGTCCTGCAGGAGATTGCCATTGGCGTCTCTGACCACGCGTGCTTCGTCGCCGCCAGAGGCTACGGTGGCGACTCTGGGCCACTCGTGGGCGCACTCGGGGCAAACGTAAAGATCGCCATTCTCATAGGTGTATTCGGAGGTGCATTGTGGGCACTTTGGCAGGTCGCTCATCGTTTTCTCTCTTTTACAGCGATATTAATCGGCTGTTAATAAACGGTGTGTTGTCATAAGTCATGGGGGCCGATTCTCAAGAGGCGGCATACTGACAGAGCGGCCGCTGTTCCGGAAGGTGTAAAAACTGTAGTATCTGCGCCCGTTTCAGAGACACCCATCAAACAAGTTCCAAAACAAGCGTCAAAAGGCAAGTTTCCAAAAGGAGTGTGTACGTGAATAAATTTCCATTATTCCTGCTTTTCAGCATCTTGGGCGTTGCTTCCGCCTATGGGCAGGATGCCAGCGTTGAGAGTGGGCAGGCTGTGTTTGAAGCAGATTGTTCCCGTTGTCACGTGCCAGTAGAAATGGACGCACGCGTGCGTGCCCGGTGGGTGGGGCGTACGGGCGGCGATCTCTATAACTTTATCCGCACCACCATGCCGGCAGAGACCCCTGGCTCGCTGACCAATGACGAGTATCTGAACGTCACCGCGTATCTGCTGCAGAACGGTGGCGTTCCAATAGCGGGCGGAGCGCTGTCAGCGGAGGCGTTGGCCGTTCTGCCCATCACGCCTGCGGCCGCCGTGGCGGCTGGCAGTGACGTTTTCGAATGGACTGCCTTCAATGGCACCAATGCAGCGAACCGCTATGCTCCGCTGGATCAGATCAATGCCGACAATGTTGCCACACTGACGCAGGCCTGGTCCTTCGACACGGGGCCCTTTGGTCCGGAACCGGAAAGCACCAGCGTGACGACGCCGCTGATGGTGGATGGCCGGGTGTATCTGACGGCAGGCGCAACCCGTAACGTGGTGGCGCTGGATGCTGCCAGTGGTCAGATGCTGTGGATGTGGCGTCCCGTCGAAGGCGAGCGCTTCGACGCTGCGCCGCGTAAAGGCTCGGGCAAGGGCCTGACCTATTACGACAACAATGGCCAGAAGACGATTTACGTGATGACGCCAGGCTACTATCTGGTCGCACTGAATGCTGCCACTGGTCGCGAGATCGAGTCCTTCGGCGAGAAAGGTTGGGTGGATCTGCAGCAGGGGCTGCGTCGTGGTCCGGGGCGTGAGGATCTGGATATCGGCATGTCCTTTATGCCCATGGCCGTCGATGGGGTGGTGATCGCGGGTGCGGCCCATCTGGTCGGCATGCGTCCCGTCTCTGCCAGTAATGTGAAAGGGGACATTCGTGGTTTTGATGCGACCACCGGTGAACTGTTGTGGACCTTCAAGACCATTCCGGCGCCTGGTGAAGAAGGCTACGAGTCCTGGCTGGCCGGGGCCGAATTCACGGGGAATGCCGGCGTGTGGGCGCCGATGTCTGCCGACGAAGAGCTGGGCGTGGTGTTTCTGCCAGTGGAGGCTGCCACGGGTGACCGCTACGGCGGTGATCGTCCCGGCAATAACCTGTTCTCCAGTTCGACTGTGGCTGTGAACTACAAAACCGGCGAGAAGGTTTGGCATTTCCAGACCACTCACCATGACATCTGGGACTGGGATACCCCCTCGGCGCCGATCTTGGCTGACCTGCCTGATGGCCGCAAGACCGTCATTCAGACGCTGAAGCAGTCACATCTGTTCCTGTTCGACCGTGCCAGCGGCACGCCTTTGTTCCCGGTGGAAGAGCGTCCGGTACCGGGCACGGATGTACCCGGTGAATGGACGGCGTTGACGCAACCCTTCCCTGTGAAGCCGCTGCCGTATGACCGTCAGGGTTTCCAGGAAGACGATCTGGTCGACTTCACGCCGGAGATTCTGGCCAAAGCCAAAGAGGCCGCCTCGAAGTTCCGTTTCAGTACATCGGTCTTTACGCCGCCGTCCTTGTTCCAGGACCCAAAGGACGGTACCGAGGGAACGCTGCACCTGCCGTCTTCCACGGGTGGTTCTAACTGGGAGGGCTCAGCCTATGACCCCGAGACTGGTCTGATCTACGTTCCGTCCCGCACGGCGACCAGCGTGTTGTCGTTGACGCACGAGCCGGATGCTTCCAGTGTTGCTTACATTCAGGGTGGCAGCCGCACACCGTCGGTGGACGGTATTCCGCTGGTCAAACCTCCTTATGGCCGCATCACGGCTATCGATATGACTAGTGGTGACCACGTCTGGCAAGTAGTGAACGGGGATACGCCTGCCGCCATCAAGAACCACCCGCTGTTGCAGGGTGTCGACATTGGCCGCACCGGCAAGCCGACCCGTTCGGGTCTGGTGTTGACCAAGACCTTGCTGTTCGCCGGTGAGGGGGTCGGTGGCGATCCGGTGCTGTGGGCGCACGACAAGGCAACGGGTGACATTGTTGCCAAAATCGACATGCCGGGCGTTGTCACGGGGGTGCCGATGACTTACCTGTACGAAGGCAAACAGTATCTGGTGATGGCGGTCAGTGCGCGGGGGGAGGCTGCCAGGATTGTGGCGTTGGCGCTGCCGTAAGTTGGGTGGGATGGTCGCCTGCAGGGCAGGCTCCTACAGTGAGTGCGCTGTCCATATTCTGTAGGAGCCTGCCCTGCAGGCGACAGCTCCAGCACTCGGTGCTAGACTGCGTCCGGGCATCCCGCCCGGGCCTTTACCGACAGAGGAGCTGCCATGACAGTGGTAACGATTGTGATTTTGACCCTGGTCGCGATATTCCCCTTTTACGCGATCGCCATCTTCAACAAGCTCATCGCTCTGCGTAACCGCTTCGAGAACGCCTTCGCTCAGATTGAAGTGCAGCTGAAACGTCGTTATGACCTCATTCCCAATCTCGTCGAAACTGCCAAAGCTTATATGGCGCACGAGCGTGAGACTCTCGAAGCCGTGATCGCTGCGCGCAATGCCGCCGCTACCGGGCTCGCAGCAGCCGCTGCCAACCCCAGCAGCGCAGTAGCAATTCGCGATCTGTCTGGCCAGGAAGGGGCGCTGGGCGCTGCGCTTGGCCGTCTCAACGTGGTGATGGAGGCCTATCCTGACCTCAAAGCCAACCAGAACATGATGCAGTTGACCGAGGAACTCACCAGCACCGAAAACAAGGTGGCGTTTGCACGACAGGCCTTCAACGATCAGGTCATGGCCTACAACACCTACAAGCAGTCCTTTCCGCCGGTGATCGTCGCCAATATATTCGGACACGGTGGTGATGCGACGCTGCTGAAGTTCGAGGACAGCGCACAAATTCAGGCGGCTCCCAAGGTGTCGTTCTAACCTCTTATGGACTTCTTCCGCTCGCAGGACATTGCCCGTCGTAACACGGTCAAACTGGTCGTCCTGTTCGCGCTCGCGCTCTTGAGTCTCATCGCCATCACCAACCTGCTAGTGATGGTCGTGCTGGGCGTGGTGGCGGAGAGTCTTCCGGTCAATATTCCGCTGTTTCAGCGCATCGATTGGCACCTGTTTCTGTGGGTCTCGCTGGCGATTCTCGGCGTGGTGGGGTTTGGCAGTCTCTACAAGATTGCCAGTCTGGCCGGAGGGGGTGCCCGAGTGGCCGAGCTGCTGCAGGGCAAGCTGCTGATTCCCGGTGGCAGCAATCTCTCCGAGCAGAAAATCCTCAACGTGGTGGAGGAGATGGCGATAGCGTCCGGCACGCCGGTGCCGCCGGTCTATCTGCTGGAGGAGCAGGGCATCAATGCCTTTGCTGCGGGCTACACACCTGCCGATGCGGTCATCGGCATTACGCGCGGGGCTATCGAAACGCTGAGTCGCGATGAATTGCAGGGGGTGATCGCGCACGAGTTCAGCCACATCCTGCATGGTGACATGCGTCTGAATATCCGCCTGATCGGTATTCTGCACGGCATCATGGTGCTGGGCGTGATGGGCTATTACCTGCTGCGCAGCACTGGCAGGGCGCGCCGTTCGAAGAAGGGCGGGGGCGAGATCGCCGTTGTCGCGCTGGGGCTGATGGTGATCGGCTATGCGGGCACTTTCTTCGGCAATCTCATCAAGGCGGCGGTGAGTCGGCAACGTGAATTTCTGGCCGACGCTTCGGCCGTCCAGTACACACGCAACCCTGATGGTATCGCAGACGCGCTGAAGCGGATTGGCGGGGCACCGCAGGGGTCTTTGCTGGAGAATCCCGGGGCGTCTGAGATCAGTCACGCTCTCTTCAGTAATGGCGTGCGAATGTCGTTTAGTTCCTTGTTCGCTACTCATCCTCCGTTGGAGCAGCGTATTCGCCGTATTCAACCGCAGTGGGATGGCAATTTCGATGTGAGTGCGAAGCCCGCGCGCGGGCCTCTTGAGTCTGCCGGAGGCGCTGCTGCGAGTGTTCAGTCGAAAGACTCGCGTGGAGGAGTGCTGTCAGCTCTGTTGATGACCGATGCCTTGCTGGCCCAGGCAGGTAATCCGCAAGAAGCGGATATTCAGCAGGCACGGACGTTGCTCGCGCGCATCCCTCCACCCCTTCTGGAGGCCGCACATCACCCTTTCAGTGCGCGGGCGCTGATCTATTTCCTGTTGCTGGATAAGGATCAGGAGTTGGCCGCTGTGCAGATGTCTCATTTGCAGAGGCTGGCTGATGCAGCTGTTTTTGGGGCACTGCAGCAGTTGATCGCTCAGCAAACGCCGGGGCAGCAACCCGTTGTGAGCCCAGAGATTCGTTTACCGCTGGTTTGTCTGTGTCTGCCCGTGTTGCGGCAGCTGAGTGCGGAGCAGTACCCGCCGTTCCGACAGAGCCTGCAACTGTTGGTGCAGTCCGATGGCAAGACCAGTCTGTGGGAGTGGGTGTTGCAGCGCGTGGTCTTGCAACAGCTGGATGCAGTGTTCCAGCCGCACAGTCGTTTTCATCACACGGCGCATCATTCGCTGCAACAGCTGGCACCGCAATGTGCCGTGATGCTGGGATTCCTGATTCATGCCGGTCGGCAACCAGAAGGTGGGGGGGGCATCGCCTTTGCGAAAGCTTGCGAGAAACTGGAGCTGCTGAATTTGGTGATGCCGACCACGGACGGGCTGAGCATGGAGACCATCAACGCGGCACTGGATGCGCTGATCACCCTGAAGCCGCTGCAAAAACCGGCCTTTCTGAAGGCCTGCGCCACCGCCATTTGTGCGGATGGTGTGGCGACTGTGCAGGAACTGGAGATATTCCGGGCGATAGCGGCGGCGTTGGATTGTCCGCTGCCGCCACTGCCTTTGTCGCTGCATGAGCCCGGGAGTCGATGATGCAGGCTTCACTCGCGGCGCACATTGCTCTGCGACTGCAGAGGCGCGGGTTTCATTATGGCTGGGTCGTTGCTGCCACCACCTTCCTGACGATGCTGGCGACTGCTGCCGCGATGGGCTCGGCGGGCATCATGATCGAACCGTTGCGCGAAGAGTTTGGTTGGGGCACTGATCAGATTTCCTCCGCGATGGCGATTCGTCTGGTGCTGTTTGGGTTGTTCGGACCTTTCGCTGCTGCATTCATGAACCACTTTGGAGTTCGGAATGTAGTAGTCTGCGCGTTGGCGATGATAGCCACCGGGTTGGGTTTGTCGTTTTTCATGACAGAGTTGTGGCAGTTGCTACTGCTGTGGGGTGTCGTGGTCGGTATCGGTACGGGCATGACCGCGCTGGTGTTGGGGGCGACGATAGCGACACGCTGGTTCAACCATCGGCGTGGGTTGGTGGTCGGACTGATGACCGCGAGCACGGCGACCGGGCAGATGGTGTTTCAACCCTTGCTGGCCTCGGTAACCGAGGCGCTGGGCTGGCGCATGGCGATTGGGGTCATCGTTGTGTTCATGATTCTGCTCATGGTGTTGGTCGGGCTGTTGATGCGGGATTATCCGGCTGATGTGCAGCAACCGCTTTATGGTGATGATGAGTTGACGCCTGCGCCTGTTCGCAGCGCTCGCTTCAGCGCGTTGGTGATGGCGCCATTGCAAAATCTGCGCGACGTCTCTCGGACCGGGACTTTCTGGGTGCTGTTTCTGAGCTTCTATGTCTGCGGTTTCAGTACCAACGGGTTGATTCATACCCACTGGGTGCCGATGAACAGTGACTTCGGGGTGTCGGTGATAGGGGCGGCGAGCATGCTGGCCGTTATCGGACTCTTTGATTTTGTAGGGACTATTTTTTCGGGATGGCTGTCGGATCGTTTCGATAATCGCTGGCTGTTGTTCTGGTTCTACGGGCTGCGGGGGCTGTCGCTGATTTTCCTCTCCTACTCTGGTTTCGCACCTCTCGCTTTGATGTTGTTCGCTGTGTTCTATGGGTTGGACTGGGTCGCGACAGTGCCCCCTACGGTGAAGCTGGCCGCTGCTCGCTTCGGACCACAGACTGCCAACATGACCTTCGGGTGGATTTTCGCCGGACACCAGATTGGAGCCGCCTCGGCAGCCTACATCGCAGGGGCAATGCGGATGGATCTCCACACCTACATGCCCACTCTGCAACTGGCCGGCGCGCTGTGCATGATGGCTGCCCTGCTGGTACTCACCGCTCGCGGGTCAGACCCACGCATTTAATTGTTTTTTATAGGCTTATGTAGAAAATACGGTTGTCTAAATGAGTTATATGACCATTTTTGTGGCAAATTCATAGGTCTTAGCAAATTGCAGCAGTTTGTACATAAGATTGATGAACGGTTCGTGTTGAGCCGAGTGGTGTGATTTGCTATCAAAAACAGCCTTCTAGTCAAACTCTGATAGCCATGTTGAAGAGAATGTTATTGTTATTCATTAGGTTGCGTGGGTCTGACCCGCGAAGTGTTTGAGATGTCGAATTCAGCGCTTCTGAATCGACCATTTATCTGCAGGCCGACTGAAAGTCCGACATCGTGAAGGGCTAGGCGGTAAACCAACAGGGAGAAAAAATGACAAAACACCTGATTCTGGTAGGCACTCGCAAGGGCGCCTGGATTGTGGAAGGGAATGAGCAGCGTAGTGAGTGGACAGTCAAAGGTCCGATGCATTTGGGCGCGGTTGTCAGTCACTACGTAGCAGACCCGCGCACCTCCGGATATCAATTGATGTCAGTGGGCAGCGGTCACCTGGGGCCTTCCGTGTTCATCTCTCGCGACACCGGAGCCACCTGGACCGAGGCGCAGAAACCTCCAGCTTTTGCGGCAGTCCCCGGTGCGAAGACTGATACAGGGTCTGATGCACCCGCGCGCAGCGTGGATCACGTCTTCTGGTTGACTCCTGGACATGCCAGTGAGCCGAACGTCTGGTATGCAGGCACCTCACCGCAAGGGTTGTTTAAGTCGCTGGATGGCGGTGATACCTGGCAGGAAGTTGAAGGTTTCAACCATCACCCGGATTGCCTGCAATGGCGCGGTGGTGACAAGGATGGCACACCAGATGGCCCGAAGCTGCATTCGGTCATTGTCGATCACAGCGACAAAAAGCATTTGCTGATTGCCATGTCTGGTGGCGGGATTTTCGAGAGCTCCGACGAAGGAGCCACCTGGAAGCCGCTGAACAAAGGGGTGGCAATGGATTTCTATCCGCCCAGAGAAGATGGCAGTGAATACGAGTTTGGTCATGATCCGCACTGTCTGGTCATGCACCCGGTGCATGCAAATCGTCTCTATCACCAGAACCATTGCGGCCTGTATGCACTCGACAGGAGCAAAGGCGAACGCTGGCAGCGCATTGGTGACAATCTGCCCAAGGAGGTCGGGGACATCGGTTTCCCGATCGTATTGCATCCTCGTGATCCCGATACAGCCTGGGTCTTCCCGATGGACGGCTCAGGACAGTGGCCTCGCACCTGTCCTGGCGGCAAACCAGCGGTATTCCGAACCCGCGATGGGGGAGCCAGTTTCGAGCGGCAGAATCAAGGATTTCCGCAGTCGCAAGCCTGGTGGACAGTCAAGCGTCAGTGCATGGCCGTGGACAACGAGAAAGCGGTTGGCGTCTACGTAGGCACGACAGGTGGTCAGTTGTGGGTCAGCAAGGATGAAGGCGCGCACTGGGAAGCCATCACGGTAGATCTGCCACAGATTTATTCCGTCGAGGTGGTGACGCAGCCATGATTCGCGTGTTTCTCCCCAGTCAACTGGAAGACTACACCGACCGCTTGCGCGAAGTGGAGCTGGATCTGCAGAGTCCCCACGGCGCTGCGGTCACCCTTGCCGACGTCATCGCTGCATTGGAGAGTCGTTTTCGTGGGCTGGCCTTCCGCATTATCGATGAGCAAGGCAACATCCGTCGCCATATCGCCATATTTGTAGGCGAAACCATGGTGAGGGGACTGCAAGTGCCGGTACACGAAAATGCTCGTGTGCAGATTGTTGGAGCATTGAGCGGAGGGTGAAGAAAGAACGAAGTGCATGAAAAAAGGGGCGAAGATCAATGATCTTCGCCCCTTTTGTTTTTCTGAACGCCGGGTTCAACACCCGGCGTTCAATTTTTGCGTTTACTCACTGCACGTACTACCTTCGTTTACTCAGCAGCAACTGAACGTTGCTTGGCTGCTTCACGCTGAGCGACGATTTCGTCGTAGCCAGCTTGGTCGAGGTGAGTCACCGCGATCCAGGCGTGAGTCATTTCGTCTGCAGTACGGCTTCCACCCACTACCCAGAAATCCGGATCAGGATTGTTCGGGTTGTTGGCTGTGTTGTCGTACCACTGCTTGATGACCATCACTGCGCCTGTTGGGAGCAACGGAGCGACGTCCGGCTCGTACAGGTGGCTATGGTGCCATGTGGCGCTCCAGTTGGAGACCTGGCTGATCTGCTCGGTACGACCAGTCGCCGGGTAGAAGATCTCAAACGACGCTTGACGCAGACGCAGGTGACCGTGTGGCTGGAAGCTGTCGATACGTACCGGGTGATCGAACGAGTGGAAGCCCTGGGTCATGGCAGTGCCATGCGGAGGGACAATCAGCTCGCCTGAGTCCAGTCTGTAAAGCTTCAGATCCTGTTTGTACTTGGCTACATTTTCATAACCTTCAGGGTGCAGCCAGATACCGACTTCCACGACGTTGTCTTCAATCATGGTGCCGGGAGCAGTCGCGCCCACACCACCGGGGAACAGGTGGATGTCCCAACGTACGCGTGAATTGGCTGGAATGGTACGGCAGACGCCTTCCGGCATCACTTCGCCCCACTTGCCCATCGCGTATTCGGTCAGCTGACCGTAATCTTCGTATTCGCCATCCTCATTGAGGATCTCCAGATCGGAGTTGGCGTGGTGCACAACCGCTTTGGCGGCACCAGCCGGCTTCACTTGAATCGCTTTGATGCAGCGGTCAGTAGTCAGGCCGGTCATGACGTATGGACGGTGCCACATGTCGTTACCCAGAGCCGGAACGTCGATTGGGGCAGAGTCAAGAATCATAGTGGGTTCGCCAAACTGGGCAGCGAAAGTCCACTGATCAGCGGGTGGCAGGTCGGCTACAGGGTGCGAACGATCGCCCCAATCTCCTTCCGGAGCGCCTTGCTGAACCCAGGCAGTAATCGCGTCGATCTCACTCTGTTCCAATCTCCAGTCGCCTTGCAGCTCCTGAATGCCGATGCCGTGATCGTAGGCGTAGGGGGGCATTTCGCGGTTTTCAACTCGGTACTGAATGAGCGGTGCCCAGGGACGGACCTGCTCATAGTTGGTGAGTTGCATGGGGCCGACACCGCCTTCGCGGTGGCAGACGACACAGTTATCCGTGATGATCTGTGCGACGTGATCGGCGTAAGTCACTTGTGCCTGGTCGATTGACAGGGCACCAGACTGAGCTTGAGCTTGGGCTGTGAGCCCCAGAGCAGCCAGTACGGTCAAGCCAAGAACGGCTTTTCCAGTACGCTGCGTCTGCTTCCAACACTGCATTGTTCTCATTGTTCTCTCCTCTGAATTGGGTGAGCAGTGGTCGAAACGTAATTCCGCTTCCGAGGAGTTATGTACCCTTTTTAGGGCAAATAAGCAATCTTTGTTTGATCCTGATCAAACTATCTTTCAGCTGTTACGTTTTTGCCTTCGACAACATGGACAGCCCCCGGGACTGGATTTACATTCCGGCCACTGCTCACCCAATACCGAGGAGAGGACCATGACTGAAAAGACAACCCACATGACATCAAAGCAGTGTCGGACACAAAAACAGAGTACTGGAAAAACCATTCTTGGCTTGACCGTACTGGCTGCTCTGGGGCTTGCCTCCCAGGCGCAGGCGCAATCCACCTCCCTGTCTATTGACGCGGAAAAAATCACCTATGCCGATCACGTCGCACAGATCATCACGGATAACTGTGTCGTCTGCCACCGCGAAGGCGGTGTCGGCCCCATGCAGCTCACCAACTATGAGCAGATCCGTCCCTGGGCACCGCTCATTCAGTACCGAGTTGAAAACCGGGAAATGCCCCCCTACGCCTACGATCACGGCATCGGCATTCAGGACTTGCAAGGCGACTGGAGACTGGAGCAGAGTGAGATCGACACCATTACTGCCTGGGTTCAGCAGGGCGCACCGGAAGGAGATTGGGGTGACCGCACTCACCCGGTAGCTAATCTGCCCCCGGCGGATGATTGGAATTTCGCGGCGCAACTGGGGCAGCCCGATCTGGTTCTGGACTCATCGCCGATCGACGTTCCAGCGCTGGGCAATGACATGTGGCATCGTCCTTATGTGATGACCGGTCTGGATACCGACCGCTGCATCAAGGCCATTCAAGTGAAACCAGCAGGCAACGCCAAGGCCGTTGTGCACCACGCCAACTCCGATGTGGAAGTCTTGAATGCAGACGGTGAGTACGAGCCCTATGGTCAGCTGACGGAATACGCGATGGGCAAATGGGGTGAAGTGATGCCCGAAGGCGTCTGCCGTACCCTGCCCGCACACTCACGCGTACGTTGGGACATCCACCTGTTCCCAGGCGGTGTAGGTGCAACAGCTCCGGGCACCATGATTGAAGACAACGTCGTCGAGATCGGCGTCTGGCTGTACCCGGAAGGTTACGAAGAAGTCGCCAAGTACAAGCAGGACCTGAAGCTCTACAGACTGAATGCAGGCGAGCTGATTGTGCCTCCGCATGGCACCGCGATGACACAGGGCTTCCACTCATTCGATCATCCGGTGCGTATCGACAGCTTCCAGCCACACGGCCATCTGCGTATGCGTCAAGCGTCTCTTGAGATTTACTACCCTTCAACTGGGCGCACTGAACGGATCAGTCAGATTTCCAACTGGAGTGCGACATGGCATCACAACCATATTTATGGAACAGATGTCGCTCCATTGCTGCCAACAGGCGCAGTGTTGGTGATCAAGCAGTGGTATGACAACACAGCCAACAACCCGAACAACCCCGACCCGGATTTCTGGGTAGTGGAAGGCAGCCGTACCGCTGATGAGATGACGCATGCGTGGATTGCCGTCACTCACCTCGATCAGGCTGGTTACGACGACATACTGGCCCAGCGTGAAGCGGCCAAACAGCGTTCAGTGGCTACGCAGTAAGCTCTGACGGGGGAGCGCTGGAGGTTGGGTCTGGCGCTCCTGAAAAACTAAGGGGACGAAGGTGAAAATCTTCGTCCCCTTTTTTCTTTGAGCGTTTTATGGAAACAACGGTTACAGCGGGCGGATCTGCACATTGCGGAAGCGCACAGTGCCTCTGGCCCATTGCAGTGCGATAGGGCCGCTGGCGAACTGCGTGTCTTCCACGTGCGCTGTCATCACGCCATTCAGCGTCACCATCAGATGTGAGCCGTCCACAGTGATTTCATACGTGTTCCATTTGCCCCCCGCTTTCGGGAAAGGTTCCGCGACAG
Source organism: Pseudomonadota bacterium (assembly GCA_040384465.1). Lineage (GTDB taxonomy): Bacteria > Pseudomonadota > Gammaproteobacteria > Pseudomonadales > Pseudohongiellaceae > UBA5078. Next base: position 224,093 of record JAZKJF010000004.1, on the reverse strand, counting down.
GAGCGATGTGCACGATGCCACCGGTGCCAAAGGTCAGGTCCGGACGCTGATCGAAGATGTTGGCTTCATAGCAGCTGCGGTCAGTGATCGTGGTGGCATCCTGACAGCGCATATAGATGCCACTGTTGGCATCTTCACTGACCCAGAACTCTACGCGCAGCTCGAAGTTGCCGTAGGATTCCTTGGTCACCAGAAAGGCGGCTCCCGGTCCCTCGGTGGCCTGAATCGTGCCATCGGTAGCGCTCCAGTTGGCTTCGCCAACGACATTGAAATTCTCCAGACCGTTGCTGCCGTCGATCAGTGTCGTCCAGGCATTTTCTGCCGCCTGCGCGGAGACTCCGGACAGACTTCCGATCAGGAGAGCCAGAGAGAGAACTGCAGATTTTTTCATGTTGTAAACTCCATAGGGTTGATAGCGATTGCGGATCATCACAAGACCGCCGCCGAGGACAAATCAGTCACAGGGATGGCGTGCTTGTCTTTCTGACGACGGGTGATTTCTTCCATCGGGTGACGACAAGTGCCCACCAGCTTGATCAATTTGACTTCACACACGTCGCAGCGCACACACTCCTTGAAGTCGATTTTTTCGCGTCGTATTGCGCCAGTCGGGCAGCCCTGTTCGCAGACTTTGCACATAGTGCACTGCGGAACACGTTTGATGCGCAGGGGGCTGAGGAATGACATCACGCCCAGTGCTGCACCCAGCGGGCAGACGTAGCGGCAATAGAAGCGTTCGACAACGACACAGCCAATCAGAATCAGCAACAGAATCCCCCACAGCAACACAGACGGACTGAAGAAGAACACGGTTCCAAAAGGCTCAAAGTACTGGAATATGCTGATATTCGGATTGGTCAGCGCTAGCGTCAGAATCAGGGCAAGGATTCCATATTTGATGTACAGGGCATTGTCATGAATCTTCTGCGGAACCTTGATGCGCCAGCGTTTTGGCGAGAAGCGTGCGATGAAATCCTGCAGCGCCCCAAACGGGCACAGTGATGAGCAGAATACCCGGCCCCAGATCAGCGTCGTCACCACGGTGAAAGTGACAATCATCAGTGTTGGCAGATTGCTGGTGAAGACCTCCGGCCCCTGTTTGAGCAGGCTGGTGATGTGGGACACCGACAGGAAACCCGCTTTGTAGAAGCCGAGATAGAACAAGGTCATGGTCATTGCTGCCCAGCGTACGGGGCTGCTCTTGCGCAGGAAGGCGACCATCACGAGCGTGAACAGCACCAGCAGCAGCACGACATCCACCCACGGGGTGACTCCCCAGGGCGGGGCGACTCGCAGGCGCTCGAAGAATCCGGCATTGGCCAGTTGTGCTTCCAGCAGTTGTTCCTGAGAGAGGATGGGTTCGTTCTTGGCCAGCGACAGGCCCACGCCATTGAGCGCGTATTCCACTGTGGCGTCACCACCGCCACCGGGGATGTGGTAGATCAGGGTGAACGGCTGAGTGATGTCGAAGTCCGGATGCATGGCGATGGCCACGGCATAGCTGGCATGTCCAGCGATAGCGCCTTCAGTTGCCGGACCGGCATTGCTGAAACGGTTGCCCGCGACACGGCGCGTGATTTCTCCCTGCCGTACAGACATCGGGAACTGACGATAGGAGACTCCTGCGCCGGGGCCGCTGGGAGCGATCAGCATCAGCTCGCCGCCACCGGCGCGGAAAGCCGCATCTGATTCCACCGCATTGAAAGCGGCTTCGCCGATGAAGAATTGTCCCAACGCCGGTTTGCCAATATAGGTGAAGGCCAGCTGCAGCTCACTGCCTTCGGCATTGCGCGTGTTCATGACGCTGATCATGCCTTGATCCGCCATTTGTCCCCAAGTCATTGGCTCCAGCAGCGCCAGTGCGTTGGCATTGTTGTTCTGCTCTTCTTCCGAGCCCATGCCGTAACCCAGATAGGCGCGTGCCACGCGACGGGCTGTCTCGCCAACGCTGCGGGAGATCGCGCTGCTGGTGGCTGTCGCACTGGTGAGACCGTCGATGTCACGGGTTAGGCGGAATTCATCGGTGATCGGTTTGCGGCGGAACTGGTTGAGGAAAAAATCGTTGTCGACAAAATCGCCTCGGGAATAAAGATAAGACTCGTAATAGTCCAGTACCTTGATACTGGTGACGACACCTTGCATGTCCATGCCGACCAGCAGATCGATGGGGGCTGCATAGCCAACGCGCTCGGGGGGGTAATCGTCCGTCAGGAAGACAAAGCCGACCTGCTCCTGTTCGCCAGAAGTGGGGTTCTTGCGATAGCCTCGGTAGACCGGTGCCTCCCCCTCTTCTTTCTCCGAGAAGGTCTCGGCGTCAGGTAGCACCTCATTGAACCACTCCGGTTCAAGCACCATGGTGAAAGGGGTTTGCGCGAAAACAGCGGTGGTGAAGAGAGCGAGCAGGCATGCCAGCAGTACTGCAGGGAAAGTCAGGCGGCGCATATTCTTATTATTCCTGTGCTTGGGGTGATTCAAAGCCGGGGCCTAATATACCCTGTGAAGGAGGGGCACTCCAGCAGGGAAATAGGCGGCTTTGTGTCGTTGTTGTCACCCTTTTGAAAGCGGCTCAGTTGCTCTGTTCCGCCGCTGCTCGCTCCTCGGCTCTTGCGCCGCTGAGAATACCTTCCAGCGCGTAGTTGCCCTCGTGGCAGGCATATTCGTAGATCGGGTCTTCGCTGTAGGTGAAATTCAGCACAGCGGTCCACGGTGCGACCCAGGTTTCAGGATCATTGACGGTGAATTCGTAAGTGAGGATATCCGGCGCCGTACGGGTATAGCGTTCGGTGAAAATCCGGTTGCCACGCGCACCACGGAACTCGCTTTCATCCGAAAAATTACGGGTTTCGACCACGAGAGTGTCGCCTTCGAAGTAGCCGCGCGAGTCACCATGCCAGAGGCGAATTTTTTCATCGACGTGGGGGCCGCCGTCCAAGGGAATCACACGCGCATCGTGGATCATTTCCTGAATGATGACGACGTGAGTCGCGCTTTGCACGATCTGGTAGTAGGCGTTGTAGCCGGCGAGCATGTAGGGCATGCCATAGGTGATGCAACGTTCCTGCAGAGGTCGTGAAGTGTATGAGTCGGAGGGATTCTCGCGGCGCTGGCGGGCTTCTTCCACTATTCTGGCGCGTGCCTCTGGCAGCATCTCCGGCAGGCGGCCGTTGGGCGGATCGACGATCAACGAGGTGCGGTTCTCGAAAGTGCGGTTCGCCATCCAGGTCTGATCGTAGTTGCCTGTCGCGGGGTCATAAGATTCCACCTGACCGGTAATCACAGCGGAGAAGAAGCCATCGCCGAACAGTGCGTCGCCACCGCCTTGTTCGATTTCACGGACACGTGCCAGGAGTGTTTCATATTCCTCCGGTGTCAGCTCGGCGCGATCGGCGAAGGCCTCGGGTCGCTGCAGCGGAGTGGTGCTGTTGTTGGCCCATACGCCTTGCATGTCGGGCTGACCGTCGATGGTGCGCGGCACCACCCAGTTCTCTGGTGCCGGACCCTGCGCAGTGGCCAATGGTGCCAGCAACGCAAACAGAATGGCGGTGGCAAGCGCAGTGCGCGACCTGTGTGTCTGTGCAATCTTCATGGCGAGCTCCTCTATAAGATGGGGTCAGAGTAAAAATACAGCACTGTATTTTTACTCTGACCCTTATTCTGCGACCTCTTATTCCGCGTTAACGCCTTTGACGAGGTGGCCGTAGAGCAGCTCCTCGGCAAATTCCACGCATTTGAATTCCAGCAGCTGAGCGTTCTCTTCCAGACGTCGGTATAAGGGCATCTTCATCGACCAAGGGCGGCTGTAGACGCCGGGGTCCTCCAGTGTGACCTCGTACTGGATCGCATCATGGCCGAGATGTGTGTAGCGTTCCGTCACTTTGAGCTGTTCTGTGTGGTAATTGCCGGAATGATCGAGCCAGGTGTCCGGCATCTGTTCGGTGACATCAATCACCAGCGTGTCGCCCTCCCAGCGCCCGAGAGAATGCCCCATCCAACTGGGGATGGGCGCAACGAAATCGGGGCGATTCATGTAGACGATGCGGCTCGCGCTGGCGAACTCATAGGCCATGATGACATGTTCAGGTGACTGGACAATCTGGAAGGGGAAGGGCATGTAGTTGGCGCGTGGCACACCGGGCATGTAGCACTTGACCACCGGGTCTCGTGCCAGCCAGTCGGCTTGATTTTCCTGCTGTTTGGAACGCGCCTCGGGAGTGTAGGGGATCTCGCCACCGACGACGACACCGAGCCCAGCCGGAATCGCACCGATGGCTGCCCATTGCGCATCCGGGCCCATGCGTGCGTTATGTGGTTCGATGCCCCAGTGATGATTGCCCATGGCCTGCCACAGGCCATTGAAGTCAGGTTTGCCGTCGGGAGTGCGCGGAATGTTGTCGGCGTCGGCGTCGGCGTCGGCGGCGAAAGCAGTGGGGCCGACCTCTAAAAGCAGGGACGCGAGCCCCAGAGCCGAGGCAGCCGCAAGAGCAAGAAACGATCTGGACAGATTGGCCATCGTCTTGAATTTCCTGATTATTGTTGTTATTTCGTGGCCTTTGGCCAGCGCTCTTATGGCAGGTACTATCCCATGACGCTGGGCAGGAAAGCAATTGGCTTAATCTGAATCTGATTGTGGGAGAGGGCCTTGCCCGCGACTTGATTACGATGAATCAAATCGCGGGCAGGCCCGCTCCCACAGGTATGAAAATCAATCGAGGGCGCGGATCTTTTCGAGTTTCTCCTGCAGTGCACGAATTGCCGTTTCGTTGGCGCGCTGCCGTTCACGCTCCACGTCGACGATGTCCTTGGGCGCGTTGTCCACGAACTTCGCATTGCTGAGCTTGGCAGCGATGCCGGCCAGATTTTTCTCCAGCTTGGCGATCTCCTTCTCCAGTCGCGCAGCTTCGGCGTCCTTGTCGATCAATCCCGCCAGCGGCACCAGAATCTCGATGTGGCCATAGAGCTGGGTGGCCGCCATCGGTGGCTCGGTGTGAGCATCCAGCAGAGTGATGTCGGCGAGCTTCGCAAGCTTGCTCAGGAACACGTGGTTCTCGTCGAGGCGGCGACGATCTTCCTCATTGCCATGGCGCAGCAGCACCGGGATGGCCTTGCCGGGTGCAATGTCCATTTCGCCGCGAATGTTGCGGATGCCGAGGATGATGCCCTTGACCCAGTCGATGTCGGCTTCGGCCTGTTCGTTGATCAAGGAAAGATCGGCCTGCGGATAGGGCTGATTCATCAGGCTCTTGTCTTCGCCCTCCTGCCGCAGATCGAGCAATGGCGACACGCGTTGCCATATTTCTTCGGTGATGAATGGCATCAGCGGATGGCTCAGACGCAGGCTGCCTTCGAGCACCGTCAACAGCGTCAGGCGTGTGGTCTGCGCGTGATCTGGATGATTCTCTTCGTCCCACAACACCGGCTTGGTCAGCTCCAGATACCAGTCGCAATACTCGTTCCAGAAGAAGTCGTAGATGGCCTGGGAAAGCAGGTCGAAACGATAGGCCGCCATGTGCTCGTGCACTTGCTGCACAGTGCGCTGGAAGCGCGACATGATCCAGCGATCCGCGAGGCTGAAGTAGTCGCGTTCACGCAGAGCATCCTGTTTGGCTTGATGATAAACGATGCCTTTTTCTTCGGAATTCATCAGCACATAGCGCGAGGCATTCCAGATTTTATTGCAGAAATTGCGGAAGCCTTCCATGCGATTCAGGTCAAACTTGATGTCGCGACCGGTGGAGGCCAGCGAGTAGAACGTGAAGCGCAGCGCGTCGGTGCCATAGGCGGTGATGCCGTCGGGGAAGGACGCGCGGGTGAACTTCGCGATCTTCTGTTCGAGCTGCGGCTGCATCAGATCACTGGTGCGTTTGGTGACCAACTCTTCCAGGCCGATACCGTCGATGAGATCGATAGGGTCCAGAATATTGCCCTTGGACTTGGACATCTTCTGGCCGTTCTCGTCGCGCACGAGACCAGTGATGTACACCGTCTTGAACGGGATCTCGCCGGTGAACTTCAGCGTCATCATGATCATCCGGGCGACCCAGAAGAAGATGATGTCGAAACCGGTGACCAATACATCCGTTGGATGGAAGGTCTTCAGCGTCTCTTTATCGTCGGGCCAGCCGAGGGTGGCGAACGTCCACAGCGCGGAGGAGAACCAGGTGTCGAGCACGTCTTCATCTTGAAGCAGATTGAGGCTGTCGGCGAGGCTGTATTTTTGACGGACATCGGACTCGCTGTAACCGACGTAAATCTTGCCTTCGTCGTCATACCAGGCCGGGATGCGGTGCCCCCACCAGAGCTGACGGCTGATGCACCAGTCCTGCAGGTCGCGCATCCACGCGAAATAGGTGTTCTCCCAGTTCTTGGGCACGAACTGGATATCACCGTCCTCGACAGCCTTGATGGCGGGGGCGGCCAGATCCTGTACGGCCACATACCACTGGTTGGTCAGGTAGGGCTCGATGATGGCGTTTGTGCGATCGCCACGCGGTACCTTCAATTTGTGCGGATCGATCTTCTCCAGCAGACCCAGTGCCTCGATGTCCGCAACGACCTTCTTGCGCGCATCGAAACGGTCCATGCCGCGATAGGCTTCGGGGGCATTCTCGTTGATCGCCGCATCCGGGGTCATGATATTGATCATGGGCAGGTTGTGGCGCTTGCCCACTTCGTAGTCGTTGAAGTCATGCGCCGGGGTGATCTTCACGCAACCGGTCCCGAAGGCGGCATCAACGTAGTCATCGGCGATGATCGGGATACGGCGGCCGCACAGGGGCAGCTCGACGAACTTGCCGATCAGGTCCTGATAGCGCTCGTCATTTGGATTGACGGCCACGGCGGTATCGCCCAGCAGCGTCTCGGGCCGGGTCGTCGCGATGGTGATGTAACTGTCGCCCTTGCGGGTACTCGCGCCATCGGCCAACGGGTAGCGGAAGTGCCACAGGAAACCATCTTCCTCTTCGGAGAGCACTTCCAGATCCGAGACGGCGGTGTGCAGTTTCGGGTCCCAGTTCACGAGGCGGTTGCCACGGTAGATCAGGTTTTGGTCATAGAGTTCGACGAAGACGCGCTCGACAACCTTGGAAAATTCCGGGTCCATGGTGAAGCGTTCGCGGTCCCAGTCAATGGAGGAGCCCAGGCGGCGAATCTGCTGGGTGATGATGTTGCCGGACTCTTCCTTCCACTCCCACACTTTGTCGACGAAGGCTTCGCGGCCCAGATCGTGGCGGGTCTTGTTGAGGCGCCCCAACTGCCGCTCGACCACCATCTGCGTGGCAATGCCAGCGTGGTCGGTCCCGACCTGCCAGAGTGTTTTCTTGCCGAGCATGCGGTTGTAGCGGATGAGCGCGTCCATGATGGCGTTCTGGAAGCCATGGCCCATGTGCAGACGACCGGTCACATTCGGCGGCGGGATCACGATGGAGTAGGCTTCGCCATCGCCCATGGGGGCGAAATAGCCGTTCTCTTCCCAGTGTTTGTACCAGTGACTTTCGATCTGATTGGGTTGGTAAGTCTTGTCCATTGAATGCTGCAACTGTGATATCGGGTGGGTTTGAAATTAGCCGCGAGTATATCTCATCCGAAGTACCTCTGACTGTAGGAACCTGCCCTGCAGGCGACCGACAAGAGTCGCCTGCAGGGCAGGCTCCTACAAAGAGAGAATCAAGATCAAGCTTTTTGGCGGCGCAGGTATTCCACCAGCAGCGGCACCGGGCGACCAGTCGCGCCTTTTTGGGAGCCAGAGAGCCAGGCGGTACCGGCGATGTCCAAGTGTGCCCAGTGGTACTTCTTGGTGAAACGCGACAGGAAACAGGCGGCGGTGATGGTGCCAGCCTTGGGGCCACCGATATTGGCGATGTCAGCGAAATTGCTGTCGAGCAACGCCTGATACTCGTCCCAAAGCGGCAACTGCCAGGTGAAATCGAGCGTGTGCTGGCCGATCTCCAGCAGTTCGTTGGCCAGTGGCTGGTGCGTACTGAGCAGAGCACTGGTCTGGTCGGCGAAGGTCGCCACGGCGGCGCCAGTTAGAGTGGCGATATCGATGACGGTCTTGGGCTTGAAGCGCTCTACATAGGTGAGGGCGTCGCACAGTACCAGGCGGCCTTCCGCGTCGGTATTCAATATCTCGATGGTCAGGCCGGCCATGCTGGTGACGATGTCGCCCGGTTTGGTGGCACCATTGCCCGGCATGTTCTCGGCCGCAGCGATCACGCCGATGACATTGATCGATAGGCCCAGTTCCGCGACAGCGGTCATGGTGCCGATCACGCTGGCGGCACCACACATGTCGAATTTCATCTCATCCATGCCCAGTCCCGGTTTCAAGCTGATGCCGCCGGTGTCAAAGGTAATGCCCTTGCCGACCAGTACGTAAGGCTTGCTGTCAGCCTTGCTGGCGCCTTTGTACTCGATGACGATCAGTTTGGCCTCTTCGCTCGAACCATGGCTGACCGAGAGCAGCGAGCCCATGCCGAGCTTCTCCATCTGTTTCTCGGTCAGCACTTTGGTGCTCAGGGATTTGTAGTGCCCGGCCAGCTTCACGGCGGTGTCGGCGAGATAAGTTGGTGTACAGATATTGCCTGGCAGATTGCCCAGCTCTTTGGCGGCACTGACTCCTTTGGCAATGCTTTCGCCAAGCTTCAACGCCTCGGTCAGCGCTTTGCGATTCGCCTCCACAGCACTGCTGACGCTGATGGCTTTGAGGTGGTGAGCAGATTTTTTCTTGCTCTTGGTGTGATCGTATTGATAGAGGTTGCTGTCGCACTCTTGTACCAGCAGGGTCACAGCCCATCCGGTATCGCGGTCTTTCAGAGGCAGCTCTGCCAGAGTGACAACAGCCTCTTTGGCGGTCGCTTTGAGCAGGGCTTTGATGGCGGCATTGACCGCTTTACGATAGCTGCGAGCATCCAGACTACCTTCGTCGCCACAGCCTACCAGCAGCACTCGTTTGCACAGATCAGACTTCGGATGGCAAAACAGGGTATCGCCCACCTTGCCGCTCACATCGCCGGAGTTCACGATGCGGGTCAGTTCGCCATCCAGAAGAGCATCCAGCGCGGCTGCCGGTGCCGTCAGTTTCCCTTTGGTCCATACCCCTGCGACGAGGCAGTCAGTAACTTTGGAAGGCATGCTGCCGGACTGTAAAGTGTATTTCATGCTATGTGTTTCCCTATCGACGACTGAGGGTGGATCAAGCGCTTTAGGCGCTTGAAGGTTGGGCACAATCCTAAAGATATTCAGTATGTTAAGCAATAGAAGAGCGCGGTGCGGGTGGATGCCGGGGTAAAGAAGTGTACTTATCTGGCAGCGGTGATTAGAATTGGCGGCCTTGTCGACGGGGGGATTGCCGGTCACCGGCAATATATAAAAAAGATAAACCACCCGCATGCCCTTTCGGGCTATTCACTCTCAACATGGGGTCTGTATGCCGCGCGTTAAAATCAGCATGCCTGAAGAATTCCTGTTCACGATGCGCTACCCAGTGGGCATCAGTGACCTCAACTATGCCAAACACCTGAACAGCGTGGCCATGGTGCACATTATTCACGAGGCACGTCTGCAGTTTCTGGCCTCACTGGGCTTCACTGAGGCCAATATCTTTGGTCTGGGGATGGTAGTCACCGATCTTGCGGTGGATTACCGCTCCGAGTCCTTTGCCAATGATCTGCTGGTGATTGAAGTCGGCGTAGGGCGCTTTAATCGCTATGGTTGTGACGTGTGTTTCCAGATCACCAATTCGGCGCTCGACCGCGTCGTTTGCAATGCCAAGATGGGGGTAGTGTTTTTCGATTTTGACAAGCACAAGATTGCTCCCATTCCCAGGGCCTTCCGCGACTTGCTGGGCCAACACGAGGATTCCCTCTGAGCAACGCCGACGTGCAGGTTTCCCCGTGATCATATTCCGCTATCTGGGTAAGCAGATTTTCCAGGTGATGGCCGCCGTGACGGTCATCCTGCTGGTGGTGGCGATGATCACCCGCTTTCTGGGCTACCTCAGTCAGGCCGTTGCCGGTGAGATCACTTCGGATATCCTCGCGTTGCTGATGCTCTATCGCCTGCCCGAATTCCTGCTGGTCATCCTTCCCTTTGCGTTGTTTCTCGGCATCCTGCTTGCTTACGGGCGGATGTACGCTGACAACGAGATGACGGTACTCAGCGCCTGCGGCCTGAGCCAAAAACGTCTGCTGTCTCTGACTTTGATGTGCTCCACTGTGGTGGCGGTGGTGGTGGCACTGTTGAGTCTGCAACTCGCCCCACTCGGACTCACCAGAACCGAGCAGCTGATGAATAGCCAGGATGAGCTGACCGAGATCGATCTGATCGTCGCGGGTCAGTTTCAGAATTTTGCCGATGGTCTGCGGACCACCTATGCCGAAACCATCACCGGCGGCACGGCAGGGCGTCAGCTCAACAATGCATTCGTGGCCTGGCGACGTGCCGATAGCGCTGAAGGGGAATCTCCCCTGCGCATCATCGTCGCGGATACGGCCCGTCCGGTGATCGAGGAGAATAGCGGGCGGCGCTTTATGTTGCTGGAAAACGGCTATTTGTATGACGGTATTCCCGGTCAGGCCGATTACCTCGTCACCCGTTTCGAAGAGCAAGCCCTGCTGATGCCTGAGCAGACCCGCATTGCTGAAGTAGTGCGTGAAAAATCGCTGCCGACAGCACAGCTGTGGAACTCGCCCGACCCCGAATCTCAGGCAGAACTGCAGTGGCGGATCTCGGCAATCCTCCTGATCCCGGTGCTCAGTTTGATTGCAGTGCCATTGAGTCGCGTCGATCCACGGCAGGGGCGCTTCAGCAAGCTGGTACCGGCCACGCTCTTGTACGCCGTGTACTACGTCTCCTTGCAGACGGGTATGAATCTGCTGGGGGAGGGCGCGATTCCCGCCACGGTGGGGCTGTGGTGGGTGCACATCCTGTTCACTGCACTGGGTTTGGTGTTGCTGTTCGGGTTGCCAGGTCGTCGGCGGAGGGCTGCATGAGAAAAATCGATGCCTACATCCGCAACACGGTAGTGCTGTCCATGCTGGTCGTGATGGCGCTGATGGGCAGTCTCGACTTCATTTTTACCTTGACCGATGAACTGAGCAGCAGCGTTGAGGGGTATACCGCCGGGCAGGCACTGTTCTTCACCCTGCGCATCATGCCCACCAGCATCTACGAGATGCTGCCCTTTACGGCACTGGGGGGCGCGTTGATCGGGCTGGGTATTCTGGCATCGCATAACGAGCTGGTGGTCATGCAGGCCGCAGGCGTCAGTACCGGACGCATCGTCTGGGCGGTGATGAAGCCGACCATCGGCGTCATGCTGCTGAGTCTGGTGCTGGGCGAATCGGTGGCACCGCGTCTGCAGCAGCGTGCGCAGAGCGATCTCGCTATCATTGAGAGCGGTGGGCTGGCGCTGAGTTCCACTGGCGGTGACTGGCGCAAGATCGGCAATGTCTTCATTCACGTCAATGTCATCGAACCGGGTGGCACGCGGTTGCAGGGCGTGACCCGCTATGTGCTCGATGAGAACCGTCGTGTTTCCAGCAGCAGTTTCGCCACCACGGCAGAGTATGTCGAAGATGATGACGCCAGTTATTGGCGGCTCAGTGATGTGCGAGAGACGGTGTTCGGGGTGGACGCGGTGACGGTCAATCATCTGGACAGCTTCGACTGGCGCGTGGATATGTCCCCTGAGCTGCTGAGTGTGTTGCTGGTGGAGCCAGAGCGGCAATCCATCTCCGGTCTTTACCGCTTTGCCAACTATTTCGAAAACGAAGGTTTGGAGAGTAGCAGCTACTATCTGGCCTTCTGGAAAAAGTTGTTGCAGCCTCTCGCGACGGCTTCGCTGGTATTGCTGGCAATCTCGTTTGTGTTCGGACCGCTGCGCAGCGCCACCATGGGCTCGCGAATATTTGTCGCCATCAGTATCGGGCTGGTGTTTACAATCATGCAGCGCATGATGGGACCGGCCAGCCTGCTCTACGGATTCAGTCCGCTGGTGGCGGTGCTGGTGCCGATCATGATTTGTTTGTTGTTGGGGGTATTTCTGCTGCGGCGGGTGTGACGGCGGGAGGTCGCCTGCAGGGCAGGCTCCTACAGTCAGTAGCCCCGTATGAGCCTGCCCTGCAGGCGACCGTCAAAACGGGCTCGCGCTCTTGGGCAGCACGATCACGCGGGTGCCGGAAAATTTGTCGTGCAGGGCATCGCCATTGCGATCGATGTACAACCACAGATAGCCGATACCGAAACAAAAGAAGGCTGGCCAGGCCAGCAGAAAACGTAACACTCCCTGCTTCAGACTCATCAAATTCCCATCGACATTCACAGCCTTGATACGCCAGGCGATCATGCCCAGCGTCTGGCCCGTGCGCATCCAGAACCAGATGTAGAACGTGGCGGCACCGAGCACTTCGCCTGTGAATAGAATCACGTCCAGCACGGGGTCCGTCTGGACGCGGCCGTCCACCAGTTGACTGGTATCGGCTCCGACGATGAATTGCAGGGCGAAGCCCATGGTCATCCAGATGGCAGCCACCAGAAACGCGTCATAAAGCAGAGCGGCCATACGGCGCAGAAGACCGGAAGTCACTGGGACGTCCTGATCCTCCGCGCCAGAAGGCTCTGCGAGAGGGGCCGAAGCCTCGCCGGTCTCGTTCTGCTTGACGTGTTTCCTGGACATTGTGCTTACAGTTCCTTCACGGCCTGAATCAGCTCGTTGACAGCCTTCTGGCCATCGCCGAACAGCATGCGGGTGTTGTCGAGCAGGAACAGCGGGTTCTCCACGCCGGAGAAGCCAGTGCCACGGCCTCGCTTGATCACGATGACGTTGTCGGACTGCTCGGCATTGAGGATCGGCATGCCGAACAGCGGACTGTTCGGGTCGTTCTTCGCAGCGGGGTTCACCACGTCGTTGGCGCCGATCACCAGCGTCACGGTGGTGTTCTGGAAGTCAGCGTTGATGTCTTCCATGTCATAGATCAGGTCGTAGGGGACGCCCGCTTCGGCCAGCAGCACGTTCATGTGCCCTGGCATGCGGCCCGCCACCGGGTGAATCGCGAACTTCACCTTGACGCCTTTCTCGATGAGCAACTGAGTCAGTTCCCACACCTTGTGCTGAGCCTGTGCGACCGCCATCCCGTAGCCGGGGATGACAACAACCTGACTGGCATACGCCATCATGATGCCGACGTCCTGGCCCTGAATCTCCTTCATGGAGCCGCCGCCTTCCACTGCGCCTGCGCTGGCCACTTGAGTGGTGCCGAAGCCGCTGAAGAAGACGTTGCTGACAGAGCGGTTCATGGCTTTCGCCATCAGGTGAGTCAGCAAGGTACCGGCTGAACCGACCACTGTCCCGGCGATGATCATCGCAGCATTGCCCAGCACATAGCCTTCAAAACCCACGGCCAGACCAGTCAGGGCATTGAACAGGGAAATGATCACCGGCATGTCTGCGCCGCCGACCGGCACAGTGATGAACACCCCGAGGATCAGAGCCAGCGCGAAGAACACGACGATGGGCATCAGGTCGCCGGTGAAGAATACCGCGACACCAAAGCCGACCATCACCAGTGCCAGCACCAGATTGATCAGCTGCTGCTGCGGCAACAGTTTGCTGGTGTTCAGGCGTCCATCCAGCTTTGCCCAGGCGATGATACTGCCGCTGAAGGCAATCGTGCCGATAATGGCACCCAGAATGGCGAGAATGGTGATGTCGGTACCCATCGCCTCGGCGATGCTGGTTGGCGCCAGTGCCGGGCTTTCCAGGCCGAATACACCTAGCAGGCCGGCAGGTTCTGCCCCCGCCGCGACTTCACCTTGTGCTTTCAATAATTCCACGGCCGCGATGGTGGCTGCTGCGCCGCCGCCCATGCCGTTGTACATGGCGATCATCTGCGGCATGTCGGTCATGGCAACTTTTTTGCCGGTGACCCACGCATAGCCGCCGCCGATGGCGATGGCGATGATGATCAGGATGTAATTGGTAACAGCCTGCGGATTCTCAGACAGTTCCGGCGCGAGGAAAGTCACCAGAGTGGCCAGCACCATGCCGACGCCTGCCCAATGAATGCCACGACGCGCAGTGACCGGGGAACTCATCTGCTTGAGGCCCAGAATGAACAGCGCTGCTGCCAGGAAATAGGTTGCTTGAATAAGAATTCCCATTTATTTCTTCTCTCCCGCTGCGCCTTTCTTGTCGCTGGCCTTGAACATCTCCAGCATGCGTTCTGTCACCACATAGCCACCGACTGCGTTACCCGCAGCGAGCAGCACGGCGATGAAACCGATGGTCTGCTGGGTTGGGTTCTCGGCAATACCGAGAGCAATCATCGCGCCCACCAGTACGATGCCGTGGACGAAGTTGGAGCCAGACATCAGCGGCGTATGCAGAATAACCGGCACCTTGCTGATGATCTCGAAACCGGTGAATCCGGCCAGCATGAATATGTATAACGCGGCTAAACCTTCGATCATTTTGCACCCCCTTCCACTTTATTCCTGACTGTCGCGTTGACGATCTCGCCGCCATGGGTAATGAGACTGTCCTTGAGGATCTGGTCTTCCAGATCGATTGTGATCTTGCCGTCTTTCACCAGCAGGGCCAGCAGATTGAGCAGGTTCTTCGCATACAGCTCGCTCGCGTGTCCGCTGACGGTGCTCGGCACGTTCAGAGGGCCGTAGATTTTCACGCGGTTGTGCACAATAGTCTGATCGGGCTGCGTCAGTTCGCAGTTACCACCGCCTTCTGCAGCGAGGTCGACGATGACAGAGCCACCTTTCATGCGCTCCACCATCTCGCGGGTGATGATCTTCGGAGAGGGACGTCCGGGAATGGCGGCGGTGGTGATCACAACATCGGCTGCCGCCACATGATTCGCCAGAATAGCCTGCTGTTGTGCTTTCTCTTCGGCAGTGAGTTCACGGGCATAGCCACCGGCGCCTTCGGCCTTGATGTCAATGTCGACGAATTTGGCACCCAGTGATTCAACTTGATCCTTCACCGCCGCGCGCACGTCATAGCCTTCGACGATGGCGCCGAGACGACGCGCTGTCGCAATGGCCTGTAATCCTGCCACACCGGCACCGATGATCAGCACCTTGGATGGGCGAACCGTACCGGCTGCCGTCGTCAGCATGGGGAAGAATTTGCCGAGCAGGGTACTGGCGATGAGGACTGCCTTGTAGCCGGCAATGGAGGCTTGTGAAGAAAGCGCGTCCATCGCCTGTGCTCTGGAAATACGCGGAATCATCTCCATCGAGAAGGCAGAGATATTTTTTTCCTGCAGACGCTTGAAACGATCGGTGTCGGAATAAGGGTTGAGATAACCGATCACGATGGAGCCAGGCTTCAGTTGCTCGATCTGCTCGTTCAGCAGCGGATTGACAGTCAGTACGATGTCGGCGCTGTTATACAGGGCTGATTCATCACTGACGATATCTGCTCCCGTGTAGTCGCTGTCGCCGTGACCAGCCGCTTCGCCTGCGCCACTCTGCATGCTGACGCTGATTCCTAATGCGGTCAGTCGTTTGACGACATCCGGCACCATGGCGACTCGTTGCTCTCCCACACGTACCTCTTTCGGCACGCAAACCCTGATCGTCATACCATTCACCCCTCGTGAACTGCTCTAAAAATGTGCGCGAAGTATACCACTGTTACGTGGTTGGAATGAATTGCGGGAAGCATGGTGTCGCCTGTTTAAGGCTGCTCTTGTGGTATTTCAGAGGTTTTATTTGCGGAAAATCACGAATGGATGGCGTGATGCGACTTTCACTGAGTGTCTGGCTCGATGTCCAAGTCCAGTGACAGATCGTTGGGATCTTCGTCCATGGGCACCAGGAGTTCTACAGTGGCGGTAGGCGCTGCCGGTTGCTCTGGCGCAGTAAGCTGTTGGCGCAGAGCCTCGATTTCCGCATTCAACCCCTGCGTCAATTGCGTCGTGGCCTGGCTCTCTGCAATCCGATTGTTGTAATTGGGATCAAGCTCAGTGATGTGATAGACCTTGTTGAACGTCGTCTTGTAGTCTTTCTTGCACAGCACGGTGAAAGTAGGTTCTTCGTATATCGTGCGGTATTCGTTGAGACGACCGTACAACACTTCTGTGCAGTTGGCATCCTGCAAAGCTTGTGCAACTGCCATTTCCAGAAACTGATGCAGATGCTGCGCACTTTCCGGCAGCCACAGCCGCGTGGATTCGGTCGCTGCTTTTGCAGATTCTCCGGTTGGTGCAGCGGTTGACAGGTCGGCCGATACAGCGGTCGTGGCGGGGGTCGATGTGGCGCTCGGTACAGCGTGTTCAACTTCAGCGGCCTGTAGGGCATGGCTCGCCAGTGCCGATAGCAGCATTGCGCGAGTCGTGAGTTTGAAATTGAAGGCAGACAATATTCTCATGCCTGAGGTCATCGGCTTCTGGCGAAAAATCTTTAGTGATACTCGTGGCCCATTCACTGTTTCCGGATGCAGCGTTGCCATGCAGGCCAGCGCAGACTCTCGGGGTTATGGATACTGGCTTTATTTGTTAGAATCGGCTCCCCTTAACGCTGCCCGGCAGCTGGATGAACCGAGTCATGAACACGAACGCCAATACCCGCCACATCAAATTGCTGGATACGACGCTGCGCGATGGCGAGCAGACCCAAGGGGTCTCTTTCGCCGCCAAAGAGAAAGTGAATATTGCGCGTGCACTGCTGCAATCATTGAAAGTGGACCGGATTGAGGTGGCCTCGGCTCGTGTTTCCGATGGCGAGAAGAAAGCCGTCATCGATATCAACGCCTGGGCCGCGAAAGAAGGTTTCCTGGACAAGGTGGAAGTGCTGGGCTTTGTCGACCACAAGAAGAGTGTGGACTGGGTAGTGGAAACAGGCGGCCGCGTCATCAATCTGCTGGCCAAAGGCAGCGAGAAACATTGCCGGGAACAACTCGGCCGGACGTTGGATCAGCACATTCAGGACATCTGCCAGACAGTCGCTTATGCGCAAGAGCAGGGATTGCGGGTCAATGTCTATCTGGAGGACTGGTCCAACGGTTATCAGGACAGCCGTGCTTATGTCTTCGGGTTGCTCGAAGGGATTCAAAGTATCGGTATCGCCGACTTCATGCTGCCCGATACGCTTGGGGTCATGACGCCCGACGAAGTGTTCGCGGCGATGACCGACATGATCACACGCTTCCCGGCTCTGGAGTTTGATTTCCATCCGCACAACGATTACGGCCTGGCGACGGCCAATGTCATGGCTGCCGTAAAGGCTGGCATCAACACGATTCACTGCACCGTCAACTGTCTGGGCGAACGGGCAGGCAATGCGTCGCTGGCCGAAGTGGCTGTCGTGCTCAAAGACAAGATGGGAATGGCGCTGTCCATCGATGAAACGCGCATCGGTCTGCTCAGTCGTATGGTGGAGAATTTTTCTGGAAAGTGGGTGGCTGCCAATGCACCGATTGTCGGTGCCGATGTGTTTACGCAGACAGCAGGTATCCATGCCGATGGTGATCTCAAAGGTGGTCTCTACATCACCGCGTTGCGCCCGGAGCGTTTTGCCCGCAAGCGCATCTATGCGCTGGGCAAGATGAGTGGCAAGGCGTCGCTGGCCAACAATCTGGAAGAGCTGGGATTGACACTCTCTCCAGAGGATCAGGCCAAGGTGCTCAAGCGTATCGTGAAGCTCGGCGATTCCAAGGAAATCATCACGGTCGATGATCTGCCGTTCATCATCGCGGACGTGCTGGAGAGCCGCGATTACAACTACACCCGTTTGCTCAACTGTTACATCAACAGCGGCTTGGATGTGGAAAGTACGGCGAGCATCCGCGTGAATATCGAGGGCAAGGAATACAGCAGCTCAGGCTCTGGCAATGGCGGTTTCGCCGCCTTCATCGATGCCATCAGCAGAATTCTGCAGACACGCAATTTTGTGATGCCAGCGCTGATCGACTACGAAGTGCATATTCCGCGCGGTGGCAATACCAGCGCGCTGACGGAATGCATCATCACCTGGAGCAATGATGGCAAAGAACTGAAAACGCGGGGCGTGGATTCGAACCAGGTGCTGGCGGCCGTGAAGGCGACGCTGCGCATGATCAACATAAGGATGCACGCGCAGCAGTAATCTTGTGGGAGCTGGGATTGAGTTGATACCCACTCAAACCTAATCGCTGGCAGGCCAGCTCCCACAGGGGGCCTAAACAGGCAGATTGCGGAGCTCTGCTACCACCAGATCCCCGAAGGCAGAGGTGTCGATCATCTTGACGCCAGTGCCGGGCTTGGACAGATCAGGAGTCGAATAGCCCTGCGCAAACACGCTCTGCATGGCATGCCAGACATTCTTCGCTTCCTTGTCCATGCCGAAGCTCATTTCCAGCATCATGGCCACAGAGCCGATCATGGAGTAGGGGTTCGCAATGTTCTTGCCAGCGATATCCGGCGCAGAACCGTGTGAGGGCTCATAGTAAGCCTTGTTGTCGCCCAGGCAGGCAGATGGCATCAGGCCGAGTGAGCCGAGAATGCCGCCGCCCTGATCGCTGAGGATGTCGCCGAACATATTCTCCATCACCATGACGTCGAACTGGCGTGGATTGAGGCACAGGTAGGTTGCGGCAGCATCCACCAGAATGTGCACCACTTTAACCTCGGGATAGTCTTTGGCGACCTCTTCGATGACCTCGTTCCACAGCACGCTGGATTTCAGCACGTTGCTCTTGTGGATGTTGTGCAGCACTTTCTTGCGCTTCATTGAAGTCTCGAAGGCGACCTTCGCGATGCGACGAATCTGGATTTCGTCATACTCCAGGGTCTCCTTCACATAGCGGATGCCCTGCTCATTGATGCCGCTTTCCTTCTCACCAAAGTACAGGCCACCCACCAGCTCGCGGATGATCATGATGTCGATGCCGTCACCGATGATCTCTTTCTTCAATGGCGAGAAGTGTGCGAGGCCCTGAGGCAGGAATACGGGGCGGAAATTGGCGTAGGTGTTATAGCGTCGACGCAGTGGCAGCAGTGCGCCGCGTTCGGGTTGCTTGTCGACTGGAATCTTCTTGGAGTCTTCATGGTTCAGCCCGATAGGACCTTTGAGGATGGCGTCGGCCTCGTCGCAAATCTTCTTGGTCTGCTCGGGGAAGGGATCTCCGCACTCGAAGTAAGCGCTGGCGCCGAAGGGGGCGTGAATCAGTTCAAACTCAACGGCATTACGCTCTTCGATCAGTTTGAGAACTTTGACTGCTTCGACCATGATTTCCGGGCCGATGCCATCGCCATCCAGCAGTGCAATCTTGTACTTGCTCATCTTGTGCTCACTCATTCTCACTCTTAACTCACTCTTAACTCACTCTACATGAGTATCTTGATTTTAGTCGTCATTCAGCCGGGTGGCCGGGGTAAAAAGAGGCGCGTAATCTACCACGCTGACCGTTACAGGGACAAGGCGAGCTGCCGGGTGCAGGGAAGTGATAACTGGGAAGGTGACCGGAATGGTGATGCCGGGCTGCGGGATCAGAACAATACGGAAACCTGTCGAATGAAGATGATCAGCAAAAGGGCCACAATAATATAAGTGACCGAGTCACCCACTTCTAAGCCGAAAAATTTCTTGGGCTTTTGGTCGTTGTTATTGAAACTCATTGCACCAACTCTCCATGAGGGCGGAAAAGCCTGCATTGTGACACAGGTTCCCGCCGTTTTGCCATATTACTGTTCGCGTCAGAGCGGAGTTTTTATATCAAATTCATCGATTTGAGAATTATTACTCGAAAAAGGATGGGTTTTGTTTAAGTTTTGGCCAGATTGAAAGGTTGATCGTGCGGTTTTCTTGTAAGATGCCCTCATTTCAACACGGGCTCTTTGCCTCCCGTCCGGAATCACTCTTGGTAGATGAAAGTTTATGACCCACAACGATGTGCTGCGCCGAATTCGTTACATATTTGATCTTGATGACAACAACATGATTGAGGTATTTGCTTGCGCTGATCACGCAGTAACCAGGGAGCAGGTATGTGCCTGGTTGAAACAGGAAGCTGATCCTGGTTACCAGGCGCTTGATGACAGGCAGATGGCCATTTTTCTGAATGGCTGGATCAATGCACGACGCGGTCGACGAGACGGACCACAACCAATTCCTGAGGACAGTCTGACCAATAACATGGTCTTGATGAAATTGCGTATTGCGTTGAATCTGCAGTCTGAAGATGTACTGGCGCTGTTGGAGGAAACCGGTCTCACTTTCAGTAAGCATGAGCTGACGGCCCTGTTTCGCAAGCCTGGCCACAAACATTACCGACGCTGTGAAGATCAGGTTTTGCGCAATTTCCTGAAAGGGTTGCAGCTGCGTGTCCGGGGTGAGGCACAGGCATCGTCTGAACCTGAACCGCAGTCCCAGGTCGAAGTGTCACCACAGACTCACGACGTGTGGAAGCGCAGCTGACATCTCTTACGATGCGTCGACGGCGTGCAGTTCCCGGGCAACGGACAGAGACGGGAACTGATTGGCCAGTTCGGCCCATTTCAGTATTTCCAGCGATCCATCCTGGTTTTCCACCAGAGCGGTGCAGCTCTCCACCCAGTCTCCGGTATTGCAGTAAAGGGTGTCCCCGAAGTAAGTCATTTCAGCATGATGAATGTGTCCGCATACCACGCCATCAAGGTGTTGGGCGCGGACTGAATTGACCACAGTTTCTTCAAACTTGCCGATGTAGCTGACGACGTTCTTTACCTTGTGTTTCAGATGCGAAGCCAGCGACCAGTAGGGCATGCCGAACATCTCGCGAATGCGATTGACCAGTCGATTGACAAACAGCAGGTGTCCGTACATGGATGAGCCCAGCTTCGCCAGCAATGGGCTGATCTTGATGACGGTGTCGAACTGGTCACCGTGCAGGATCAGCAGCCGACGTCTATCCGCTGTGGAATGGATTGTGGTGTCCAGCACATGAATGTTGTCGAAGGATTGACTGCAATAGGCTCTCGCCACTTCATCGTGATTTCCCGGGGTGTACACCACCATGGTGCCTGACGCCGCTTTTTGCAAAATGCAATTTACGACCTCTTGGTGCGCTGTCGGCCAATAGGGTTTTTTACGCATTGCCCACCCGTCGAAAATGTCTCCGATAAGGTAGAGATATTCAGACTTGGTGGAGTGCAGGAAGTGGAGGAGAAGTTCTGCCTGGCACCCTCGAAAACCCAGATGCACATCGGAGATAAAGATACTGCGGTACTTCATTTTACGCGGGGGTTTTTCAGCAATCATTACATGACCTCATGGTTGCAGATTTGCAGCATAAGGTAATCGCTCTTGATGACCGCTGGATGACACTTTGATGGCGTTCCAGTGACGATGATATGGGGGTGTCAATGACGTTTCAGTGTCATGCTGCGAATTGTCACAATCTCCCATTAGAATCTGGCGGCACATAAGACGTGTCAACATGAAAAGAGACAGGGGCGGTCATGTGTCGAATCATTTATGGGGTTTCCGGCGAAGGTTCCGGGCATTCATCGCGCGCCAGAGAGATGGTGCGGCATCTGCAGGAGCAAGGGCACGAAGTTAAAATTGTGTCATATGATCGTGGTTATCGAAATTTGTCTCCAGACTTCGATTGCCTGCAGGTGGAAGGTCTGCGCATCATCAGCAGAAACAACCGTGTCAGTGCGCTCGGAACGGTGTGGGATAACCTGCGCAGAGGGCCAGCCGCCTGGCGACGCCTTGCAGATTTGCGGGCTCTGTTTACCAGCTTTCGGCCCGATTGTGTGATTACGGATTTCGAGCCGTCGACGGCCTGGCTGGCACGCACTTATAAACTGCCGCTGATCAGTCTGGATAATCAGCATCGCATGCGTTACATGAAATTCGAAGTGCCGGGATGGCTGCGATTCGAGCAGTGGCAAACCAGAGCTATCATTCGATTCATGATCCCCGATCCGGATGTGGCGCTAGCCACAACATTCTTTCGTGGCGAGGTCACCAATAGCAGAACTTTTCTCTTCGCGCCGATTCTGCGCCGTGAAGTGTGTGCGCTGCAGCCGCACAGGAGCAACTTCCATCTTGTGTATCTAACCGGCCGCTTTGACTCACTGATCGACACGCTCAAGCAATTCCCTGCACAGAAATTTGTGGTCTACGGATGTCAGCGTCACGGCAGTGAGGCCAATCTGGAGTATCGGGAGTTCAGTACCGACGGCTTTCTTCAGGATCTGGCTGCTTGCCAATCCGTGATCGCCACAGCGGGATTCACGCTGATCAGCGAAGCGATCTATCTGCAAAAGCCCTATCTTGCTTTCCCCATGCACGGGCAGTTTGAGCAACAGTTGAATGCCCTGTGTCTGGAGCAATTGGGGGTTGGTATGGCGGCGAAGCTTGCCGATCCTGAGAGCCTCAGTGCATTCTTCCAGCGATTGCCTGCATTCGCTGCCAAGCTGCAACAGCAGAACGGGCAAGAGACTCATCTGCTGCAGTGTGGCAACAATGAGATCAAGGCGATGCTCGACTCTCTCCTGCAGGACAACCTGTCACTGCTGAAACGCTTGTGCCGGGAACCCATTTGAGGAGGTTGGTTTGCCCGTCAATTGCAGGGCTTATCGTCGATGCCTGGAGTGCGCAACGAACATGCAACAGAGTGTGACACGAAAGCGCTGAATTCATCAGAAATTATCATAGGTTAGCTGACTGAATTACTGCCTGAAGATGGATTCGGCCCGGCGACGGTGGTACATTACGGGGGTTTGCAATTGCTCCTCCCTGACAGGATTCAGGGCGATAGCATGGAAATACAAAGTATCTCAGCGCCTTAGACGCTGAAACTCCATTTAGTTCGAAAAATCAGACATGGGGCCCCAACAAAGTGAACATCACCCTAACACGCAGACGATTCATCAAAAGCGTTATCTTCTCTGCCGCTGCCGCCAGCAGCGGTGCGGGATGGTATATGGCTTCTGCCGCTTCAAATCCGGCAGGCGGCGTAGAGCGCCTGGTATCCATCAACGTCAATGGCCGCGTACGGCGCGTTGACGTACTTCCGCAAGAAACTCTTGCACACACTCTTCGATACAAGCTCGGTCTGACCGGCGCCAAGGTTGCGTGCAACCGGGGCGAGTGCGGTGCCTGCACCGTGTTGATCGACGACGTTAACTATTATGCCTGCTCCACCCTGACGCATAACGTCAAGGATCGTGCTGTACTGACCGTAGAAGGTCTGCGCGCTGAGGATGGCACCCTGCACCCGGTGCAGGCAGCATTCATCCAGGAACTCAGTCCGGCGTGCGGCTTCTGCACTTCAGGCCAGGTCATGTCGGCTGTGGCTCTGCTGAAAGCCAATCCAAGACCAACACGCCAGGAAGCACGCGAGGCAATGTCAGGCAACCTCTGCCGTTGCGGGGCTTATGATCACTATCTGAATGGCGTAATGCGCGCCTCGGGGCAACTGTCATGACCTATATGCACATTGGTAAGAATTTCACTCCACCAGACGTAGAAGCCAAAGTAACCGGTGCGGCTCGCTACAGTGAGGATTTCCGCAAAGAAGGCATGGTGTTCGCACGCTTGCTGACCAGCCCACTGCCCAGCGGTCGTGTTGTCAGTATCGACGCTTCCGAAGCACTGGCAATGGAAGGCGTACTCGGTATCTTTACCGCAGACGATCTGCCTCCCTCACTGCCTCCCGCCAACCCTGCGCTGGCAAAAGACTTCATCACTTACATCGGTCAGCCCATTCTGGCGCTGGCAGCTGAAAGCGATCTGATCGCCGAAAACGCGATCGAGAAAATCAAGATTGTATTCGAGCGTCGTCCGTTCGTGACTGACCCCCTCGATACTCTGCTCGAAGGTGGCCCGGATCCCTATCCGAACGGCAATACTCTGATCAGAAACGCAGGCGAAGCTGCTGCCGGTACTACGGCGTCAGGTACTGACGTTGGCCGTATCAAATGGTCTTTGGACCAGGTGACCGCTTTCCGTAACGGCCGCGAGCCAGTGGGAGCAACCTTCGGTGAGGAGTGGGCATACGGCGACGTTGCTGCTGAGTTTGCTCAGTGCAAGACCATCGTTGAAGAGCCCTTCGTCACTATCGGTTACCCGCACCATTCACTGGAGCCTCGCTCTGGTATGGCGTACTGGGAAAACGGCAAGTGCTATTTCCACGGTTCGTTGCAGAGCCACACAGTCGGACACGCACAACTGTCCGCCATGCTGGAAATCGACCCTGCCAACCTAGTGTTCATCAACGAAAACACCGGTGGCGGCTTCGGCTCCAAGATTTTCCCGTACCCGATGATGGCAGTCACTGGCAAATTTGCCCGTCAACTGAACCGTCCGCTGCAAATGCGTATTACCCGTGAAGAAGAGTTCTACATCGGCTCTGCTCGTTCTGGTATGCAAGGCTGGCTCAAAGTCGGTCTGAAGGACGATGGTAAAGTGGGCGCAGTCGATGTGATTATCATCAACGATGCCGGCTCAGGTGGCGGTGGTAGTGCCGGCTCTTCAGCCGAGCACATCTCTATCATGTATCAGCCAGCGGCCATGCGTTTCCGTGGTGTCGCTCTGTACACCAACACTACTCCGCGTGGTGCGCAGCGTGGTCCAGGTCAGAATGAAATGGCGTCGGTGCTTGCTCCAATCATGGATAAAGCGGCCAGACAGGGTGGTTTCGACCGTCTTGCGGTACGCCGTGCCAATGCCCCACGTCCAGATGCGAAGTTCGGTGCCCGTCAAGGTGGACTCTCTAGCTCCTACATGCCGGAAGCGATTGAGAAAGCTGCCGCCATGTTCCGTTGGGATGAGCGAGTCGCTCAGCCTAAAGTGACTGCGGACAACAAAGTGCGCGGAATCGGTCTCGGCATGGGCTACCACTCTGCTGGTGCCAATGGCTACGACGGTCTGTTGCGTATAGGCACTGACGGCAAGATTTACCTGCACACCGGTGTTGGTAACCTCGGTACCTACTCTTATGCTGGTGTTCTGCGAGCGGCTGCTGAAGCTCTGCAGTGCAGCTGGGAAAATTGCGTAGTCGTTCACGGCAACAGCGAGCTGAACCTGCCGCACAGCACCTACCAGGGTGGCAGCAACACCATGTTCACTGAAACCCGCTCCAGCCATGTTGCTGCGCTCGATGCCATCAGAAAACTGAAGGAAATCGCTGCTGCAGAACTGGGTGGCGCTGCGGATGACTATAGTGTCGGCGGCGAGCGCGTATTCCTGACCAGCAATGACACCAAAGGATTGACCTTCGCAGAAGCGGCTCAGAAAGCAATCGATCTGGGCGGCGAGTACAGCGGTCAGGTTTATCCAGAGGACATCAACGCAACTACCAAGCGTTCCGTTGAAGCCATGAAGGGCACCGGTCTGATCGGTGTTGCCAAAGACACATTGCCCAAGCAGGGCACTGCGCCTGGTTTTGCGATTGCCTTCGTCGAGATCGAAATGGATCTGGATACAGGTAAGTATGACATCACCGATTACACTGCGGTTGCCGAGTGTGGCACTGTGGTTCACCCACAAGGCCTGAGTCAGGCCATGAATGGTGGTGGTGTGTGGGGTATCGGCATGGCGGGCTATGAGCGCCACGTCTATGACCCGCAAAATGGTCTGCCAGCCAACGTAGGTCTCTATCAGTCCAAGCCGCCGACATACCTCGACGTGCCGGCCAGGATGCTGACCGCTGGTAATGACATGCCTGATCCGCAAAGCCCCGTTGGCGCCCGTGGCGTCGGCGAGCCCGCGCAAGGCTGTGGCGCTGCTGCACTGATGAGCGCCATCTCTGACGCACTTGATGGACATTTGTTCAACCGCACGCCGGTCACTCCGGACATGATCGTGAATCATGTCGCGCAGAATGGCTTCAATACCGGCGAATTGAAAACGAATACATTCTGAGGTTTTTAAAATGCCATCAAATGACAATATGCCAGAAATGAGCCTCTACCAGCCTGTGCAGGTAGAGGATGCTATAAGCCTTGCCGGTACTTTGGCAGAAAGAGGTTGGTTGGTAGGCGGTGGGCAAGACACCTACGGATGGATCAAGGACCGCGCCAAGCGCCCGGAAGCCCTGATCGATCTGAACGGCATCGAGTCCATGCGCGGAATCAGCGAGACAGCCGACGGTATCGAAATTGGTGCCTTGGTGACGCTGACCGAGCTGGCCAACAATGCGCTGATCAAAGAGCGTTATTCCCTGTTGTCATCTGCAGCCGGCCGTGTGGCCAGCCCGCAGATTCGCAACATCGGTACGCTGGGCGGCAACGTGGCTCAGGACGTACGCTGCTGGTACTACCGACGCGGGCTGAACTGCTACCGCGCCGGGGGTAACCTCTGCTACGCCGACACGCCAGAAGGTCAGAATCGTGAGCACGCTCTGTTTGGTGCCAGCCGCTGCGTAGCGGTAACACCAAGCGACACGGCTCCTGCTCTGGTCGCCCTGGAAGCTCAGATGGTCATTCGCAATGCCAGCGGCGAGCGCGTCGTGGCAGCGGAAGATTTCTTCATCGGACCTGATGTCGATATCCGCCACACCACTGTACTGCGTGCCGGTGACGTTCTCACCTCTGTGCGTATTCCAGCCAAGTGGGCGAATGCCGAGTTCTACTTCGAAAAAGTAGCAGACCGTAATGTCTGGGACTTCGCACTGGTTAGTATCGCTGCTGCCATGAAAGTCACTAACGGAACGATTGAAGAGTCACGTCTGGTGGCCGGTGCGGTAGAGTGCACACCACGTCGACTGACCTCTGTAGAGCAGGCTATTCAAGGCCGTGCGCGCAATCAGGAAACTGCTGATGCCGTTGCGTCTCTGGCTAGCCAGGGTGCCAAGCCTTTGAACTACAACCACTTCAAGATGCCTTTGATGGACAATCTGGTGAAGCGCGCACTGACCGTGTGATACTCCACTGATAAGTTCAGATCTGCTGACAGGCTCGCCAAGGTGCATACCGTGGCGAGCCTGTTGCTTTCTGACATCCTGAAAACTCTACTCTCTCAATCAGCTTGATCACTGCCATGACCGACAGCGATAACGGAAACCTCTACGCCGACCTTTCCGGCTACTACGACCAGTTCTGCGCCGAAGTGGACTACGCAGAGCAATGTGCATTTGCCGAGCGCGCTTTTGAGTGTTTTGCGGTGTCTGGTGGACGGGACTATCTGGACCTTGCCTGTGGCACCGGTCAGCATCTGTTGCATATGCTGAATCGAGGATTCGCAGGCACTGGCCTGGACAACAGTGCCGCGATGTTGGAACTGGCCAAGGCTAGATGTCCCGCAGCGCGGTTTCTGCTCTGTGATCTGGCCGCTTTCGAGCAGGTCGCTGCATTCGATCTCATTACCTGCTTTCTTTACTCGATCCACTATAGCCATCCCACTTCAGCGTTGCAGCAAACTCTGCGACGAGCCTGGCAGGCACTTAAGCCGGGCGGTCTCTTTCTATTCAATTCTGTAGATGTTGGCGGCATCAGTAATCAGCGCAGCACGGTCACCAGTCTGATGGATGGCGATGCACGCCTCAGTTTCGAATCGGGTTGGCGATATCGCGGAGAGGGGGAGAGTTTGGATCTCTTGCTTGGGATTACCCGTGAGTCTCCGGCAGAAGGGGTCAAGCACTGGGCCGATCATCACACCATGACAGCGATGTCGTTGCTGCAACTGCAGAGCATGCTCACGGATATCGGATTCGAAGTCACGTTGCTGGAGCACGACTACCAGCGCTTGATTCCCTGGAACGGCGCAAGCTTCAACGCCTTGGTCGCGGCGTGCAAGCCTCTCGCGAGCATTGACTAGACCACCAGGAACTGCCCCATCATCCCGCGATCCTCATGCTCCAGCATGTGGCAGTGGTACATGTAGGGGTGATGTTCGTCGGAGAAATCAGTAAAGCTGATGATGACTCGCACCGTTTCCCTGCCTTTGACCAGCACGGTGTCTTTGAAGCCCAGCTCATGAGGAGGTGGTGCAATGCCATCGCGATCCAGAATCTGAAACTGCCCGCTGTGAATGTGGAACGGGTGTGGCATGGGGGAGCTGTTGAATATTTCCCATATCTCAGTATCACCAAGCGTCACACGCTCGTTGATGAAGTCCATGACCATCTGGCGACCGTTAATGTAGTAATCCCCTCCGCCATGCCCGCCTCCGAAACCGTTGCGGTAACCCGTTGTTGGTCCGCGATCACCACCCCCGCGTGAGCCAGTGCCCATCTGCAGCCGGAAAGTGCGAGTTTTCACAGCCTCCTCGGCAGTGCGGCGTTTGATGGTGGTCAGAGTCTCGGGTACCGGTGCCGACACTCGCAAATCAGCCACGGGATAGAACCGCAGGATATCGAAACCCTCGCTGCCCATCGCCCGCATGATGCGGCTCATGGCACCGGGAGAGTCCTGATAGCTGGTGACCATCGGCACGTTGACCAGCGTCACGGGCTGCCCATCACTGAAGTCTGCGATGATCTCGACACGCTCGCCAGTCGCCAGCATCACCATGTCCATGGTCACAGGAGCCGTCAACAATCCCCCGTCACTGGCGATGACCTGAAAGGGGCGATGATCACTGAAGGCCAGCATGTACTTGCGTGAATTGGACGCATTGAGAATGCGCAGTCGTGCTTTGGTGGAGGTGGGAACGAAGTAAGGATCTACCGCCCCATTCACCATCTTGATATCACCTTGCATGCCCTGAACCATGTCATCGTACTGACTCATGTAGTCCAGCGTGCCGTCCTTCTTGAAACGACGATCCTGAATAATCACAGGGATGTCGTCTACGCCGTACTCGGACGGCAGGCTCAGGCTGCGACTGGTGTCATCATCCAGGATCATCATGCCTGCTAGCCCCCGGTACACCTGTTCACCCGTCTTGTGCATCATGTGCGAGTGGTACCAGAAGGTGCCTGCTGGCTGCATGATGCGAATCAACGGTTCCCAGCGGCCATTGTGCTCGATGGTCTGATGCGGTCCGCCGTCGGAGCGGGCGGGCACATGCAGTCCATGCCAATGCAGCGTCGAGGGTTCGCCGATTTGATTAGTGACCTGAAAGCGCACCAGATCGTCGCGGGAAAAACGCAAGGTCGGCCCCAGGAAGCTGCCATTGATGCCAAGTGTCGGGGTCTTTACGCCCGTGAAGAACTCGGTTTCGCCTTGTTGGAGCAGCAATTCAAAACGCTTTTCTGCGCCTTCCTGTATGCCTTCCAGCAGAGGAGGAATGCGCAGTGGATTGCCTTCGTGAAGTGGCACAGTGCTGGTTTGCGCGTGCGCCGACGTCGGCCAGCGCAGGCCTGCTGCAAGTGCTGCTGCACTCAAACCGAGAGTCTTGAGGATTTTGCGGCGTGTCAGCATGCTGTCGAGCTACCTGCAGTAAAGGGAGGCGGGCGAATCAAAGCCCGGCGTATTGTACCGACAGATTGCCAGATCACAATGTGCGAGCGAGATTAGACTGGGCTGAGATGAGGGGGCAGAAAAGAAGATCAGAACAGAAGAGTCGCAAGGCGCTCCCGATCTCTGCGAACAGAAACCGGGAGCATTTGCATGGCTACTCAGCAGCGACTGAACGCTGCTTGGCGGCTTCGCGCTGGGCCAGAATCTCATCGTAACCCTGCTGGTCAAGATGGGTGATTGCAATCCAAGCGTGAGTCATTTCATCGGCGGTACGGCTGCCATTCACCACCCAGAAATCCGGATCAGGATTGTTCGGGTTGTCAGCAGTATTGTCATACCACTGCTTGATGATCAACACGGCACCGGTTGGCACTAGCGGAGCGACGTCCGGCTCGTACAGATGACTGTGGTGCCAGGTAGCGCTCCAGTTGGAGATCTGGCTGATCTGTTCCATACGCCCTGTCGCCGGATAGAAGATCTCCAGCGATGCCTGACGCATACGCAGATGTCCGTGTGGCTGGAAGCTGTCGATACGCACCGGGTGATCGAAGGAATGGATACCCTGCGTCATGACTGTCGCATGCGGAGGAACGATCAGTTCGCCCTGGTCCAGACGGTAGGACTTGAGATCCTGCTTGTACTTGGCTTGAGTCTCAAAGCCTTCAGGATGCAACCAGACGCCGATCTCGACGACATTGTCCTCAACCACGGTGCCAGGCGCTGTTGCTCCGACACCACCGGGGAAGAGGTGGATGTCCCAGCGAATGCGCGCGTTCTCGGGCAGCGTGCGGCATACACCTTCCGGTGTAATCTCGCCCCATTTCCCCATCGCGTATTCAGTGAACATTCCATACTCTTCGTACTCACCTTCCTCGTTCAGGGTCTCCACGTAGGAGTTGGCATGGTGGACGACGGCCTTCGCGTTGCCAGCCGGCTTCACCTGGATCGCCTTGATGCAGCGGTCAGTAGTCAGGCCGGTCATCACGTAAGGACGGTGCCACATGTCGTTACCCAGTGCGGGCACATCGATCGGTGCAGAATCCAGCACCAGGCTGGGCTCGCCGAACTGTGCTGCAAAACTCCACTGGTCGGGATCGGGCAGATTGGCAACCGGATGCGAGCGGTCACCCCAGTCGCCTTCCGGAGCGCCTTGCTGAACCCAGGCAGTAATCGTGTCGATCTCGCTCTGCTCCAGTCTCCAGTCGCCTTGCAGCTCCTGAATGCCGATGCCGTGGTCGTAGGCATAAGGAGGCATTTCTCTGTTTTCAACGCGATACTGAATGAGCGGTGCCCAGGGCCGGACCTGCTCATAGTTGGTGAGTTGCATGGGCCCGACACCGCCTTCGCGGTGGCAGACGACACAGTTATCAGTAATGATCTGTGCCACGTGGTCGGCGTAAGTGACTTCACCGGTATTGATCGACAGGGAGGACTGGGCTTGCGCCTGTCCGGTAACCCCGAGGACAGCCAGAGCGATAAGGCCGAGTGCGCCTTTCCCTCCGAGTCTGCTACTAGAACACTGCTTTATTCTCATTCTTGTCTCCTAGCATTGCGTTGAGTTGAGATGGGTAATTCATCTGGAGCTATCAATGTATATCGGCAAATTTTTGCAAAGTCCATATCGAAAAAATTGCAAATTGTAACGTTGATTTCACGTTTCTGAACGGACAGCCTATTCCGCCATCACTCTTTGCAATGCTTCGGTATCGCGCCAGCGACCACTGAACAGCCGTAGCAGGAAGGCCACTGCAATCGCCACGATCAGTAGGCAAAACACTATCCACGAGGCGTGCGGGCCGAAGTCCCACACACGGATCACCAGGTACTGAATGACCAGCATGATCCAGTGCAGTGCGGTGGAGGTCAGCATCACCCAGCGCGTGTCACCTGCCCCGCGCAGCACACCGCCACAGACCTGGATGATGGCATCGGCCATGGTGTAACAAGACAGCCCCACCATCATGAATGCCGCCAGCACTCGAATCTCCGAAAAGTCGCCGGTTGGCGGTGCAAATACTTCCACCAAGGGAAAGCGGAACAGAATATAAATCAACCCCAGCACGGCCGAATAGCCAATGCCGATCACGAACCCTGCCGTGATGACCTCGTTGGCTTTCTCCATGTTGCGAGCCCCCACAGAACGACCGATCAGGCTGACGAGTCCGATGTTGAGACCGATCATGGGCACAAAGGACAGCATGTCCCAATTGAAAACGATGGCGGCCGAAGCACCATGCACCACACCATAAGATTGGAACATCAGCAGAAACAGATTGAACGCAGCGACGTTGAGAAACAGCTCCAGCCCGGACGGCAGCCCGAGACGCAGATAGCGCCGCACGATGGCAAAGTCCACGCGGAACGATGCCAGCACGTGAAACTTCTCGCGGTTGTGACGTGCGAGATAGAACACGACGAACAGCAGCAGCGAAAACAGCGTCGAGATCACCGTGCTCCACGCGGCCCCGCTGATGCCCATGGCGGGGAACCCGAGTTCACCGAATGACATCGCCCAGCACAAGGGCACATTCAACAACAGCCCTGCTACGTCGCACACCATGACTACCCGCGTGCGCCCGATGCCCGCGAAGTAGGACGCCAGGCATGCCTT
The DNA here is from genome assembly GCA_040384465.1 of Pseudomonadota bacterium. GTDB lineage: Bacteria > Pseudomonadota > Gammaproteobacteria > Pseudomonadales > Pseudohongiellaceae > UBA5078. The sequence continues at coordinate 192,155 of JAZKJF010000004.1, read as the reverse complement.
GAACAGAGTGATCACCGCACCGATCATCAGAATTCGATAATAGGTGCTCTCCAGTGCCACCAGCTGTGGGTCATGGTCCATCGCTGAAAAGATGCGAACCACGTACACCGTGATCAGCATCAGCAGCGGCTGACAGATCACCGCCATCAACAGCCCCTGTGTGACGACGCGTGAACACTTCGCGAGTTCGCCTGCTCCGAGGTACTGAGCCACCAGCGCGTTGGCGTAAGAGATGACGCCGGAGAAAAAGCACACCGAAAAAAATGTCGCGACGCCACCACCCAATGCCGCGGCCATGTGCGCCGGGTCGATCTGCGACATGAAATAGCGGTCAGTGAATGTCATCACCGCGAACGCGCCTTGTGACACCACCATGGGCAGAGCGATGCCAAAGAGTGTGCGCAACGTGGCGCTGTTGAAATGCCATCGATTAGACATGAATGAAATCAGGATTACGCGGAAGTGGGCGGGCATGGTACGGCATTACTGGTTTACACTACACCTCATAACAATAAAAACTAAGGAAGAATTTCTGCATGAGACTGCAATGGATAGACCTGACGACCTTGCTGGTTTACCTCATGGCCGTTCTGGCAATCGGGTTTCATTTTTCCCGGCGCAATAAATCCACGGAAGGTTATTTTCTCGGGGGTCGCCAGTTTGCTGGCTGGGTCATTGGCTTCAGTCTGGTCGGCACCTCCATCAGCAGCGTGACGTTCATTGCCTATCCGGCAGACTCATTCAAAACCGCATGGTTGCGTTACCTGCCCAACCTGATGCTGCCACTCACCGCCATCATTGCAGTCACTTTCTTCATTCCGATCTTTCGCCGCTATTCCCTCACGACCGCTTACGAATATCTGGAGATGCGCTATGGCCCGGGGGTCAGAGTGTACGGCGCCATCACCTTCATGTTTGCGCAACTGGTGCGGATCAGCACGATTTTGTATTTGCTCTCCTTGTTGATTCAGGAAGTGAGCGGACTGGACAGTGTCTGGAGCGTATTGATTGCCGGTGGTTTTGTCGCGATCTACACCACTATCGGTGGTATCGAAGCGGTGATCTGGACCGACGTGATGCAAACTATCGTGCTGGTGCTGGGCAGCTTTGTCATGCTGGTAGTGATTGTGCAATTGCTGCCGGGAGGGCTGGAGCAGATTTTTACGGTGGCCACAGAGCACAACAAACTCTCGTTCGCGGACTGGAATCAGGGGGAGTCCACCCCGCTGGCCTGGGATCTTTCTCTGCTCAATAAAACCGGAACCATGATGTTATTGCTTGGCTTGACCAACTGGCTCACGGAATACGCCACCAATCAGAATGTTATCCAACGCTACATCGCCGCCCGCAGCGAGAAAGAAGCGCGCAAAGCCGTGTGGTTTTGTGTGCTCAGCAGTTTGCCAATCTGGGCGTTTTACATGTTTCTGGGCACCGCGTTGTACGTGTTCTATGTGCAGTTCCCCTCCATGGAAACCAGTGAGATGCTCGATGGCACCCGCAAGGCCGAGGAGATTCTGCCGTGGTTCATCCTTAATGAAATGCCCGTCGGGCTGACCGGTATCGTGATCGCTGCGGCGCTGGCTGCTGCCATGTCCTCACTGGACAGCAGCATCAATGCGATTTCCACAGTGGGCATCAACGACATCTATCGGCGCTTTCTGCGGCCGGGAGCGGCCGACCAACATTACCTCAAAGTAGCCTATGGCATCTCTGCGGTGAGCAGTTTGCTGATGATCGCGGGGGCAATCTATATCTTGCGGGCTGACACGCAGACCTTGCAGGACTACGGCACCATTCTGGTATCGCTGTTTGGTGGCGGCTTGCTGGGGCTGTACGTGATCGCCTTCGTCACCGACCAGTGCCGGGGCTTCATTCCCTGGGTCGGCATCGTCGCCACTTTGTTGTTCACGGGATGGACGATTGCGGTCAGCAATCAGTGGCTGGATGTAACGCCCCCGTTCGATCTTTACTACACCACCATTCTGGCCAACGGGGTGATGGTGGCGGGGATTCTGCTGGCATGGTTGATCAAAAAGGGGCTGGCCAAACGCGGGGCTAACCCAGTGCGGGCGTGAATGCCAGACCATTGGTCTGCAGACCAACCAGATTGATGTTGGCCTCGTTGAAGCTGGATTCTGCAGCAGTTACCGCCAACTGGGCCCGGGACATGTCACCACGATCCAGAAGACCGCTGTAGACACTTAACTCCGATGCTGACGGGGCCGCGCCTGCAATATTGTTGAAAAGCAGATTAACCAGAGCGCTGTTGCTGGCAGAACCGGCCACCTGCAGGAACACGGGGTGATTGAGGATCAGTTGTGCCACGTCGAGCATCGATTTGCCGCTGTCAAACAAGCCAATGCCGATACCTGCCACGTCCGGTGTCAGGCGCGAAGTGTCCAGCAGTGCACCGATAATCCGGGCTGCTTTTCCAGCTGACTGATTCGTTGCCATGTCAAAAGCCAGACTGCGGTCACTGAATTCGATACGCTCAATGTTCTGCAGTTTGTCGACAGCGCGGAAAGGGCCGATTGATGTTCCGCCGTACCCTACAGGCGTTGCCAGGGTGACAGTGAAATTCGCGGTCACGTCAAATCCGCTCGCGGTTTTCACTACCGAATGGCTGGCCGCCGTTTCTGTATAGACGGCAGTATCGATTCCTTCTAGTCCATCGAAACGATCCGAGCCACCAGCGCCCGTGAGCCGGTTATTGAGCAGGTTGCCAACCAGTTTGTCATTGCCGTCGGTGCCCACCGCGTTTTCAATCCAGGTGTCGAACGCAATGTAGATGTTGGTCAACGCGTTGAGATACGTCAGGCCGAAGGTCAGTGTGCCAGGTGAACCTTCATTGACAAAAGCAGTGGCTGCATAAGAGCCGACGGACCCGATCATGGTGCCGTTCTGTCCGCCAAACAGGCCTTTTTCCAGCGGGTTGATTCCCTGGGCAGGGCGCAGGTCAATTTGCACGCCTCGATGTCCGGAGACCTGCCCGATGATGGGGAAATAGGTGTCCCATTTGACCAGTCCGCTGCGGTTAGTGGCGACGATGGTGTCCACACCACCAGCGTCCCAGATGGTTTCCAGGCGCGTATCGCTGACATCGAATCGATAAGTCGTGCTTCCCGAGTTGTGAGTCATGTTCGCTCCATACATCTGTTGTATGGCCAGGATGTCGTACACCATGGGTGTGGTGGGAATGCCACGATCCGGGGCTCCGAGCTGTCCCGTCCAGGGGGCGTAACTCATCACTGTGGTTTTCAATGAATCTTCCATCACCGGCAAGGGCGCGGTGTAACGTGTCTTGTCCGCTTCGGTGTGGGGATGGGAAAGGCCGAGCGCGTGACCGACTTCGTGCATCAAGGTTTGATATTTGATGGCGGTTGTCGGAGTGTGTTGAAACGCAGCTCCACTGGTTTGAGAAGGTGCGCTGCCAAAGTCAGAGCCTGCCCAGACCGACGTCAGCCACACATCACCGCTTTCAGGGCTGTTGGGGCGCGGTGGATAAGCGTGACCATAGCGCGTGGAAGGAACGGCTCCGGTGATCGCAAAGCGCATGTCTCCGACGATCAGATCGTCATCCACTTCAACAAAGTAAAGATTTGAAACTGCCATCCAGGCCGCCAGCACAGACCGGGTTGTCGCCTGCTCTGCCGCTGTCAAAGGTGCCCAGCCAACACCTATCTCGTTTTGGCTGCCATAACTGGTGCCGTTATTGAAGTAGGTTGGGCCATTGGGAAAGCTGTAGGAAACTCCCAGATTCAACCAGACATGCAACTGGTTGTTGTAGAGGTCTCCCTGTAATGCAGCTACTCGGTAATCAGAGGAAATACTCCATGGCGTAATGGTAGAGGTACCGTTATAGCTGGGCATTGGATGAGTCCTTCAGCAGGATAATTTTGTGGATCAGATATTTTTTTTTATGTAACACTAACCTTGTTTGTTATGAAAACGGCAGGCCGATTTTGCTCGTTTATTATTGAGAATGCACTAACCTGTACATGGTTTTCTCTGCCATATTGTTATCCCACGAGGACAACCAATTCATGAATTTTTCCTACCGTATTCGATACTTCCTGTTGCTTGGATTCGCTCTCTTTATCAGTGCGGGCAGTGTTATCGCGCAGGATACCCAGAACCTGACGATCCTAGGGTCAACAACCCAATGGCCGACTGGCAAGACCACGTTCGTGTCGGAGTCTGAGGTCGATGGTCTGCGCCTGCGGCACACCCGCATCGCTGACGAGGGATGTGGCGCACGAGACTTTCTGGAAATCGATGGTCCGCTGGGGCCTGACGCCAGTGCCGTCATCGAACCCTTGCTCAATGCCATGCAGCCGTGTGGAAACAGCTCCACACGAGGTACGGTTATTCTCAGCTCAGGGGGTAGTGAAGTTGTGGATGGTTACACACTGGGCGCGTTGCTGAATCAATACGAGGTCGCGACAGCTGTGATGGAGGGCCAGGTCTGTTCGTCGGGATGCGCCGTCGCATTTCTGGGAGGCAATCCCCGTTATTTGCTGGAAAATGCGTGGCTGGTCATGCAGTCGCCCTATCGCAGGCCGGGCATTGGGATCGATTGTGAAAATCAGCAGGAAGCCGAGGCGCTGAACAGTTATTTCGTGGCGCGGCTCGGACCAGAGAATGGCGCATTGCTTTACGAGCGTGCCATGAGCCACTGTACTGCTGCCCGAGGCTGGACCATAGAACCGGAGCAAGGCAAACAGTTGGGCGTCATCGAAACCGACAATAGCGCATTTGTGCAGCAACTTGCAGACGGCTCGCTGAATTTCATGGCAGAGAATGCGACGCGGCCGGGTGTGGTGACTACTGCGTCAGGTCTGCAGTATGAAGTGCTGAGTCAGAGTGCGAATGCCACAGCCGCAGATTCACGTCCGCAGGCCACAAGCACTGTCACCGTGCATTACCACGGCACCTTCGTGGATGGTCGCGTGTTTGACAGTTCTGTGGATCGCGGCGAACCCGCCGTGTTTCCGTTGAACCGGCTGATCAGTGGCTGGAGCGAAGGGCTCCAGTTGATGAGGCCCGGAGACAAATATCGTTTCTTCATTCCGCCGGAGCTGGCGTACGGCGAAGCGGGCAGGGGGCCAGTGCCCCCCAATACACCGCTGATCTTCGAGGTGGAATTGTTGCAGATCGGCGGGACAAATTAAGTCACCGCCGTCTCGTCCCTTCAGGACTTAAGGAGTAGCGGGGCACTCTGCTTTCGAGAAAGTCAGCTCACCGATGTGCTGACCATTTTTGAAATCGTACTGATAGTTGATGGTGTCCACGCCATTCAGAATCGGTATCAGGTTCGGTCCTGTGCACCATGAGCCGATCAGGCTTGGACGCAGGATCTCCAGATTGTTCTGCGTAATGTCATTGCCGTTGGTGATGTGATTGACATAGACAATTTGCAGAGTGTTATCGTCTTTCTCCACACAGGTTGTATCCATCCAGGTGGTGACTCCATCCAGCGCCATCGGTAACTCTTTGTTGAGTTCCGCTGTCTTTTCATTGCACTCGGCCAAGGTGTATTCGGCGCTGAAGCCAACCTGAGGGCAGGCCAGAACCAAGAGTGACAGCATGGGTAACAGAATTCGCATTGTGAATCTCCTTCTTCAAACGTGGTTAAAAAATACTGTGGGGCAGCCACAGCAATTCATTTCGATTGTAAACCCAGACAGCGCTCATTCCATAGTGTCCGAAATTCCTCCACTTGCTGAGTGCGCGCTTCCGGGGTGGCGGGAACAAGCTGGCCATAGGCCATGTCGATCATGGCCTGTGCCCAACTGAGTAGTGCCGGGTCATCGTTGAATTCTCCGTTCATCTTGTTGATCATCAGCATGATGTCGGCATTCATTTGCCGACTGGCCATCACATTAGCAGCAAGGTCCGGGACTTCCGTGCAACTTTCCAGCGGCGGTTGAGCAAGCGCTGAACCTGTTATTCCGATAGACAATGCAGCGATAATCAAGAGTCTCATAGGGACTTCCTCACGTGGCTCCAAGACAGTAGAGGGGGCGAATTATTGGCGATTCTCTGGATTAAAACCACCGGCATGTGGAAATTCTCCTTCACACACACACGATGATCTGCCGGAAAGCAGGGTTGAGTGCATCAGTAATCCGGAATTCAAACTACTCTGCCCTCTGTGACTTCGTTACACTGAGCGCCTTGATTTTTCTGCTCGTTGGCAATTTCCGGGAGAGTGGTCGTGAGAATAACAATAAAAAATGCATTCAAGGTACGGCAGCTCGTCAGCGCGGGGCTCGTGAGTCTCTGCAGCGTCTGTGTCCCTGCATGGGCCCAATACGGCGTGACTGACGGGGAGTGGCGACACTATGCGGGTGACGCGGGTTCGACCAAGTACAGCGCACTGGATCAGATCAACGCCGACAATTTCGATCAGCTGGAAACGGCATGGCGCTGGCAATCTCTGGACGGCGGTTTGAATCTTGAAAACATCGATTACGACGTTTCTTTCGGACGCATGCAGGGCACGCCGCTGATGGTGGGCGGTGTGCTGTACATGATTACCTCGCTGAATCAGGTGGCCGCCATTGATGCCGTCAGCGGTCAGACCCTGTGGAGTTTCAATCCGGAGGCCTACCTGAGTGGTTCTGCGGTCGGCGCACTGGGGTTTCACCAGCGCGGGGTGGCGTATTGGGAGGATGGCGATCAGAAGCGGATTCTGTTCAGCACCAATGATGGTTTTGTGTATTCGTTGAAGGCCGAGGATGGTTCGATTGACACTAGCTTTGCCAACGGCAGGGTGGATCTGACCGATGGCATCCCGCGCGCAGTCCGCGATGAGCTGGACTGGCAGGGCGCGCAGCCACTGGGCGCGGTGTCGCCCCCCATCGTGGTGGGCGACATTCTGGTGGTGTCCCAGATCACCTCCAACAGGGAGCGCTACGTCGAGCGGCCGCCCTTGTGGATACGGGGCTACAACATTCGCACCGGCGAGGTCGCCTGGACCTTCCATACGATTCCCCTGGAAGGCGAATTCGGCAACGAAACCTGGGAAGAGGACTCCTGGCGCACTGCAGGCAATGGCGGGGTGTGGTCGATGATGACTGCTGACCTGGAGCTGGGCTATATCTACCTGCCGATGGAAGCCGCTACCAATGATTTCTATGGTGGACATCGCCCCGGCGACAACCTGTTCAGCGAGAGTATCGTCTGCCTGGACGCACGCACCGGTGAACGCGTCTGGCATTTTCAGATGGTCCACCACGGGGTCTGGGACTTCGATAACCCCGCCGCACCGAATCTGATCGATATCAATGTCGACGGTCGGGTCATCAAGGCGGTGGCGCAGGTGACCAAACAGGGTTTCACCTATGTCTTCGATCGCGTGACCGGCGAGCCGGTGTGGCCGATCAACGAATTGCCGGTGCCGCAGGAAGCGCTGCCGGGAGAACGTCTGGCGCCCACTCAGCCGTTTCCCTCCAAGCCGCCGGCTTTTGCACGGCAGGGCATGTCGGAAGATTTCCTGATTGATTTCACCCCGGAGCTGCGCGCGGAAGCCGAAGAGATCCTGCAGAACTACACCTATGGGCCGTTGTTCACGGCGCCAACCGAGACGATCGAAGGGGGCCATCGTGGCACGATCATTCTTCCGGGCGCTGGTGGCGGTGCCAACTGGTCAGGCGCGGGTGTCGATCCAGAGACTGGTATTCTCTATGTGCCGTCGAGCGATAGCCCGAATGCTCCGCTGATCACCACGCTGGAGTCCAACGAATCCAATTTCAATTATCTGCGGCTGTCCAATCAGGCCGTGCGCGGTCCACGTGGACTGCCCATCCTGAAGCCGCCGTATTCCACCATCACTGCCATCGACATGAACAAGGGCGAGATCCTGTGGCAGCAGATTAACGGAGACGACTTTGCACCGGTCACCAATCACGCGGACCTCGCGGGTATCGACCTGCCACCACTGGGTGGTGGGGGACGACAGCCCATGCTGGTGACGTCAACGCTGTTGATTCACGCGCAATCAAGGCTTGATGGGGCGGTGTTGGTAGCGCGCGACAAGATGACGGGTGAGGTGCTGAAAACAATTCCGCTGCCTGCCAACGGCGTCGGCGCACCGATGACCTACTCGGTCAATGGCAAGCAGTACATTGCGCTGAGTGTTCTGGTGAATCCGGTGCCGGAGTTGGTGGTGTTTGCGTTGCCGTAGTGACCTTGCCAGCAGCGCGAAGGACTGAGACCGTCGGCATTCCGTGCGCTCTGTTGAATTGGCCGGATATTGAGTTGGTCGATGAGGTGTCTGGTAATCAGGTTAGAGCGACTCTTCTTTCATTTCTGTGTAGGACACCCGAATCAGCGCCTGCAGCGCGGTCGCATCGACTTCCTGTCCAGGCTTGATCTTCACATGCCGCATGAATTTACCAGAGCCTTCCAACAGACCAGCTGGATCAGGAATTTCGGTACCGTTGAAGAATCCGACATTGACGTGTGCTTTGAAGACTCCCACATACGCGAACGCCGCATCGTTGACGCAGGCCGTCGGATAGCCGTCGTGCATGACCTCGCGCACGTCGTCACCGCATCCTTGCATCACTTGGAACCAATGCTGGGCGATTATGCCAAGTGGGTCGGTGTGATCTCGCAGCCATGCCGCCACTTCGGGGTTGCGCTGCGTCGCGGTGGGAAGACGGAATAGTCTGGTCATGTTGCTGTTTCCTGTCGATTCAATTTGGGGCATAGTCCTTTCATCAATAGTCCTTTCATTAAAAATAATAACTAAAACGAGGCGCTCCATGAAACGACCTGCTCCCTTGTATTTACTTCCCTTCTTTGTCGCTTTCGGGGTCCTGGCCCCACTCTCGCTGCTGGCCGACACTCTTCCTGAAACTCGTGCGGAAAGCGTGGGTCTGTCGAGCGAGCGGTTGATGCGAATCAATGAGGTGATCGAGCGGTACATGGCCGACCAGCAAATCAGTGGCGCCGTCACCATGGTAGCGCGCCATGGCCAGATTGCGCACGTGCAGAGTCAGGGCTGGATGGATCGGGAAGAGCAGAAACCCATGCGCCGTGACGCCATTTTCCGCATGGCCTCCATGACCAAGCCCGTGACCGCAGTCGCCATCCTGATGCTGATGGAAGAGGGCAAACTGCGCCTGTCCGATCCAGTTTCCACTTTCATTCCAGAGTTCACCGACACCCAGGTGGCGGTAGCAGTGGATGAAAACGCCAGGCCGGTGCCGGGAGAAATTCCGGACCATTACACCGTGCCCGCCAGCCGCGAGATTACCTTGCGCGACCTGCTGACGCATACATCCGGCCTGGAAAGCGGAGGGCTGGGCGGACGCATCGGCAACAACATCGCCCCGCGCGATACCAAGATGAATCTGGAACAATACATCCCCACGCTGGGTAAAGTGCCCCTGGATTTTCAGCCCGGCACCCGCTGGCGATACAGTGCTCTGGCCGGTATCGAAGTGCTGGGCCGCGTTGTTGAAATCGCCTCCGGCATGACCCTTGACCGCTTTTTGCAAGAGCGCCTGTTCGGCCCGTTGAGGATGGAAGACACCGCCTTCACCGTCCCCGCCGACAAGCAATCGCGACTGGTGATGCTGTATGAACGCACGGACGAGGGACAACTGGAACGCAGCGAAGGCAACCCCGCCTGGCTGGACACCACGACCTTATTCGCCGGTGGCGCGGGTCTGTATTCCACCGCCGATGACTACATCCGCTTCGCCCAAATGCTGGCCAACGGCGGTGAACTCGACGGCCAGCGCATTCTCGGGCTGCGCACTGTGGAACTGATGGGCTCCAATCACATTGGCGACCTGTACGGCCCCGACGCCAACCGTGCCGAAGGCCTGGGTTTCGGCCTCGCCGTGGAAGTCGTGCTGGACCCCGTCAAGGCGGACACGCGCAGAGGTCCTGGCAGCTTCGGCTGGGGCGGCGCCTTCGGTACCTACTACTGGGTTGATCCGCACAATGACCTGGTAGGGCTGCTGATGGTGCAGACCCCTGCGGATGATCTGCGCCCCGATTTCGTGAATGCCGTGGCGCAGGCGATTGTGGAGTGAGGTGGCAATGGCAGGTGTGAAGGTGCGCTACCCAACAGTCGCCAGCACTCTGCCGTTTTAAAATCCTTGGGTGAAATGACAGGCCTGTCGATTGCAGCGCGTACTCCGTATGCCCAAGACTGCCTGTGTGATATCGATTTCACCAAGGCGATCAGCATGAATATTTTTCGAGGTTCTCTCAAAAAACTGGCACAGCTACTGGTGCTGCCACTCTTGTCGTTGACGATGCTCATGAATGTGGCAGTCGCGGCACCTTCGGCCAGTTTCTCCGCAGTCGCAAGCGGTACCACGTCCCGTTTGTCTTTGACAGTGACTGTCAATGTTGCTGACGCCGATGTCGGTCTCAATGGCAATTACTACCTCGGTTACTTGAACAAAGGCGCCTGGTCATTTCTGACTCAAACCGGGTGGGTATCCTACAGCAGCGGCACTGTGCCGATTTTTGCCAACGGCCCGCTTGCCAGTGCGTCCGGTCAAGTCATCAGCAATGCCGATCTGAGCGCTTTGGTCGGTGCACAGGTGTATGTCGGTTACGGGCGTACGCAAACTGACATGATCAGCAACGGTAAAAATGCGCTGGTCTACACTGTGCCATCCAATCCGGTCGTCGGGCCTTCGCCTGTGTTGCTGGGAACCTCTGGCAATTATGCGATTCTTGCAAAAACAGCTGTCTCCACAGTGCCGACTTCCGCGATCACCGGTAATGTTGCCGTGTCACCCGCAGCAACATCATTTTTGACTGGTTTTTCCTTGACCATGATTGGCACGACGTCCGCCACGTCACCGCAAGTGACCGGCTCTCTCTACGGTGCCGACATGACTGCGCCGACCAGCACTAACCTGACTACCGCTGTCCTCGACATGCAAACGGCTTACGCGGATGCGGCCGGCCGTCCAACCCCCAATTTCCTCAATCTGGGGGCTGGCAACATTGGCGGCAAAACGCTGACGGGAGGTCTGTACAACTGGGGCACTTCTGTGACCATTCCTGGCGATATTGCGATCTCCGGCGGCGCCAATGATGTGTGGATTTTCCAGGTTGCAGGTGACCTGAGTATCAGCCCGAATGCTCGCATTCTTCTGGAAGGTGGCGCGCAAGCCAAGAATATTTTCTGGCAGGTCGCCGGTGAGGTCATCATCAATGCAGGTGCGCATTTCGAAGGCAATATCCTTTCGAAGACGGCGATCACCCTGCGAACGGGTGCTTCATTGAATGGTCGGGCATTGGCGCAGACGATGGTGGCGTTGGATGCTGCTAGAGTGGTGAAGCCAGCGCCGTAAAAGTCGCGGCTATCTTACGTCGAGCAGTCGGGAACAAGAACTGATGTGAAGAGTGTTCAGAAAATTCTTCTTTAATGTTTTATGGATCCCGACGGGCTCGGTTCACAATTCAACCCAAGATAAATTCCACCAAGGCCCAAAAGCCCAGCGTCTCAACGCAACAACCGAATTTCAATCAGATCCCCAGCGATCTCTCGCCAGAAAATTTGGTACCGGAGGTCGGACTTGAACCGACACGTTATCTCTAACACCGGATTTTGAGTCCGGCGCGTCTACCAATTTCGCCACTCCGGCAGCTTGGAAGGGCGGCCATTATAACAGCGTTTTCTGATCGCGCAATGGCCGGAAAGCGCCTTTCTATCTGCCCTCCAGACCAATCGTGATTCCGGCTCCTGGCCGCCTGATGCTTGGTTTTCCGCCCTGTGTCAGGCAAACTCGCATCCCCTTGATGAGCCGCCGCCGGAGAGCGTCCACCTCCTATGCACCTGTCTGATTTCAGTTATGAGTTGCCCGATGAGCTGATTGCGCACTATCCCCCGGCCGAGCGCACCGGCAGTCGGCTGCTGTGCATGCGGCACGACAACGGTGCCTTGGAGCATCGTCATTTCTCTGATTTGATCGAGTATCTGCGCGCGGGCGATTTGCTGGTCTTCAATGACACGCGGGTGATTCCGGCGCGCCTGCTGGGCGTGAAGGATAGTGGTGGTCGGATCGAGGTGATGATCGAGCGGGTGCTGGGCGAGCGCGAAGCGTTGGCGCAGGTGCGGGCGAGCAAGTCGCCACGGCCAGGGGTGAGGTTGATCTTTGCGCGTCCCGATGATGGGCGTGCGCCGCCGCTGATCGCCGAGGTGCTGGGGCGGGAGGACGAGTTTTACCGGCTGCGCTTTGTGGTCGGCGGAGAAGGCGAGACTGCAGCGGGCGTGACCCTCACTCAATTGCTGGAAGTCTACGGCCACATTCCCCTGCCTCCCTATATAAAGAGGCGCGACGAACTGGCGGATCGGGAGCGTTACCAGACCGTCTATAGCCGCAACCACGGGGCGGTGGCGGCGCCGACGGCGGGGCTGCATTTCGATCAGCCTCTGCTGGATGCCATTCGTGAGCTGGGCGTGGAGCAGGCGTTTGTGACGCTGCATGTCGGCTCAGGGACTTTTCAGCCGGTGCGTGTGGATGATCCGCTGCAGCACAAGATGCACAGTGAGCGCATTGAGGTGAGTGCGGAGGTTTGCGACAAGATTCGTGCGTGCAAGGCGCGCGGTGGTCGGGTCATCGCCGTGGGCACGACGTCGGTGCGCAGTCTGGAGAGTGCGGCACAGAAGGCACTTCCCGGGTCGCTGGCGCCTTATGCGGGTGAGACTGATATTTTCATTTATCCTGGTTATGAGTTTCAGGTGGTGGACGCAATCATCACCAATTTTCATCTGTCCGAATCCACCCTGATGATGCTGGTGAGTGCCTTTGCCGGGCGTGAGCATATTCTGGCGGCGTATCGGGAAGCGGTGGCGCAGCGGTATCGGTTCTTCAGCTACGGGGATGCGATGTTGTTGTACTGAGATATCTGTATGAGCCTGCCCTGCAGGCGACTGCCTCAGCTCCAAAACTAGTCGCCAGCAGGGCTGGCTCCTACAGAAACAAAGGGCCGCGGCATGGCAGACCAGACAGGCGCGCCGCCGATTTTTCTTTGTTATACTCCTCCGCCACTGTGGGCTCCCAACGCTCCACGTTTTCCATCAATCACGTCACTCAAGGATTCAAGAATCGTCATGAAATCACCCGTACGAGTTGCTGTCACCGGCGCAGCAGGCCAGATCAGTTATTCACTGTTGTTCAGAATTGCCTCCGGCGACATGCTGGGCAAGGATCAGCCAGTGATTCTGCAACTGCTTGAGATCACTCCAGCGCTGGGCGCACTGCAAGGCGTGGTGATGGAGCTGGAAGACTGCGCGTTCCCGCTGGTGCGTGGCATAGTGCCGACCGACAAGCCGGAAGTGGCGTTCAAAGATGCGGATTACTGTCTGCTGGTCGGTGCACGTCCGCGTGGCCCCGGCATGGAGCGTAAGGATCTTCTCGAAGCCAACGCGGCAATCTTCTCCGTACAGGGCAAGGCGATCAACGATCACGCCAGCCGCAATGTTAAAGTGCTGGTAGTCGGCAACCCGGCCAACACCAATGCGCTGATTGCTTACCGTAATGCGCCAGACCTGAAGCCTGGCCAGTTCACCGCGATGACCCGTCTGGACCACAACCGAGCCGTGGCCCAATTGGCCGCCAAGACTGGTAAGCACAGCACTGATGTGGCCAGCATGATCATCTGGGGCAACCACTCTGCAACGCAATACCCGGACGTGCATCACGCCACCGTGGCTGGCAAGAAAGCGACTGATCTGGTTGATCAGAACTGGCTGGTGTCCGATTTCATCCCGACTGTGCAGCAGCGCGGTGCAGCAATCATCAAGGCGCGCGGTCTTTCCAGCGCCGCTTCTGCCGCCAACGCAGCGATTGAGCACGTTCGCGACTGGGCGCTGGGTACCAAGGGTGGCATCGTCAGCATGGGTATCCACAGCGACGGCAGCTACGGCATTGCCAAGGGTCTGATCTATTCTTTCCCGGTGACCTGTGAAAACGGTCAGTACACCATTGTGCAGGGGCTGGCGATCAATGATTTCAGCCGTTCGCTGATGTCCAAGACCGAACAGGAACTTAGTGAAGAGCGCGATGCTGTCGCCGCACTGCTGCCCTGATGTCCCATTGGCTGCCGGGCATCAGGTGTCCGGCAGCAAAAGGCCCGCTGTCCCAGGGAAGCACGAGTCCAAGGATTCAGCCTGAATGAGTGTCAAGAAACTGCGACCACGCCGCAATCTCCAGTTCTGGATTTTGCAGCTGGTGGGCTGGACAGGGTGGGTTGTGCTGCTGATTCTGCGCGACATCACCTTCGTGCCGGCCGAGTACATGTTGGCGCGCGTCGGTATCTTTTCACTGGATGCGTTGGTGGGGATGGCGTTGACGACGTTGTTGCGCTATCTCTACCTCTACGTGTGGGACATGTCGGCCCAGATTCGTGTCGGGGCGGTGCTGGTGGGGTGTCTGGTTATCTCGCTGATCTGGCAACCGTTCAAAAATCTGATTACCGGCACGGAAGTAGGCAGTTCGGTGGACCTGACGGACTATGGATGGGTCTCGTTCATCGGTATTTTGCCATTCTCTTTCACACTGCTGCTGGTGTGGAGCGTCCTGTATTTCTGTATCAAGTACTACCAGTTCTTTCAGTTGGAAAAAGAAAAATACCTCCGCTCTGAAACCTTCGCTCATGAGGCACAGCTGCGGATGTTGCGGTACCAGCTCAACCCGCATTTTTTGTTCAATACACTGAATGCGATCTCAACACTGGTCTTGCAGCGCGATACAGAAACGGCCAACACCATGCTGACGAAGTTGAGCAAGTTTCTGCGTTATTCGCTCGATCATGATCCTTTGGAGCAGATTGATCTGGCCCATGAAATCGGGTCCTTGAAGCTCTATCTGGACATCGAAAAAGTTCGATTTGAAGAGCGGATGAAAATCGAATTAAATATAGCCCCCGAAGCGGAGCGGGCGCTGGTGCCGAGTATGTTGCTGCAGCCCTTGATCGAGAACTCGGTCAAGCATGCAATTGCTCGTAGTGTTGAAGGCGGATTGATCGAAATCAACGCGCGTGTTGTCAAGAACAGGCTGATTCTGGAAGTAGCCGATGATGGACCGGGGATTCCCGATTACAAGGCTGTTGTTGAACGTAACAGCACGACCTCAGGCGGTGTTGGATTAAAAAACATTCGCAATCGGCTGAGAGAGATATATGGTACGGAGCACGAGCTGACTTTTTCCACACGAGAGCCTGTAGGCTGCAAGGTAACGGTTATTATCCCCTATGAAACAGAATGATGACGGACAAAAAATACGAGCAATCATCGTTGATGATGAGTCGCTGGCCCGCAAGGGTTTGATCATGCGTCTTGAGCATTTTCCTCAGATCGAAGTGGTCAGCTCCTGCCGCAATGGCAAGGAAGCTTTAGCCGCCGTCGCTGAGTTCATGCCGGACCTGATGTTTCTGGATATTCAGATGCCGGGCATGACAGGCTTCGAGGTGGTGGAGCAGCTGCAGCAGGACAACATGCCGATGATCATCTTCGTGACGGCCTATGATGCCTTTGCTGTGGATGCCTTTACCGCCAACGCGGTGGATTACCTGCTCAAGCCCATCGAAGATGATCGCTTGCGTCAGGCCATCGAGAAGACGACGTTGCAGGTGTCTCGCAAGCATTCGGCGCTGGAGAAGCAGCGTTTGCTCGACATCGTGATTGGCCTGACCGGCAAATCAGAGATGGCGATCAATCAGTTGCTGCGCAGTGGCGACGAGAAATCCCCATGGTCGGATCGGCTGGCGATCAAAGACGGTTCTTCGACCACCTTCGTGCCAGTGAAAGACATCGACTGGGTGGATGCGGCCGGTGACTATATGTGTGTGCATGTCCAAGGGCAGACTCATATCATGCGCACCACCATGAAAGAGCTGGAAGCTCAGCTCGACCCCAACATTTTCCAACGCGTGCATCGCTCCACAATTGTGAACCTGCAGCGTGTGGAGAAAGTGTCCTCCCATATCAATGGCGAGTTCCATCTCACGCTGACCGGTGGCTCTTCACTGAAGATGAGCCGTTCCTACAAGGACAAGGTCAAACACTTCTTTTGAGTGCTGGTCTTTTGGGTTCGTGGCAACAGGCATACGAGACTTCAACGGGCTGCGTCTGGAATGTGATTCAGAGGCAGCTCGGTGGAGTCGATGACCCTCCGCAGAATGAAGCTGGAGTGCACATCTGCAACCCCTTCGATACGGGTAATCGTGTTGAGCAAGAACTCCTGGTAAGCATCCATGTCTGGCACCACCACCTTCAGCAGATAGTCGGCTGACTGCCCCGTAATCAGCAACAACTCCGTGACCTCTGGGTGTTTTCTTACCTGTGCCTCGAAGTGCTCGAAGCGGTCAGGTGTGTGTCTGTCCATGCTGATCAGCACCAAGGCATTCAGCTTCAATCCCAGTTTCGAGGGGTTCAGGAGGACGACATGGCGATCGATGACGCCTTCATCTTCCAACTGCTTCACTCGCCTTGCACAGGGCGTGGCAGACAACCCAACCCGCTCCGCGAGTTCCGCGTTTGTCAGTCGACCGTTGCTTTGCAGTTCCTTGAGAATACGTTTGTCGAGCCTGTCCATTAGTGATAATTCCTATTAATTGTCTATATATTGGTTATTATAGCTAATATATAGGCTATTTATTGGAAAATATGATGAGAAAAACTCCTGAAAGTTGTCTATTCTAGCCAGCATTGAAAACAGCTCTGGAGATATCATGTTTGATCATACAAAGTACAAGCCCTTCCAACCCATCGCGATCCCTGATCGCACCTGGCCGGATAACGTCATTACCAAAGCGCCGCGCTGGTGCAGCGTGGATCTGCGCGATGGTAATCAAGCGCTGATCGAGCCGATGTCGGTCACTCAGAAGAAGGCGATGTTTGATCTGCTGGTGGAAGTGGGCTTCAAAGAAATTGAAGTCGGGTTTCCGGCAGCTTCTCAGCCTGACTTCGACTTTGTACGCTATCTGGTGGAAGAGAAACGTATTCCTGATGACGTGACTATTCAGGTGTTGACCCAGGCGCGGCCGGAGTTGATTCAGCGGACTTTCGATGCCTTGAAGGGAGTCAAGAAGGCGATTCTGCACGTGTACAACTCCACCTCAACGGTGCAGCGCAACAAAGTATTCAAACTGGATAAAGCCGGGATTATCGGCATCGCCGTCAATGGCGCGAGAACTGTGATGGAGGCGGCTGCCAAGGCGCCGGGAACAGAGTGGACCTTCGAGTACTCACCCGAGAGTTTCACGGGGACGGAGATGGAGTTTGCGGTTGAGGTGTGCAACGCGGTGATTGACGTGTGGCAGCCTACACCACAGAAACCCGCCATCCTGAACTTGCCCTCCACGGTGGAGATGGCAACGCCGAATGTCTACGCGGATCAGATCGAGTGGTTCTGCCGTCACGTCAACAAGCGTGATTCGGTGATCATCAGTCTGCACACGCATAACGACCGTGGTTGTGGTGTGGCGGCGGCCGAGCTGGGTGTGTTGGCCGGTGCTGATCGCGTCGAGGGCACCTTGCTCGGAAATGGCGAACGCACCGGCAACATGGACATTGTGGTCATGGCCATGAATATGTACAGCCAGGGCATCGATCCGAAGCTGGATCTCAGCGACATGGACAAGATCGTGACCGTGGTGAAGAGCTGCACTCAGATCGACGTGCATCCGCGTCAGCCTTATTCCGGTGACCTCGTGTTCACGGCTTTCTCCGGCAGCCATCAGGACGCCATCAAAAAGTGTCTGGACATGTACTCCGAGGGAGAAGCTTGGGATATCGCGTATCTGCCGATCGATCCACGCGACATCGGCCGAACCTATCAGGATGTGATTCGGGTGAACAGCCAATCAGGCAAAGGCGGTGTTGCTTACGTGCTTGCCAGCAAGTTCGGTTTTGATTTGCCACGCTGGTTGCAGATCGAGTTTTCGCGCGTCGTACAGAAGCGAGCCGAGGACACAGGGCAGGAGATCTCCCCGGATACGATCTGGGAGCTGTTCAGAGAACATTATCTTTCCGATGCCAACCCGGTGCGGCTGGACAGTTTCAGCATGCAGCGCGCCAACGAAAATGGGCGTGAGACTTTTTCGGCGGGCATCCGCTGCTTCGACGAATACCTCACGGTGACTGGTGAAGGCGATGGTGTGCTCGATGCTTTTGTCGAGGCGCTGAAGAAGGCCACTGGAGTCGAGTTCGAGATCATGGAGTATGGCGAGCATGCGCTGGGGCAGGGGGCTGATGCGGAAGCGGTCACCTATATTCAGTTGAAGAATAAGTCGACGCGCTATACGGGTGTCGCCACCAGCAGAGATATCGTCTCTTCATCCTTGAATGCCCTGTTACGCGCTGCCAGCCACCTGATCAGCGAGAGCCAGGAACGCCGCGTTGCCTGATGATACGCCCCGCACCTCGGTCGGTTCAAAAGACTGCCCGAGGCCGTCATCTCCACAAGAGATGCTGCGGGGGCGCTTCGCCTTCCTGTTTATCAACCCCCACCGTATCAATTTTCATCCCTCCCAAACTTTCAACCCCTTTCTTGCGACAAACCTCTTAAACACCTTATTCTTGAGCCTCTTTTCAGCCCGGAGCACCCCAAAAATGGGGTAGAAGCAGTCACATTGCAAACTATTTCAATGAGTTGCGTGGGTCAGACCCAATGAGTCACGATGAGTCGCTGATCAGCGACGCGCTAGAGGGGTCTGCACGGGCTTGGGAGGCGCTCGTCAAGCGTTATGAGGCGCGTGTCTACAACTTCAGTCTCAGGCTGATGGGCAGCCAGACCGATGCGCTCGACCTTATGCAGGAGGTCTTCCTGGGCGTGTTCCGCAATCTGCACCGTTTTCGTGGCGAATCGCTTTTCACAACATGGATGTTCCGGATCGCGCACAACAAAGCCGTCGACATGAACCGACGTCGGCGTTTGTTCAGCGAGCATGACTTCTATGGGCAACAGGATGCAGACGATGAGGACAGCGATCCGTTTGAGCAATTCAGCAGTGATCATCCACAGCAGGATCCAGCCGTCAGGTTTTCCGAGGAGCGCAGTAATAATGACATCAATCGCTATCTGGCAGCTCTGTCCTGGGATCAGCGGCTGATTGTAGAGCTGAAAGTGTTTCAGTCGCACACATTCGAAGAAATAGCGGAATTGCAAAGCATTCCCGCCAACACCGCCAAGACCCGTTTTTACAGCGCCTTGAAAAAAATAAGAGGCCTTATGGAGCAGGAACATGACATGTAAGCAAACCACAGCACTCGTCGTTGAATATCTGGAGTCGGATCTCTCTGCCGCACAGCGTTCGATTCTGGAACACCATCTCCGTGATTGCGTACATTGCCGCCAGGAATTGGCCTCCGTGCAGCAGACGCAAGCGAGCTTGCGCAGTTGGCAGGAGGAGCCGGTGCCGCAATGGAATCGTATCCCAGCGTCTTTGCAGCCAACCGAAAAACGCCACAGATCGCCAACGCTCTTCGGTTGGCAGTGGGTGCCGCTGGCAGCTTCCTTCCTGCTCGCGCTGGCTGTGCTGCTGAATGTGCAGATCAGCACCACCCCGGACGGAATCGTGGTGGCCTTCGGAGGTGCTGCTGGTGTCAGTGAGGCGGGTGTCAGTGAGGTTGATGTCACGGAGCAGCTGGCGCGCTTCGAAGAACAACAGCAGCAGCTGCAGGAAGAACAGTTGCAGGCGTTCACCGTGCGCATGGAAGAACGCCAGGATGCTGCCAACGCTCGTTTGATGGAGACCATGGTGTCGCAGTTCGGTGAAACCACTTCGCGCAGCCTGGAGCAAGTGATCGCCTATGTTGAAGAGCAACGTGAGCGCGATCTGCAAGTGCTGCAGAGCAGCTACCAACAGCTCGCCGATAGCGATTACGAAACTATTCGTTCTGTTCAGCAGTTGGCGACCTATGTGCAGTATCAAGCAGGGTCGCGTTAAAAAATTTGCGGAGAATCATATGAAAATCTTGTCAGGTCAGGCTGCGCGAACACCGTGGCGATTGCTCGTCAGCGTGGGGCTGCTGTACGCTCTGGGAGTGTCGACAGCAAGTGTGTCGAGTGCACAGGAACCCGATGCCCAGATGGACGAGTTGCGCAAAAGTATCGATATTTTTGCGGGTGTGTTGCGTGAAGCGCTGGGGCTCAATAATCGCGCAGGCATCTTCAGTCCATTGAACGGTTCGGTGCAGGGGCTGTATCTAGCCGAACAGGGCGTGGTGCTGGAGCTGGTGACACCACTGTCCAGTTCGCGGCCGTTCGATGGTATGCAATCTTTAAGCTCGTCACTGCAAGAGCTGTCAGGGCAATTGTCCAACATGGCGGCGACTCAATCGTTCCGACTGCAGCGAATCGAATTGAATAACCCCTCCTCGTCATCCGACCCGGCTCTGGAACCTTACCGGGCATTGATGGCGCGTCTTGCCAGCATTGATTTCAGCGCGGAGATGGAGAGTTCATTGCGCAGTGCCACTGAGGCGGCGCGTTCGCTGAATCTGGTCGGTCATTTCGATCAGGCGCAATATGACGCATTGGTTCAAGAGATGGGTCAGCTGCGAGAGCAAATGAGCGAGCGTATACTGGCCTTTCAAGAGCTACGCAATCGCATCAGTAATGAAAGTGCTGCGGCACAGACCCCTGATGCAGCAGTGACTGAACGCTGGCAGTCTGAGATAGATGCGCTGCAGCGCAGTATCGAACCCATTCGCGAGGCTGCGCGAGTTCGTGCGCAAGCGCTGCGTGAGCAGAGCGAGCAGTCCAGACTGGCACGCGAGGAGCAATGGCAACGTGATCTGGTGGCATTCGAGATCAATCTTTTCAAGATCGTTTGCGATTACAGTGCTGCCTTGCGAATGTTGCCTGAAGAAGAGCACCTGACGCTCGTGCTCAAAGGGCTTGGTGAGGAAACGGACAGTCGGCGCGAAGACAGGATTCATGTGCTGCCCAAAGCAGATATGCAGCGCTGCCTGCAGGGAGAAATGACCTCTCAGCAATTGCAGGACAGCGCGCGCAGTTACAGTTTCTAAGAGCTAGCCTCAGTAGGGGGCTCCGGTGATATTGGCGTCTGCCGGTACGAACTGGCGGGCATCGTCTGCGGCCTGATACAGACGTGTGATCATGAGCATCACGCCGGGTACATCCAACAGATCGACATCACTCAGTGCCAGCTTTCTGCGGATGCGTTCCCTGGTGATATAGGGGGCGCCGCGCGCATCGAAGTTCAGATAATTGAAATATTCGTTATCGTCTCCCCAGTTGCTTGAAATCACCTCTTGTCCGACTCGACCATCCAGGCGTGGGAACGGGTAAAACCACCGTCCTCCCTGCAGTCCTGCTTCGTAGGTAATGATGTTGCCATCGGGGTAGTACCATGTCTCATCTGTCACGCGATAGCGGTAAGTGGCTATGCGACCTCCCGGCCAATAGAGAGGGTCTCCAGAATGTGTCCAGTGGTGCGTCATGGCGCGACCGTTCGGGTAATAGATCGAGACATCGCGCCCGGCACCCGCCATGAACAGCTGTCCGTTTGGAAAGTACCAGGCGTCATAGTAAAGGTCCCGAGAGATTCGTGTGCCGTTGCTGTAACGGGACTCGTAACGAGTGTTGTCTGTCAGGATCACAGACTGGCAAACCCGTCGATTCAGCTCTTTCAAAGAATTCTGCATTGACTCCAGTTGCGTCTGACTGTCGCCGTTGTTGGGCAGCAGAATGTTCACAGCAACCATTTTCGCCATGAATTCGACGGTGGCACAACCGGTGCTGAAATTGTCTGAACCGGTTCCCGGAATTTCAGCGAAGAGCCGTGGGCTCATCAGAAGCAAAAGGGAGAAAGTCAGTAAATGGCGCATGTCATGTAGTCCTCTGAATGTCGTTTTCATGTTTTCAGCACTGAGTGCTGAACATGATCAGAGCTTGTGCCCTGGCAGGTTAACCCGAGCTGAATACAGTGTTTGCGAAGGGTCAAACATGCGTTACTTACTATTGGTATAGTTACTGTTTATCTTATAAAATGCCTTTAAATCACGGGCAGCCTCACAGGATTTGACCAAATTTGGTTAGCCTTAGCCCAGATCTGTTGAAGTCCCAATAACAAATTGAGAGTGGTGTTGTAAGGAGAAAAAGATGGACTGTCCGAAGTGTAATGCCAGTATGACCGAACGCTCTGTTGAAGTTCTGCAAGGCAAAATTGTGATTGACCAGTGCACGAGCTGCAAAGGGTTGTGGTTTGATATCGGTGAGGCAGAGCAGTTGAAGAAGTCCTGGATGTCTGATTTTCTGGACACTGGTGACCCCAAGATTGGCAAGACTTACAACCGTGTTCGTGATGTCCATTGCCCACGCTGTGGCAAGGGCATGAGCAAATTGACTGACAAAGGGCAGCCTCATCTGGAGTATGAAGCCTGTGAAGAGCACGGCATGTTCATGGATGCTGGCGAGTTCACTGATTACAAGCACGAAACTCTGCTCGACTTCTTCCGAGGCATCATTGCCAGGATCAAGAGAGCGTAAGTCAGAGTTCGATGGGCTGAGATTCAACCAGGCCTGATTGGAATGATCAAATCCCCGCTCTGGCCAGACTCTGCCAGCGCGGGTGCATCCAGACCGCTTTCGTAGCACACAAGGTCGGGAGCAGTCTGAACTTCCCCAAATCCATCCAGTGGTTGATCGGTGAGTGAAAGTCCGAGCCGGTCGATGCCCATAGATCGTTGTCCATGCACAAAGCCGCCATGTGCGCGACTCTGTCCGGATCAAGATTCGAGTAACTCACCTCCAAGCCTTCACCTCCAGCCGTTGCGAACTCTTCGACGAGGCGGCGTAGTTTCTGATTGCTGATGCTGTAGCGATTCGGATGCGCCAGAATGGCGATACCACCTGCACTTGTGATGGCATGCACCGCCGTTTCGATCAGGCACCACTGCGCCTGCGCACCAAATTTCCCTTTGTCTCCCAGAAAATTCTTGAAGGCGTGGTCTTTGCTGCGCGCAATGCCGCGATCAATCAGGAACTGGGCAACGTGATTGCGACTTATCGCCTTGCAGGGAAGCGTGTCCAGGTAGGTCATCAGACCGCATATCCCCGCTTTTTGCAGGCTCATGTCCATTGTCTGCGCCCGCCGTCGGCGCAATGCCTGTTGCCCCGCCAGCAAGGTCTGCAGGGTGTGCTCATGGCGGTCAATACCCAGCCCTACGACATGAATCTCGCGCTGGTCCCAAAGGCAGGAAATCTCCACACCTTGCAAAAGAGTCAGGGTGTCGGTCGATGAGATGCCCACAAGATGCTCGTAAGCTTCCGTGGTGTCGTGGTCAGTGATGGCCAGAGTGTGAACTTGATTGCTGCGGGCTCTCGCGATCAACGCCTCAGGCGACAACGATCCATCCGAGAAATACGTGTGGGAGTGCAAGTCGGCGAGCATAGTGGATTCGCGATCTGGGTTGGGGCGGCAAGGGTAACCCCCTTGACTGCATGGTGTAAACCGACCACTTTTCACGGTGGCCCCAAAAGTTGACTAAAATACATGGGTATTTCATACTTCCTGGCCTACGGCGTTCATTTGGGACAGGTCTATGCGCTTAACAACCAAAGGCAGATATGCTGTAACGGCATTGCTCGATCTGGCAATCCATGCGGACGAAGGGCCTATCAATCTGGCGGATATTTCGCATAGACAGGGAATCTCGCTGTCCTATCTGGAGCAGCTGTTTGCGAAGCTGCGTCGTAGCGAACTGGTATGCAGCATCCGCGGCCCTGGCGGCGGCTATCGACTTGGTAAAACTCCCCAGACTATCCGTATTTCCCATATCATCGATGCCGTCAACGAATCGGTTGATGCTACCCGCTGTCAGGGAAAAGACAATTGTCAGCAGGGCGAGAAGTGCCTGACACACCATCTTTGGGAAGATCTCAGCGAGCGCATTCATGATTTTCTTGGCAGCATCAGTCTGGCAGATCTGATCGCCAAGAGTGAAATCAAGCGTATTGCCGCAGAGCAGGACCAGCGCCTGGAGCAGTTTGCGCAGCCCGAACTTGATGGTACCCGTATCGCCGCCACTTGTTTGCAGTAGTCGATTGGGAGAAAACATGCAGTTGCCCATTTATCTCGATTATGCCGCTACCACCCCAGTAGACCCCATCGTTGCCGCCAAAATGTTCGAGTGCCTGACACTGGATGGAAATTTCGGCAATCCCGCGTCACGCTCTCATTTGATTGGTTGGAAGGCGGAGGAGGCAGTAGAAGAAGCGCGTCGCCACGTGGCCGATCTGGTGAATTGCGATCCTCGCGAAATTGTCTGGACGTCGGGTGCCACTGAATCCGACAACCTGGCGCTGAAGGGCGTCGCCCATTTTCACCAGGATCGCGGTCGCCACATCATCAGCTCCTGCATTGAGCACAAGGCCGTACTGGACAGCTTGCAACAGTTGGAGCGGGAGGGTTTTGAAGTCACCTTGTTGCGACCCGATGCCTGCGGTGCCATCAGTGCTGCGAGTGTGCAGGCGGCACTGCGTCCCGATACCATTCTGGTGTCTCTGATGCACGTCAACAATGAAATTGGTTCGGTCAATGACATCGCCGCAATTGGGGCTGTGACCCGAGCACACGGTGTACTTTTTCACGTGGACGCTGCCCAGAGTGCCGGGAAACTCCCTATCGATCTGTCGTCTCTGCCGGTGGATTTGATGTCGTTTTCCGCGCACAAGATTTACGGTCCGAAAGGCGTCGGCGCTTTGTATGTGTGTCGTTCGCCTCGCGTCGTGATCGAGGCGCAGATCCACGGCGGTGGTCATGAGCGAGGAATGAGATCCGGCACTTTGCCCACGCATCAGCTGGTGGGGATGGGGGAGGCGTTCCGTTTGGGCGGGCAACGTCTGCATGAGGATGCGGCGCGTCTGCTAGTGCTGCGCACGCAGATGTTGCGCGGACTGAAAGATCTCGATGGTATTTCCCTGAATGGGCATCCTGAACAGAACGTGCCGGGAATCATCAATCTCGCGTTTGCAGGTGTCGATGGGGAATCCCTGCTCCTGTCATTGCGAGAACTGGCAGTATCCTCGGGCTCGGCCTGCATGTCCGCCAGTATGGAACCTTCTTACGTGTTGCGAGGATTGGGGCTTGCGGATGATCTGGCGCAGAGTTCTCTGCGCATTTCGCTTGGTCGTTACACCACTGCCGAGGAGATAGAAACTGCTGTGAGTTGTCTGCACCGGGCCGTGACAACTCTGCGTCAGCAGACGCCCGCTTGAGTGAAAAGTGCGCAGAAAAACCCGTATAAATAAGAATTGTTACCACGTATAATGCCCGGTTTTCTGAACTTGTAACCGGTTATGGAGTTATTTGCATGGCAATCGAACGTACTTTATCCATCATTAAACCTGATGCAGTCGCCAAAAATGTGATCGGCGAGATCTACACCCGTTTCGAAAAAGCAGGTCTGAGTATTGTTGCTGCTAAGATGCTGCGTCTGACTGACGAGACGGCTGGTGGTTTTTACGCTGAGCACCGCGAACGTGGTTTCTTCCCCGATCTCATCGCTTTCATGACCTCCGGTCCTGTGATCGTGCAGGTACTTGAAGGCGAGAATGCTGTTGCTCTGCACAGAGATCTGATGGGCGCGACCAACCCGGCGCAAGCTGCACCAGGCACCATTCGTGCTGACTTCGCAAAATCCATTGATGCCAATGCCGTTCACGGTTCGGACTCAGCGGCTTCTGCGGCGCGCGAAATTGCTTATTTTTTCAGTGCCACTGAGATCTGTGCTCGCGGTTGATCAAACCCGAGGCGGAACAATCACAGAGAGCCTGCAATGACGACGCACGAAACGAAAGTCAACCTGATGGGATTGAGCCTGCCAAAGATGCAGGCATTTTTCCTTGAGTTGGGAGAAAAACCGTTTCGTGCGAGTCAAACGCTGAAATGGATTCACCAGCGCGGTGTCATAGACATCGATGCGATGACGGATATCAGCAAGCCTTTGCGTGAAAAGATGAAAGCAGTGGCAGAGATTCGCTTGCCACAGATTACGCAGGAGTTCCGCTCGGTCGATGGCAGTTGCAAATGGATTGTGCAGGTAGAGAGCGGCAGTAGTGTTGAGATGGTGTATATCCCCGAAGCGGGACGTGGGACCCTGTGCATTTCCTCGCAGGCGGGTTGCATTCTGGATTGCAGTTTTTGTGCAACGGGCAAGCAAGGTTTCAACAGCAATCTGACCGTCGCTGAAATCATCGGACAGCTGTGGTGGGCAAACCAGAAACTCGCGGGTTTCGGTGTGAAGCCAGCGCAGGAGTGGAGCGAGGATGGCAAGCCTGCACAGAATCCACGCCCCGTCAGCAATGTGGTAATGATGGGCATGGGCGAACCGTTGCTCAATTTCGAGAACGTCATGGACGCATTGAGTCTCATGATGGAGGATCAGGCCTTTGGTCTGTCCAAGCGGCGTGTGACAATCAGTACGTCCGGAGTTGTGCCAGCCATAGATCGCTTGAAAGATTATACCGATGCGTCGCTCGCAGTGTCGCTGCATGCACCCAACGATGCGCTGCGTAATGAGCTGGTGCCGATCAACAAGAAATATCCGATTAAAGAGTTGCTCCGCAGCGTGTCGGGCTACATGGACAGCTTGAGTGACCGGCGTGTGCCAGTGATCGAGTACACCTTGATTGCCGGCGTCAATGATCATCGCCAGCATGCGCGTGAGCTGGCGCAACTGCTGAAAGATTTTCCGTGCAAGATCAATCTGATTCCGTTCAATCCGTTTGCGCTGTCTGATTACCGTCGTCCGAGCAGTACGTCCATCTCCAACTTCCGGCAGATTCTGCATGAAGCGGGTTACACGGTCACAGTGCGAACCACGCGAGCTGATGATATTGGGGCAGCGTGTGGTCAACTGGTCGGCGAGGTGAGCGACAACACTCGTCGCAGTCAGCGCCACCGGGATGCTGCAGAGGCACAGAACGCGAACGAAAAAAGCAGTACGCAAGAAGACAACGAAAGTGTCCGCGATGGCAAAGCCAAACGCTTCAGCCGGGCGGACAATCTGGCGGTTGCGATAGACCGGCCATCCGCATGACGGTTGACCGTTGTAGCAGGAAACCGAGTCACATTTTTCAGGAGGTCGCCACAAAGTCGGGTATGAAAATATTCCGCTCACTGACTCTCTGCACAGTAGTGCTGACGGGCTTCTTGTCCTGTGTGACCACGACGACGGGAGGTTTCAATACCGCGCCTTCGCAGGAACGTGCCGAGAGCGATTTTGTGCAGTTGGCCATTGGTTACTTTGAAGCCGGTGACATGGCGGCGACGCGGCGCAATATTGACAATGCACTGGCGATCAACAGTCGCAGTTCCGACGCCTACAATGTGCTGGCCCTGGTGCTGCAACGTGAAGGCGACACTGAGCTGGCCCGTGAGACTTTTGAGCGTGCGCTCAGTCTTGATGGCAGCAATTCGCAGGCTCGTAATAATCTGGCCGCGTTGTTGTTCGGTATGGAAGAATTTGAACAGTCTTACCGGGAATTGGAGACTGTGGCCAACGATACGACCTACGAGGCACGGGCGCTGGCGTTTGAAAATCTGGGCCTGAGTGCCCTGCGGACTGAGCGGCCTGAACGCGCGGAATATGCGTTCGAACGGGCTCTGCAATTGAACAGCAATCTGTACCGCTCCTCATTGGAGCTGGCAGAGATAAAGTTTACCAAGGGAGAGTTTGCGGAATCGATGAACTATTACAATCAGTTCGTGACTTCCAGCAGCTTCTACAATGTTGTCCAGACGCCGCGCAGTCTGTGGTTGGGAATCCAACTGGAACGCCGTTTCGACAATCAAGAGGGTGCCGCCGCCTACGCCGTGTTGCTGCAGGGGCTGTACAGAGACTCACCGCAGTATCAACTACTGATGAATTCGCAAAATGAACAATGACGAAAATACTGATGAATTGCATCCACCGGATGAATCCCGGGAAACCGGACCAGGCGAGCTGCTGAGCAGAAAGCGTGAAGCGTTGGGCATGAGTGTTCAGGATGTCGCTGATGAGCTGCACATCACCATGCATTACGTGCGCTCTCTGGAAGAAAATGCTTTCGATAAATTGCCCGGAGACGTTTTCGTCCGGGGTTACATTCGTGCCTATGCGAGTTTGTTGAAACTTGACCCGCAGGTACTGGTCAACGTCTTCAACGCTTACACGGACAAGCAAGGTGTCGAGCACGAAATCTGCGTCACGCAGGCGCGTCGCCGCCGTGACAAAAATCTACCCTGGATCATCGTGTCCGGTGTCGCATTTGTTGCGATTGCCGTAGGTCTCTGGTATTTCAACAGCAGCAGTACGCCTGCACCGACACCAACACCCGGTAGTGCCACAGGCCAGACTGCGCGGCCAAATACTGGCACTACATCGGTCATTCAGAATGCCAATGCGGGTGCGCGATTCCCGGCTACCGCTCCGACGACAACAACACCTGCGACAACAGCCCCGACGACTGCGACTCCAGTCATCACCGGTTCAGCATCAGCTGTTTCCCCGTCTGTTGTGCCTGCACCCGTCGACGCAGCGGCTTCTATTATCTCAACGCCAGCAGCGGCGACGTCGGCAGACTTCGCGTCGGGTGGGGCAGCGACAACGCAGCCCAATGCGGCTGCGGCGCAATCCACCGATGCAGTGCCTGCGACAGATAGAACGTCTTTGTTGCCTGTCACAGAGCCAGTGCGCGATAGCAGTCCCGCTTCGGCCATTCCGGCGCAGACAGCACCTGCTCAGACGACACCGGTGCAAACATTGCCGACTCAAACAAGCCCGACACCATCAGCTCCCGCGCAAACTACTCCGGTTCAGTCAGCTCCAACCCCATCAGTTCCAACGCAGTCAGCCCCAGCCCAGTCAAGCCCAACACCTGCCGTCACTCCGCAGCAGCCTGTTGCAGAGCCTTCCGTGGACGACGTGGCGCGCGTCATTAATGTGGACGCTGGTGGTCAGGATGTCGTGCAGATCACCTTCGGAGGCAACAGTCTGGTGCAAGTGGATGACCGCAGCGACAAGCAAATTTACAGTGATGTTCAAGAGGCAGGTGATGTGGTTCTCATCAACGGTTCAGCCCCTTTCAACATTTTACTGGGCGATGCCTCGACCACCGAACTGCGACTGAACGGTAGCAGAGTCGATTTCAGTTCGAGCATTCGTCTCGACAACTCGGCTCGGCTCACTATTGGCCTTTGACCCTGACTTTGGCAGACCTGGACTTTGAAAGATCATGAGCACACACAACGTCATCCCGCGTCGTAAAACCCGTCAAATCATGGTTGGCAACGTTCCTGTGGGGGGCGATGCGCCCGTCTCCGTGCAGACGATGACCAACACCGAGACCTGTGATGTCGAGGCGACAGTCGCGCAGATCGACCGCATCGTGCGCGCAGGGGCTGACATCGTGCGTGTGTCCGTGCCTTCGATGGAAGCGGCAGATGCTTTCCGGGCAATCAGAAAGCGCGTGAATGTGCCGCTGGTGGCCGACATTCATTTTGATTACAAGATCGCACTGAAAGTCGCCGAATACGGTGTCGATTGTCTGCGTATCAATCCGGGCAACATCGGCAGCGAGAAGAAAATCCGCGCCGTCATCGATGCCGCGAAAGACAAAGGCATTCCACTGCGTATCGGTGTCAATGCGGGCTCGCTCGGCAAGGTGCTACTGCGCAAATACGAAGAGCCTAACGCGGATGCCATGGTGGAATCTGCGTTGACGCAGATCGACATTCTCGACAAGTACGACTTTCAGAATTTCAAGATCAGCCTCAAGGCCTCTGAAATTTTCATGACACTACAGGCCTATCGCAAGCTGGCCAGCCAGATCGACAACCCTCTGCACCTTGGTATCACCGAGGCGGGTGGACTGCGCTCCGGCACCGTGAAATCCGCGATTGGACTCGGTGCTTTGCTGATGGATGGCATCGGCGACACTATCCGTATTTCTCTGGCGGCCGATCCGGTGGAAGAAGTGAAGGTGGGCTTTGACATTCTCAAGAGCCTCGGCATTCGCAGCAAGGGTGTGAATCTGGTGGCCTGCCCCAGCTGTTCACGGCAGAATTTTGAT
The DNA here is from genome assembly GCA_040384465.1 of Pseudomonadota bacterium. Lineage (GTDB taxonomy): Bacteria > Pseudomonadota > Gammaproteobacteria > Pseudomonadales > Pseudohongiellaceae > UBA5078. Next base: position 162,087 of record JAZKJF010000004.1, on the reverse strand, counting down.
GTGATCAGTGTGGTGAATCAGCTCGAAGCGCGCCTCGAAGACATCATCACGCCGGTTGACGTAGCGGTGATCGGTTGCATCGTCAACGGACCGGGAGAGGCAAAAGTGGCCGAGATTGGTTTGACTGGCGCAAGCCCCAGCAATCTGGTGTACGTCGAGGGCAAACCCCATCACAAGATCGACAACAACAAGCTGGTGGATGAACTGGAGATTATGGTCAGAGAGCGTGTGGCGCAAAAACTCGCGGCCCAGCAGGCGCGTCTTGCAGCACGACATCCGGACATCATCGCGACCGACTGATCCCGGTGTCCCACCCCCTGCGGCAAGACATTCACGTCACTAAAATTCTCATTCGATAGCCAAGCAAAAATTATGAGCAAGATTCAGGCAATCAGGGGGATGAACGACATCCTCCCCGGCGAGACGCCGGTCTGGCAGTACCTGGAAAGCACGGTGCAAGGCGTCCTGCAACGTTACGGCTATCGTGAGCTGCGCTTCCCCGTGCTGGAGCAGACCCAGTTGTTCAAGCGCTCCATCGGCGAAGTCACCGACATCGTCGAGAAAGAGATGTACAGCTTCGATGATCGCAATGGCGAGAATCTCAGTCTGCGTCCGGAAGGCACGGCCGGTTGTGTGCGGGCGGCAGACGAGCATGGCCTCCTTTATAACCAGCAGCAGCGGCTCTGGTACAAAGGACCGATGTTCCGTTACGAGCGTCCCCAGAAAGGTCGTTACCGGCAGTTTCATCAGATTGGTGTCGAGACCTATGGCATGGTCGGGCCCGATATCGACGTCGAAGTCATCCTGCTCTCTGCTCGCATCTGGCGTGAGCTGGGCCTGAGCAGCCATGTACGTCTGGAGATCAACAATATCGGGACATCGCAGGATCGCCGTGCTTACGGGCAGGCGTTGACCGACTACCTGAGCCAGCGCGAAGAAGCGCTCGACGAAGACAGCAAACGGCGCTTGCTCAGCAACCCCCTGCGTATTCTCGATAGTAAAGTACCGTCCACCCAGGCGTTGCTAGCCGATGCACCCTCGCTTGCTGAGTTTGTCAGCGAAGAGACTCGTGTCCATTTCGCCCGACTCAAGGCATTGCTGACTCAGGCCGGTGTCACTTTCGTGGAGAATCCGCGTCTGGTGCGCGGCCTGGATTACTACAACAACATGGTGTTCGAGTGGATCACTGAGGCCCTTGGGGCCCAGGGCACGGTTTGCGCCGGCGGCCGTTATGATGGCCTCGTCGCTCAGTTGGGTGGCCGTGCCACACCGGCCGTGGGTTTTGCCATGGGCATCGAGCGTCTGGTGTTGTTGCTGCAGGAGGCGGGCAGTCTGCCGTCCACACTGACACAGACCGTTGATCTGTTCATCGCTGCCTCTGACGCTCTCAGTGCCAGTGCGATGCAGCTGTCGGAGACGCTGCGTGACGCGTTACCCAGTGTGCGCATACAGCTGAATTGCGGCGGTGGAAAGATCAGCAACCAGCTCAAGAAGGCCTATAATAGCGGCGCTCGGCTGGCACTGGTGCTGGAAGCTGTCCATGGACAAGGACAGGAACAAAGAGAGGGGCAGGAAGAATCGGAGGCTCCAAAGGGGCTGACTGAGGTACGTCTGCGCCACCTCAATGACGAGGCAACCACCACGTTAGTTGCGCTCGCGGATCTGGTGCCGACCCTGCGCAGCCTGATTCCCGGCGCTTGACAGCGTGAGGCCGCTAATTCAGGATGCCCTACCCTGCGCCTGAGTGGTTGTGGTGTGAGGGGGAGGCGCGTGTTTCGCCAGTAACAACAGAATTCAAGAAGCAAGACATTCAGAGTTAAACAGGAGCTATTTGTGGCGTTCAGTACCGAAGAAGAAGAAACCCTAGATTCCATCAAACGCTGGTGGAACGAGAGCGGCAAATCCCTCCTGATTGGCATTATTGTCTTCGCTGTGGGTTATCTGGGGTGGACACAGTGGCAGCGCATGCAGTCGGCTGACCTGGGCGCTGCGTCTGATCTCTATGAGCAAATTGGCATGACCGTCGTTGTGGCTCCCGGGCAGACTCTGGCGGAAGAGGCTCGTGCGACCGCCATGGGCCTGACACAACAGCTGAAATCCGATTATCCAGACTCTGTCTATGCTCTTTATGGCGCCTTGTTCGGCGCTCGTCTGGCGGTGGAAGCAAACGATCTGAATGCCGCAGAAACTGAATTGCAGTGGCTGCTGGACAATGTGAAGACGGGCTTTATGGGAGCGACTGATATCTCCTTGGTCAATACCGCCAAGCTGCGTCTGGCGCGTGTGATTCTGTCCAAAGGCGAGGGCCAGCGGGCTCTGGATGTACTGGCGACAATAACCGAGCCCGGCAGCTTCGAAGCTCAGGTGGCGGAATTGCGTGGCGATGCCTATGTGAATCTGAATATGCCGGTGGAAGCGGAAGCTTCTTATCAGGCAGCGGTAGCGGCAGGATCCACCAGCCAGACGTTGCAGATGAAACTTGATGACGTGAGCGTCGGCAGTTAAGGAATACAGGAACAATGAAGACAGCAGTAACAGCTCTTCCCGCCCGCGATAATTGCAGCGAGACCTTTGCCCGTGGCCACCGGAAGACACTGGCACGGGTGGCGTTTGCTGCTCTGCTGTTGCTGACTCAAAGTGCCTGCAGTGTGTTCCAGCCTGTCGCCGATCTGTTTGGTGACGACGATGTCGAAGGGCCAGCCGAGCTGCAGGATTTCGATCAGGAGCTGCGCCTCAACAGACTGTGGAGTGTGGGTGTTGGCGATGGGCAGGGCCGTTATTACAGCCAGCTTACCCCAGCCATTGATCGTGAATTCATTTTTGCAGCCAGTGCCGATGGCACAGTGACTGCGATCAATCGCGCTGACGGCGACGTGCTGTGGCGCAATCGCACCGACGAGTCCATCTCTGGTGGGGTAGGCGCCGCATTTGGCATGGTGTTGTTCGGCACCCGTGAAGCCGAAGTGTTTGCACTGGACCAGATTTCCGGGCGCGAGTTGTGGAGTGCGCCGGTGACCAGCGAAGTGTTGTCAGCACCGCAGACCAATGGCGAGATCGTCGTGGTGCAAACGGTGGACGGCAAGCTGATCGGCATTGACGCCGCGACAGGCACGCAGCGCTGGATCTATGAGACGACCATCCCTGCGCTGACTCTGCGTGGCAGCAGCGACCCGGTCCTGGCAGGCGACAGAGTGCTGGCCGGATTCGCCAGCGGCATGATCGCTGCGGTGAATGCCGAGAACGGTTTTCTGCTCTGGGAAGAACGCGTCGCGATTCCGCAAGGGCGTTACGACATCGAGCGCGTCATCGATGTCGACGGCGACCTGATGCTGTCCGGCAATACCGTGTACGCGTCCAGCTATCAAGGTAACCTCATGGGCTTGGATATCGCCACCGGCCGCATCGTCTGGGGTATCGAGGCGTCCAGTTATCAAGGTCTGGCGCAGGGTTTCGGCAATATTTATTACAGCAATGACAAAAGTCACTTGATTGCCCTGCGCAACAATTCGGATCAGGTGGTGTGGGAGAACGATGATCTGCGGCTGCGCAGCATCACGGCGCCGGCCGCACTGGGCAACTATGTGGCAGTCGCTGACTTCGAGGGCTATCTGCATCTGCTCTCCCAGGTCGATGGCCATTTCGTCAGTCGTGTGCAGGTGGATGGCGACGGCGTTCGCGCCAGCCTGGTCACTGACAACAACACTGTTTACGTATTCGGCAACAGCGGCAGGCTCACCGCCTATTCCCTCCGCTAACGCCCCCGCCGACGCCCTTGACGGGCGCCCGGCCACACAGCACTTCATGGTTCAATGGTACTAATATGAGACCGGTTCTAGCCTTGGTTGGTCGTCCCAACGTCGGCAAATCCACACTATTCAATCGCCTGACCCGTAGCCGCGACGCGCTTGTCGCCGACCTGCCCGGGCTGACCCGCGATCGCCAGTACGGCGAAGGTCGCATCGCTGATCGCCCCTTCATCGTCATCGACACGGGCGGTTTGTCCGGAGACGAGGAGGGCATCGATTTCGAGATGGCGTCCCAGTCCCTGCTCGCCATTGAAGAGGCCGACATTGTGCTGTTGATGGTGGATGGCCGTGCGGGCCTGCACCCCGGCGACACCCGTATCGTCGAATACCTGCGCAAGAAGGAAAAGAACACCTGTCTCGTCGTTAACAAGGTCGACGGCGTGGACGAGGACGTGGCCATGGGCGACTTCTTCGGTCTGGGCATCACTCGCATGTATCCCGTGACAGCCAGTCAGGGACGTGGTGTCCGTAAGCTGATCGACGATGTGCTGGCGAGTTTTCCGGAAGACGAAGAGCTGGAACCGGCCCCGCTGCGTGGCATCAAGATCGCCATCTCCGGACGCCCCAACGTCGGCAAATCCACGCTGGTCAACCGCATGCTAGGTGAAGATCGTGTTGTCGTTTATGACCAACCTGGCACGACCCGCGACAGCGTCTACATCCCCTTCGAGCGTCACGGTGAGCACTACACGCTGATCGACACCGCCGGTATCCGCCGCCGTGGCAAGACCACTGAGACCGTCGAGAAATTCTCTGTGGTCAAGTCCTTGCAGGCCATCGAAGACGCCAACGTGGTGATCCTCATCGTCGATGCCCGCACCGGTATCGTGGAGCAGGATCTGCATCTGCTCGGCTATGTGCTGGACGCTGGTCGTGCGCTGGTGATCGCCATCAACAAGTGGGATGGTCTGGACATGGAGCAGAAGGACAAAGTGAAGTCGGACATCCGGCGTCGCTTTGCCTTCGTGGATTTCGCGCAGATTCACTTCATTTCGGCGCGTCATGGGACGGGCGTGGGTGACCTCTACGAATCGATTCACGCTGCCTTCAATGCTGCCCAGAAAACCCTGACCACCAGTGTGTTGACCCAGGTACTGGAGGCCGCCGTGCATGAGCACGCGCCACCGGTTGTCGATGGCCGCCGCATCAAGCTGCGCTATGCCCACGCCGGTGGTCACAACCCGCCGATCATCGTGATTCACGGCAAGCAGACCGACAAGATTCCCGACAGCTACAGTCGCTATCTGGAGAAGACCTTCCGTCACATCCTCAAACTGGAAGGGACGCCTGTGCGAATTCAATATCGCAGCGACGACAATCCCTATGTCCGCGCCGAGCAGGATATGACCTATCAGCAGGTGGCGCAGAAGCGTCGCATCAAGAAGAACCGCAAAGCGCCACGTAATGGTCCGGCTCCCGCCGTCAAGGGACCACGGGGTAAAGAAAAGCATTAACTGAGAATGCACAGTCTTGAGGCTGGCGACATAGCAGACAACCAGGGAGTAGTCAGTGATGAGTCAAGCAGGACACGGTCGCCGGAGGGTGCTTGCGGGGTTGTTGCTTGGCTGTCTGTCACTCCCCTTGCTGGCTGCAGAGTCTGCGCTGCATGAGCCCTCCGGGCAGGAAGCCTGGATTCCCAGCCCTGGCGCCAGCTTCTCCGAGTACGTCAGCCGCAACGAAGAGCGCCTCCGTGCGGTCCTTGCCCAATCCTACTACACTCTCAACCCCGAACCCTTTGGTCCCGGTTACCCGCTGGAGCGCGTGCTGCAGATGCGCGCGCCCTATGAAATCCTGCCTGATCCGCAGCGTTGCAACGCAGGTGCCGGTCAGCCAGGCACAGGCATGGGATTTCTGCTGACCCACGGTCTCACCGATTCTCCTTATCTATTGCGCGGCATGGCCGCTTCCCTGACCGAGCGCTATCCTTGCGCCATCGTGCGCGGCCTGCTGTTGCCGGGGCATGGCACGCAGCCGGGTGACAGTCTCGATATGCACCACGAGGATTGGTTGCGTGTCACCGAGTTCGGGGTAGAGAGTTTCCGGAACCAGGTGCAGGCGCTCTACATGGTGGGTTTTTCGACCGGTACCTCGCTGTCCGTCCGCTATGTCGATGCGCATCGCGACGACACGCTGGTGAAGGGTCTGATCATGCTGTCACCCGCCATCGCCGCCCGCAGCAGTTCCGCGTATCTGGCGCCTTATCTGCGCTGGTTCAGTGATTGGCTGGGCGCCGAATCCGAGCACGATGCTGCGCGTTATGAGTCGTTCTCGGTGAATGCCGGTGCCGAGTTCTACCTGCTGACCCGTGATCTGACTGGCCCGGAATTTGCACCCCTGTCCGTGCCGGTGTTCATGGCTGCGAGTGGCGATGACACCACCGTGAACATGGAGGCTGCCAGACAATTCTTCTGCAGCAAGACGCCCGTCGGCCCGAGCCGGATGCTTTGGTACAGCGCGCAGGCGACTGGCAGTGATCCTGTCACCCGTTGTCCCGGCATGCAGGTGTTGCCTGCCGAGGCGCCGGAGCAGCGAGTCTACAGCCTCTCTCACACCAGTCTGTCTGTCCCTCCACAAGACCCGCACTACGGGCTCGATGGCGCCTACAGCATTTGCCTGCAGTATGGTGAGGACAGTCCGGACTTCAACAGCTGCGTCAACGACGATGCGCAGACAGTCTACGGAGAGCGCAATCTGGGCAGTGACGGGCGCTACGAGGGCAAACTGATCCGGCGCGGTTCTTTCAATCCGCATTACTCCTCCATGTTCGAGGCGATCGTCTGCTTCATTGATGGCGATTGCTGATGGAAGCTCTGTATTTTTCCCCGATGTTGCTGGGCGTGAATCTGCTGTTGGCACTGGCCGTGGCGTCCACCGCGTTGTGGGCAATGTCGCGGCCGATTGCCGGGCCAGGTTTCTGGATGGCCGGCCTCTGGATCTTGATCAGCGGCGTACTGCTGTTCGCCGTTTTCACGGTGACGCGCAGCCCTTTCCTCAATGTGGTGAGTAATGCGTTGCAGATGGCCGGAGAGGCGATTTTTCTGCTCGGCATTTTCCGCTTCCTCGGGTATCGCATGCCCTATTGGATCGTGCCAGGCAGTGTGTTGATTCTTGTGGGTTTCAATGTCCATTACTGGGTCAGGGACGGCAGTTCGGACTTTCTGATGATGGTGTACGCTTTTATCGCCGGGCTGTTGCCTGTGCAAGCGGTGTGGGTGCTGTTGCGGCAGCGCAGAGAACCTTCCACGCGATTGGCTGGTCTGCTGGTGGGTGTCTGTCTGGCAATCTATTCGGTGGTGACCTTGCTGCGCTCGGCGTATTCCGGTTACGACTGGTGGAGCGATGCTCCCTATGTGCAGCCTACAGACTCCTTCAGTTATCTGCTGCCCTACAACTTTGCGATTCCGGCGTTGGTGATGTGTTTCATCGGCGTAACGCTGATGACGATGCAGCGCATTCTGGCCGCCAGCCGTGTGCTGGAGAGTGAGTTGAAGCTGCTGGCTACCATTGACCCGTTGACTGGCGCACTGAACCGCCGTTCCTTTGACGAGCGCTTCGCACTGTGTCTGCACAGCGCCGAGCGGCACAAATCGCCACTGTGCATGGCCTTGCTGGATCTCGACGAATTCAAAAGCGTGAATGACCAGCAAGGGCATCAGGCTGGCGACGAGGCACTGCGCCGTTTCAGCGAAGTGTGTCGACGTGACGGACGCAGCAACGATGTGTTTGCCCGGTTTGGTGGCGAGGAATTCGTGTTGTTGCTGCCCGATACCACGCTGGAGCAGGCAAGCAAGCTGCTAGAGCGTTTGCTGGTGACGGTGGGGGAAATCGAGGTACCCGGACCGCAGGGATCCTTCGGTTTCAAAGTCAGCGCGGGCGTGTCTCAGCATCACCCTGGTGACACACTCGACACCTTCCTGCAGCGCGCTGACAAAGCGCTCTACCGTGCTAAACATCTGGGGCGTAACCGGGTCGAGCTGGAACCCTGACGTTTCATTCGTCATTCCCTTCGAGCAGCACCATGTGCGGCTTGCCCGCGATGTAGTTCCTGCGAAACACCTCGAAATAATCTGCCAGCGCCTGCGCTGCCTGCGTTTCTTCTCCGAGAGCCAGAATCATCGCCGCCACTTCTGCTGTGCAGAGCTGGTGCTTGTGTGCCGCTTCGCGCAGCTGATAACTGGAGGCGTGGTCGGGGTCGATGCCAAGCACTGGCAACGACGCCAGGCAGGGGCTGTTGAACATCTTCTTGGCCTGTCGCCAGGTGCCGTCGAGCATCACGTACAAAGGAATCTTGCCAGCCTGCACATCAGGCGCCTCGCGTGGTGAGTGTATGCAGCGTTCCGGGACAGCGTACTGATGCGGGAAGATCAAGATCGGGGCGTAGCGTTCGTCGCTCAACAGAGCCAGCAGCGCCGGGTCCGGGTTGGTGCGGTCCCAGACAAAGGCGTGATTGTCCTGCATCACATCCGCAATCAGCCGACCGGTGTTGGTAGGCTTGAAGGCCTCGCCGTAGTACATGATGAAGCAGAAGGCGCTGCCTGCCAGCGGTGCTGGACGCGATGCACAGATGCAACCGGTGAGCGGCAACAGGCAGGAAGGGCAGCGTTTGACCTTGCTGCCACGCGCGGCAAAGGGCTTGCGGGTTTTCAGCAGCTCACGGGCGCGCAGGACCATGATGGAGTTGCAGTGTTCGGGCAAGAGGCGGCGTCCTGACGTAAGGGGTGGGCGCGGATTATAGCCGCAATGCCTCAGCGACGCTCACCCTCAACTACCCGCTGTTAGCGTTGAAGTTGAGCGTCTGCAGGAGTGCAACCTTTGCTTACGCCTTGCCAAACAGTTTCGCATCCAGGCTGATGGGCCCAGCGCCCTTGGCGAAGATCGCCAGATACACCATGAAGTACATGGCCGCCAGTTCTCCCCGGTTCAGTGTCGGGAACCAGGCGGCGTGGGCGCTGAGATAAGCCATCACCATAAGGATGGCTGCCAGCAGTGCCAGCGGTCGCGTGAAGATTCCGAGGACTAGCAGAGCGCCGCCGCACAGCTCGATGATGGCGGCGATCCACAGCATGTTGATGCCCAGATTGACGCCGAAGAAATCCATTCCCCCGAACATGGTTTGCGGGTTTTCGCCAAACAGCTTCGCGTAGCCGTGGGTCATGAACATGGCGCTGCTGAGAATACGCAGTAACGCCCAGGAAAAAGTCTGTGATTTGAGAGCGACATTGTCGAGGGATTTCATAAGGGCATTCATCGCGTTGCTCCTGTGCAGGTCTGGCTGCTGTTAATTGTTATGATGTGAGGGCGCGGTCGTCCGGTGCCGGATGACAGGCGAGTTATACCACACTCGGAATGAAGACTATGACCAGACCCTTGCTCATCATGAAAACCGGACAAACCCTGACTTCCTTGCGTGCCAGCGGCGAGGATTTCGAAGATTGGATCATCACTGCCATGGGCCTGCCCGCCAGCGTGACCACCACGGTGGCAGTCCACGAGGACGAAGCGCTGCCGCCCTTGAGTGACATCGCAGGCATCGTGGTGACCGGCTCACCGGCCATGCTCACGGATGCTGCGCCGTGGAATTTGGTGGCAGGAGACTATCTGTTGGCGGCGGTGCAAGGGGAGTTGCCCGTATTGGGAATCTGCTACGGCCATCAGTTGCTGGCGCACGCCTGCGGGGGGCAGGTGGACTATCACCCAGCCGGGCGGGAAATCGGCACGGTGCCAATCTGGTTGCACGGAGATGCGCTGGATGATCCCTTGCTGGCGGGTGTGCCTGTGGATTTTGTGGCCCATGCGACGCACTCCCAGTCGGTGCTGAGATTGCCCGCCGCTGCCACGCTGCTGGCGTCGAGTGCGCACGACCCGCATCATTGTTTCCGGATTGGCGAGCAGGCGTGGGGCGTGCAGTTTCACCCCGAATTCACGGCGCCGGTCATGCGGACCTATGTACTGGAGCGAGAAGAGGTGCTGCGAGAGGAAGGCATGACACCGGAGAAATTACTGGCCGAAGTCGTGGAGACTCCGGCCGCGACACTGATTCTGCGCAACTTCGCCCGGATCATTGGCATGACACCGGGCTCAGGAGCTTAGGTCAGGAGGTTGCCGCCTCGTTGACCATTTCGAGAATCTGTAAAGTGGTGGTCGGCGTCGGCACCATGCGGCCGTCGAGGAACAGCGTTGGAGTAGAGCGCACACCGGAGCGCGTACCACTGCGCTGATCGTTGCGAATCTTTTGCAGCAGATCGTCAGAGCGGATATCTAGGCGCGCCTGTTCGACATCGAGTTCCAACTGGGTCAGATAACCTTCGAATTCCGCCGTCACTTCCCCCAGCGTCGACCAATAAGCCTGGTTGACGAACAGCAGGTCATACATTTCCCAGAATTTTCCCTGCTTGCCCGCCGCTTCGGCAAAGGTGGCTGCTTCCCAGGCATGAGGGTGGGTATTGCTGAGCGGGTAGTGACGGAACACCAGCTGGGTCTTGTCGCTGATGGAATTCCAGGCCTGGCTCATCAACTGATGCTCGTTGGCGCAGGCCGGGCATTGGAAGTCCGCATAGACAACCAGTTTGACGCCCTCGGGATTGCCGCGTGTGTGGTCAACCTCGGCGATCTCTACCGGCGAATACACCTGCCCCTGACCGAGCATGCCATAGAGCACGGCAATCAGCACCAATGGGCCGATTACGAACATGGCGATCTTCGCCAGTAGTTTCTGCCGCGTGGTACGCTGCTCGGCGTCGCGCTGCTTCTGTTCCCTGATTTTCTTCTGTTCGTCACGCTTGCTCATTGGACACTGACCTGCTTGCTCTACTAGGTGGTTGATCGGTTTGAAGGTGGAAGTGGATCAGAGGCTACTATAAGAGATATTGCCCGGCATCATCAAATCGCGAAAACGTAACCGACCTTGATCCCGACATGCAGGGCCTGATCCTGGTGGAAGCCAAGCAGACCTTCACATTTGGCGAAGTCGATGCACCAGTGGGAGACTGTCTCAATGACACCCAGTAACAGACTGTTGGTGATCAGATAGACCATGCCACCATGCACCAGTGCGTGGGCAGTCAGCCAGTAATACCACTTGGGAAAATTGCTGGACACTTTGTCATGGATATCGCTGTAGCGGTTCTTGCCACGGCTCATAGCCTCGGGCTGCAGGACGAAGTCTGCCGCTGCATGAGCAACCAGTAGTTTGAAAAACAGTTCCAGTCCGGGCATGGGTCAATCCTTGTTATCACGTTTGCATGACTACGCCTGACGCGTAGAAATTTTCCCTGCTGTCTATTCAGAACCGGATGGCTCTGCTTGCCCAGTGCCAAACCGATAATTTGCGATTGGATTCACAGGATTCTGTTTGAGACTGTGTGGGTATCGGCACATTGAAGCGCCTCTGTAATCGTTAGAACCGCAGCACTGCGTGGAATTTACCCAAGTCAGCGGCAGATTAGTAGGAAAAGGGCGGGCAATTACGGGGTAATATTTGATCAGTTAGCGTGAATGCGGGTTACTCCGAGATGAACAATGCCGGGTCGACACGGACGTTGTTCAAATTGATGCTCCAGTGCAGGTGCGGGCCGGTGACGCGTCCGGTCTGGCCGACTCTGCCGATCTGCTCGCCCGCTTCGACACGCGTGCCGGGAGTGACGTCGATGGTGTTCATGTGGCAATAGAGCGTAATCAGGCCGTGGCCGTGATCGAGAATGATGGTGTTGCCGTTGAAGAAATAGTTGCCGGTGGCACGGATCACGCCGGGCGCCGGGGCGTAGATGGGCGTGCCTTCGGGAGCGGCGATATCCATGCCGGAATGGGGCGCGCGGGGCTGGTCGTTGAAGAAACGGCGCAGGCCGAAGGAGCTGCTGCGCGGGCCTTCGGTCGGTGCCTGCATCTGCATGACTGGCACCAGCGTGTCATCCCAGCTTGCGAAGGCCTGGTTCATTTCGGCGCTCTCCCGGTTGATGCGCACCATGTCGTCATTGTTCGGGTTCACTTGCCGCTCGTTGGTGATGGTCAGGCGCTGCTCCACATATTGCTTGTCGACGATGCTGAAACTCAGGTCTGCGGTGCTGCCATCGGCCGCCGTCAGCACGACCTCGTGAGTGCCCGGTTTGGCATCGAGAGGAATACCGACGATTGCGTACTGGGTGCCTTCGTACTCGGCCAGCATCACGCGATCATCGCGAAACTCGGCGGCAGTCGCTTGAGTGCCGGTCGCCACTACCGCGATGCCGCCAGGTACCAACGCTTCGGTGGGCAAGGTATTGACGGGCACGGCGAGGGTCGTGTTGCTTAGTAGCAACAGGGTTGTGATCGATAGAAATCCACGTATCAACACAGTGTTCTCTCCTTTTTAACCTGTCGGGTTTTGGTGCACATGCAGCTCGGTAACGGTGCTGTGTAGCGTCCCGTCATTGAGTCGCGTGGTGATAGTCGTGCCGATCTGGACTGTCGTAGTGTCGCGCAACACCTGACCCTGAGCGTCGAAGGTAATGCTGTAGCCACGCTGCAAGGTGCTAAGCGGACTGACGCTGTCGAGGCTGCGGGCCAGCGTCGCGAGCTGAGCTTGTTTGTCCCGCAGCGTTTGCCGTAAACCCTGCTGCAAGCGGTGCAGGAGAGCGGTCTGCCGCAGGCTGTGCTGCTGGATAACATGGCGTGGCGACTCCAGCAGCAGGCGGTGTTGCAGCTGCTGCAGGCGCTGTGCGGCGGCGCCGATGCGGTGGCGAGTCGCGCGCAACAAGCGGCCCTCCAGAATGTCGAGTGTCTGGGCATGTTCCTGTAGGCGGCGACCCGGGTGCTTGAGCTGGCGTATCAGCCACAGCAGTTGCTGGGTGCTCTGTCGCAACCTTTCGCGAATCAGTTTACTGAATATCTGCTCGTAGCCAGCCAGCACTTGCAGGTATTCCTGTCGGTCGGGGCTTAACAGTTCGGCCGCTGCCGAGGGGGTAGGGGCGCGCAGATCGGCGACGAAATCGGCGATGGTGAAGTCGGTCTCGTGGCCGACCGCGCTCACCACCGGCAGGGCGCTGCCGTGAATCGCCCGCGCTACACTCTCTTCGTTGAAGGCCTGCAAATCCTCCAGGGAACCACCGCCGCGCCCGACGATCAGCACGTCCAGGCCCAGTTCTTCGCGGCGGCGGTTGGCAGTCGCGATGGCGCGCACAATTGCGGCTGGCGCTTCTGCTCCTTGCACAATCACGGGGAACAAGGTGATGACGATGGCAGGAAAACGGCGTCCGAGCACGCTGATGATGTCGCGAATCACTGCGCCGGTCGCCGAGGTGACCACGCCAATGTGGCGAGTGTGCGCGGGCAGGGGGCGCTTGCGCTCGGCGTCGAACAATCCCTCCGCGCTCAACCGTTGCTTGAGCTGCTCGAAGCGGCGGCGCAGAGCGCCATCCCCGGCCTCTTCGATGCCTTCGGCGATCAGCTGATAGTCGCCACGGCCTTCATAAATGCTGAGCTTGCCGCGCACGATCACCTGCATGCCATCGCGCGGCCGGAACCCGGCGCTCATGTTGCGGTTGCGGAACATGGCGCAGCGAATCTGCGAGCCCTCATCCTTGAGCGTCAGATACCAGTGGCCGGAGCCGGGCATGGAGAGATTGGAGATTTCGCCTTCGACAATCACATTGCCGAAGTGATTTTCCAGCAGGGAGCGCGCCATGCGGTTGAGGCTGGTGACGGAGATGACGTCGCGAATGGCCTTTACTTGACCCGGCGCAAAGTATGGAAATTCATTATCGTGTGACATGAGGGGCATGATACGTGAGTGAGGGAGGTGAGCATATCCCCTGCTGATGGCAGGGCGAGCCGCCCGGTGCAATTTAATGGGATTTTAATAAAGGCGTGCCAGCATAGGCCAAGGATGCTGCTGAATGCAGGCGGTCAGCAAACGTTAATTTCATCACTAGAAGGGGCCAGAGGTCACCATGAACGATTCCATCGAAAACACATCAAGTCCGAATGATGCTCTCAGTGCGGACGATACGCCGCAAACCCTGCAGTCCTATCAGGTCTGGGATGCCGGGGTGCGCTGGTTCCACTGGATCAACGTCCTGTGTGTCTTGTTGCTGATCATCATCGGCGTGCTGATCCTGAATGCCAACAGCCTTGGCGTCAGCAGTGAGGGTAAGGTCACACTCAAGATTCTGCACGCGTGGACTGGCTACGTGTTTACCCTGAACCTGCTGTGGCGCTTCATCTGGGGTTTCATTGGCGGGCGCTATGCGCGTTGGTCGGCGGTTCTACCCGGTGGCAAAGGCTACGGGACGGCACTGCGGGAGTGGATCAAAGGCGCGAAGGCGGGGGAGCCACCGGCCTATCGCGGACACAACCCAGTGGCTCGGTTGATGCTGGCCTTATTGTTTTTCCTGCTGACCGCGCAGATGGTGACGGGACTGGTACTGGCGGGCACGGACCTGTACTTCCCGCCCTTTGGTCACGAATTTGCGGAATGGGCGACGGCCTCCGGCGAGGATCATGCGCGCCTTGAGGGGCTGGTGCCTGGCAACAAGGAGATGCTGGACCCGGAAGGTTATGCGGAGATGCGTAAGTTTCGCGAACCCTTCATCGAGATTCACGAGATCAGCTTCTGGCTGATGCTGATTGCGATTGTGCTGCACATCGGTGCCGTGGTGGTGACGGAGGTGAAAGAAGGGCACGGTTTAATCTCCGCGATGTTCAGCGGTCGCAAGGTGTTTCCGAAGAAACCACTGGAGTGAAGTGCCGGCCTGCAACGTTCTTCACATCAAAAGTAGTGACTTAATACTGCATTAAGATTCGTTTTCTACAGTGGCGACATGATCCAGCCAACCGGAGTTCAGATCATGTCAGCCACGCCACTTTGTGTTAACGCCTTTGCCAATCCGCAGCCCACGCTGTGTGTCCACGCTACTGATTCGTCGCAACGCGAGCAGCTGGAGAGCTATATCCACTCCCGCTACGCCGAGACTTATAACGCCAACATCGAACACTTCCTACCTTACCTGCTGGCCACCTGGGGCGATGACACCGTGCAAGGTGTACTCGGTCTGCGTCCCGGCGCCTGTGGTCGCTTCTTCGTGGAAAATTATTTGGATGCGCCCATCGAGCGCATTGTCTCCGAGCTGCAGGGCTCTTCCGTCGAGCGCTCGCTGATTATCGAAACCGGCAATCTTGCCGGCAGTCGTGGTAGCAGCCAGCTGCTGTTCATCGCCCTGACCGAAGTCTTGTATCAAGCGGGTTTTCGCTGGGTGACCTTCACCGCGACAGCGCAGGTCAGCGCCCTGTTGCACCGCCTGGGCTTTGCGCCACAGGAAATCTGTGAGGCGGATCTGCAGCGTCTTGGCACGCATGGCAAGGACTGGGGCAGTTACTACGACAACAAACCCTGTGTCGTGATCGGCGATGTTGAACAGGCCTGGCACACGCTGCGCCGCAACGAATTCGCACAGAAAGTGCTGCAGGAACATGCCGCCGAAGTCTCGCAGATCGTTATGCGACTGCGCGCACACAGCGAGGCCTGCCAGTATGAATAAGCTCTGGTCCAGCCTGTGTCATCACGCCAACATGAAGCCCGACGAGCCCGCGATTCTGCAGTTGCAAGGGCCGAGCAACAATGCGTTGGAAACATCTTATACCTGGCGCGAATTGCAGCAGGCGGTGCTGACGCTGGCGAATGCGCTGCGCGCCGATCAGGTGGAAGAAGTGGCGCTGCATGCCGACAACGGTCCGGCCTGGATAGTGGCGGATCTCGCTTGCGATTACGCCGGCATCACGTTGTTGCCGTTGCCACGGTTCTTCTCGACGCTGCAATTGCAGCATGCGCTCGACGTGGTGCCTGTCGATGTGATTCTGACTGACAACGCGCCGCTCTGGCAGGGTCTGACAACAGACGCGTGGCAGCCATCCGGCACTCATCTGGGGCTCGACTATCTGCGGAACACGACGCGCCAGCAGGCGTGGTCTAGCAGGCAGCTCAGTGTCCCGCCACAGACCAGCAAGATCACTTTCACATCGGGTTCCACGGGGTCGCCTAAAGGGGTCTGTCTGAGCGCGGACACGATGGCCGCTGTAACCAGCTCGATTCTGGAAGCGACTGCGAGTTGTGCGATTGAGCGGCATCTCTGTGTGCTGCCACTGGCGACATTGCTGGAGAACATCGCCGGGGTGCATGCGCCGCTGCGGCGCGGGGCACAGGTGATCGTGGCCAGCGAAGCAATGTTGGGTTTCAACGGCAATTCCGGGTTCTCGCTGCCCACTTTTCTCGCTGCTTTGTCACGCTGCCGCCCTAATAGTTTGATTCTGATTCCACAGTTGTTGGAAGCTCTCGTGATGAGTGCCGACGCGGGCTGGAAGTGTCCTGATTCGTTGCAGTTCATCGCGGTGGGCGGTGCCACCGTCAGCGCCGCGCTGCTGGAACGTGCCTGGGCGCACGGTCTGCCGGTGTATGAGGGCTATGGTCTTTCCGAGTGCGGTTCAGTTGTCAGCCTCAACACTCCGCAGGCGCGTCGCAACGGCAGTCTTGGGAAGCCGCTGCCGCATGGCAACGTCGCAATTATCGATGGCGAGATCGTGGTGACAGGCAAGGTGTCGCTTGGCTATGCCGGTGACAGGGCGTCCTGGCACGCTGCTGCAGTGGCTCGTTGTACCACGGGAGATCTCGGTTATTTCGATGCCGATGGTTACCTGCACTTTTCAGGGCGACGCAAAAATCTGCTGGTGTCCAGCTTCGGTCGCAACATCAGTCCCGAGTGGGTGGAAGCAGAACTGAGTGCTTGCCCTGCCATCGCTCAGAGTTTCGTGTTCGGCGATTCACGACCTTATTGCGTCGCGCTGATCGCTGCACGCGCTGCACAGGTGACCGATCAGCAGATCGAAGACTGTGTGACCCGCGTCAACGCCAGTCTGCCGGCTTATGCGCGGATTCAGCGCTGGCAGCGTCTGGCCGCTCCGCTCACCCGAGGCACCGGCATCGACAGCGATTTGCTGACCAGCAATGGTCGGCCCCGTCGCCCACAAATAGAACAACAATTCCGGGAACAGATCGACGCGCTTTATGTCGCCGCCCCGGTTGCCACCACCACATCCAATTCGCAAATGGAGAGAGAAACGCCATGACCACTACACCGTTTTACCAGACGCTGATCGCTGCTACTGCTACCGAACGTCAACAACTGGTCAGCACTGAAATCATTCGTCGCTGCATGGTGCGCGACGTGACGCTGGACGAATACATCGCCTTCCTGACGCAGGCCTATCACCACGTCAAATTCACTGTGCCCTTGCTGATGGCAGTGGGCGCACGTCTGCCTGACGACATGGAATGGCTGCGGGAAGGCGTCGCCGAGTACATCGAGGACGAACTCGGGCATCAGGAATGGATACTCAATGACATCGCTGCCTGCGGTGCTGACAAGGAGGCCGTCCGCCACAGCAAGCCAGCCTTCGCCACCGAACTGATGGTCGCCTATGCCTGGGACATGGTGTCGCGGGTCAACCCGATTGGTTTCTTCGGCATGGTGCAGGTGCTGGAAGGCACCAGCGTCAATCTTGCCGATCAGGCCGCCACCCAGATCAAGGAGGCACTCGGGTTGCCTGAGCGTGCTTTCAGTTATCTGCGCTCGCACGGAGCCATCGATCAGACTCACATTCAGTATCTGGAAAATCTGATGAATCGTTTCGAGAAACCCGAACAGCAGGCGCTGCTGATTCACAGCACCAAGATGTTCTATCGGCTGTACAAGGGCGTGTTCGACAGCGTGGTCACACCATGTTGATCGCGGCCGCTCACACCGGAGGTTGTTATGAATATTCGCAATAGCACTATTGTGCTGACAGGCGCCACCGGGGGTATCGGGAGCCAGCTGGCACAGGAATTTGCCGAAGCCGGGGCACGGCTGATTCTGGTAGGTCGCCAGCAGGCGCCGCTCGATGCCTTGCTCAACGCGCTGCCGGTGAAGGCGACTGCTCCCCATCTGACTCTGGCGGTCGATCTGCTGGAGGCAGCAGGGCGCCAGAAGCTGCGCGATCTGTGCGCAAGGCAGGATGTCGACTTGCTGATCAACAACGCTGGCACCAGCGATTTCAACCTGCTGGGGAACGCCGACCCAGTGATCGTGGCCCGGCAGCTGGAACTGAATCTCATGGTGCCGGTGCTGTTGACACAGCAGCTGTTGCCATTGCTGCGGCGCCGTCCAACCAGCGCTGTCGTCAATATTGGCTCGGCCTTTGGCAGCATCGGCTATCCGGGTTATGCCGCGTACTGCGCCAGCAAGTTCGGGCTGCGTGGTTTCAGCGAGGCCTTGCGCCGCGAGCTGGCCGACACCGGTGTGCGAGTGCTGCACGTGGCACCCCGCGCCACGCGGACGGCGCTCAACAACGCACGAGTCGTCGCCATGAACGCCGCACTGGGCAATGCGATGGATGATCCGCGACAGGTGGCCCGCTTTGTTGTGCAGCGCGTGCGGAACGAGCGCTGGGGTCACTGTGTGATCGGATGGCCCGAGCGCTTCTATGCGTGGATCAACGCGCTGTTGCCTGCCATGACCGATGGCTCGGTGCGGAAACAATTACCGGTGATCCGCAAATTTGCGGATGCCAATTCAAGAGGAGAGAATTGATGAAAACGTTAACAAAGATTCAACACAGAGCGAGTGTGATCGTGCTGCTCACCGGCATTCTGGCGGCAGGCAATATGCAAGCCGTGTACGCAGACATGACCCCTGAGGTCGAGGTGCTGCAACAACGTTGGGCCGAAGTGAACTACATGACCCAGGGCGAGACGCAGGTGGAGGCGTTCAGCACGTTGATCGAGGACGCCCGCAAGGTGACCGAAGCGCAACAGACCAGCGCCGAGGCTTGGATATGGAGCGGGATCATCAAATCCAGCTATGCCGGTGCCAAAGGGGGACTGGGCGCGCTGTCCTCGGCGAAGGCAGCCAAGGCGGACCTCGAAACGGCGCTGGAGTTGAACGCCGACGCATTGCAAGGCTCCGCTTACACCAGTCTTGGTGTACTCTACCTCAACGTGCCCGGCTGGCCGGTCGGGTTCGGTGATGAGGAGAAGGGCGAGGAGCTGTTGGCGAAGGGGCTGGAAATCTCTCCTGACGGTATCGATGCCAATTACTTCTACGCAGAGCACCTCTTCAAGACCGAGAAATACGAAGACGCCCAGCGTTATTTGCTGCGCGCGCTGAATGCACCGTCCAGACCCGGTCGTGAGTTGGCCGATCAAGGCCGTCGGGGTGAGATTGAACGGATGTTGCAGCAGCTTGAAGAGGCTCGGTAAACGCGCAGTCTGATGGTCAGTCGGCGACAGTGAATGCAGGCTGCAGCAGGGGGAGAAATGCAGGTATTGCTGGTAGAAGACAACCTGGCGCTGGCGCAGGCGATTGAGCGTGCGCTGCGCGCTGCTGGCTTCAGCGTCAACCATGTGGATCGTGGTGAGACGGCGCTCGTCGCGCTGCGCACCGCGCATCCGGACATCATGATTCTCGATTTGGGGTTGCCGGGGATGGACGGGCTCGAAGTGTTGCGCACAGCGCGTCGCGATCACTTCACCAATCCCGTGCTGATTCTCACGGCCCGCGATCAAACTCGCGACAAAGTGGCGGGTCTGGATGCGGGGGCTGACGACTACCTTGCCAAGCCATTCGAGATATCCGAGTTGCTCGCCCGTCTGCGTGCCCTGGAGCGGCGGCTGGGTAGCGTGAAAAGCAAGAACATCAGCATAGGCGACGTGATTCTCGATACACAAAGTCTTGAAGTCACCGTCGCCGGTGCCAGTGTCACGATGTCGCGGCGCGAGTACATGCTGCTCAAAGCCTTGATGGAGAGTGCCAACAAAGTACAGACGCGCGAGATGCTCGACAGCAAACTCTACAGTTGGGGTGAGGAGGTCAGCAGCAACACGGTCGAGGTGCACATTCACAATTTGCGTAAGAAACTGCCGGTTGGTTTTATCCAGACGGTCAGAGGCGTGGGCTATGTCATCAAGAAGCAGGTTGGCTCTTAGCAAGGACTGTTGAACGACCATGGCTTCGATAAGACTTTTTCTGACACTCACGCTCATCGCCATCATTGTGTTGGTGAGTTTTCTATCGTCCTTGCGCGGCTATCGCGAGAGCATGCTGGAAGCCGAGAGTCTGTTCGATCTGCAATTGCTGGAGCATGTAAAGCTGCTGAGTCTGCTCAATCCAGACTTGACCGCCGCTGGCTACACGAGAGTGGTGGAAGAGCTGGTATTGCCGCAGCAAACCGATCTCGCACTCGGTGCCGAGATGCGCATTGCCTATCAGGTTTTCAATCCTGATGGCAGTTTGTTGCTGCGCTCGGTGCTGGCGCCGGTAGAGCAGATGAGCCCCTTCGAAATCGGTTACCGGGATGTGAACTTCAATGGTTATCGCTGGCGGGTGCTGGCGATTCGTGACCCCGAACAGCATCACTGGTTGATGGCGGCGCAACGCTATGATCTGCGTTATGAACTGGCAGAAAGTGTGATTCTGGAGGCGGTGGTGCCAACGCTCCTGAGCATCCCACTGGCGGCTTTGCTGATATGGTTCATCGTCGGTTTTGGGTTGCGGCCCATCCGCGTGCTGGCACGCGAGGTCCATTCCCGCGAGGCGTCGGACCTGAGTACCGTGGAACTGGAGGGCATTCCCAAAGAGTTGACCCCGTTGACGCAATCCACCAATGATCTGTTGCGCCGTCTGCAGTCATCCTTCGGTCGCGAAAAGCGTTTCGCAGCGGATGCGGCTCATGAGCTGCGCACGCCCATCAGCACGATGAAAGTGCAGATTCATAACCTGCAGACAGAATTGGCGAGTGCCGCTGCAACGAATGCCCCTGCAGTCAATAACAATACAGTCAATAACAGCGCCGCGAATACCACTGCCGCCGAGTTGCATCAAACTATCGATACGATGGGGCACCTTGTGGAGCAGATTCTGGTGCTCAATCGGACGACGCCGGATCAATACATGGTGCAGTTCGTGCCGGTGGATATTTACGAACTGGTGCGGGATATCATCAGCGCCGAGTACGAACAGATTCTGCAGCGCAATCAGAATTTCGAGCTGGACGGCAACAGCGCCTGGGTGAACGGCGATGCGACTGCCTTGCGTTCACTGGTGGTCAACGTGCTAACCAACGCTTCCAAGTACACACCAGAAGGCGGCAATATTCGCATGCAGGTGCGCTCTGTGCAGGGCAGCGTCGCGCAGGAACAAGGAGCAAGGAGTCAGGTGCAATTACAGATTGAGGACTCCGGTCCGGGGATACCTGAAACCCACCACGAACGTGTCTTTGATCGCTTCTACCGTCTTGACGGTGATCGGCACGCCTCTGGTGTGAGCGGCTCCGGGTTGGGGCTGGCGATCGTGAGACACATCGTCGAGATGCACGGCGCGCAGATTGCCTTGTCCAGCTCTACAAGGCTGGGAGGTTTGTGCGTCACCATCACATTCGACGCTCTGGAGACTATGACATGAGGTTATCAATCCCTCTTTTTTCAGCAAGCATCGTGCTGTACTGCGTGAGTATGGGAGCACAGGCACAGACTCCCGTTTTTGAGATCGAAATTCGCGAGCATCTGTTTTATCCCTCGGAGCTGAAAATTCCGGCGGGACAAAAGGTGAAGCTGATCATTCACAATCGCGACGCAACGCCCGAAGAGTTCGAGAGCTACGAGCTGAACCGGGAGAAAGTCATCATCGGGAATACTCAGGGTGTCGTGTTCATCGGTCCGCTCAAGCCGGGAGAGTATCCATTTTTCGGCGAGTTCAATCCGAAGACAGCACAGGGGAAGGTGATCGTTGAATAAATCTGGTGTGGCAGGCAGGAATTTGAACAGAAGGGGGCATGTGTCATGACCAGCGCTCTCATCATCGTGCTGCGCGAAGTGTTGGAAGCCATGCTGATCATCTGCATGTTGCTGGTCTCGTCCCATGCGCTGGGTCTGCGCTTCCGCTGGCTGCCCCCGGCCATGCTGGCGGGGTTCGGCGGCGCGTTGATTTATGCGTTGCTGCTGGAGTCTATCTCCATGTTGTTTGATGGATTCGGGCAGGAAATTTTCAATGCCGTGCTGTTGCTGGCGATCACCGGCTTGCTGCTGGTGCATAACGTGTTGGTGATGCGAGAGTTTCGGGCTCCCCAGGTGGCGCGCTGGCCACGGCTGACGCTGCTGATCATGTCGGCCACCATTGCGGCTGCAATTATTCGCGAGGGCTCGGAGATCTATCTGTATGTCTACTCCTATGGTCTTGTTGCTGGCGACATGACGTCGGTGCTGTCCGGCGGTGCCATCGGCACAGGTATCGCGTTCAGTCTTGGCACTTTCATCTACTACGGTTTGCGCGCGCTGTCGAAACCGCGCGGCCTTCTGGTCAACAGTGTCATGGCGATGATTTTCGGAGCGGGGATGAGTTCACAAGCGGCGCTTTATCTTGCGCAGGCTGATCTGTTACCGGGCAGTGATGCGCTCTGGGATACCTCGGCCTGGATCGCGGAATCGTCTCTGACAGGAGAGCTGTTGCAAGCGGTGATCGGTTACGAAGCGAATCCGATTTCCACGCAGCTCGCGATGTTTGTAGGCGCGGTGCTGCTTTCGCTGCTGGCCATGGGTGCCGGGTATTTTTCTATGGACACCGCTCAAAGGGGAAGAGAATGACAGGAGTCAACGGTAGAAAGTGTGGAGTAAAGTCCGGGTTAATTTTTCTCGTTTTTGTGATCACATCGCAAACCCATGCGGACAACCCCTTGCATCACAACGGGGTGGGGCGAGTCTATGATCCTTATGTGCAGCCCCTTGAGCGTGAATTGGAGTTGCGCACCTATTATCAGACTGATGCTGATCCCCTGGAGAGCGACATCCTGCGTCAGCGTGTGGGAGCCGGTGCTGCCATCAATGAGCGCGTGTTTGCCGAGCTTTATTTGATCGGCATGAAGTTACCGGGGGGATCACTGAAACTGGAATCCTATGAGCTGGAAAGCAAAATTCAGCTGACAGAGCAGGGGGAATATGCTGCAGACTGGGGCATGTTGATCGAGCTGGAACGCGAGCGCAGTGAGAGTGTGGCTGAGCTGGCGACCTCACTGCTGGTCAGTCGTCAGTGGGGCAATTGGGTGGGCACACTCAACCTAGGTGTTGAATATGAATTCGGCTCCAACATCCGCAATGAATTCGATACCTTCATGTCCGCGCAGTGGCGCTGGCGTTATCGCGAGAGTCTGGAGCCCGCCCTGGAATTTTATGCCGATGAATTCACGCGCGGTGTGGGGCCCGTGCTCACAGGTTTGCTGCGCGGCAATGGCAATCAAAAATGGCATTGGGAGGCAGGCGTTATCTTGCCGCTGAATGATACTACTCCCGACTATACCTATCGGGTGCTGTTGGAGTATGAGTTCTGATTTAAAACTGCTTTAAGACTCCTTTAAGGTTCGACGCTTAGGCTGTTTCCAGAAAGTGCCACATTTCACTTCTGGAATCAGTCAATATGCCTTCACTCGTGTCGATGCCAATTCCCTCTCCCCGGCGAGCACTGCTCTTTACCTGGTACGCTGCTTTCATTGGCAGTGTGTTGATGGCCTGGGTTCCCGATATCAATTTTGAATCCGGCCTGTTTTTACTGGGTGCCGCGCTGGTGGAAGCCACCTTACTGAGTGCTCCCACCTTGTTGCTGTTTTTCCTGTGGCGCTGGCGCACTCGCACAGGAGCCAGGTCGCTCTGGCTTGCAGGTGCTGTCACACTCTCTGCATTTCTCACCATTTTATTTCTGGTGGTCAATTACAAACTCCGCGCCATGTATGGTTTCTACTTCAACTTCTTTGTGTTGAATCTGTTGCTGACGCCGGGGGGCGTCGAAGCGATGGGGGTTTCGGCCTCCACCAATGTGACGCTGGCGATAGTGGTGGCCGTGCTCGCGCTGACGGTCTGGCTCGCACTGCGTTTTCTCCCTTTCGAAAGACTGCGACCACAGCGTATTCGGGCACGCGCGCTCTGGCTGTCTTTCGGTGCTGTTTTCTTGCTGCAGGCAAGTTGGTATGCCTGGTCCGAATTTCACTACGACAGAGCGGTTCTGCAGATCGCCGACCGCATCATCTGGTACATGCCTGTCACCGCGCGCAGTTTCTTCGAAGATATGGGCGCGACGATTGATCGTCCCGAGGGCGCGGATATGGAGGTGGCCAGCAGTGGCGGCAGTCTCAACTACCCGGAAGCGCCAGATGTGCCATTGAAGACGCCGTACAACATCGTCTGGCTCGTCGCCGAATCGTGGCGTGCCGACATGCTGACACCGGAGATCATGCCGCAGACCTGGGCCTTTGCCCAAAAAACCAGTCAGTTCCGCGAACACTACAGTGGCGGCAATGGCACACGCATGGGGATGTTCTCGCAATTTTATGGCCTCTACGGCAGCTACTGGTTCGACTTCCTTAATTCAGGACGTCAACCTCTGCTGATGGAAGTGCTGCAGAAAAATCATTACAACATGATGGCCTACACCAGCTCGCGCTTCTCCTATCCGGAGTTCGACAAGACTGTGTTCGCCGGGCTTCCTGAATCACAACTGCAATCCTATACCGAAGGCGCTGGCTGGGAGCGGGACCGCAAGAATGTGGTGGACCTGCTCAACACGATCGAGCAGGCTGAATCGCCCTTTTTCAGTTTCATGTTCTTCGAATCCGCGCACGCCAATTACTACTTCCCGAAAGAGTCGGTCATCGCGCCGGACTACATCGAAGATTTCAATTACCTCACGCTCGATATCGCGAAAGAGATCGAGCGCATTCGTGCCCGCTACATCAACGCCAACCATCACCTCGACAGCCAGCTGGGGCGTGTGTTCGCCGCATTGGAAGAGCAGGGCAAGCTCGACAACACCATCGTGATTGTCACGGGTGATCATGGCGAGGAATTCATGGAGAACGGGCGCTGGGGGCACAACTCCACGTTCAGTCAGGAGCAAATTCGTGTGCCATTCCTGCTTTACGTTCCAGGGCAGGCTCCGGCGCAGTTTGATGTGATGAGCAGCCATCACGATGTGCCCGCGACAGTGCTGGCGGCGCTCGGTCTCGATATCGATCCTGCGAGCTACAGTTACGGGAGCGATCTGTTGGCTGCTGATTATCACCGTGACTACACGGTGGTCAGCGATTGGCATGGCAACACCCTGGTGACGCCGGATGTGAAGATGGTCTTCAGCAAGAAGGGTGCATTTTACGACGATACGGCCACCAACCTGGACGATGACCCGATTGATCTGGCGGCCTCGAAGGCGCCTTATCGAGAAGCTCTAGGGGTATTTGCCCGAGAGCTTTCACGGTTCTATCAGTGAGGACTTCCGCAATGAGTGCCTCGGTATTGATCACCTCGTCCGTAGTAGGCCCAGCAGCAGTGAGTGTTGTGAGGAGGGCTGAGTCTGTCGGTGATTCTGCGGCCAACCTGCTCGCGGCAGCGGGTTACAGCGATTTCGAAGACTATTGGCGCTCGCCCTGCGAGTTCGTCGAACCGATGAACAAGCGCCGCAACGGCTGGAGCGCTGTTTCCCTACTCAGCGTGCCGGATGCGCAAGGGCACGAGAATCGTTTTTACCTCAAGCGGCAGGAGAACCAGCTGCGTTATTCCTGGCGCCATCCAACCGGGGCGTTGACATATCAGTACGAGGTGGAAGCGTTTCAGGAGGCAGACAGATTCCACTTGCCGACTGCGGAGCTGATCACCTTTGGGTTTCGCAATAAGGGTGCGACACGGCGCGGCATCGTCGTGACTCGTGAGATAGCGCTGCCAGCCTTGTCTGACTTTCAAAACATCGCCGTCGACTGGACAGCACTGTTACCGGCGTTGCGCAATGCAGGCCAGCAGCTATTGCGCCTGCACTTGTCTGACTGGCAGCACGGCGCCTTGTATCCTGCGCATATTTTTATTGACCCTGCGACGGGTCGAATTCGTTTGATCGACTTCGAAAGAGCGCGTCGCGCAAGTGCCTGCAAAGCGGCGGAAGCGGATCTGCTGCAATTTCTCAAGCGCGCAGACTGGATGCCCGATGTAGCACTCGCGGCTCTCCTCGAAGCCTATCGCCAGCGTATGCCCGGTTTGTTGCACCGACTCGGCGAGCGCTTTCCCCATCGCAATCTCCTGTTGCAGGAGTCGTCCCCTAAAAACTGTGAGCGAGAAAAACAATGAGTGACCAGATCAGCTATGCGCGCGTGAAATCAGATGTGGAATCGGCAGATTCGTACAGCAAACGCAATCAACGCAAGCACGCGCAGGAAATGCAAATGATCGCCCAGGCGTTGGAATTGACGAAAGGTTTGACGAAAGGACTGACCAAAGGCGTGTCCACAGATGTGAGCCGTGTGCTGGATGCCCCGTGCGGCGTTGGTCGCGCCACGATCTGGATGGCGCAGCAGGGTCTGCAGGTCACCGGTATCGATCTGGGTGACGCCGCTTTAGAGCTTGCCCGCAAACTGGCTGTTGATGCAGGTGCTGCAGCCAAGTTCGAAAGCCAGGACATTTTCGCGCTGCCCTATGCCGACAAGGCCTTCGACGCCACACTGTGCTTCCGGCTATTACACCACTTCGAAAGCCCTGAGTTGCGCACTCGCCTCATCCGCGAAGTGTGTCGAGTGAGTGGCAAGTATGTCCTGATGTCGCGCATTTCTCCGCTCTCGGTCACCTCGCTGCGCCGTCGTGTGCGGTTGCTGCTGACTGGTAAACCCATCAAGCAATACCCAGTATCGGCCGCGGAAATGCACGCGGAATTTGCCGCAGCAGGCTTCGTTCCGGTCGGTTCCACAGGGCGTTTTGCCCTTTTCCACTCGCTGCAACTGCAGGTGTACAGCCGGAAGTGAGGTCTGTATACTCGCGTTTTTGTTGATACGTGGAAATCTTATGTTACGCATTGCTGAAGAAGCTTTGACATTCGATGACGTTCTGCTTGTCCCTGCACACTCGACCGTGCTTCCTAAAATGGTCAGCCTGAAAACCCAGCTGACCACGTCTATCTCCTTGAATATCCCAATGATTTCTGCCGCGATGGACACGGTCACCGAGTCTCGTCTCGCGATTGCCATGGCGCAGGAAGGCGGTCTTGGGGTCATTCACAAGAGCATGAGCATCGAGCAACAGGCCCGCGAAGTCCGGATTGTCAAAAAGTACGAAAGTGGCGTTGTCAAAGACCCCATCACCATCGCGCCCACCGCCACCATCCGCGACCTGATCGCCCTCATGCGGGAGAACGACATCTCCGGCATGCCGGTGGTGGAAGGCAGCAACCTGGTCGGCATCGTCACCAGCCGTGACGTGCGCTTCGAAACCAACTATGAAGCTGCCGTGTCCACGATCATGACCCCGAAGAGTCGGCTGGTCACGGTCAAGGAAAACGCCACCCACCAGCAAGTCAAAGAGTTGCTGCACACGCACCGTATCGAGAAGATCCTGGTGGTCAACGACGCCTATGAATTGCGGGGTCTGATTACCCTCAAGGACATTCGCAAGTCGGAAGACTATCCGAATGCCTGCAAAGATCAGTTCGGGCGCTTGCGCGTCGCCGCTGCCGTTGGCACTGGTGCCGACACTGCGGCCCGCGTTGCCGCTATCGTCGAGGCTGGCGTTGACGTGATCATCGTCGATACCGCTCACGGCCATTCGCAGGGCGTGATCGATCAGGTGCGCCGCATCAAGAAAGACTACCCGCATATCCCGGTGATCGGTGGCAACATCGCCACGGCCGCCGCTGCGAAAGATCTCGCTGCTGCGGGCGCTGACGCTGTGAAAGTCGGTATCGGCCCCGGCTCCATCTGCACCACCCGCATCGTCACCGGTGTCGGCGTGCCGCAGATGACAGCGGTTGCCAACGTTGCCGAGGCTCTCAAGGGCACAAACGTCTCGGTGATCTCCGACGGAGGCATCCGCTTCTCCGGCGACATCGCCAAAGTGATTGCGGCCGGTGCTCACGTCGTCATGATCGGCAGTCTGCTGGCGGGTACCGAAGAGGCACCGGGCGAAGTCGAACTGTTCCAGGGCCGCAGCTACAAGGCTTACCGGGGCATGGGTTCACTCGGAGCGATGGCGCACAGCCAGGGCTCCAGCGACCGCTACTTCCAGGACATCGGCTCCGGCACTGAAAAGCTGGTCCCCGAAGGCATCGAAGGCAGGGTTCCCTACAAAGGCCCGATGCATGCCATCGTGCACCAGATGATGGGTGGCCTGCGCTCCAGCATGGGTTACACCGGCTGTGAGGACATCCCGCAGATGCGCACCAAGCCCGTGTTCGTGAAGATCACCTCTTCCGGCATGAGTGAGAGCCATGTGCACGACGTCAGCATCACCAAAGAAGCCCCGAACTACCGCATGAGCTGATGGCTCGTGCGGTAGGTTTTTCTATCTAAATCTCCCCACCAACGACCTTCAAGACGCCAGAGCATGACCATCAAGAACATTCACAGTCAGAAAATACTCATTCTGGATTTCGGTTCCCAATACACCCAGCTCATCGCGCGCCGCGTGCGGGAACTGGGCGTGTATTGCGAGATATGGGCCTGGGACAACGCCAGCGCCGACGACATCAAGGCATTCAACGCCCGCGGCATCATCCTCTCCGGCTCACCGGAAAGCACGACTGAAGCCGACTCGCCCCGCGCACCAGCCTTCCTGTTTGCAGGCGATCTGCCACTGCTCGGCATCTGCTACGGCATGCAGACCATGGCCATGCAGATGGGTGGTCTTGTGGAAGCCTCGGACAAGAGCGAGTTCGGCTACGCCGAAGTGACACTGCCCAATCCCTGCCCACTTTTCGATGGCATCGAAGACCGCATCAACGACAGCGGCACGCCTATCCTCGACGTGTGGATGAGCCACGGCGACAAGGTCGTCAAGCTGCCACCGGACTTCGTGATCTCCGCCGCCACCGAGACCGCGCCCATCGCCGCGATGTCCCACGTCAGCAAACCCTTCTTCGGCATCCAGTTCCATCCGGAAGTCACGCACACCTCTCAGGGCCTGCGTATTCTTGAACGCTTCGTGCGCAATATCTGCGGCTGCGAAGCGCTGTGGACCTCCGCCAACATTATCGAAGACGCCATCGCCCGCGTGCGTGCACAAGTGGGCAGCGATCACGTCCTGCTGGGCCTCTCCGGCGGCGTGGATTCGTCCGTCGTTGCAGCACTGCTGCACAAAGCCATCGGCGATCAGCTCACCTGCGTGTTCGTCGACAACGGCCTGCTGCGCTTGAATGAAGGCGATCAAGTCATGGCCACCTTCGCGAAGAACATGGGCGTGAAGGTGATCCGCTCCGACTCCGAAGCCAAGTTCCTCGGCGCGCTGGCTGGTGTCAGTGATCCCGAGAAGAAACGCAAAGCCATCGGCAACACTTTCATCGAAGTGTTCGATGAAGAAGCCTCGAAAATTCATAACGTGAAGTGGCTGGCTCAGGGCACGATTTACCCCGACGTAATCGAGTCCGCCGGTTCCAAGACCGGCAAGGCCCACGTCATCAAATCCCACCACAATGTCGGTGGCCTGCCCGAGGACATGAAACTGGGCCTCGTGGAACCTCTGCGCGAACTGTTCAAGGATGAGGTGCGCAAGATCGGTGTCGAACTCGGGCTGCCGTACGACATGGTTTATCGGCATCCGTTCCCTGGGCCTGGTCTCGGTGTGCGGATTCTTGGGGAAGTGAAGAAGGAATATTGTGATGTGCTGCGGCGGGCGGATGCGATCTTTATTGAAGAGCTGCATCGGTCAGGGTGGTATCACAAGACCAGTCAGGCGTTTGCGGTGTTTTTGCCGGTGAAGTCTGTTGGGGTGGTGGGGGATGCGCGCAGGTACTCGTGGGTGATTACGTTGCGGGCGGTGGAGA
The DNA here is from genome assembly GCA_040384465.1 of Pseudomonadota bacterium. Lineage (GTDB taxonomy): Bacteria > Pseudomonadota > Gammaproteobacteria > Pseudomonadales > Pseudohongiellaceae > UBA5078. The sequence continues at coordinate 132,449 of JAZKJF010000004.1, read as the reverse complement.
CGATTGATTTCATGACGGCGCGGTGGGCGCATTTGCCTTATGAGTTGTTGGAGACTGTTAGCAATAGGATTATTAATGAGGTGGCGCAGGTTTCGAGGGTGGCTTATGACATTTCTAGTAAGCCGCCGGCTACGATTGAATGGGAGTGAAGAGAGACTCAGGCGCTTCCAACATTTCGGAGGACTTCCGATTTATTATTGAACCAGTCTTCTCGGATTCCCCGTCGAACCGTCGTGAGTGCAGTCACTGCTGTTCAGTGGCGGCGAAAGTGATTTTTCACTTGCAGCGCGTAATTCATATTACTAGTAGCTATGTTGCTATAGTGTGTCTATTCCGAAGCTAGGCTGCCGCCTGAGCTCAATTTCAACCAGTTAGCGAAGCAAATCCAAAAATGAAGAAAGCAGCGATAGTCAATAAAATCGTGGATCACCAAAACTCTACATTTGAAATCCATTTCTACAGAGCCAATGAAAAGCCGTTTGGTGTCTTTAGTAATTTGTATCGACGCTCTATCGAATTCGAAGGCACAACGTATCCAACTTCAGAACATGCATACCAAGCCGGTAAGGCGCGCAAAGCCGCCGTTCGTGAATGGATTCTCAGCGCCCCGACGCCAGCATTAGCCGCCATGGCTGCACACGGTCTATATGTCTGGGACGTAGTGCCGGATTGGGCTCAGATTAAGTTTGATCGCATGCGTGCAGTATTGCGGGCGAAGTTCGACCAACACGTTGATCTCCGTGACTTGCTCCTTTCAACGGGCGACGCCAGGCTGGTGGAGAAAGGGACTGTAAACAATGCCGTCAATCGACTATGGGGAGAGGTCGATGGCAAAGGGGAGAACATGCTGGGTTTGATGCTGATGGAACTAAGAATGGCTTATCGTAAGGAAAAGAGTCCGAAAGCAAAAAGGAAATCAACAACGACAAAGACTGTGTCTGCAGGTGAAACGGTGGCAGCAAAGCGCACGTCGTCTGCGAAGTGTGTGAGCTAGAATGCAGACTGTGGCCAATCACTACGAAGAAGAACTGGCTCAGTTGGAGCATACTTACGCAATTGCTGTTCAAGCCAATATAGACTCACTGAAACTCGCGATTGCCAGCACAGCAGAGGCTAGCATGATTGGTGTAGGATCAGGCGGCTCCTTCACTGTTGCTTCACTGCTCTGCAGTTTGCACGAATCCTTTACAGGCCGCGTTTCGCGCCCCTCAACGCCGTTAGAGATCATCTGCAGTCCGTCGCTTGCATCTTCGAGCCCTGTATTTCTGATATCGGCGGAGGGCAAGAATCCCGATATTGTGGAAGCGCTAGAGCGATCAAGACGATATAGCTCCCGGACAGTTCATGTGTTGACCAATCGTCTGGATAGTCCGTTAATGGAGCATGTCCGAGCGCTACCTGGAGTAAAACCGTATGTGTTCGAGCTGACTAATAAGGACGGGTATTTAGCTACGAATAGCTTACTGCTTGACGCAGTACTGGTGGCAAGAGCGTATAGCGAACTCAATGGTCAGCGTGAGTCAATGCCTCAGCACATGGAGTCTCTGAGGGTAGGCAACCAACGGATTGAGGAGTGGCTCGCTGCGGCGCAGCCTTTCATTGCGGAAGCCGTCCTGCGTGGAGCACTAACGGTAGTGTATTCACCCTTGCTCAGGCCGATTGCAACAGACCTAGAATCAAAGCTTTCCGAAGGTGCGTTGTTGCATACTCAACTGACGGATTTGCGGTCTTTCGCTCATGGACGACATCTATGGTTGGCTCAGCGTCCACAGGATTGTGCAATCCTCGCCTTGATAGAGCCCTCACTCAGTGATCTTTGGGATGACATGCGCAAGAAGTTTCCCGCAGAGATACCCACATTTTCTATGCACTTGGCGGGCGCGGATCCAGTACATCTTGTCGCAGGGCTCGTTGCACAAATGCATGTCGTGGGATCAGTTGGCCGGTTGCTTGGGAGGGATCCTGGTCGGCCGGACGTTCCCAGTTTTGGGCGAGAGATTCATTACGCAGATCTACGTGAGTCGATTCCGCTACCTCAGGAGACTGGTCCAGCTGAGGAGCAGTCCAAATACGAAGTGCTTGGAGCCCATTGGCCCTCACAGCGAGATCACGGAACTATACGTCGCGCAGCGCAGTCCTTTCGGCGCACAATTCAGTCCCAGCGTTTCCGAGCAGTAGTTTTTGACTATGACGGGACACTGTCCCGTTCGCAGAAAAAGGACGAACCGCCATCTGAGGAAGTCCTTAATCAACTGATACGGCTTGTGCGGGCGGATGTTTTAGTAGGAATCGCCTCCGGTCGTGGTGATTCTCTTCAATTGTGTTTACAAGAAGTTCTGCCATCTGACGTATTAGAGAAACTCCTGCTGTGCCTTTACAACGGAGGTTGGATTTCAACTGCTGACGTACCATTTGCAATGCCTGACCAGACAAGTGAATTTCTAAGCCACGTTACGCGCATCGTGGTGAGATTGAAATCGCAAGGTGTGCCAATCCTTTCTCATAAAACGACTTCACCTTATCAAGTGAGTGTGCGGTTTCGTGAAGGGCTTGCAACGGATGCTATGTGGTTTGTGCTAGCTGATGCATTGCGTCAAGCGGGATTGGATCTGTCTACCATGGTGCGGAGTAAACATTCCGTTGACATACTTGCCAAGGGCATAAGCAAATCACTTCTGATCGGTCATATTATTAAGAGCAAAAAAATTGATCCTTACGAAATACTAACTCTTGGTGACCAAGGTGCTTGGCCTGGAAACGACGCAGCGCTACTGGAACACCGGTTTTCGTTGAGTGTTGACATGCCATCTCGTCGATTAGACCGTGGATGGAAGTTGGCACCAACCGAAAAGCGCGACGTGGACGCCACATTATGGTATCTAGACCGAGTAACGGTAGAGGACGGTATGTTCTGCATAAGTCTCCCTAACGCCCAAGTAAAAGGAGATTCCCATGCATGACCAGAATGCAGCCAAATTGTTGGCGAGGGTAATGGGATGGGAAGACTTGGATGTGGTGCAGCAAGTGCTTCCAACACTTCAGTTGCTGGCCGACTTTAAATACGACCACTACCAGCGCTTCGGCCCGGGACGCCGTTTTATCGAAAGTTTGGCCTTGTGGCTGCACCAGTTCGAGCAGGAGGATAGACAGGCAGCCTTGAGCTTGGTGCTTGATCATTTGGTCTTCATATCTGATGCTGAGTTTTCACATCTTGTGAAAACTGCGTACCAAGACTGGATCGTACAGGAGCGCATGCGCCTCGTATCAGAAGAATTCGAAATACCTTCCTTCCGGGTCCGGGAAATTGCCCAACATTGGCGATTCGAACAGTTGAGGTTGACTTCACTCTACCTCGGTCTGAGCGACGGCGCGCGTACGAATGAGTTGCGCAGAGCCAGCGATGGTGAGATTGGTAATGAGCAGATTTGGCAGGCGTACGAGTTAGGCGAAGAGAAAGCTGGGGACATGCTCGCGGATCTCAAAGCCTCGCTGGAGAAAGCAGGTTTCGCGACACAAGATCCGCACTTCAACTTGATTTGGCTGTTGGATGATTTTTCTGGTAGTGGAAATACCTACATTCGATACGATGACACATCGCGTACATTTAAGGGGAAACTCCCTAAAATTTTCAAACGGCTTCAAGAAGGGGGCATGGTCGACCCGTCTCATTACGAAGTTTTCTTGCTGTTGTATACCGCGACACGCCAAGCTATTGACCATATCGAGTACTGGTGCGAACGCTTTACCACAGACCACGGGTTTAAGCCTTTGCAAGTACGGGTACTTTGTCCAATTGAACCGGAAGTGGCGCTGTCTCGGAGCAACAATTCGGATCTTCGCGCTTTGCTACAAAATCCCAATTATTGTGATAACCAGGTGGTCGACAAAAACTTCCGCGTTGGCGGTACAGAAAACGCTAGTTTGGGTTTCGCCGGTTGCGCATTGCCCGTAGTTCTGGGGCACAATACTCCCAACAATTCTGTGTTTCTTTTGTGGGGACCCGACCAGTTTACGCCGCGTGGATTATTTCCTCGTGTCAGTCGTCACAGGGAGTTTTGATGGCTTACAACTCCAATCCTTTTCTAGAACGTATGTCCGAGCGAACAACATCTGATATGGAATTTGTGCGTTTGTTTTCTCCAAAAATATTGGAGAAGCTAGCGGAGGATGCGTTCGAAGGTGCCGTGCATGTGTTCCGCAGCGCACCGGGTGCTGGGAAAACAACTCTATTGCGAGCCTTCACTCCGCCAGCGCTGCGTGCATTCTGGAACTCACGCCACCGTCCAGATTTGTCAGAGTCATTCCGAAAACTTGTTGCTCGAGGAGTATTGACTGACGAGGGCAGTCATCAATTTCTTGGGGTATTTCTAAGTTGCGCTTCCGGCTATGCGGATCTCCCATCCAATGTGAGTTCTCAGCAAGAAGGAGTGTTTCGGGCGCTGCTGGATTGTCGCATTGTGTTACGAACACTTCGCAGCTTGGGTGCATTGCTAGGGTTCAGTACTCAGGAGCAGTTGGGGGACATTTTGCTCGGCTACGAGTTACTCCCTCAATTACAAGGTATACCCAATTTTGAGAGTGCACTGGAACTTTCACTGTGGGCTGAAGAGCACGAGCGGCGAGTGTATGCTCAATTGGACGCGTTCATGGGGCCACCCGATGGCGAGCTACCAACACACGTTCGGTTTGAAGGAGTGCTGTGGCTGCAGTCGATACAGTTCTACCATGAGGGGCGACTTATTGCCCCTAAACGCCTGCTCATGGTCGACGATATGCACAAGTTGCGGCGCAAACAGCGCACAATGTTAATCGACGAATTGACAGTTATGCGCCCTTCCATCCCTGTTTGGCTGGCTGAGCGGACTGTCGCTTTGGGGGAGGAGCTGCTTTCTCAAGGGGCACGAGAAGGTCGAGACCTGCGAGAGTACAGCCTTGATGACATGTGGACCGGTTCTAAGGGCTTGAGTCAATTCACAGCATATGCGCAGAATATTTTGGATCGACGGATGCTGAGCCAAGACATGGTAGCAGTAACTTCGTTCACGCAATGCTTGCGAAACGAGCTAGTCAATAGCGATGCGCGAACCCAAATTACAGCGGGTATCCGTTTGTTCCGTGAAATGGCGGAGCGCCACAAGTCCAACCAGCGTTACATACAATGGTTAGCTCGCGCGGAGCAATACATCGCGGAGCAGAGCATTGAGTCGATGTTAGAACTGTATGTTACTCGCATACTTCTCGTGCGCGACGAATCTAAACGCCAGCTCACCCTGGAGATGATGTTGACTGAAGAAGAGCTTGAAGAGCGCGACAGCTCCCAGCTCCGAGCAGCAGCCGAACTCTTTATGCATGAAGAATTAGGTGTTCCATATTATTTCGGATTTGAGCGCTTATGTGTGATGGCAACTAACAATGTCGAAGAGCTATTGGCGCTAGCAGCAGCACTGTATGTGGGATTGCAATCGAAGCAGGTTTTGCGGAAAGATGAACTAATTCTGTCGCCCTATGAACAAGAAAAACTTTTGCGCGACGTGGCTGCCGGCAAACGCGACTTCATTCCGAAAACGCACACCGAAGGCACCCGAGCGCAGAGGCTACTCGATTCGATTGGTGAGTTTTGCTACGACCAGACTTTTGTACCAAATGCTCCCTACGCGCCCGGTGTTACCGGTGTGCGGTTATCGCGCGCTGAATTGGCGAAACTCACTGCGCCGTCGCAACCCTTAGGTCCCACTGGAGTGATGCTTAAACGAGTGTTAGCGGAGTGTGTTGCAGAAAACCTTCTAGTGCAGCGAGAAAGCCAAGCTACGGGATCACGCGACAGTGGCACAGTTTTTTATCTAAATCGCTCTTTATGCGTACATTATGGACTGCCATTGCAGATGGGTGGGTGGCGAGACATATCGGTTGGTGAGTTGATGAAATGGATGGAGCGTCGCTTAACACTCCCCCGCAAGAGTTTGGAGATAAACTAATGCTATGGGATCACTATGTCTTCCGGCGCGGTAACGGGGTGCACGACCTTTGGGATTCTCTGTTGAGGAATAGGTCCGTTAGCCTTCTGTACATCGCTGGCCGCGGATTCGATGTTCGCGCTCAGACAGTCATGAGCGAGTTTGTGACCGGTCAACTTGGCAGTCAACGGCTGACGGCCAATGCCAAGCTGTTGCTGCTAAGCATTGACGGCTACGAACTAGATGATGATGTGAGGCAGTTAACTGAGGAGAATGCCTCGTCCTTAGAAAGGACTTTCTCATTACTTGGCAATACAGAAATTGCCACGATATCAGCACCAGACGGAGACGAAGAAACGAGCCCAAGTGATGCCTTGCGCCAGCGTGTAGAGGCAGTTCTCGCTGAGGTTGATGGTAAGACAGACATCGTACTTGACGTCAGTTCTTTGCCGCGCGCGACCTATTTAGCTTTGCTCACTAGTATTTTGCGAAAACTTGTTCCCAATAAAAAGATAGTTCCAAATGCTGTGCACCCTTTATACGCGAATGGAGTCAATTTCCAAGTACTGGTGGCCGAGGACGCTAAGTTGGATGGCGAAATCCGAGCAGAGGACCCCAGTATTGATTTGGTAACGGTTCCTGGGTTTGTTACTGCGTGGCATGCAGAGAGCGTGCAGGACTGGCCCCTAGTTTGGTTCCCTGTGCTCGGCGAGAATCGGGTCAACCAGTTACAAAAAGTAATAGATTCTGCTCATATTCCGTATGAGGCTGAGGTGTGTCCAGTCCTTCCCCATCCATCGAAAGACCCTCGGCGTGCGGACAACTTGCTTGTTGAGTACCGAGCTCCTCTGTTCGATAGCCGTAAGACTCCCACAGCAAATATCCTGTACGCTCACGAATCTCATCCATTCGAGGCTTACCGCCAATTGCTGGGGGCAATGCGGCGTTATCTAGACAGCATGATGATAATGGGAGGTTGCCGACTGGTCATGACACCACTGGGAAGCAAGTTAATTACTATTGGTGCTGGGTTGGCTTGCTTTGAGATGCGTCCCAGCGATCTGCATGCAAATTATGGGGTAGCAATTCCGCATGCAGAGCCGAAGAGGTACGTCGTATCCGTTGAATCGCTTCGGCGGTCCACACCAGAAATTTCTGCTCTAGTCTTGACTGGTGAGGCATATGGCTCTGCTGGGTAAAGATCACGATTTATCTTCTGTCGTTAGCTTGTGGCGCGTCTAGAATCTCATTCCTTTCCTGATTCTTGTCTTGTCGTTATCTCTGTTTACAAAAATTGTGGTCAAAAAATGAGGTACTACATTCTTATTTCCCTCCAAGCAACGGATGGCTTCCCCAAAACACTCTGCGAAGGATATAGATGTCGGCGCGACACGGAAATATGTTGTTTATGGCGGTAATGATGAGTTTCCCGTGTGCAATGATGTGGTGATCGTGTCCCTTGTGGGGATCATGGAAAAGTTGCGAATGGACTCGTAGATTGTTGTTTGTGACAGTTATTCGAAAATTTCGAATAACTGAATCCAACAAGAGCTGGCCGCCCGGAGAGAAAAGTAATGACCAAGAAACGCCAATTGTTCGCTGAATTGATGGAAGGGGTGGATGCCATGGGTTTGCAGCGTGAGGGCAAGATCACTCTGCGCACCCATGAGGTTGAAGAGTTGCCCCCGCTTGAGATCGACCCCGCTGCCATTCGGGAGATGCGCGAGAGATTGCATGTGTCCCGGGCGGTGTTCGCTCGCCATCTGCGCGTATCGATCCGCACTCTTGAAAATTGGGAGCAAGGCCGCTCCAAACCCAATGCCCAGGCGGCAGCGCTGATTCTGATGGTGGATAAATATCCCGATACGCTCGATAAGCTGCAGTCGTTGACCAATGCTGCCGCGTAACACGCCTGGTTCCACGGAATGATCTTTACACCTTGTAAATCCGGAGTCAGACTCCTAAAATGCAAGGTATGTTGAAGCGCTACCTCACAGAGAAACTTTCCTCAACAACCGCACAAATGCCAGCAGTTGCACTGCTTGGTGCCCGTCAGGTCGGTAAAACCACGCTCGCCAGAACGATTGCCAAAGATATCAACTCGATCTATCTCGATCTGGAAGCCCCCGAAGACCTGCTGAAACTCAGCGACCCATCCAGCTTTCTGAGTCTTCATGCGGACAAGCTGGTGGTATTGGATGAAATCCAGCGTCGTCCCGACTTGTTCCCTGTGCTCAGGGGGCTGATCGACAAAAATCGGGAGCAAGGTCACAGAGCCGGTCAGTATCTATTGCTTGGCTCGGCGTCGATGGATTTGCTGCGGCAGTCGTCGGAAAGCCTTGCGGGGCGGATCAGCTATATCGAGATGGGCGGGCTGAATGTTGTCGAAATAGAGGACACTCAAGAGAGTCGCCAGAAGCTCTGGCTAAGAGGCGGTTTCCCGGACAGCTATCTGGCTGCGGATGATGCTGCTGCCATGGATTGGCTTGAAAATCTGATTCGCACTTATCTGGAACGCGACATTCCTCAGTGGGGGTTTCGTGTGCCCGCTGCGAGATTAAGACGCCTTTGGACGATGCTGGCGCACCTGCAGGGTGAAACCATCAACTACTCCAAACTGGCGGCCAATCTGGAAGTCGATGCCAAGACGGTCACTAGTTACCTGGATATTCTGACTGACCTGCTGCTGGTCAGGCGCGTCGAACCCTGGCATGCGAACGTCAAGAAGAGGCTGGTGAAATCGCCACGTTATTACATTCGGGACAGCGGCATATTGCATCGATTGTTGGGGATAAACAGTTATAGCCATCTGCTATCCAATCCCGTTTTGGGAAAAAGCTGGGAGGGCTTTGTGGTGGAAAATATTCTGTCGGTTCTGCCCAGGCGCGCTGAGTCGTATTTCTATCGCACAGCCGCCGGAGCGGAGATCGATCTTGTGCTCAAGATGCCGTCTTCCGAAATCTGGGCGATAGAGATCAAGCACGGCGTGGCGCCAAAACTGGGCAAGCACTATAGCCAGATTTGTGATGATGTCGGCGCGACACGGAAGTATGTTGTTTATGGCGGTAATGATGAGTTTCCCGTGGGAAATGATGTGCTGGTCATGTCTCTTACGGGGATCTTGGAAAAGTTGCGAGTGGACTCGTGATTGTTGTTTGTGGCAGTTATCCGAAAATTTCGGATAACTGAATCCAGCAAGAGCCGACCGCCCGGAGACAAATGCAATGACCAAGAAACGCCAATTGTTCGCTGAATTGATGGAAGGTGTGGATGCCATGGGTTTGCAGCGTGAGGGCAAGATCACTCTGCGCACCCAAGAGGTTGAAGAGTTGCCCCCGCTTGCGATCGACCCCGCTGCCATTCGGGAGATGCGCGAGAGACTGCATGTATCCCGAGCGGTGTTCGCCCGCCATCTGCGCGTATCGACCCGCACTCTTGAAAATTGGGAGCAGGGCCGCTCCAAACCCAATGCCCAGGCTGCAGCGCTGATTCTGATGGTGGATAAATATCCCGATACACTCGAAAAGCTGCACTCGTTGAGCAATGCTGCGATGAAGTCGGAGGAGCGCTTGCGTGTCGGAGAAGCGCTGGCCGGTATCGGTCGCAAGATCGGTCTGACCAATGAGGATTTGGCCGTCTTCGAGAGTGTACGCGACAAGACACCAGCCAGACCGTTGAGCATCGACTGAATGATCGTCCTGAATGCTCCTGTATTTCTCGGACTCGCTGCGTGTATGTAGCGCACTGCCAAATTCGAATTGCTCCTGCTACACAAATCGTGTAGAAATATCCGCACAAAAAGCGGATTTACCAACATGATTAGCGACAGGCGATCTGTACTATCCAATTACGCCAACCACCTACTTTCGCTGGGCAGGGTAGTTTTCACCGCCCCCGAAGCGGAGCAGGCGCTTGATATTGACCACGGCGCATTCCTCGACGCCGCCGAGCGTCTTCAGCATCGCAAAGCCCTCCTAAGCCCGAGACAGGGCTTTTACGTCATCGTCCCTCCCCAATACGCCTCATGGGGCGCGCCGCCGCCGACCTGGTATATCGACGCGCTGATGCGCCATTCCGGGCAAGCCTACTATGTGGGGCTTCTCAAGGCGGCGGAACTGCATGGAGCAACACACCAGGCCGTCATGGAATTTCAGATCATCTCGGACAAGCGTTTTCCCAGGATTCGCGCCGGGCGCAATCTGCTTGCCTTCTACTACCGCAAAGAGATGAAGGCAGTGGAGGCCGCGATCGAGGAGCGCAAAACGGATACCGGCATGATGAAAATCTCGTCGGCCGCACTCACTGCCTTTGACTTGTTGCGCTATCCACAGGCGTCCGGCGGTATCGACAACATCGCGACTGTTCTTTCTGATCTGGGGAAGGCGATTGATCCCGGGCAGCTTCAGGATTTGTCTACCATAATGGAAAGACCGGTCACTCAGCGTCTTGGCTATCTGCTGGATCGGCTCGGACATGGGCAGGTCGCCGAATCGTTGCACGCCTCTCTGCAGACAGGGGGAACTCCGCGCTGGACGGAGCTGGATCGCAAGGAAGCGAGTGACCCCGATTTTGCAACGGAACCTCTTGAGCGTAATGCGCGCTGGGGAGTCATTGTGCGACGGATACCGGAGGTGGATGAATGATTCCGGCTCAAAATCTTGTTGCCTGGGGGAACGTTGTTCCTTGGGCAGACCCACGGCAGGTCGAGCAGGATCTGATCATCAGTCGTGCGTTGGTGGAGACTTTTTCCGATGAGAAGTTGAAGCAAGGATTGCGATTTCGCGGCGGCACGGCGCTGAACAAGTTGCATTTTCCTGCGCCACTTCGTTATTCAGAAGACATCGATCTGGTGCGTACTGGCGCTGGACCAATCGGGCCGCTGCTGGATCAGCTTCGCGCGGTGCTCGAGCCTTGGCTGGGGCGTGCGCAATTTGAGCAGAGTCCAATCGCGCCGAAATTTCTCTTTCGAGTAGAGGCTGAAGAAGGTGGTGCGCCTATCCGTCTGAAGATTGAAATCAACACGCGCGAGATTGAGGTTTTCGACGCAGCGATTGAGTTGCTTTTGAAAGTGGAGAATCCGTGGTTCTCCGGAGAGGCCGCTATTCCGACGTTCACATTGGAAGAAATGTTGGCCACGAAGCTGCGGGCATTGCTTCAGCGTGACAAGGGGCGTGACTTGTACGACTTGTCTCACTCGCTGGTGGTTTCGGACAGTCTTGATGTCGAGCGTACTCTGGAAATGTTCGGGCGGTATCTGAGTCTGTCGGGACAGACCATTACAAGGGCAGAGGCTCAACAGCGCATGTTCGCCAAGTTGGCCAAGCCACGGTTTCTGCTGGACATGAGGGCTTTGCTGTCTGCGGTGCAGGCGGAGGCATTGGACGATGCATCGACAGCGGAGGCATTTCGTCGGGTGTTCAGCACTTTTATCGATCGGTTGCCCGGAGAGCCGTGGGCCAAAACTGCGGAAATGAAAGAGAGGTTTGGGATTGCTTAGTGAGGTCTTGCCGTAGCCACACGGACGCCGCACTTGTTTACGAACTGGATGCCCTGATGCAGGGGATGACAACGTTCAATTTGTCAGCGGATTCAGTTATTAGAAAATTTCGAATAACTGAACCCTCGCGACACCGCATGTGCTCTTTTATCATTCAAATATGAGTGTTAGTTATCTATAAATGCTTGCATATGAGTGGTAATACCAATCCCGTAATTGACCTACAGAAGACAATAGTGTTCAAATGTGAGTGTTTATAAACCATTGCCACTCACATTTGACGAGGCTCACATGCCGGACGCAGTCACGAAACCTCCGAGTACCCAACCTGCATTGCCACGTCCCGTCGAACGTGTCTTGCGTAAGCTGGGTCAGGATATCTCTGCTGCCCGCCGTATGCGACGGTTCAGTCAGGAAGATCTGGCTCAGCGTGCCGGGGTATCTGTCAGTACCATCAGGCGCATGGAGGATGGCCATCCTGGTACAGCCTTGCATGCATTCCTGCGTACCTTGCATGTGCTCGGCCGTCTCGAAGGAACGACCCGCCTGATGGCGCTGGAAAGTGATGATCTGGGGATGGAGTTGATGAAGGAACAACTGCCTCAGCGCATCCGAACTCCGCGTAGCAAGTCTGGTGACAGCCATTCTGCAGGTGTGAAAGGACGTGCCAGAGCGGCAATTCGCAGCGATGAGTTGGAGGGATTCTGATGGTCGGCAGCGCAACCACACGCAAGGATGTCGAAGTTCACCTGGGCGCGAGCGGCTTGGTTGTGGGCCGACTGCACCTGGGCAGCGGTAAACGCAGCGCATTCAACTACAACGAAACGTGGTTGCGGGATACGCGGTACTTCAACCTGTCGCCCGAATTGCAACCCGTGCTCGGTGTACAGCACCCGCAAGGGGTGTTCTTTCACGCACTTGAGGACACGGCACCGGATGCGTGGGGTGAGCGTGTGATTCGGCGTGCACATGCGAAGCAGCGTCAGAAGGATCGCAGTCTGGCTCCATTGGCGCCGGTTGATTTTCTCCTGTGGGTGGATGATGAGGCGCGTGTCGGCGCGTTGCGTCTCTTTGATGCTGCGGAAGGCGGCTATTTGAATTCCGGGGGAGGGCAGCGGCATGTGCCGCCTTTGGTGGAGCTGGATAAGGTATTGAAAGCCGCGATGGCGCTGGAAGATGGTAACGAAACCGAGGAAGACCTTCAGTACTTGCTCGGTCGTGGCACCTCGCTCGGAGGCGCGCGACCCAAATCCACGGTCCGTGATTCGGACGGTGCCTTGGCGCTCGGAAAGTTTCCCAGTCAGGCGGATCAACGCGATGTGATTCGTGGCGAGGTATTGGCCATGAACCTGGCATCCAAGGCGGGCATTCGCACCGCGCAGGCACGCGTCGAGATGATCAAGGACACGCCGGTTGCCATCATTCGCCGATTTGATCGCACTGCAAACGGTGACCGTATTCCCTACATGTCGGCTGCGACGATGCTGCAGATCAGCGGTCGCGACGATGATCACGCGTACACGGAATTGGTGGATGCGCTATTGCAGGAGGGCGTTGATCCAGTGGCTGACATTCAGGAACTGTGGCGTCGCCTGGTATTCAACTTCCTTATTTGCAATACGGATGATCATCTGCGCAATACCGGTTTTCTCTACGATGCACGTCACCATGGCTGGCGTCTGGCCCCAGCCTTCGACCTCAATCCCATGCCGGGAGATCGTCGTGAGAGCAAGACGTGGTTGACTGAGGAGTCGGGTCCGATTGACAGCCGCAGCGTATTGATGGAGGGCGCATCGTATTTCCGGCTGAACTCGGAACAGGCTGAAGAGACTTGGCACAAAGTCGCTCATGCCGTCGCTGAGTGGCGCTCCACGGCGAAAGCAACGGGAATGCGCGACACAGACCTCATCGACTTCTCATCTGCTTTTGAGTCGGTAATGTAGCTCTTGTTGTTCCTGGGGGGGCATAACTTTTTATATACATGATTATCGTAGTCATACTACGATTAAAGTAATAATTTCAAGTTGACTGGCGTTTGAAAAAGATGTATCAATCGCAGTATGGCTGCGACTGACTCAAACAAACTAAAAACCCTATACGCCAATCTGACCTCAGGCACTCTGCTGACTTCTGCCGATCTGGCGGCACTGGGCATCTCCGCAGACCTAGCCGTTCACTACGTCCGCGCCGGTTGGCTGACACGCCTGGCGCGCGGAATCTTCTGCCGCCCTAACGATCCTCTGGCACTCCACCCCAGTTTGGTGCTCCTGCAACGTCGGCTGGAGGGTCTGCACGTGGGCGGCAAGTCCGCATTCGACTGGTATGGCCTGCGCCAATACGTATCTCAGCAACCGCTGCTACACTTGTATGGGTGGGATGCGGGGCGTCTGCCGGATTGGTTCGTCGAGCGCTTTCCCGCTGACTACCATCGCAACCGTCTGTTCAAGGAGGAGCCAGAGACCATGCTGTACGTCAGTCCATTCGAGAATGTTAGCAACGCTCCCCGGGTTTCAGAGCCCGAGCGTGCGCTATTGGAGCTGCTGAGCGACGTTGGTGTGCGCCAGCCTCTGCAAGAGGCTCGCGAATTGGTCGAGAGCTCCTACAGTCTGCGTGCCGACGTGTTGAGCGAATTGTTGCACCGTTGCACGAGCGTCAAGACAGTGCGTTTGTGCTTGCAGTTCGGCCGCGAAGGTTCATTGCCGTGGGCCGCAAAACTTGATCCCGCAACGTTGCCCACGGGCGGTGACAAGCCTTGGGTCGCGAAATCAGCCGATGGCCTGCTGGTACTGAAACCATGAATCAGATCTATCTCGATACTGCGCGCCTGCTGACGCAGGTTGCCGCAGACGCCTGCCGAGTCAATCTGATGCATCGCAAAGGAGTTTTTCTTGTCAAAAGTCACATCGGGCTTTCACGACATGAAGTGCTGCACACATGGCCCTGCACCGTCGTGTAAACCAATACCGAAGTGCTGCGTTATACGGAACACGCCAGACCGAATCGCGGTCTGCAGAAACGTGTCCCGGAGAACGCAAACCATGAAAGCATTGCTTGTTGTCATCCCTCTGATAGTTCTGACTGCCTGCGCTGGCGCCCAGCGTCGCCCGATTGTGGACATGCAGGGCGTCAATGTCGCCGAGTACAACCAGGATCTGGCCGAGTGCCAAAGCTACGCCGACGAGGTAGAAGCAGGTCGACAGGTGGCGGGAGGCGCTGTTGCGGGAGCAGTGGTTGGCGCTGCAATCGGTGCCGCTGTCGGGAATAGCGATACGGCACAGCGCGCCGCAGGTGCCGGAGCGGTGGGTGGCGGCGCTCGCGGTGCAGCCAGTGCAGTGCGCGAGCGCAATCAGGTGCTGAGCAATTGTCTGCGTGGTCGGGGTTATCGCGTGTTGAACTGAGGTGCACGCGTCAACAACCTTGCAAATCCGGAATCTGATTCCTGAAATGCAAGGTATGTCACGCCTCCACGGCCTGGTGCTGCAGCGCCGCATGCGGCCTACGCCCCACCATCCTCCCAATCAACCGCTCGAACCCATCCACATACGTGAACACGATCGGCACCACGAGCAGACTGAGCATCGTGGACGTGATCAGCCCTCCAATCACGCCAATGGCCATCGGCTGTCGGAAGCTGGCATCTGCACCCAGACCCAATGCGATCGGTGCCATGCCGGCGATCATCGCCAGTGTTGTCATCACGATCGGCCTGGCCCGTTTGTGGCAGGCGTCGACTATCGCGTCGTATATCGACAACCCATCTTTCTCCCGTCCCATGATCGCGTAGTCCACCAGCAGGATCGAGTTCTTGGTCACGATACCCATCAGCATGATCAAGCCGATCATTGCTGGAACGCTGAGTTCGCTACCCGCAATCAGCAGTGCCAGGAAGGCGCCGCCGATGGACAGCGGGATGGCGGAAAGAATGGTGACAGGCTGGAGGAAATCCCTGAACAGCAGGACCAGCACGCAATAGACGCAGAGCACGCCGACCACCAATGCCATGGCGAATCCCGACATCAGGTCGCCAACGATTTCGGCATCGCCCCCCTGGATCACCTGCACATTGGAAGGCAGTGTTCTCATCGCCTCCGTATTGTCGGCGGCAGCCTGGGCGGCGCCGATTGTTATGCCACTCAGGTCGGCGGACACCGTCACGTTGCGGAGCCGATCGTAACGATCGAGCTGGAGGGGACCGCTTTCGACAGAAAGGGTCGCGATGCTGGACAACGGGACCAGACCGTCACGCCCCTGCACGCGCAGGTTGACAATGGTATCGATGTCTTGTCGCGCCGCATCGGAAACACGGGTGCGGATATAGACCTGGCGGTTGTCGAGGTTGAGACGTGCCACCTGGGGATCGAAGTCGCCACTCGTGGCCATGCGGATGGCCTCGCCAATGGCCGCTGTCGTGACGCCTCGCTCGGCGGCGCGTTCCAGATCCGGCCGAATGACGATCTCGGGGCGCTCCAGGCTGGCAGTGGAGGTGATGCTGGACAGGCCGTCGATTTCCCGCAACTGTCGTTCTACCGCTTGGGCGCTCGCAGTCAACGCGGCGGCATTGTCGCTGGCGAGGATGATCTGCAGCCGCTCGCTCGGGCCTCCGCTGCTGATCGAGAACCGTGCACCGGGAACGGTCAGAAGCTGCTCACGGATTGCGCTTTCGACCTCCCGCTGCGAGGGACGCTCTCCACGCGGCGCCAATGCAACCGACAGCGAAGCACGGCGCACTTCACCGGCCTGCATGCCGCCCATTCCCGCTACTTGCGCAGATCCTGCCGTGACGAAGACGCGCTCGACGCCTTCGACGTTCATGATGGCCAGTCTGGCTGCCTCGGCTGCCTGCAACGTATCTTCGAGAGAACTTGCGGGTGGCAGTTCCACGCTGACGTTGGAGAAGTTGCCATCAGGTGGCGGGATGAAGCCGGTCTGTATCATCGGCACAAGTGCCAGCGATCCGGCCAGAAATACTGTCGCGCCTGCCATCGTGGTCTTGCGATGCGCCAGACACCAGCGGACGACTCCCAGATACCAATGCATCACGCGGCCATCCACATGCGGTTTGGTCGGCTGGGGTTTGAGGAAGTACGCGGCCATCATGGGCGTCAAAAGCCGTGCTACAAGAAGCGAGGCGAGTACCGCGATCACGGCGGTCCAGCCGAACTGCTTGAACACCAGTCCCGCAATGCCGCTCATCATCGCGGTAGGCAGGAACACTGCGACCAGGGTCATGGTCGTGGCGGTCACGGCGAGAGCGATTTCCGTGACTGCGTCCTCCGTGGCCTCCAGGATCGATTTGCCCATGTGCCGGTGGCGCTCGATATTTTCGATCTCGACGATGGCGTCATCCACCAGAATACCCACGACCACCGCCAGCGCGAGCAGCGTGACGGTATTGAGCGAGTAGCCAAGCCAGGCCATCGCGGCGAACGCAGGAAGAATGGACAGTGGCAGCGCAGCTGCAGACACGAGCGTCGCACGCCAGTCCCGCAGGAAGACCCAGACGACGAGGACGGCCAGGATGGCGCCCTCAAGCAGCATCAGCATCGAGCCTTCATACTGTTCGAGAGTCTGTTCTACGGTGCCCGAAATGTAGGTCATTTCGAGGCTTGGATCGCTCTGCTGCAGACCCTCCAGCGCTACCTGAACCTCTTCTGCAATGGTGACCTCGTCGAAGCCTCTGGCGCGGTACACACTGAAACCGACGACGGGGTTGCCATCCAGCAGGGCGGCCTGGGCGCGTTCGGCGGAACCATCGATGATGGTGGCTACCTGATCCAGCCGGAAGCTTTGTCCATTCGGCAACGAAATCCGCAATGCGGCGAGTTCCTCTGCGCGTTGCATGGTGGCGATGGTACGCAGCGATTGCTCCTGTCCGCCGAGTTGTCCACGCCCGCCAGACGATTCCTGTTGAATCTGGCGCAGCGCGCGCGAGATATCCCCGGCGGAAATGCCCAGGGACGCCATCCGTATCGGATCAACTTCGATCAGCACTTCGCGCTGCACTCCGCCAACGCGCTCGAACCGGCCTACACCGGTGACGCCGAGCACTGTCTTCGCGACGATATCGTCGACAAACCAGGACAGCTCTTCCTCGTCCATGCGGGAGGAGGCGATGGCGTAAGTGAATATCGGCGCGCCTACACTGGTGGCCGCGCTGACGGTGGGTTGCATGAGTTCTGTCGGCAGGTCTGCGCGGACGCTGTCCACGGCATTCTTGGTTTCAATCAGTGCGTCCGAGAGGTTTTTCTCCAGCACGAATTCCACGCCGATCGAGACCCTGCCATTGGTCACCGACGTATGCAGATGATTGAGCCCGCTCAGGGTGGCCAGCGCATCTTCGACCTTGCGCGCGACCTCGGTTTCCATCTGTGCCGGGGCGGCGCCAGGCTGCGACAGGTTCACCGAGACCATCGGCATGTCGAAGTCGGGCAGATTCTGTGTGGGCAGATTTTGAAATCCCCATACCCCGGCCAGCGAGAGCAGCACGAACAGTAGGATCGCCGGGATGGGATTACGGATGGACCAAGTGGCGAAGTTCATTGTTGGCCTTCTCTGCGGTCTGGTGTGCCATCAAGAGTGCTGGCCGATGCCGCAGGCACGATGCGCACAATATCGCCATCGTTGAGAAATCCTGCTCCCTGCACGACCACGCGTTGTCCGGCGTCGAGCCCCTCGGTAATCTCGATCTCCTCACCAACACGTCGCCCGATGGTGACGCGACGCAACGCTATCGTGGAGACTTCACCTTCTTCGGCAAGCGTGGGCACATGACTGCGCCCGTCGCGAATGATGACGCTCTGCGCCGGTACCACCAGTGCAGAACTCTGTTCGAGTTCAATGCGACCTTCCGCGTACATGCCTGCGCGAGCATTGCTGCCCTGATCGACGTCGGCATAGACGATGGCCAGACGCGTTGTTTCATCCAGAGTAGGGGAGGTCTGGCGAACCTTCGCGGCGGCGGTAGTGCCGTCGGGCAACTGCAGCGTGATTTCCTGCCCGATCCGGACCTGGGCAAGTTGCATGGCGGTCAACTCGCCGCGCCACTCCAGTCTGTCCTGGCGTATCAGCCGGAACAATTCCTGCCCGGTTGACACGACTGCGCCGAGCGTCGCCGTGCGCGCGCTGACCGTTCCATCATCGGGAGCGACCACGTTGGTATAGCGGAGCTGCAGGCGTTTGCCGTCGAGCGATGCGGCGGTGGTGCGGGCGAGCGTAATGGACTGCAGGGCATCCTGATCGCTGATGGAGCCTCGGTTTTGCAGCTCCAGGGCGCGTTGATGATTGGCCTCTGCCTGTTCGTGGTTGGCGAGCAGCACGGCCTCCTCTGCCTGCAGCAGGGCTGGATCGAGACGAGCGAGGACCTGACCCTGGCTGACATGATCGCCCACGTCTACAAGCACCTCGATCAATTGATAGCCACCGATCTGGGCACCGACACTCGCTTCCTGCCATGCCGTGACCGACCCGGAGGCATTGAGCACGATTGGCCAGTTGACCTCGCGGGGTGTGGTACTGGTCACGGTCAAGGCTGGCACAGGCGGGGTGGCCACAGGTGCGGCGGGCGCTTCCGTTGCCGCGCTGCCAGAACCGGTGAGGGTGATGATCAATGTTGCAGTCAACGCTGCGATCCCGAAGGTGGCCACGACGAGCCAGTTACGTCGTACGTGACCGTGAGTGGATGCACTGCTGCTTTTTAGAGCCGAATTCATTGGAAATTTCCCGATTGGTGAAAGTCACACATTGCTATTGCTGATACGTTACGAGGGAGAAAGCCTGTTCCATGAGGGGGCGAAGTTCTACCTTGCCTCCGTCCGCGTACCATTCGTCCAAGGCGGCGGTCCACGCGGTCATGGCCATTCCGACAATGATCCGGGCCTTGAGGCGGGGCATGACCGGTCCTTCCCTTTCAATGAGCGCCGCTGTAAGTGCCTGTTCCCACACCATGCGTCGCTCCATATCCCGCCCGGCCAGGGATGGTGTTTCTTTTAACAGGCGCATCAACGCGAACGCCAGTTCGGGGTTCGTGTTGATACGGGATGCCAGCGACAAGAGCGTCTCGCTGACTGCTTTAAATGGCGCTTCTTCGCTGGGCCTGCTGTTCAACTCGTCCACAAAGGCAGGCGTCATCTCCGTTTGCCATTCGACAACCAAGTCTTCCTTGGTGGCAAAGTATCTGAAGAAAGTCCGTTTGGAGATGCCCAGCGGCTCCACGATCTGATCGATTGTGGTCGTGGCGAAGCCCTGTTGCAAAAACAGCTCAAGACCCACGCGAGTCAACTCCTGGCGGGTAGTCGTCTTGAACTGCTCGCGCAGGTTAGTGATTTTAGCCGTCATGGCTGTTGTTTCCAGGTCGTGCTCAAAATTGTGGGAGCTTGCTCTGCAAGCGATGGCTTCGCCCGATGATTCAATCGCGGGCATGGCCCGCTCCCACAAATTATTGTGCGGGTTGGCGGGGTGCAAAGAGTGGACTTGGTGTCACTGAATGTCAATACGTCACTGAGTGACAAAATGTAGCAGTCCACCCCGTCCCTGGCGTCGGGGTGGAGGATGACCTGAGTCAGAGAAAGTAAAAGCAAAATGGTTCTGCACGGCGGTTTTTATAAACCTCACCTCACTCCCCAAACTTCCTGCCACTCTGAAAATTGCACCAGCGGCACCTGATATCGCGCAAAATTTCCGGCATGCAGGCTCAGTACTTCGTCTTCGACAATTTCTCTGAACTGTTGCTGATCTTTCTTTTCGATATTTTTTCCTGCCCAACTGGAAATGCAGTGGAAAGCAGCCTTTCTGTTCTGTCGCTCCAGCACGATGGTTCTGACGATTTCACGCAACTCATCGCGATATCGCAATCTGAAAGGATCGGGTTCACCGAGCGACTGTCTGACCGCTGCATAGCGTGCCGCTGAGCGTTCATATGCCCAAAGAAAAATGTCCTTGAGCAGATCGACCTGGTTCAGCTCGTACACTCCCAGCATCGCGTCGGTGTAGATCCCTGTGGGAACGTCAATGAAGGAAAGAGGGGTTAGGTTTGCTTTGATCAAGGGAATGTTCGCTGCCAGTCGTGACACGCGCTTGTTCACATCATCGAATGGCTGCAGATAGGGCAATTGGACCATTGCGAAAAGCGCCTGCTCGAAAGGGTCTTTAATTGCTTCGGCTTTTGCCAGAATCTGATCGAATGCCTCTGCAATGAGTTGCGGCACTTCCAAGGGATGAAACACCGATCTTTCTATACCTACCGCCATCTGGCGCAAGCGCCCAGTTGCATTTGGATCAGCCAATAGATTGTTGGCCAACAGCCCATGGAGGTTCAGGATCGTGTGACGGTTGACTCCGATTTCCGACGCTGATCCTACAAGGAATTCGATGGCATCCTTATGATTCCAGATCATTTGGGTTTCGAGCTGGTTCTTGCCTTCGGCCTCCACTCCAAAGTCGATCAATCGCTTGGTATCGAGCAGAGAGTAGGTGTTGCCTTCCAGTCGGCTGGAATTCCACGACAAATCGATGAGTAATCGATGAAAAATTGTCTTGGCATGGGTGCCTGCTGGCTGCTCCCAGGAAGAGGACGTCCCCAGCGTGCGAAGAAGACTGCGCTCGGATTTTGAAAACCAGTGCGTATGGTTGGGTTGGTAACGGTCGAGGAAGGCGCGATCATATCCTACCGGTTTGCGGGAGATTAAAGGCCTGCCGACATACTCCAAAACTTCTGCCGCCTCTCTGGAAATGGGGATCTCGCCTGCCAGGTTTTCTTTGGGGGTTGCAGGAATGTTGAGATCGGCGGCGGCATTCCCAGAAGCGATCACATACCGGGCTGCACGCTTCTGTCCCGTTCTTATGAGTCGACCCGAATCCACTAGATGTTTTAGCTGGTATTGCAGTGTGCGTCTGGGCAATTCCTCGCCGAGGAGGTCCAGAATGTCCTGAATTCCCATCCCTTCGAGTCGGGTCGACACAGCCTTTTCAATGGCTGTGAGTTGGGTCTCGGATATTGTCTTGGCCATGGCTTTTACTTGCGCATAAAGAGTTATGCGCAAGTAAAGCAGCGTTATGCGCAACTATCAAGTTTTTGCGCAACTATGGAAAACCGGCAATCGGGTTTTATTCAGAGTTCGCTTGAGGTTCCAACTCTTTATCGGTGCCGCTGTCCAACAACCCCATGCGCCGAAACCATATCTCCAGCGGAAACGTCACCAACGGGGGAATCGCAGCCAGCACAGAGACTAGAGTCGCCCACCACGGCCATCGCAAACGCAGCCCCGCGACAATGGCCACGACGAGGTAAGCCAGAAATGCGAACCCATGCAGACGGCCAAACAGCCACACGCCGAAGTCGGTGATTTCAAGCTGGTGCTTGAGAAACATGCCAATCAGCAGGCCTGCCCAGGTAAATGCTTCAAATCTGGCAACCACGATGAATACTGTATTGATGGGCACGTCTGAGGTCCTCGCGTATGTGAATTAGTATGCGCCGAAAGCGGCGCGTGCATGATGATGAATTCTGTAACGGCAGGCAACGACAAATCCGCTTATGCGCTACCATGCCGTTCATCGTTCGAATCAAATTCCCTTCCACGCCAGGAGGCACACAATGAAAGTCGCATCCAATGAATCCTTCATCGAATGGACAGTAGAGCTGCATGCCAGGCTGGCCGAGGTGTTTGCGGCTGGTGAGGCCATTCAAACTGACGAGCGAGCGAAATGGCTGTTGGAGTATCTGCAGCAACAGGAAATCCGCATTGGCGACATGGTGGAGGGGTTTCAGGATCAGGCTGCCCAGAACGCGCTGGACACCCAAAAATACGACTGGGAGGCCCACACATCTGTTGAGATCGCCAGCCTCAGCGATAAGCCTTATGGCACCATGACCTACGAAGAGATTGCGGAGGACGTGATGGTGACCCACAATCAGATTATCGAGCTTTACCGCTCCATGTTGGCCCGTGCTTCGATCTCCGACGAGAAGAAGCTGCTGGAAGCACTGGTGAGCGTCGAGGAACAGGAAACCAAACAGATGTCGCAAAGTATCAACCGCGGGCGCGATATGTGATTGCGACACCGTGGTTTCTGCGCCGTACTTGCGATACATTCCGATCGACGCTCGAACTGTATTCCTCGCTAACAGGGAAAATAATAATGAGAACAACCAGCCTGCTCTGCCTTCTGCTCGTCCTGCTGCCTTCATTGGCTGAAGCACAGCGCCCCATTCGCCCGCTACTTCCTTTACGCGCCTATACATTGCAGGACTACGTGGCCGTGGACTACCGCGAGACGCCAGCGTTTCCTGCCGACATGGAGGCTGCCTCTTATGCCGGGGTGGCGACGACGCTTGAGGGCAACCTCATCGTCCTGAGTCGCAGCGCTCCTCCGTTTCTGGAGTTCGATCCGCAAGGCCAGTTCCTGCGTGGCTTCGGTGCCGACGACTTGTTGCGCCGCGCGCATGGCATGGCCATCGATGCAAGCGGCAATATGTGGGTGACCGACGTGGCTGACCACGTGGTGATGAAGCTGGACAAGGATGCCAATGTCTTGCTGACGATTGGTACCAAGGGAACGGCGGGAGAGTGGAATCAGGCGGCGGGCGCGCTGTTGTTCAACGAGCCCAACGATGTGGCGCTGGATTCCCGGGGGAATATTTACGTCGCCCAGGGCCATGGCGGCGAGATGCCGCGCGTGCTGAAGTTCAGCCCGACGGGTGAGTTCATCGCGCAGTGGGGCAGCCGTGGTTACGGTCCGGGGCAGTTCGTGGCAGCTCACGCTATCGAGATCGATGCCGATGATGTGCTCTATGTGGCGGATCGCGAAAACATGCGGATACAGCGCTTCGATACTGAGGGTAATCTGTTGCGCGAGTGGAAGTTTGATGCGATGGTCTGCGCCATCTTCCTGCACAGTGATGGTTTCATGTATCTCACCACCGGCTTCGATGGCGAGTTCGCCAAGGTCGACATGGAGGGTAATGTGCTTGGCGCCATCGGCAGCCCCGGCACCGGCAATGGTCAGTTCGGCGAGGCGCATGCCTTGACGATGGATGCCGCAGGCAATGCCTACATCTCGGACGTGATCAACCGCCGGGTGCAGAAGTTTGCGAAGGAACAGATCAGCAATTAACAAATAACAACTACCGATTCACTACAATCGAGAGAACACCATGAAAACCCTGACCGCTCTTTTCGCTCTGCTGACAGTCCTCATGACTTTCTCTGTGCCTGCGCTCGCCCAAGACGCGGCGTGCGCCTCGTGGTTGAATCACGAAATCACCAAGCTGAACTCTTCCGATACCGTTGATCTGTGCGCCGAGACGGCTGGCAAACCCGTGCTGCTGGTGAATACCGCCAGCTACTGCGGCTTTACTTACCAGTTCACCGGGCTGGAGACGCTGTATCAGCGTTTCAAGGATCAGGGCCTGGTGGTGATCGGCTTTCCATCCGATGACTTCAATCAGGAAGACGACAACGCGGCAGCCACAGCCGAGATCTGTTACGTCAACCACGGCGTGACATTCCCCATGACCGATGTGGTGAAAGTGAAGAGCGCCGATGCTCATCCGGTGTTCGCGCATCTGGGCAGTGCAACTGAAGCGCCGGGCTGGAATTTCAACAAATATCTGGTGGGCAAAGACGGTGAGGTGCTGGCGCATTTCGGCTCCAATGTGGAACCGGATGCGGAAGAGTTGGTCGAAGCAATCGAAGCCACGCTTCAGAACTGATTCCTCTTGATTGTCATGATTTTGCCCTGAAAATGTCTTTTTTATAAAAAGGGTGTTTTCTTTAGCGAAATCAAGGTTATACTCGGGTTTAATAGATTTCGACTTAAAGTTGAACAACAAAAACAGCTTTTTGCAGGGCACACGATATGCAGAAGACGACTTTGGCGTTGGTGGCGACGGTCTGTTTGACCTTTGGAAATCTGGGTCAGGCACAGACTCTGAAAGGATCTCGCGCCTCCATGGAAAGACAGTATCAGGAAGCCGTCAATCTTGGTTACACCTTCATGAAAACCTCCAGCGCCGTCACGAATTTCGTTGAATCCGGCTATCTGGTGAAGGTAAACAGTAACAACCATTTCGAACTCAACAGCGTTTCTTATCCTTATGCCCGCCCTGCGGTGAAGACTTTCATCGAGCGGCTCGGCTCGCAGTACTTCGCGGCCTGTGGTGAGAAGATGACGGTCACCAGTTTGACCCGTCCCATCGACAAGCAACCCGCAAACGCCGCTCAAGATTCTGTTCATCCCACCGGCATGGCTGTGGATCTGCGTATTCCTCAGGTAGGTAAGTGTCGTTCCTGGCTGGAGAGCACGCTGCTGTCTCTGGAGAGCACCGACGTCCTGGATGTGACCCGTGAGCGCAATCCTCCGCATTACCATGTGGCCGTGTTCCCGCAATCGTATGAGCGCTATGTGGCAGGTGTATCCGCCAAGCCGGAAGCAAGCGCGACTCTGGCGTCTGCTTCTGCAGTAACGCCCACCCTGACGCAAGCAGTCATGATCACCACTACTGCTGCAGAGGTCGATACCCATCAGGAATATGTCGTGCGTCGTGGCGACACCCTCTCCGAGATTTCGACCAAAACCGGCGCCAGCATTGCGCAGTTGCGCTCTGCCAACGGCCTGCGTGGCGATATGCTGCAGATAGGCCAGAAACTGCAGGTGCCCGCGTCCACGTCGGCAACTGTGGCAGCAGCGCCGCGTAATTCCAATGAAGTCGCAGCGGTGACCGAAGTGACTCATCGTGTGCAGCGTGGCGAGACGCTTTGGCGAATCGCGAACCGCTACGGGATTCCGGTCAACGATCTGAGCAGACAGAACGGTCTGTCGGATGATCTGCTGCAAGTGGGGCAAACCCTGCGCGTCACAATGGTCGGCGCGCCCTGATTGGTTTGTGCCTGACTGATTTTGTGCTGCAAAAGATTTTGTGATTCAGCCCGGCTCGCCTGACAAGGCAAGTCGGGCTGAGTTGTTTCAGGCCGTGTGATTCTTAGGTCCCCTTACCAAGATGTCTCTCTCTCATGAACATTGGATGCAACTGGCGCTTGAGCAGGCGGCCCTGGCAGCTGCTGCTGGCGAAGTACCCGTTGGCGCTATCGTGGTGTCTGCGGAGGGGCAGTTGCTTGGGGTTGGCTACAACCAGCCCATCGGAGGCAAGGACCCGACAGCCCATGCTGAAGTGATGGCACTACGAGCGGCGGCAGCGCATGTCGAGAATTACCGACTGCCGGGTTGCACGCTCTATGTCACCATTGAACCCTGCACGATGTGTGTGGGAGCGATGGTCCATGCGCGTATCGGCCATCTGGTTTACGGGGCAGCAGAGCCCCGGTTTGGCGCCGTAGTCAGCGGACGTCGATTGTTGGATGAGGGTGAGTTCAATCACCGCATGAGCCATGAAGGGGGTGTGCTGGCAGAGCGTTGCGGAGAGGTCATGCGAGCGTTTTTTCGCAGCAGGCGTTTAAGGGATTTGGCGCCGTAATCAAGGGTTGAGTTTAGCTGGCAATAGAAGTACCTTTGGGGCGGCCTCCAGAGTGCGGAACCACAATAACAATCATCGCGGAAGAATAACGATACATGCTGAAACGCCTTTCTTTCTCATCGCTCTTGTCGGTGTCGCCAGAGTGCTTCAAACCTGCGCAGTTGCGCGTCTTCCTGCTTGTGTGTTCCTTTACGATTCTGTCCTGCTGTACTTCTACCGAACCTCCCTATAAAAGTTATCGCGGCGAAGCGCGTCCGGCCACCGAACTGGCGTTGGTGAAGGGTGACAACTTCTACCGTCAGGACTGGTTGAACAGTTACGCAGACGCTGTGCGTTTTCTCAGTGTCGACGGCCGTGAGGTGGAGAACAGCCGTGCGCATAAAGAGATATTCCTGATCCCTGGTCAACGTGAGCTGGAAGTCTATTACTCCTGGGATATGGGAGCGCGTATCGGTCTTGCACCTGCACTGGTGAGCTATGCCGCGCATCGCGATTCCATCAGTCGCACCTTGCGTCTGAATGCCGAGGCGGGCAGGACTTATTCCGTGAAAGCGGAGCCGGTATTCAATGGTGATCCCAGTAATATCACGGCGCTAGCCTATGTGGACTTTTGGGTGGAAGACGATCAAGGACGTATCGTGTTGAGCAAGGAAGAAGGGCGCTACCGCCCGGCGTCCGGGGATTCCGAGGCAAATTAATCTGCTTTTTCACCCCGCATCGCGTATTATTGCGAGCCTCTGAACCCGCTCCCAATCCTACTCAAGGCCCTTGCTTACGATGCTAGTTCTGCCCGGTGTATCGGCTCTTTCAGCCTTCAAAAAAGCCAAGTTACTCTCCGCTCTTCAATCCCGACTTCCTGCTGTCCGCACCCTGACTGCCCGCTTTGTGCACTTCGTTGATGTCGACGGCACGCTAAGCGCGAGCGAGATGGAAGTGCTCAATGCCCTGCTGGATTACGGCACGGCGGCACAGGCGATCATCGAACCAAACACTTCTGATGCGCTGCTGCGTGCGGTGGTGCCCCGGCCGGGAACGATCTCGCCGTGGTCCAGCAAGGCGACGGACATCCTGCAGAATTGCGGCCTGCGCAAAGTCACCCGCATCGAGCGCGGCATTGCGTATCGCGTCGAAGCCGAGCAGCCACTGAGCGAGGCAGACATCGCCACGCTGGACACACTTCTGCACGACCGCATGACCCAGGCGGTGTTGCCCGCTGTCGACGCTGCCGCGAGCCTGTTTCAGCGCGCGGAGCCGCGACCACTGCGTTCCGTGGATATCCTCGGGCGTGGCAAGCTGGCGTTGACGGAGGCCAATCAGACCATGGGACTGGCGTTGGCCGTGGATGAGATCGACTACCTCTACGACAGTTTCAATCACTTGAACCGCAACCCCAACGACATCGAGTTGATGATGTTCGCGCAGGCCAACTCCGAGCATTGTCGGCACAAGATTTTCAATGCCAGCTGGACCGTCGACGGACAGGATCAACCGCACTCGCTGTTCGGCATGATCCGCAACACCCACAAGCTGTCGCCAGCCAATGTGCTCTCCGCCTACAAGGACAATGCCGCCGTGATGAGTGGCAGTGTCGCCGGACGTTTCTTCCCGGATGCTGCCAGCAAGGAATACGGTTACACGGAAGAGCCCATCGCCATCCTCATGAAGGTCGAGACTCACAACCATCCGACTGCGATTGCTCCGTTCCCAGGTGCGGCCACTGGCAGCGGTGGTGAGATCCGTGACGAGGGCGCCACCGGGCGTGGTTCGAAGCCCAAGGCCGGACTGGCGGGCTTCAGCGTCTCCAATTTGCGGTTGCCAGCATTGCCACAGCCCTGGGAAGCAGATTTCGGCAAGCCCGCGCATATCGCATCGGCCCTGGACATCATGATCGAAGGCCCGATTGGTGCTGCAGCGTTCAACAACGAGTTTGGTCGTCCCAATCTGTGCGGCTACTTCCGTACCTATGAAGAGAGTGTCGACAGTGGCAACGGCACGGAAGTGCGCGGTTATCACAAGCCCATCATGATCGCTGGCGGTATCGGCAATATTCGCGAGCCGCACATCGAGAAGGGCGAGATTCCGGTCGGCGCCAAGCTGATCGTGCTCGGCGGCCCGGCGATGCTCATCGGCCTGGGCGGAGGCGCGGCGTCGTCCATGACCTCCGGCACCAGCAGCAGCGACCTGGATTTCGCCTCCGTGCAGCGCGACAACCCGGAGATGGAACGCCGTTGTCAGGAAGTCATCGATCAGTGCTGGCAGCTGGGCGAGCGCAATCCGATCATCTTCATTCACGACGTCGGTGCAGGCGGCCTTTCCAACGCGCTGCCCGAGCTGGTCAAGGATGGTGGCCGCGGTGGGCGCTTCTCGCTGCGTGACATCCTGAATCTCGAACCACAGATGTCACCGCTGGAGATCTGGTGCAACGAAGCGCAGGAGCGCTATGTGCTGGCGGTCAGCTTCAAGGATCTGCCCTTGTTCAAGAGTCTGTGTGCCCGTGAGCGCTGCCCCTACGCCGTGGTGGGAGAGACTACCCGCGAGGAAGTCATCGAGCTGACGGATACCCACTTCAACAACAAACCCATCGATCTGCCCATGAGTGTGCTGTTCGGCAAGCCGCCGCGCATGCATCGCGAGGCACGTACACTGACTGCACGTGCCAATGAGCTGGATACATCCCAGATCGAGTTGGCTGAGGCGGTGCAGCGCGTATTGAGCCTGCCCACCGTGGCGAGCAAGAGCTTTCTGATCACCATCGGCGACCGTTCCATAACCGGGTTGGTCAGTCGTGATCAGATGGTCGGCCCCTGGCAGGTGCCAGTGGCCGATGCCGCTGTGACCGCCGCGTCTTTCACCAGCTATCGTGGTGAAGCGATGGCGATGGGCGAGCGCACACCGATTGCCTTGCTCGATGCCCCGGCGTCCGCCCGTATGGCCGTCGCCGAAGCGGTGACCAATATTGCCAGTGCCGCCATTGGCGCGATTGGCGACATCAAGCTCTCGGCCAACTGGATGGTGGCAGCGGGACATCCGGGCGAGGATGCGCGTCTCTACGCGGCGGTGCAGGCCGTCGGCATGGAGCTGTGCCCCGCGCTCGGTATCTGTGTGCCGGTGGGCAAGGACTCCATGTCCATGCGTACCGTCTGGCAGCAGGACGGTGAGCGCCACAGCAACACGGCGCCTCTGTCGTTGATCATCTCTGCTTTTGCGCCGGTGACCGATATTCGTCGCACGGTGACGCAGCAATTGCGTACCGATCAGGGTGACAGTGAGCTGTTGCTGATCGATCTGGGTCACGCGCGCAATCGCATGGGTGGTTCGGCGCTGGCGCAGGTTTACCGCGAGACTGGCGCGGTGCCGCCCGATCTCGACAACCCTGCCGATCTGAAGAATTTCTTCGCCCTGATTCAGCAGCTCAACAGCCAGTCTCTGTTGCTGGCCTACCATGACCGCTCCGACGGCGGACTGTTTGCCACGCTGGCAGAGATGGCCTTTGCCGGACACTGTGGCGTGGATATCCAATTGGCCGAGACGCTTGTCGATGGCAATGACGACGTGCTGCCGGTGCTGTTCAGTGAGGAAGTTGGTGCGGTCATTCAAGTGCGTCGTGCTCAGTTGACGGCAGTGCTGCAGATGATTGAGCAGTTTGGTCTCTCCGATTGCACCAGCGCCATCGGCACGCTGAACAGTCGTGATGAGCTGCGCATCCTCAATGGCGGCAAGCTGCTGTTCGAGGATTCCCGTGTCTCCCTGCAGCGCCTGTGGGCACAGACCAGCTTCCAGATTCAATCTCTGCGTGACAACTCCGAGTGCGCGCAGCAGGAATACGATGGGCTGCTCGATACCAAAGACCCGGGGCTGAAGGCGGTTCTTAGTTTCGATCACAATGCGGATATCACCGCACCTTTCATCAACGTCGGCGCGAAGCCAGTCGTGGCCGTGTTGCGCGAGCAGGGCGTGAACGGTCAGGTCGAAATGGCGGGCGCCTTTGATCGCGCGCGCTTCAAGGCCATTGACGTCCACATGACGGATCTGATGTCTGGCCGCGTGAAGCTCGACCAGTTCAATGTGCTGGTCGCCTGTGGCGGCTTCTCCTTCGGCGATGTACTGGGTGCAGGTGGAGGGTGGGCCAAGTCCATTCTGTACAACCCCGCATTGCGCGCCGAATTCGTGCGCTTCTTTGAGCGTGAAACGACCTTGACACTGGGCGTTTGCAACGGTTGTCAGATGGTGTCGCTGCTCAATGAATTGATTCCTGGCGCCACTCATTGGCCACGCTTCGTGCGCAACCGTTCCGAGCAGTTCGAGGCGCGTACCTCGCTGGTGCAGGCAGCGGATTCCAAGTCGGCATTCTTTGCTGGAATGGCGGGTTCTGTATTCCCTATCGCTGTGGCTCATGGAGAAGGGCAGGCGGAATTCCGTCATGCGTCCGATCTGCAAGCGCTGCAGACTACAGGTGGTATCGCCATGGCCTATGTCGATAATTTCGGCAAGATAACAGAGCGCTATCCACAGAACCCTAACACGTCCCCCATGGGCATTGCCGGTGTCTGCAGTGCCGACGGTCGCGCCACGGTGATGATGCCGCATCCGGAGCGCGTGTTCCGTGCCGTGCAGAACTCCTGGCGTCCCGATGACTGGACCGAAGATGCACCCACCATGCGCCTGTTCCGCAATGCCAGGGTGTGGCTGGGCTGAGATCGTGATCAGAGGTGGGCGAGCACCATGATGAAACTCTGCTTTTATGTGCCTGCCACTCATCTGGAGACGGTGAAGTCCGCCGTCTTCGCCGCTGGTGCGGGGCGCATCGGTGACTATGAGCACTGCGCGTGGCAGGTGGCCGGGCAAGGGCAGTTTCGGCCCCTGGCTGGAAGCAATCCTTTCATCGGTACGCAGGATCAGCTTGAAACTCTCGAAGAATATCGTGTGGAAATGGTGTGCGACGATCACTGCATCGTCGCTGTT
Source organism: Pseudomonadota bacterium (assembly GCA_040384465.1). Classification (GTDB taxonomy): domain Bacteria; phylum Pseudomonadota; class Gammaproteobacteria; order Pseudomonadales; family Pseudohongiellaceae; genus UBA5078. The sequence continues at coordinate 101,566 of JAZKJF010000004.1, read as the reverse complement.
GTGGCGGCCTTGCGTGCAGCACATCCCTATGAAGAACCTGCGTTTGATGTGACGCGGCTGGAGAACTTTTAACAGGAGCAAGACGATGAAAACGCTGGTGGCTCTAACGCTTTGTCTTTGTGCTTACTCCTCGCTGCACGCGCAGACTCCTGCGGTTGGAGACCAGCGGCGCGTGATTCCCGCGACGCGAATTGATGCGCCTGGAGCGCGCAATGCCAGTTTTGCCATCGGCCTGACTCGCGACCAAGGCATTACCTATCGCAATCAGGCGCGTGTCCCCGATGCGCTGCGCATCAGTGCCAGAATTCAGCCCGAGCCACAGCATGTCGGCAAAATTGGTGATGTTTTTGCGCTGGTGGTGATCGGTGGCAGCGTCAACATGCTCACCAGCAATGGGCAATTGTTGCCATGGGACGGAACCATGGTCGGTCTGCGCCCGGTGCGCGACGATGTCACCCTGCAGGCCACGATGGACCTGGAATTGTTCAGTGGTGTTGTGGGCAGTGCCGGCACTTTTCCGTTTTATCTCGGCTATCGCGAGAACAGCTCCGGTGATTTCAATTACACCGCCACACCGGAACCCATTTTGATCACCAATGACAAAGCTCCGACTCAGAGTGTGGCCTGTGGCGCTTTCGGAGGGCGCACTGTCAATGTGGGGTACACATCGCCAACCGGTGTGTTTACGCATACGCCTTTCCGTCCACAGGATCTGGCGATGATCACCAATGGCGAGGAGACCAACGATCCCCGTTTCGCTTACCAATGGATCAAGAAGCAGGGCGAGCGTATCGATATCTACGCGCCTGCCGATGGCGTGCTGGTGAGGATGCGGCACAAGGCCGAAAATCTGCCGATTTTCCCGAGTGATGATTTTGATTTGTTCTTTCTGGTGGCCTGTGATCCCGCGCGCCCTGGCAGTGGCGATGTTGTAGTGCGTTTCAACCACATCACGGACCCGCGCCCGGATATCAAGGCAGCTTACGGATTCGGATCACTGGGAGCACCGGTCTTTACACCAGTGTTTGAAGAGCGCGAGGATCGTCAGGTGCCGCTCGTCAATATTGCAGTGAAGGCAGGGGATTATCTGGGGTCGACCAGCGGTACACCTTTTGCGCGTAATTTTGATTTCCAGATTGGAATTAACGACGTGAGTGTGTGCCCATTCAGTGTATTTAACGAGCCGCACAGAAGTGATTTGCTGGCGCTGCTGGGGCCGCAATCAGCGACCCCAGCAGGTCCTCCTGTATCAGGGTACGCATGCAAAGGGTATGGCATGCGCCCCTGATACTCGGGCCTGGAAGGGAGTGACCTTAGTGACTGCGCAGGGCGATAGTGGCTTCGCCCACACCCACCTGCACATCGACGTCATTGCTGCCTTTGCCATAACCCTGCACGTTCTCAGACACGAAAGAGCGCTTGTTGATCGTGTCATTACCGCCGCTGATGGAGGCGCTGCCGACTCCGGCCGACGCCTCTACTTTGCCCATGTATTCGCTGGCAGCGGTGATGCGTGCTTCACCCACCCCCAGATCCACATGCAGTTCGGTGTTCAGCACCTCGGCCACAATTTGTCCGACGCCCATGTTCACGGTGGTTCTGTGAACTTCCGGCATTTCGATATGCCAACGCAATTCCACATTGTCGAGATCCTTCTCGTTGACTTCGACGATGAGTCGATCACCGCGCTTAACGACCACGATATCAATGTCGTCGATGTTCCTGGTGCGTCCGTACCAGTTGCGCTCCGCGCCTATTTCCAATTCCACAATCAATTCTGAACCGTCGGTCGGCACCACATCCATGCTGCCGACACCGCCTTCAATGACGATCTCTTCAATGTCGGTGACATCGACAGTGTGCGTTCTGTTGAGTCGGTTGGCGGCGAAGGTGGTGTTGTGAAGGATAAGAGCGACTGCAGCAAGTACGAGAAAAGTGGTTTTGATCATGAGTGTTGGTCCTGTCTTGAGTGGGTTTTATTAACAGACATTCAGACTTAGCAAGTCGTGTGCCAGCTAATAATTCCAATATTTTTCAATAGGTTGGAGTTTTTTGGCGAAATTGCTCCCAGCCTTGCAGGCGAAAAGAGCTAACAAGCGGTGATAACCGCTGCGCCCGCCGACTGCTGTTGAAATATCAACTGCTGTTGAGATTCCGCTGTTCAGACTGCAACAGCGCTTCTGTTTTCTGTGTACCTGAACGACTCTTCCATTCTTTTTCACATCCAATTCTTTATCTCTTATAAGTAGCTGAATCAATGAGTTGGATGTGAAAGGCAGCACTTCCAATCGGCCTTTTCAGACACCGGTTTTTACTGGTACAGCGCTTGCTATGTATCCGCTCAAACCTGTCTTGAACACTTATGAAGAGGAATTGCTATGAACAAAACACTGACAAGCTTGTTACTGGGCGCTGCCTTCCTGGCAGGCGGTGGAAGCCATGTTTATGCACACCACGCCTTTGGGGCGGAATTTGATGCGGACAAGCCGATCACGCTCAAGGGCAAGGTGACCAAGATTCGCTGGGTGAATCCGCACAGCTGGATCTACATCGATGTTGCGGGTGCAGACGGCGCTGTCACCAATTGGGCGGTCGAATTTGGTGGGCCCTATTCACTCTTGCAGCAGGGCTTGCGCCGCACTGACTTTCCGCTGGGAACCGAGGTGCAGGTAGACGGCTTCCTCGCCAAGAGCGGTGACCCCGTGGTGAATTCGTCCAATGTGACTCTGCCAGACGGGCGTGACTTCTACACGGCTGCTGAAGACAGCCCTGCAGCACGTGCTGCGCAATGACATCCATTTACCGTCGCAAAACCCCTGATCAGGAGATCACGTTGTTGAACACTCAGCTCTATAACCCCCATTTTGAAAAAATCAATGCCTCGCGAGCACAGCGCTTCGCGGGCTTGGTGCGCGTGGCCTTGTTTGCCTCACTGTCTTTGCTGGCAAGCACTTTTGTATCTGCACAAGAGAGCCCGGACATTCCCCGCAGCAGTGCTGGGAAACCGGATTTTTCGGGCATCTGGCAAACGCTCAGCGCGGCTGATTACGATCTGGAGCCGCATTCGGTGCGTGCGGACGCACCACCCGGACCCGGCATCGTTGACGGTGGCGAGATTCCCTATCAGCCCTGGGCGCTGGAACAGAAGCAGAAGAATTTCGCCTCACGGGCGACAGATGATCCCCGTCTGCAGTGCTTCTCATTGGGCACGCCGCGTGGCGTGTATTACCCGGAACCGTTTCAGATATTTCAACGTGATCGTGACCTGACTTTGCTGTTTCAGCATTCACACCGCTCGCGCACGATTCACACGAATGACTCCTTGCATCCGGAAGGGCCAATCGGTTTCTGGTTCGGCGATTCGAGAGCGCGTTGGGACGGAGATACGCTGGTGGTGGATGTTGTCGATTTTGTGGGGGACACCTGGCTGGATCGAGCCGGTAACTTCCACAGTGAAACTCTGCACGTCACCGAGCGTTGGACATACTTGGATGCGGACACTATCGAATATCAGGCGACACTCGAAGACCCGAGCGTCTACACCCGGCCCTGGGAGGTCAGCGTGCTTCTCTACCGCCACAAGGAGCCGGGTTTTCAGTTGATCGAAAACACCTGCTACACGCTGGGCTATGACCAGTATTACCCGGTGCCGGCATCGGAATCAGCAATTTTGGAGGACTTATGAGTAACGAGCGCAATATCAAAGCGGTGGCGGTAGCCCACCTGCTGGCGACCACTTTCGCAATCATTCCCGTTATCGGGTTTGCTCAGGGCGGTGACAGTTTTCGTGAGAACACGATTCACCAGGTGGATGTCGGCGCGTGGAATGGCCCGCGTCTCGCGGACGGACAACCCGATGTTCAGGGGCATTGGTCGAACACGGTAGGGAACCACAATGACTTCACCGGCACCGAACGCTCCCCCAGTCGCGTCACTGTGCCTGCAGACGGCGGCGTGCCATTCCAGGAGTGGGCAAGAGTCGCGGCACAGGATTTTGCCGATCATCTGGAAAATCCGATCAAACCGGAATACGTGGAACCTTTCGCGCGTTGCGCGCCAGGTGGCCCAAGCAAGTCTTTCATGTGGCACGGTTATGAGATTCGTCAGTATCCAGGTTACGTCGTGTTTCTGTTCGATTCCGGCACCCGCGTGATTCATCTCGACGGCAAGGAGCCGCTTTCGGAAAAGATCAAACTCTGGAACGGCGATTCACGCGGTTACTGGGAAGGCAACACGCTGGTGGTGGAGGTGAATAATCACAATGCCAAGGCGCGCTTTGGTCGCTCCGGTGAATTCGTCAGCGAAACGGCCGAGGTGACGGAGCGCTACAGTTTTGAAGAGGCAGGGGATTATTTCCTCTACGAAGCGGTGTACACGGACCCGACTGTTCTGACCGAACCGATGACGGTCAGCATCGCGTCGAAGCGCATCACGGCCGAGACCGAGCAGGACGGCTGGAACAACATCACGTTCCCGGTGAGCTTTGCAGATCCGTCTGCTGAACCGGATATCGAAGTCTGGGAAAGAACCTGCGTCGAGAATAACGGCGATCACGGCAAAGTGGCCGTACAACCGGGTCAATAGCGCTCACAGCCCCATCCACATACACGATCCGGAGCACGCTCCGGACAGGAGTTGAACGATGTACGAATTTTTCCTGCAGATTGAGAGTCTGCCTGTTTTTGCAGCCTTCAATGAGTCGCTGTTCGTGTACCCGATCATTCTGGGCATTCACGTACTGGGTATCGCGTTTGCTGTTGGCCTGCTCGGCATCGTCGATCTGCGGCTCGCCAATCTGTTGCTGCAGGACCATACCCAGCGTGAAGTGGTCAGTGGTCTGCGGCCGTGGTTCATTGGTGGATTCGTGGCCGTGTTGCTCACAGGCCTGTTTCTGTTTTTGGCGCAGGCGTCCATCTATTACACGAGCTGGGTGTTCTGGGGAAAGATCGTGCTGATTGTGCTGGCGGGGCTCAACGCGCTGTATTTCGAGATTCACTATCGTCGTAACGAGGAAGCATTGTCTCGGCCTCATTCACCTGGTCGCTCACGTCCCTTTTTATCGGCCCGAGCCTCGGGTCTGACATCACTCGGCTTCTGGGTGGTGGCAATCGTGCTCGGCAGATTGCTCGCTTACTTCTGAATCTGAAGCGGTGGCGACACACTCATTACAGGAAACATCATGTTTGATTCGCTTTTCAATGCTTTGCAACAGTCTGCTCTCGCGCAGTTGCTCGATGGGTCGCGTTACATTGCCATTACCGTGCAGATATTTCACATCCTGGGATTCGTCTTCCTGCTGGCCATAGTGCTGGCTCTGGCGCTGCGGGTGCAGCGTCTGGCACTGCTTGGCAGTCCGGTCGCGAGTTTCGTCGGTTCGTTACAGCGGGCCTATCAGGCGAGCCTGGGGGTGAGCATTGCAGCCGGGGTGCTGTTGTTTATTCCCAGGGCGATTGCTTATGGCAACAATCCCGCCATGTTCTACAAAGTAGTGTTCCTGATACTGGCCGTGCTGGTGCAGGCGTTTGTGCATCGGAAGACGCACGCATTGGCAGTGGAAGAAGAGGCCGGAGTGGTGTTGCGAGCGACGTCGTGGTTCGCGCTGTTGTTGTGGTTTGCGGCGGGAGGGGCAGGGCGGGCGATTGGTTTTGTCTAAGCGAACTGATGTAGCGATGGGTGCTACTGCATTAGCGGAAGCTTAGATAAGCATTGCATTTTTCCTTGGTTCTGATGCTGGAATCACGCTGTTAGAGTGACGTCCGTTCCAGTCAGTTTTTGCAACTGACCTCACACAGTCACCATGCCGCATGGTGCAGCCAGGGAGAATGTCGATGTCTATTACAGCGATCAATGCCAGAAATCAGTTCAAAGGAATTGTGGTTGAAATTATTCGAGGGCCTGTGCTTTCGGAAGTGGATGTGCAGACAGCGGCAGGGATCGTGACATCGGTGATTACCTCGCGTTCCATTGATGCGCTGAATATCAAGGTCGGTGACGAGGTGCTGACGGTATTCAAATCCACTGAAGTCTTGATCGCGAAGTTCTAGTCAACTCTGATCAAGAATCGCCCTGACGGAGTAACGCCGATGTGCCTCCTGATTCACAAACCCGCTCATGTAGAAGTGCCTGCGGCACTGCTCGATTCCGCTGTGGATTTCAACCCGCATGGCTTTGGCATCATGACCTTCGGAAAGGAGCGGGAGCTGATCATTCGCCGCCGTTCCGCGAGCAAGAAGAGTGAACTGCACAGGATCTACGCGGAGTTTCGCACCCAGGAATGCGTGATTCATCTGCGTTACGGCACCAGTGGCAAAGTCGATTGCACGAATACGCATCCGATCCGGATTACCAAAGATATTTACATGGCACACAACGGCACGGTGAACATGGACAGACATCTGCAGGATCGTTCTGACACCTGGCATCTGGTGCATGACTATCTGCGGCCGGTGCTGAAGCGACGTCCAGAGCTGTTGCATGACCGCTTCTTTCAGGAACTGGTCATGACCTGGTGTGGTCCGCACAACAAATTCGTGTTCATGGATGCGGTGTCTGGCAAGACTGTGATCGTCAACCGCGAGAAGGGCTTCGAGATCGATGGGCTGTGGCTGAGCAATACGCGCTGGTTCGATGCCAGCCGGTTCGCATGGCATCAGTCCAGTGCCGACAGCAAGGTGCCACGTGGCACGGCGCTGTTCTCGATCTGATTGCAGGAGGTGTAACACTGGTCATCGATACATTTTGCGTACTGAATATTTTTAGGCTTTCACACATTTATTTTTTGGAGTTTTTTATGTTAGTCACCAATACCGCTAGAAATCTGCTGCTAATGGCAACACTCGCATTGACCTCTGTCATGACTGTCGCTCAAACCGCGACAGAAGTAACCCCCGATACCGTCAAGGTGCTCTCGAAGGCGGACGTTGACGCGTTCCTGGCTAGCCCCGACCAGGTGCTGATCATTGATGTGCGTCGACCGGATGAACTCACCTCCATCGGTGGTTTCCCTGCGTATCTGAGTATTCAGTCCAACGCTCTCGAAAGCAGTCTGGCGTGGATTCCTTCCAACCGTGCCATCGTGACTGTCTCCAACCATGCCGGACGTGCGAAGCGTGCCGCTGCTCTGTTGAGCAATAACGGTTTCGACGTGCTGGGTGCCGTAGGCGCTCAGGACTTCGAAGCGGAAGGTGGAGTGCTGACCAAGATTGCACCACCAGCTAACGAACCGTGATGTAAGGTTTTGCTTCACGTCCTTTGGTTTTACCTTTTCGCCGACTGTGCCCGTGCGGGGCACAGTCGGCTCTTTTTCAACTCATCTGCAAGGTTCTCTGTGGTGCGCGATCGCTGCCGCTTTCTTCTTCAATATCAGCTTCCAGAAATTCATAACGCTTGAGCAGTGTTCTCACCACATTGCGAGATATCCCCAGCAACGAGGCGGTATGCACCTGATTACCTTTGCTGTGCTGGAACGCCTCGCTCACAATCAAGCGCTCCAGGTTTTCGAAATGCGGCTGCCCGGACTGAGTGAACAGACGTCGCAATTGCAAAGCGATGCTCTGGAGCGCTTCTTCCGAGTCGTCCTGTGCGGCAGCCACCGGCGCTGATCCTGGAGCAGCAACTTGCTCTTTTTTCTGCCAGCCGCCGCCATCAATCTTCAGATGCTCCGGGCGAATCTCTTTTTCGCCGGCCACCAGCAGCGCAAAATGGATGACGTTTTCCAGCTCGCGAATGTTGCCTGGCCAACTGTAACGCGTGAGCAGTTGTTGAGCTGCCAGGGTCAGTACGGGCAGCTCAAAGCCCATCCGTTTGCTGTAGACATTCAGGAAGTAATCCGCCAGTGGAATCACATCGCCAGAGCGTTCGCGCAAAGGTGGCAGGACGACCTGAGCGATGTTGATGCGGTACAGCAGGTCGCGGCGAAAGCGTCCCGCTGCGACGGCGTGATCAAGATCGACGTTAGTGCCTGCCAGCAAGCGGACATTCACAGGGATGGGCTTGCGCGAGCCAATACGCACCACCTCGCGCTCTTGAATTACCCGCAGCAGTTTAACTTGCAGAGACATCGGCAGATCACCGATTTCATCGAGAAACAACGTGCCTTCGTGCGCCGCTTCAAACCAGCCCTCGCGTTTTCCGGTGGCGCCGGTGAACGATCCGGCTTCATGGCCGAACAACTCGCTTTCGGAGAGCAGGTCGTTGATGGCGCCGCAGTTGACCGCGAGGAAAGGACCCTTGCGTCCGCTCAGATGGTGTATATGCCGTGCGATTAATTCCTTGCCGGTTCCGGTTTCGCCATTGATGAGGACTGGCGCTTCGCTGGGGCCGATTCGCTCCACATAATCCAGAATCGCAATGGACACGGGATCATGGAAGACGAGCGCTTTGGCTCGTACCGAGAGAGGTTGCGCATTGCTGCCATCCAGCGACAAGACGACAGGTCGCTGTTGTTGATCAGTCATAAGGGACTCCACAAAGACTGTTTATCTGTGTGCGCATTGTAGAGTCCGGCGCGGCAAAGCCTTAATAAGGAATGCTGCTAAGGTTATCAAAACTAAAAAGACCCTCACCGCCGTGCGGCGATGAGGGGAAGGGAGAGGTCATGCGAAGAGGTCGGACGAGGAGGTCAAACGAGGAGCTTAAAAGCTGGTACGGAAGGCCAGGGATGCATATCGCGGTGCGCCGAGTGTGCGCGTCTGTGCCCCGGTGGTGCTCCAGTTGCCGAGGCTGTTGGAGTATTCGGTGTCGAAAGCATTTCTGAGCAGCAGTGACAGATCCCAGCTGCGATCCTCCGGACCGAATCCGAAACTCAGATTGCTGACCGTATACGCGTCCTGGTAAGTGAATGCCGATTCACTGTCACTGAGGTGGTAACCAGGTTGATAACGGTTGCTGAGACTCACACGGGCGACGTAGGCGCCGAGCGGAAGATCATAATTGAAGCCCAGGTTGACCGTTGATTTCGGGATTCCGGCGATCTGCTGTCCCTGCGCGTTGGTGAAGCGCGTGGCGCTGATTTCCGGCACCTGTACCAACCATTCTGCTTCATAGGTCGCTTCGTTGTAGGCGCCGCTCAGGCTGACGGAGAAACCGTCGAAGAGCTGGTAGCGAGCCTCCAGCTCAATTCCCTTCGCCAGCACCTCTGGCGCGTTGCCCCAGCCGCTGATCGTCAGCGCATCGTCTTTCGGATCAGTACGACGCCATGAGGCCTGATAGTCAGTGACCTCGGTCTGATAGAGGTTCGCGTTCAGGAGCAGGTCGCCATCCAGCAGCAAGGATTTGATGCCCAGCTCGTAGTCCAGCGCGGTCTCTTCCTTGATGGTTGTTTCAAACCCGGCATCGGTCGGCAGCACTCCCTGACGGAAGTAGATGAAACCTGATTTCACACCCTGACCGACACTGCCGTAAACCAGCACATCGTCGAAAAGTTGATAGTTCAGGCCGACGTTCCAGGCTTGCAGCGACGCATCAATCGGCTTGCCTTCTACCCAGTCGAAGGCGGCCAGCACGGTGCGGTCACGCGTGCGCTGAGCAGCGGCGATCTGCTGCGGCGTTGCACCGATGGACGCGCCATAGAGGCTCAGGTTTTCACCCGGGCGATCCCGTTCCTGACGAATGCGATTCTCTTTTTCCTCGTTGGTCTGTCTGAAGCCCAGGTTCAATGAGGCACGCTCCGAGAAGTACCAGTCGATCTGCCCGAAGATGCCGAGGCTTTCGACGGTAGCGTCGGTGACCGAAGATTCCCAGACGTGATCCAGTGACTTGCGCAGCAGTTCGCGTCCTGTTCCTGTAGTGATCAGCGTCGTGTAATCAGCATTGGTAGCGTTCCAGGCACCTGCATCCCCGTAATAGCGGCTGGGATCATCACTGTAGACCTGTGCGTCGAGGTAATAGACGCCGCCTTGCCAGTTGAAGACATCGCTCGCTGTGGAGGCGATGCGGAACTCATGAGAGGTTTGCTCGTTCCAGAGCTGCTGACCGCTGTTGCCGATCTGGAATTGACCGGCAGCAGTCCCGTTCTGGATGTCGAAGTCCTGATAGCGATAGGCGCTGATCGAGGTCAGGATGTAGTCGCCGCGTTGCCATTCAAACTTGGCGGATACCCCGTGCTGATTGGTGAGTTGCGGACGGGCAATTGAGTTCTCGATATCGGTGGTGCCCAGCTCCGGTTGATAGACGCTGCCGTCTGGATTGTGGAACCAGGCTGAACGCTGCGCCCATTTGCCCAGATAGCCATAGTTCACGTAGCTGCCAGTCGGCGTGTAGTTGATCGGTTCAGTAATGGGGCGTGGGGCGCCGTCGGCAAAATTGACCGGGCCATTGGAGACGATGATGTTGCCAGTATTTACCCTTTCATCGGAGCGCAGTTTGTCAGCAATGAAGCGTCCGCTGAAATCTGGCGTAGGCGTCCACAGCAGTTGGCCGCGTCCAGCGATCTTGTTGGTCTCCCGCCAAGTCTCTTTGGATTTGCCCTGCGAGAGATAGGTGTTTTCGTAGAGTCCATCCATGCGATCAACGGTAAACGCAGCGCGATATGCCAGCGTGTCTTCGATCAACGGACCAGTGGAGGAAAATTTGCCCCCGAGAGAGTTCAGTTCACCGACACTGACTTCCAGATCGGAGGAGGGATCGAACTCTGGCGCCTTGGTAACGATCTTGATGGCGCCAAGGCTGGTGTTCTTGCCCAGCAGTGTCCCTTGCGGGCCACGTAGCACTTCAATGCGCTCAACGTCCACGTAATCAGACCAGGCTTGTCCTGAGTAGTAGAGGGTCACATCGTCGACGATGACGCCCACGCTCTGCTCCATGGAGTCGTTGGCACCGCCACGGCCGAGACCTCGGATACCCGGGCTGACCTTGCGAGCATTCTCACCAGGGTTGTTCAGCTGCAGATTCGGAATCTTGAATGGCAAGTCCCATACCGAGGTGATGTCTTCCTTGCGCAGATCCTCTGAACTCAACACTTGAATCGGCAGCGGCACGTCCTGTGCTACTTCTTCACGGTTACGCGAAGTGACCACCACTTCCCAGGGACTGTCGGAGGTGCCCGCGCCTGGTTGAGCGTAGGCTTCTGACGCTGCGGCAATGGACAGTGCCAGCAACGAAATGCGTGGCAGAAGACCTCTGGCTTGCTGAGAGGTGAGCTTATTGGAGCGGTATTTCTGGTGGATCGTGTTCATGGCTATTCCCGTGTTGTCAGTCTGAATTTGATTTTCAAGTGTGATGTTCGTGTAGTGCGTGCTTCGAGCATCATCAGTCACGGGAGTCGTATAGCAGCGTCTGTGCCAGAATAAGCGGAGGTTCGAGCGTTTCGATTTTGCGGTGCAGAAGACCTTGTAAACATTACTTTTTGATTTTTAAGCTAAGCTTATGAACAGCAGTCTACCGGTACTTCTCTGGAAGAGAGTTGTTGAGTTTGGTACATGCTTTTATCAGGCTGTTTGTTTTTGATCAGAGAGAAATTTGCATTGGGACAAAAAAAAGGCCTCCGCGATGGGAGGCCTTGATCTGGAACATAAGTTTTATAGAGGTCAGACCCTGGTGTGAGTGTTGAACCAGCCGACCATGCGTGTCCAGGCCAGCGTGGCCGCCGCTTCGTTGTAGCGTTCAGGCGTGGCATCGTTGAAGAAGCCATGCAAGGCACCTGGATGAATGTCTGCATCGTAAGTGACACCTGCGGCTTTCAGTGCCGTCTCATAGGCTGGCCAGGCCTCGACCAGGCGCGTATCCAGCTCACCGTGCTGCACGAGTATCGCTGCCTTGATGTTGGGCACCTCCGCTTCGGGGGCCGCACCACCATAGAAGGGCACTGCGGCAGCAAGATCGGCTCCGAGGCGTACAGCCAGCTGGTTCGACACCCCGCCGCCGTAGCAGAAACCGGTTGAACCAATCTTGCCATTGCAGTCCTCGCGTCCTTTCAACCAGAGCGCAGCGGCGACAATGTCTTCAAAGCGCTTGCCGGCGTCCAGACTGCTGAACAGTTGGCCGCCCTGGTAGTCGTCTCCCGGATAGCCACCCACCGAGGTCAGCACATCCGGCGCAAAGGTCATGAAGTTGGCCAGCGCCAGTCGGCGTGCCACGTCTTCAGTGTGTGGATTCAATCCCCGATTTTCGTGGACCACGATGATGCCTGGCAATTTGGTTGGCGTTTCCGAGCGGCTGTCGGCGCTGTAGGGGCGTACCAGATAACCTCTGATGTAGCCGTGTCCGTTTGGCGAAGGCACGGTGACATAACTGGCCCTGATGCGTTCGTCGTCTTTCGCGATCTGCTGCCCCATCGCGTAATTGGGCATCAACGCCTCGACGATGGCGCCCGCTGTCAACCCGGCCACGACAAACTGTTTGGCACGGTTCAAAAAGGTTCGGCGGGATATCTCGCCATGAACGTATTGATTGTAGAGTTCGATAGCTTCGACAGGCACTGTGCGTTTTTCTTTTGCTGACATGGTGTTGCTCCCATTTGTTGTTATTGAAAGGATGTATGCATGCTAATTCAGGATGTCGGAATCGCGAAGCGTTTAAACATGGTGGTTCAGTGGGTGGAGCGTACTGCCGGTGGCCCTGGCGGTGACACGCCGTGAATACTTCCCTGTAGGCTCGGCGGCCGCCATCCTTGGCGGCCGACGGTCACCGCCGGGGCCACCGGCAGCACGCTCCTCGCACGCTGTGCCCGCGGCAGGTTTCTGGTTCGTATCCATTATTGTCATTGGTTGATGTGGCACCGGATCGATAAAAGTGGAGATTGCTGAGAGGCTGGTCTGCTATACACAATGCCTGCAGTGTTCTACTGGAGGTAGGGCTGCAGTGTGAGGGCTGAGTTTTCAGGACCGTCGGCCGCCAGGGATGGCGGCCATTTGGATGTGCGCACGCAAAACCCCCGGGAAC
>JAZKJF010000004.1:0-88677 GCA_040384465.1 Pseudomonadota bacterium | reverse complement strand
AGGAGAGGCCTGAGTGAGAGGCAGGACCGTCGGCCGCCAGGGCAGAAAAATGCTCCTGCATTTTCTGCACTTCCGCCATCCATGGCGGTCGGACGCGAATGACGAGCCTACAGGGATGTATTCACGGCGTGTCCTGAAAACTCAGCCCTCACACTACAGCCCGGCACTCAAAGAGCAATTCCAAACCGGCATTTATAATCTCAGTGCCTGTCTCAATTCGGCAGCCGTCATGCCGCGCACATACACATCTGTGCCGCGATCAAAGCGCCGCGCACTGCTCAGTGCTCCGACAAACACCGGATCAAACCCCGCATCCCGCACCAGACGCTCGGTAATCGCCACCGCCTCGGCATCGTCACCAGCCACCGGAATGCCAATCAGCGCCCCCTCGCGATGATGCTGCTCTTCCACCATGGTAAAACTGACTGCGTTGAACGCCCGTACCAATCGGGTGCCGGGAAAGAATTCGGCAGACGCCACACCGGTGCCCTTGGCAATCGCCTCGTCGGCCATCGGACCATCTCTGTCAGCACGAGGATTGCCGCAATCGATGACGACTTTCCCCTGCATGTATTGTGAATTGTCGCTGCCCACTTGTGGCATCGCGCCATACGGAACGGCGAGTAAGACGATGTCACCGAATTGCGCGGCCTCGGCCACGCTGCCTGCGCGGGCGTTCGGTCCTGCCTCGGCAACCAGTGGCGCCAACTCATCTGGATTGCGGGAAGAGAACAGAATCTGGTGCCCGGCCTCCGCCCAACGTTTGCCAACGGCGCCACCGATCTGCCCGGAACCGATGATGCCGATACGCAGTGGTTCCTGAGCCAATGTGGAGAAGCCTGGTATGCCGAACACGGCTGTTGCAGCTGCTGCAGACAGCAACAGCTTGTTGAACTGTCGACGGGTGATCGTTTTGTTGACGGTCATAGTGCGCTCCTGATACTGGGGTCAGAAGTGAGACCAGCCTTTGTTCCGGAATAATTCACAACATTGCTGCCAAAGAAGGTGCCATAGAAAAAGGGGCCTTGAGGCCCCTTGATCATCCTTCACTGAAGAATCAGAAGTTGTAGCGCACAGTCGCGCCGTAAGTACGGGGGTCGCCAAGCACTGCTGCGTAGTGACCGGCATTGCCTGCGCCTGGCAGCAATTGCTCGAAGTAGTCCTTGTCGGTCAGGTTGCGCGACCACAGGAAGCCGGACCAACTTTCGTCAGCACGGAAACCAAGGCGGGCGTTGACCAGCGAGTAACCGTCCACGTTCAGATATTGCGACGGAGACGGGCTTGATGAGAACTCTGAGCGGTAGTAGGTATCGATACCGACAAAGAACTCACCATTGCTGCCGAACAGGCTCCATGGCTGCACATATTCACCGCCGAGCGACACTGCATTCTTCGAAATGCCTGGCAGTCTGCCACCGGAGACATCGATGAAGGCGACCGCTGAACCCACTTCTTCCAAGGGCAGTGGCGCGTTGGTGAACGACACGTACTCACTGTCCGTCCAGGCGTAGGCCCCTTGCAGAGTCAGGTTGCCGAGCAGCAGACGTCCATCGATCTCGAAGCCGCGCACCTGCACTTCTTCGGCATTGGCCAGGTAGCCCCGGTTCACCGCGATGTCGGCTGTCTGCACTTGCGCCTGATAGTCTTCGATGTCCGTTTGATAGAGCACGAAGTTCAGCGTGGCATTAGGCAGCGGCGAGGTTTTCACACCAAACTCGTAGTGCTGGACGTACTCGGGTTTGATAATGGACAGCTCAGTCATTACACGACCGGCATCGGTGGGCAGGCCGCCGAGGTTCAGGCCCACGGGTTTGAAGCCGGTACTGACAGTCCCGTAGACATTGATGGCATCCGCCAGTGCGTAGTTCAGCGTCACGGTGCCGGTGACATTGTCATCGGTGATGTCGGCCTTGAACGCCTGATTGCTGTATTGCGCGCTTCTCAGGGCTCGCAGCGCCGCAGTGGGGAGTGGTGCGCCACCGCTGACCGTGCGCTGGAAATCCACATCCTTCTCGTCATAGTTGAAGCGCAGACCGGTCAGCAGGTTCAGGCGGTCACTGAGTGTCCAATCCAGTTGGCCGAACAGTGCTGCGCTGAATGTTTCCAGACCGGGGCTGCTGTCGGTGCCAAAACCTTCGAACAGACCGGGCGTACGATATTGCGCTTCACTGGCGGCGTTCGGGGAAACGAAACGCCACTGGTCCGGCCCCAGCTCCTCACGATGCACAGGATCTGATTCCAATTGCTGCTTGATCGCGAACAGGCCGAACACACCGCTGACGTTGTCGGCGATATCACCTGCCCAGCGGAACTCCTGGGAGAGCTGCTCGTGGTCCGAAGGGGCTTCGGATAACTGCAGGGCATTCAGCCCGAGGAAGTCGCGGTCATTGGAGGGCCGCCAGTCCCAGAAGTACCAGGCAGAGGTCGAAGTCAGTGTGCCGCTGCCGAGTTCAGTATCAATGTTCAGCGACAAACCGCCGATGTCGTTGCCAGAGCGCCACTTGGTGTTGTGGTCGATCTTGCGGTCGAAGGGATCGCGGGGAGGATTGTAGCCAAGGGCGGCAATGATGCTCTCGAACTGACGGTAACTGGAGCGTTTGTTGGTCACAGAACCTGCAAAGACCTGGGCGTAGCCATTCGGGGCTTGTCTTGACAGTTCGGCCACCAGACGTGCTTCCGTGGAGTCGCTGACATCCCACAATAATTGACTGCGCAAGGCCCAGTTTTCGAGGTTGTTGACGTCCTCTCCTGTTCTGATGTTCTTCAGCGTGCCGTCACGTTCTGTGCTGGAAAAAGAGACGCGTCCCGCGATGGATTCACTCAGGCCGCCGCTCACAGTCCCTTTAAGCTGGGCGTAATTGTTGTTGCCGGTGCTGACTTCAAAATTGGCTTCGTTATCGAAGCTCGGTTTACGAGTCGTCACGTTGAAGGCACCTGCCGTGGTGTTCTTGCCGTACAAGGTGCCTTGTGGCCCACGCAGCACTTCAATGCGTTCGACATCGATGAAGTCGAGTGTCGTGATGGCAGGGCGCGCGAAGAACACCCCATCAATATAGTAGCCAACGCCCGGATCGATACCGTCATTGGTCAGACCAAAGGTAGTGCCCTGGCCGCGAATGCTGATGGCCGTGTTGCGCGGGTTGGAGGAATACAGCTGCACAGAAGGAATCAATTCCTTCAGACGATTCACGTTGAACCCGCCGGAGTCAGCCACCAGGTCGCCACTGACCACCGTCACCGGGATCGGCACTTCTTGCGCCAGCTCTTCGCGGCGACGTGAAGTGACTACGATCTCATCAACGCCTCTGCCGTTTTCTGCAGAAGTCTGATCGTTGGAATTGGTGTTGCCGGGTGCGCCGCTCTGTGCGAATGCGCCCAGCGCAACACCGGATGACAGTGCGACCGCAGCAAAGCGATACAGGTTTTTCATGATGTTCTCCTCAAAGTTTGAACGGGTAGTGTGCGATGGGCGGCACTCTAGCAATCGCTGCTATCCGTCAGAACCAAGAAAAACATCAATGCTTATGAACTTTTATTGCTGTTGCTGATGAGGAAGGTGCTGAGCTGGCGTTCAGCAGAGTAGTGGAGGTCAAACATTCGCACAGGGTACAAAGCGTACTGACGATCCGCGAAATAGTGCTCCAGTGTAATCCGCACTACCGGAAAGGCCAGTTCGCTCCAGGGGATTTCGGCTTCGCTGAACAGCGCCACTTCCAGACTTTCTTCACCGGGATTGAAGTCGAGAGAGCGCAGTTGTGTGTGAAAGAACAGGTAGACCTGATTGATATAAGGCAGGTTGAAGAGGGTATAGAGAGAGCAATCTTCAGGCAGCACCACAGCACCCGCTTCTTCCGCCGTTTCGCGAATGGCGCCTTGCAGCGTGGTTTCGCCATTCTCCATAAAACCTGCAGGCAAGGTCCATTTGCCGTAACGCGGCTCGATGGCGCGTTTGCACAAGAGGACTTTGTCTTCGTAGATTGGCAGGGTGCCTACGATATTGTTCGGGTTCTGATAAAAGACCACGTCGCAGGTGATGCAGCAATAGCGCAGCTTGTCATCCCCCGGAGGGATGTGGTGCGTGATGGGTCCGGCGCAGTGCTGGCAGTACTTCATGATGGTGTCGCTGAGGTCGCTGATGGTGTGGCAAGCCTGATGGCTGGCTTTGCAGGTGCCGGGATTATAAACCGGGATCAGGAAGCACAGTGTGACTGCCGGAAGGTATTTCGTTTTGCCGCATAAGCTTTGCTGTTTTTCTTGGTTTGGCAGGGAAGAGGGCGCTGGTACCTTGGCGCCAATTTCAAAAACCGGCTATTTCAAGGAGTGCTGCACCATGCTTTTCAAGACCAGACCTTTCAAACAACTTGCTCTGAGTTCCTTATTGACGCTGGCTGCTGTTGTCGCCTCGTCTTCGGTTTTGCAGACGCCAGCGCTGGCGCAGGATAAAACGCTGCTCAACGTCTCCTATGACCCCACCCGCGAGCTTTACCAGGAGTTCAACCCCGAGTTCGCCAGATTCTGGCAGGAGAAAACCGGAGAAGAGATCGAGATCAGTCAGTCTCATGGAGGTTCCGGTTCCCAGGCGCGTTCGGTGATCGATGGCCTTGAGGCTGACATCGTCACTCTCGGTCTGGCTTACGATATCGACGCTATTGCCGAATTGTCCGGCAAACTGCCTGCCGACTGGCAGACCAAGCTGCCGGACAACAGTTCGCCCTACACCTCTACCATTGTGTTTCTGGTCCGCAAGGGCAACCCCAAAGGCATTCAGGATTGGGACGATCTGGTGCAGCCCGGCGTGGGGGTGATTACGCCGAATCCCAAAACCTCCGGCGGAGCGCGCTGGAATTATCTGGCAGCGTGGGGTTATGCGCTGCAGCAGCCAGGCGGCACTGCTGAGTCTGCGCAGGAATTCGTCAGCGCTCTCTACAAGAATGTCGTGGTGCTGGACTCCGGCGCGCGCGGTTCGACCACCACGTTTGTGCAGCGCGGTGTCGGTGACGTTTTCATCTCCTGGGAGAACGAGGCGTTCCTGGCAGTGAACGAGCTGGGGCCGGAGAACTTCGAGATCATCGTGCCGTCGGTCTCCATTCTGGCCGAACCACCGGTGGCGGTAGTTACCGGTATCGCCGAACGTCGTGACACTTTGGACGTTGCGACTGCCTATGTTGAATACCTGTATTCCGAGGCCGGACAGCGCATTGCCGCCAAGAATTACTACCGGCCACGCCATCCTGAGCTGGCGGCTCCAGAAGACATTGCCCGCTTCCCGCAGGTGAACACTTTCAGCATCGACTTGTTCGGTGGCTGGCAGAAAGCGCAGGCCGATCACTTCAGTGATGGCGGTATCTTCGACCAGATCTACGGCCTGTAAATCACAGTCACTGAACCGTCATTCGGAAAGGGGAAGAAGGAGTCGTAGCATGGCAGTGTCCGGTGAAGCAGTCCTGATTGTGCCCGGTTATCGGGGTAGCGGGGAGTCGCATTGGCAGAGCTGGTTGCACCGACAGTTGGTCGGCAGCCGTGTGCTCTCTGGTGTCAGTTGGCACGAGCCCGTGCTGGCCGACTGGGCCGAGCGAGTGCGGGAGGAGATCGCCAGAGCGCCTGCTCCCTTGTGGATTGTCGCCCACAGCTTCGGCTGTCTCGCCACCGTGATTGCGGTGGCGGATCGTCCGCAGAATGTCGCCGGGGTGATTCTGGCGGCGCCTGCCGATCCCCAGCGCTTTCATCTGCTGGGTCTTGGGCGAGTCGATGATCGTCGCCTCGCCGTGAAGACACTGGCTGATGTGCTGCCCGCTAAAGCACTGGGTGTACGTGGTGTATTGGTAGCCAGTGAGAATGATCCCTGGACGTCGTTACCCGTCGCTCAGCAGTGGGCTGATGACTGGGAGGTAGAGATCGTCAATGTGGGGGCGGCAGGGCACATCAATGCGGAGTCCGGCTTTGGCCCCTGGCCCGGCGTACTGGACTTACTGACAGCACTGCAGGGCGAGACAACCAATACACAGGCCTCGGCCACATCAGTGCCTCAACATATGCAACGCGGTCGGGGCAGTGCCCTGGCTCGTGTGCGGCGTCATACCCGCGAACAGTTGGGGTTGCTGGGCGCGCTGTCTTGAGCAGCGTCTTCTTATGCTTAAAAGTGAATAAGCATTGCTGATTTTATTGTTTTTCTTCATGAGAGCCGATTTGTAGACTCTCCCCGCCTGCCAGATTCCGCAGTGACAATTACCCAGTGATACATCAGCGAGCACGGAGATTTACCGATGGCGATTGCCCTCACACCTAATGCATGGTTCGGTCGCCAGCGCGGCAGTTCCTATCGACGTTCCTATAGTGTGCTGCCCGGTTTCAATCTCTCGCTCGGCTACACACTCGGTTACCTGACGCTGATCGTGCTGATTCCGATTGCTGCCGTGTTTCTGAAGACATCCGAGTTGTCATTCGCAGAATTCTGGAAGGTCGTCACGGCGCCACGCGTACTGGCGTCCTACAAGCTGTCCTTTGGCGCTTCGATGATTGCAGCGGCCATCAACTCCGTGTTCGGCTTGATGCTGGCGTGGGTGTTGGTGCGTTACTCCTTTCCGGGCAAGCGCATTGTCGACGCGCTGGTGGACTTGCCTTTCGCTCTGCCGACGGCGGTAGCGGGTATCGCGCTGACCGCGCTCTACGCCCGCAATGGTTGGATCGGCCAGTATGTCGAAGGTGTGCTGGGCATCAAGATTGCGTTTGCACCAGCCGGGGTGCTGGTGGCGCTGGTCTTCATCGGTCTGCCCTTTGTGGTGCGAACGGTGCAGCCGATTCTGGAGGATCTGGAGACCGAGCTTGAAGAGGCGGCTGCCAGCCTTGGCGCGCGGCGCTGGCAGACTTTTCGCTATGTGCTGCTGCCGATTCTGTTGCCGGCGTTGTTGACTGGTTTCGCGCTGGCCTTCGCGCGTGCCGTGGGTGAATACGGTTCAGTGATCTTCATCGCCGGCAATATTCCGCTGGTCTCGGAGATCACCCCGCTGATCATCATCACCAAGCTGGAGCAATATGACTATGTGGGCGCGACAGCGGTGGCTCTGGTGATGCTGTTGTTCTCCTTTGTCCTTCTGCTCGTTATCAACGCGCTGCAGGCGTGGAGTTCCAGAAGCATTGGAGGGTCGCGCTGATGAATCACACTTCTCGTAGAACCACACGTTTCGAACGCAACCTGGCCACCCGGGAAGCGCCCTGGGTGAGATGGACGTTGCTGACCTTGTCGCTGAGTTTCTTCGTGCTGTTCCTGATCCTGCCACTGGTGTCAGTGTTCTTCGAAGCCCTGCGCAAGGGCTGGGAGGTCTATCTGCTGTCCATCACGGAAGAGACGGCGCTGGCGGCAATCAAGCTCACGGTCCTTATCGCGTTTATCTCGGTGCCGCTGAATCTAGTCTTCGGCGTGGCGGCGGCCTGGCTGATCGCCAAGCATGATTTTCGTGGCAAGCAATTGCTGACAACCTTTATCGATCTGCCGTTCTCCGTGTCACCGGTGATCGTGGGGCTGATGTACATGCTGGTGTTTGGTGCCAATGGCTGGTTCGGCGCCTGGCTGGTGGAGCATGACCTCAAGGTGATCTTTGCTGTGCCCGGGATCGTGCTGGCGACCATTTTCGTGACTTTCCCCTTCGTGGCCCGTGAGCTGATTCCGTTGATGCAGGCGCAAGGGCGAGACGAGGAAGAGGCGGCAGTAGTGCTCGGCGCCAATGGCTGGCAGACCTTCTGGTACGTGACATTACCAAACGTCAAATGGGGGCTGCTCTATGGGGTGATTCTCTCCAACGCCCGGGCGATGGGGGAGTTCGGCGCGGTCTCGGTAGTGTCCGGCAAGATTCGCGGGCAGACCAACACCATGCCGCTGCATGTCGAGATTCTCTATAACGAATACAACTTTGCGGCAGCCTTTGCGGTGGCTTCACTGCTGGCACTGCTGGCGCTGGTCACTCTGGTGATCAAGACCTGGGTGGAACACCGCGCCAGCAGTCAGTTCAACGCAGCGCATATGATTTCTGCAGACATCAATACGTTTTCACCGAGGGTTGTGCCATGAGCATCGAAGTCAGAAACATTCATAAACGCTTCGGCAATTTTACTGCGCTGAACGACATTTCTCTGAATTTCGAGTCCGGTCAGCTGGTGGCATTGCTCGGTCCCTCAGGCTGCGGTAAGACCACACTGCTGCGTATTATCGCGGGGCTGGAGCAGGCCGATTCGGGAATCGTCACGCTGGAAGGAGAAGATGCTTCGGTCAGCAGTGTGCGTGAAAGGCAGGTAGGCTTTGTGTTTCAACATTACGCGCTGTTCAAGCACATGACGGTATTCGATAACGTCGCGTTCGGCATGCGCATGAAGCCGCGCGCCCAGCGACCTTCGAAGCAACAGATCAAGGACAAAGTGCACGAGCTGCTCAATCTGGTGCAGCTGGATTGGCTCGCGGATCGTTATCCATCACAGTTGTCTGGTGGTCAGCGGCAACGCATCGCACTGGCCAGAGCGCTGGCGGTAGAGCCCCGTGTACTGCTGCTTGACGAACCCTTCGGCGCTCTGGATGCCAAGGTCCGCAAGGAGCTGCGGCGTTGGTTGCGGAAGCTGCACGACGAGCTGCATATCACGTCCATTTTCGTGACTCATGATCAGGAAGAAGCGCTGGAAGTGGCTGACAAGGTAGTGCTGATGGATCACGGGCATGTGGAGCAGGTCGGTACACCGGAAGAGGTTTACAACCATCCGGCGACGCCATTCGTTTACAGTTTCCTCGGTTCGGTGAATCTCTTTCACGGGCGTGTGGAAGAAGAAGGATTGCGAGTGGGAGCCGATGCGGTGCCACACACGCAGGACAATTTCACGGAAGGCTCCGAGGTGTTTGCCTTTGTCCGTCCGCATGAGCTGCAGATCATCACCGATACAGGCTACACTCAGGGAGTTGCGGCCAAGGTCGTGCGGGTGTTGTCCTTCGGTGTCAGTGCGCGGGTGGAACTCGACGGACTGGATCGCGAGAAAGATCAGCATTTCGAGGTGGAGCTGACGCAGGCACAGGTTGCCGAGCTGACGCTGGTTGCCGGTCAACATGTGCGCCTCGTGCCGTCGCGTTTGAAATTGTTTGATCGACCTGGATATGTCTCTGCCGATGCGGTGGGCAACTCAGGTAATGTGCAAAGTAGTACTGGAGCCAGGGCATGAATTTTCAACAATTGCGCATCATTCGCGAGACGGTGCGGCGCAACTTCAATCTGACGGAAGTCTCCAACGCGCTGTATACGTCACAGTCCGGTGTGTCCAAGCACATCAAAGATCTGGAGGATGAGCTGGGCGTGGAGTTGTTTATCCGCAAGGGCAAGCGCCTGCTGGGGCTCACCGAGCCGGGCAAGGAGATGGTCAAGATCGTCGAGCGCATGCTGCTCGACGCGAAGAACATAAAGACTGTGGCCGAACAGTTCAGTCAGCAGGACAAAGGTCAACTGACCATCGCCACGACTCACACGCAGGCGCGCTATGCGCTGCCGAAAGTAGTGATGGAATTCAAGAAAATCTACCCTCGTGTCCATCTCAGACTGCACCAGGGTAGCCCGACCGAAATTGCCCAGATGTTGCTCGAAGGAGAGGCAGATATCGGCGTGGCGACTGAGGCGCTCGGGCAGATTCCCGAGCTGGCGACCTTCAATTATTACTCCTGGCACCACAGTGTCATCGTGCCGAGCGGACATGCGTTGGAAAGCCAGCAGCCGTTGACGCTGGGGGCC
This sequence comes from Pseudomonadota bacterium, assembly GCA_040384465.1. Classification (GTDB taxonomy): domain Bacteria; phylum Pseudomonadota; class Gammaproteobacteria; order Pseudomonadales; family Pseudohongiellaceae; genus UBA5078. The sequence goes on along the minus strand of JAZKJF010000004.1, from coordinate 78,922 downwards.
ATCGCCGAGTATCCGGTTGTGACCTATCACGAAGGTTTTACCGGAAGAGCCTTGATCGAGAAAGCCTTCGGTGACGCGCAGATCGTGCCCGATGTTGTGCTCAGCGCTCTGGATGCGGACGTGATCAAGTCGTATGTGGAGTTGGGGTTGGGGGTCGGGATCATCGCGTCTGTGGCCTTCAATGCCGCACGTGACGGGGGGCTTGCCATGCTGGATTGTTCACATCTGTTCGGTGAAAACACGACTCGTATTGCCGTGAGACGTGGGCACTTCATGCGGCGCTTTGCTTACCACTTCATTGAACTGTGCTCGCCGCAATTGACGGAAGCGGTGGTGACCGCTGATGTTTCCGTTGTCGCGCTGGATTGATGCTGGGTTGAATTGATTCAGCAGAGTTCTGCAGGCAGGGACACCGTGGCTGCCAGCGCAGTCGTCGCGGTTGCCGCAGGGGCGCTGCAGGCGATTGTCTGCAGGCTTGGGGATTGATCCAGCGCATTTGCTTCAATCGCTGGGGCTTTGAGCTGCAGGTGAGCGAAGTGAATGCGCCCGTTGTCATAAAGGGGACGCAGGTACTGACTGTTCTCACGCACTGCCGGGAATACCTTCATCCGCACTGAACCTCTGACGTTGCCGCCAATGGCCATGATTTGCCCGGCCTCCTCATCCACTTTCACTACGATATCGCAATGGGTCCTGGCGCCGACTCCCAGCTGGGCGCGGCGTTCTGCAATGCTCTTGTAGGCAGGGCGGCTGCCTCGGCACAGCAGGTCGCCAGGAGCGATAGAAGCCTCGCCCGGCGTGTAGGCGCGGAAGGCGGCAGCGTCATCTTTGCCGTCACTCGCAAGAATCGCCTGGTCGATATAGGTGTGGTGGGCAATGGCGCGTTTGAACTGCTGAGTGGTTCCAAGCCCACTCTCACACATCACCCAGGAGATAAAGGCAGCGGACCAGGCATCACGCCAGCGTATGCCCGTCCCGTCGGTAGTCCACGCCTGATTCTGACGTTGCAGTATCCAGTCGCTGTCCGGGGTAGCGGCCCAGTAGCCCGCAATGGAGTCAGCCAGGCGCACGGCTTCGGTTGTACTCATTCCTGGTCTGCGCGCACGATTTTGGGGTGGTGGGGTGGTTTCGATGGCCAGACCGACGGGCTGCTCATCAATGCCGAATCCGAAGTACGCCCACTCCTGCGCGGCAGCGTTGACGATGCGGCGGCGGGTCTCTTCAATGGGGGCTGATCTGCAGGAACGCTCAGTGATGCGCATGTTACCGGGGATGCCGGTGACTCGTGCCGTCGGGGAGGTGATGCCTGATACCGTTTCCGGCAAACGTGCCAGAGGGCTTGGCTGCTGAGCCAGCGTGTGGCTGCCCGCAGTCAGTAACAAGCCGGCTCCCAATGTCATCATCAGTGGCACAATCCGAACGCTCATGGTTGCCCTTAATGATCCTGTGTGCGGTCACGCTGCGAGGAGAAGGGGAGAATCGTTGCCTCGCGACTGCTATGGCGATCCGTTACCAATCTGCTTTCTTCGGGGTTATGGAGAACTTGGTTAAGCTCGGCAAACGCCTCGTGCATCATGCTGGACATTTTGATAAAGCGAGCTTCGGGAGTGCGCGCCTTGCGCAGTTCCATGTTGATGCGGAATTGCAATCCCTGCAGCCGACGACGGCTTTCGCCTGTGGTGTTTTCCAGAATGGCGTTGGTCAGCTCACTGCGGATACGTTCCAGTTCTTCGGGCTGTTCCTTGTGAAGCGTGACGAGGGTATCGAAGTCGGGCAGATCACGGTGCATGGTGAGGCCTCCCTGAGGGTTGCTGTTCATTACCCGGGAGTGTAACTGCTCACCGTGACCTGCACAATTAAAAAGAGCTTGTGCTCAGATGCGGTTGATCTCGCAATGCAGCCGGAATTTCTTCGATGTAATGAAGGCCTCCACGTCCCGTAATCTGGTTTCTATCTTGCCGAAGGCGACGGAACACTCCTGCAGCGAGAGCGCGATTGAGGCATTCGAAAGCGATTCGGGTGATTGCGTTATCGGCTCGAAATCAGGCTCGAAGTCCGGGTCGACAGTAGAGGTCGGTTCGCTGTTCCGTCTGCGACGACCCCGGCGACGATGGTCGAGACGACCTCCGGTGGGATTTTTCTCAAGCACGATCCAGAGCACACCGTAGAGAAAAAATGTGAATGGCCCGAACAGGAAAAACGAAAGTATTGTGACCAGACGGATTTTCCGAGTGCTGACTTCCAGATACTCGGCAATCCCGCTGCAAACACCTGCAATCCGTTTGCTGCGAGTATTGCGATACAACTGCTTGTGATAGTCCACATTCCTAAAATGATTGGCCGTCCGCGATTCTGATAGAAAGCTGCGCATCTTGCTTTCATTCATGTCTTTCTTCAGCCACCAGCACACGGCCAGATAGACCAGAATCAGAACAGGCCATGCGATACAAGCAAGCACGGCAATGATACGAATGATGAGGACCGGCACATCCAGATAATCTGCCAGTCCTGCACACAAGCCGCAAAAGCGCTTTTTCTCATGATTGAGAGTGAGCTTGTTAGGCCTGGCGTTCATGCTGTTCTCTCCAGTTTGGCACTTCGGAATCCAGAATGGACTCCAAGGTGTCGATTCGGGTGCTCAGCGACCTGGCCATGGCTGACAGTTCCCGGATGTCGTACTCCGTGTCTGTTGACAACTTGACCTTCTTTTCCTTGCGCTGATACAGAATGAACATCCACAGCGTAATAAAGCCGCCGATGACAGAAATGAGCGCAATCGCGAATTCAAAAAAATCCATTAGCTGAACCCTTCACGTATTACTTGTTAAGTTTTTTCCTGATTTCCTGCAGTTCCTGATCAATTTTTTCTTTGCGGGCCAGCTCTTCAAATTCGCTTTGCAAACCTTTTCGTTCCATATTGAGGCTGTCGACCTGCCCCTCCATGAGATCGATTTTCTTCTCGTAATACTCAAATTTGTTCATGGCATTGTCAATGTTGAAGTTATGCAGCTGACGGCTGACATCGACGCGGGATTGTGTGGCGGTGACGCGCATGACGATGGTCTTCTGTCGGGCGCGGGCATCATTCAGTTTGTTCTGCAGCTGTTCAATCTCGCCGCTCAGCTTGTCCAACGTTTCGTCGAGTTTGATCATCTCGCCGTCAAGCAGGCTGATGGTGGCGTTAACGCTGGCTCTTTCTACCAGAGCGGCCTTGGCGAGATCTTCGCGATCCTTGCTAAGTGCCAGTTCGGCCTTCTGCTGCCAATCGTCTGCCTGCTTGCGTAATTGTTCGGCACGGCGGTGTAGAGTCTTCTTTTCGGCGATGACCTTGGCAGTGCCACTGCGAACCTCCACCAGGGTCTCTTCCATTTCCTGAATGACCATGCGGATCATTTTTTCAGGGTTTTCTGCCTTGTCGAGCAGGGAACTGATGTTGGAATTGATGATGTCTGACAAGCGTGAAAATATGCTCATTTGTCTACTATCCTCTTGGTGGTGCGGGTTGCGGGTAAAAGCTTAAGTGTTGGCTTGCGAATGTTTCGGTTATAGCAGAATGTGTGCCAGCAATTGTCTTCCTTGTAACATGTTGTAAATAAAAGAAAAATATTGGTCTTGCGGTGAAGCGAAAGCAATCTGTTGGCGAGATTTGGCAACAAGTGGTATTTTTCGCGACACAAAAACCAATGTCACCACGGAAGCAAAAACCTCATGCAGGCAGATAATTCACCCCCAAGAATGATTGGGGAATCCGCGAGCTTTCTGGAGATGCAAGAGCACGTTTCCCGGGTCGCTCCGTTGAACAAACCGGTGTTGATAGTGGGCGAGCGCGGGACGGGCAAGGAGTTGATTGCAGCGCGCCTGCATTTCCTCTCCCGACGCTGGCAACAGAATTTTCTCAAGATCAATTGCGCCGCAGTGAGCGACACTCTGCTGGAGTCGCAGCTGTTTGGTCACGAGAGTGGGGCTTTCACCGGTGCCACCAGCCAGAAGAAGGGCTACTTCGAGCGTGCCGACGGAGGCACACTTTTCCTCGATGAATTGGCAAATACCGCGATGCCGGTACAGGAGAAAATCCTGCGCATCATCGAATACGGTGAGCTGGAACGTTTGGGGGGGAATCAGCCCCTGAAAGTGAATGTCCGCATCGTTGCTGCCACCAATGAGGATCTGCCGACACTGGCACGAGACAAGAAGTTTCGTGAAGACCTGCTCGATCGTCTCGCCTTCGATGTCATCACCTTGCCCCCGCTGCGCGCGCGAGCCGAAGATATCATGGTGCTTGCGGAGCATTTCGCGGTCGGCATGGTGAAGGAATTGGGCGGTGATTATTTCCATGGTTTTGGGCAGAACGTTGAGCGCATGCTGGTGAGTCATACCTGGCCAGGGAATGTGCGTGAACTGAAGAATGTCATTGAGCGTGCTGTTTATCAGAGCCCGGATCGCCAGATTACCCGGCTGGTATTCAACCCGTTCGAGTCGCCCTACCGTTTGAATCAGGCTCCTTCAAAAAACGTCGCGACGACGGCGTCGACAGCGCAAAGTGCTGCCTCTGTTCCGATACCGACCGTCGATCTGGACTCAGCGGAAACGTTGGATTTCAAGACTCATGTGCAGGATTTTGAAATCGATCTGCTCAAGCAAGCCATGCAGCGCAGCCAGTTCAATCAGCGCAAAGCCGCTGATTTTCTGCAGATGAGTTACCATCAATTACGTGGCTATTTACGTAAATACGACTTGCTGGGTTGAATGCTGCAAGGACGAAGTGATCTATGCCATTTCCAGTGAATGATGAGATTCATTTGTGGGTGATTGATGAATCTGCAGTTGATGACATGCGGCGTGCCGGCTACCGGGCGCTTCTGTCTGCAGACGAATTGCAGCGTTGTGAACGCTTGCGCCGGGAGCTTGATCGGCATCGCTTTTTGACCACACGGGCGGCGATTCGCTGCGTTCTGAGTGGCTACTATCCTCATGTGCTGCCAGCACAGTGGCAGTTCAGTCGCAATGCCTGGGGGCGCCCTGCCATCGCGACACCTCTACTTGATTCCAATATCCAGTTCAATATTTCTCATGCTCAAGGGATGATCGTCATTGCGGTGACGGAACGTGGCGATCTCGGGGTAGATATTGAATATACCGGAAGGCGATGCCGCACTCTGGCACTGGCAAATCGCTATTTTGCGGAGCTGGAAATCGTGGCACTCCAAGCTTTACCCGTTAGTGAGCAGCGCGAGCGCTTCTTTGATTTGTGGACACTGAAAGAGGCCTATATAAAGGCCTGCGGAATGGGGCTGGCGATACCGCTGCGCAGCTTCAGTTTTGAATTTTCCCGGGAAGGTATTTCAATTGTCTTTGCGCCTGAGCGTTGTGATGAGCCCGAGGCGTGGCAGTTCTGGCAGATGCAGGCGTCGCCGCAACACCGTTTGGCCATTGCTCTGAAAAGTTCTGGTACCTTGAGCCCGATGAAAGTGGTTTGTCGGCCATTGGTTCCAACGCCTTAGTGGTGCTGCTCAGCTGAGAATATATTCCAGCACGAATTTGGAGCCGTAGAACCCCAGAATCAACATCAGGAAACCGGTCAGCGTAAAGCGAATCGCGGTCGTTCCGCGCCAGCCCTGTTTGTGCCTTCCCCACAACAACGCCGCGAACACCATCCACGCCAGCAGAGAGAAGAAAGTCTTGTGTGGCAGACCCTGCGCCCACATGTCCTCTACGAAGACAAAGCCAGCAATGATTCCAAGACTCAGGAGAACCTGTCCAACCCACAACAATTCAAACAAGAAAGTCTCCATGTCCTGCAGCGGGGGAAAGCGCTTGATCACGCTGGCGGCATGTCGATGGCGCAGCTGATAGTTCTGGAAGGCAAGGAGCGCTGCCTGCAACGCGGCCATGGTCAGGATGCTGTAAGCGAGTATGGATAGCAGGATATGGCTGGCAATGCCCACACCGATGTCCCGCGCTGGATAAGTGCTGTGAATCAAAAGGGAGGCCAGGATGGACAGGATAGCCAGCGGGAATAATCCCAGAATCAGATTGCTCAGCGGCTTGCGCAGGCTGCTGAGCAGCACCAGCAAGGAAATCGAGGCGCTGATCAATGTGCTGATCTCGACGATGCCGAAGTGGAAGCCGACATCTTTCTTTATCAATGATCCAGCACTCACTGCATGGGCAAGCACGGCCAGCAGTCCGCAGATGAACACGGCACTGCGAGGGTCGGTGGCCGTCATTCTACTCTGCAATTGCCGTCCCTGGCTGACAGAACTGATCAGGTAAAACAGTACGGCAATCAGTCCTGAGAGGGTGGTAAGCTGCATGTCGGTCTCTGGAATCGGGTGGTTGGTGAGGCTTCTGGAGTGGCGAATTAGCTTCTAATCGGTATTTGTTGGGAAAGTTTCTCATATGTAGAGAGGGGGTTGAAGTGATATTTTCGGGTAGTAGAAAGCCTGAAAACGGTTGATTCCGGTAGCAGTGAACATCTTGGTGTATTTGGCTATAATCGCCCGCCATTGAAAATTTCCCGCAGCAAATTTGGACGTGAACTATGTTTGAAAGCCTTACCGAACGCCTTTCCGGAGCCTTGCGCAAGATCAGTGGCAAAGGAACCCTGACTGACAACAATATCCAGGATGCTTTGCGTGAAGTGCGACGTGCACTTCTGGAAGCGGATGTGGCTTTGTCGGTTGTAAAAGAATTCGTAGAGCGGGTCAGGCAGCGTGCAGTAGGCCAAGAAGTCTCCCAGAGTCTCAGCCCCAGTCAGACCTTCATCAAGATCGTGCAGGCCGAGCTTGAAACGGTCATGGGGGTTGCCAACGAGGCGCTGAATCTGCGCGCCCAGCCGCCTGCGATTATCCTGATGGCGGGCTTGCAGGGCGCCGGTAAAACCACCACGGTGGCGAAGCTATCCCTGTGGTTGAAGAAAAACGGCAAAAAGAATGTGATGGTCGTCAGCGCCGACGTTTACCGTCCAGCGGCGATTGCCCAGTTGCAGACGCTGGCCACCGACGTGGGGGTGGAGTTTTTCCCCAGCGATATCAGCCAGTCACCGGAAGCTATTGTGCTGGCTGCGGTGAAAGAAGCTAAAACGAAGTTCATGGATGTGCTGATCGTCGACACCGCTGGTCGTCTGGCGATTGATGACGAGATGATGGCGGAGATTCGCCGCCTGCATGAAGTACTGAGCCCGATTGAAACACTGTTCGTCGTCGATGCGATGACAGGGCAGGATGCGGCCAATACAGCCAAGGCCTTCAATGATGCGTTGCCGCTGACGGGTGTGATTCTGACCAAAGCCGATGGCGATGCGCGTGGCGGTGCCGCGCTCTCCGTCAGACAGATCACTGGCAAGCCAATCAAGTTCATCGGTATTGGCGAGAAAGCCGATGCCTTGGAGCCGTTCTATCCTGATCGTATTGCGACCCGTATTCTCGGCATGGGCGACCTCCTGTCGTTGATCGAGGAAGTCGAGCGCAAGGTCGACAAGGAAAAAGCCGAGCGCATCGCGGCCAAGATCAAGAAAGGCAAAGGCTTTGATCTGGAAGATTTCAAGGAACAGATCAAACAGATGCAGAACATGGGCGGGATGGCCAGTATCATGGACAAGATGCCGGGTCTTGGCGCCTTGCCTCCCGGCGCAGCCAAAATGGTCGATGATTCGCTGTTCCGCAAAATGGAGGCCATCATCAATTCGATGACCATGAAGGAACGAGTGAACCCCGATATTCTCAATGGCTCACGCAAGCGTCGCATCACACAAGGTTCGGGTACCGATATTCAGGATCTGAACCGCTTGCTCAAGCAGCACAAGCAGATGCAGAAAGTGATGAAGAAGATGAAAGGTGGCGGTCTGGCGAACATGATGCGCGGGTTGGGCGGCATGCGCGGTCCGGGAGGTTTCCCGGGGGCTGGTGGTCCGCCTCGCTTCTAAGAGGTAGCCGTGCTCTAATCAGCGCTTAGAAAAAAAGAATGGTAATAGTCTGAACGGCCCATTCGGCGGGGCTTCTCCGTCGATTTGTGGGTTTGGTAAAGTGTCTGGAAAATCTTTAAAGATTCCTTCCATCCCGGCATTAATTCCCTTAGAATACCCGCCTTTTTCCAGCCTCGGCACTTGTTGGCGTTGTAACAGTGTCTTTCGATGTTGCGGCTGGGTCAGTTTTCGTATGAACGATTAACTCAGGAAATACAGTTTATGGTCACAATTCGACTGGCTCGCGCTGGCGCAAAAAAGAAACCTTTTTACTACATCACAGTGACTGATCAGCGCAATGCGCGTGATGGTCGCTTCATTGAGCGCGTAGGGTTCTTTAACCCTGTTGCTCGTGGCCAGGAAGAGCGTCTGCGTATCAATCTTGATCGCGTGCAGCATTGGTCAGGCAATGGTGCTCAGCCAAGTCAGCGCGTTGCCGCGCTGATCAAGGAAGCCAGCGCAGTAGCAACAACAGTTGCCTGATTGCTCTGTCTGTCGTAAGGCAGATGGCACTGGTAGGACGTCAGGCATGAGCCTGACGTAAGAGGGTTGATGGTCATGGAGTTCAAGCAACAGGAATTGATCACCATGGGGCGGATTGGTCGGCTCTATGGCATCAAGGGCTGGGTCAAGCTGATTTCCTATACCAACCCGCAGGATAATATTCTCGATTTTCGGCATCTGCTGGCCCGTATCGGTAATCAGTGGCAAGCCATCGAGATGGATCAGTGCAAGATTCATGGCAAAGGTCTTGTCGCACACTTCGTCGGTTTTGATGATCCCGATGAAGTGAAAAATCTGACCGGCGTCGAGCTGGCAGTGCGAGTAGATGAATTGCCTGCACTGGGGTCCGAAGATTTTTACTGGCACGAACTGATTGGTATGCGCGTGGTGACCGAGTCCGGACAGTATCTGGGCGTTGTCTCCAAGCTGCTGGAAACTGGCGCTAACGATGTGTTGGTCGTGCAGGCTGTTGAAGGCAGTATCGACGGGCGTGAGCGATTGATTCCCTATCTGTTTGAGAGGGTCATCAAATGTGTCAGCCGCGAAGAGCGCTCTATTACCGTTGATTGGGATGCTGATTATCTGGCCTGATTGTGGATGTCGGGTGAGAGAAGCGGAAGGGGAATGCGGTGCAGATCGGTATTGTGACGCTGTTTCCTGAGATGTTTACTGCGGTGACCGATTACGGCATCACGGGTAGAGCATGTCGCGAAAACATCGTGACGCTGCAGTGCTGGAACCCACGGGATTTTACGCAGGACCGACATCGCACGGTGGATGATCGCCCCTTCGGTGGCGGACCGGGTATGTTGATGAAGACGGAACCTCTGCAGGCCGCGATTGCAGCGGCAAAGGCCGGTTTGAATACAGAAGTGACAGATGCAGGCGAACAGATAGCTGACTGCGAAGTGATAGTGCCCACGGTGATTTATCTCTCGCCGCAAGGGCGCAAACTGGATCAGCAGGGTGTCGTCGAGTTAGCGTCACGTAAGAAGCTCGTGTTGGTGTGCGGACGTTATCAGGGCATTGATGAGCGGGTACTGCGCAACGATATCGACGAGGAATGGTCGATAGGGGATTACGTCCTCAGTGGTGGTGAACTGGCGGCCATGGTGCTGGTCGATGCGTTGACGCGCTATCAGCCAGAGGCATTGGGTCACGAAGGGTCAGCCGCAGCAGATTCGTTCGCGGATGGCTTGCTGGATTGCCCGCAGTACACGCGGCCGCAGGAGTACAAGGGTGAGTCAGTCCCCGAGGTACTGCTGGGTGGGAACCACGAACACATTAGAATTTGGCGACTCAAACAGAGTCTTGGCAGTACCTGGCTCAAGCGGCCGGACTTGCTGGAAAAGATGACGTTGAGTGCGGAATACAAAGGTTTATTGGAACAATTTATTGGTGAATACGAGGCAAGGCGTTAACGCGTCAGGCTGCGAACCCTGGAGTAAGGCAATGAGCAAGAGCAAGATCATTCAGATGGTTGAGAAAGCACAAATGACCAAGGAAATCCCGGATTTTGGTCCAGGGGATACAGTGGTCGTGCAGGTAAAGATCAAAGAGGGTGACCGTGAGCGTCTGCAGGCATTTGAAGGCGTGGTGATCGGCGTCCGCAACCGTGCACTGAACTCTGCGTTCACCGTGCGCAAAATCTCCCACGGTGTGGGTGTTGAGCGTACTTTCCAGACTTACAGCCCCATGCTCGACAGCATCACACTGAAACGTCGTGGTGATGTGCGTCAAGCCAAGCTGTACTACCTCAGAGACCTGTCTGGTAAAGCAGCACGTATCACCGAAAAACTGGAAAAGAAAACCAGCTGATTCGAGTGACAAACGCTGCCTGACACAGATGATGTTGTCAGGTTCGCGTCAGTCAATATGTGTGAGCGTATGGATGAACGTACGCAAAAAAAGGGAAGCAATCCGCATTGCTTCCCTTTTTGCTTTTGGCCTCCATCGCGCTCGCGCGATGTGTCGCACTGGGTACAAATTCATGGCCTCCGCCTTCAGGCTTGTGTTAATTTACGGACATCAGGGTTTTACTAAAGCAGTATCACGAGGTTCTTCGTCATGACAACACTGTTTCGATCTGTCGCCGCCATTGCGCTGGTCTCGGTAGGGCTTGCCTATACTGCATTCGGGCAGTCAGATGCGACCGATGAACCGTGGGCAGTGGAGTTGCGAACGAAATTGACGCAGACCTTGGTCGCCGCTACTGAGAGTGATGTGTCGGTTGTCCGAATCAGCGAGACGCCGGTAGCCGGTCTTGTGGAAGTGGAGTTGAGCACCGGCGAGACTCTGTTCTCTGATCGCGAAGGCGGGTATCTAGTCACCGGTGATTTGTTCAAGGCGAGCCCGGACGGTTTGGAGAATCTTTCGGCGGCGGCGCGTCAAGGCAAGATCGCCGAGTGGATTGCCGCAGTGCCTGAATCAGAGATGATCATTTTCACGCCTGAAGAAAAGAAAGCATCCATTACCGTCTTCACGGATGTCGATTGCACTTATTGCCGCAAGCTGCACAGCGAACTCGATGCCATCATGGCGCTAGGTATACAAGTGCGATATGTCGCCTATCCCCGTGGTGGCGAAGCCTCTACAGCGTTCCCCAAGATGATTTCCGTCTGGTGTTCGGAGGACCGCAACAAGGCGCTGACCCAAGCCAAGAATGGGCAGAATCTGCCAACCCGTGATTGCCAGACTCCCGTGCTGGAGCACTACAATCTGGGTAACAAGATTGGTATTTCCGGAACTCCTGCTCTGGTGCTGGAAGATGGCACAGTGATCCCGGGTTATCTCGACAGTCAGCAGCTCTCGGGAGTGGTTTTCGGTCAGTGAACTGACGCCTTAAATTCCGGCGGGACTGCAATTTCCCCATTAATCTTTAGTACAATGTGCGCCATTTTCACCATGGCGTTGAGGATTTGTCTTGAAACAGGAATCGCAACAGAGCGCGGGATCAGCCGCGAAAGACGGCAAGCAACAGTTCAATATTGGTATCTGTGGAATGGGGACTGTGGGTGGTGGCACCTTCACTCTGCTGCAGAGCAAACAGGAAGAAATTACTCGACGTTTGGGCAAAACCCTCAAAGTGACTCATGTCGCCTCACGCCGTCAGAATCCTGCTTTCGACACCAGCAATATTCGTTTCAGTACTGATGTTTTCGCCGTGGCGGATGATCCGGCCATCGATATTCTGGTGGAAGTGATGGGCGGTATGGAGCCTGCTTTTCCGCTCATCATGCGCGCCATCGAAAACGGCAAACACGTCGTGACCGCAAACAAGGCTCTCATCGCCGTGCATGGCAACGAAATTTTTGCAGCCGCCAAACGCAAGGGTGTTACTGTCGCCTATGAAAGCGCGGTGGCAGGTGGCATTCCAATCATCAAAGCACTGCGCGAAGGCTTGGCCGCCAACTCGATTCACTGGTTGGCAGGTATCATCAACGGCACTGGCAACTTCATTCTGACGGAGATGGCGCAGAAAGGACGCAGTTTTCCGGATGTGCTTAAGGAGGCACAGGCCCTCGGCTATGCCGAAGCCGATCCCACTTTTGATGTGGAAGGAATCGATGCCGCGCACAAGCTGACTATTCTCGCATCCAACGCCTTTGGTATCGCACTGCAATTCGACAAGGTGTACACCGAAGGAATCAGCAAAGTGACCATCGCCGATGTCAACTATGCCAACGAGCTGGGCTATCGCATCAAGCACCTGGGTATCGCTCGCATGACCGAAAAGGGCATCGAGATGCGTGTGCATCCAACGCTGATCTCCAATCAGCGTCTGATTGCCAACGTCAACGGTGTGATGAACGCAGTCGTGGTGAAAGGCGATTCAGTGGGATCCACTCTTTACTACGGTGCCGGTGCAGGAGCCAAAGCAACGGCCTCGTCCGTCGTTGCCGATCTTATCGACATCGCGCGCGCGTCTGGTTCCATGTCAGGCAGTGTGCCGTCGCTGGCGTTCAATTCCCTGCGCACCGACGTGCCGATTCTCGGCATTGACGATATCGAGTGCGAGTATTACTTGCGCATCGCCGCACAGGACAAGATCGGTGTCATGGCGCAGATATCCCAAGTGCTGATGACGCACGGCATCAATATCGAAGCATTGATCCAGAAAGAGCCGGATCACAATGCCACTGGTGACGTGACGGTGCCAGTTGTCCTGTTGACAGGCAAGGTGCAGGAACGGCAAATGAACAAGGCGATTGCGGCCATCGAGGCGCTTGAGCAGGTTGTCGACAAAGTGACGCGCATACGTGTAGAACTGTTCGATGGCGAAGGCAACTAATCAGCAATTAACCACCCGCTCGCGGAGTCTTCAGGAATCCAGCAGCAACGAGAGAATTGAAAGTGGCAATGAAATATATCAGCACACGCGGTCAGTCACCCGCCCAGAGTTTTGAGCAAGTATTGTTGACTGGGCTGGCACCCGACGGCGGGCTCTACGTGCCCGCAACACTGCCGCATTATTCTCGTGAGGAAATAGCCACGTGGGCAGGGTTCAGTTACGCGGAATTGGCTCTGAAGATCATCAGTCCCTTTGTCGATGGCGCGATTCCGGAGACCAAACTCAAGGAGCTGATCGACAAGAGCTACGCGAACTTTTCACATAAAGCAGTCGCTCCTTTGCGCATGCTCGGGGCCAATGAGTGGGTGATGGAGCTGTACTGTGGTCCGACGCTGGCATTCAAGGATTTTGCGCTGCAATTGCTGGGACATTTGCTGGACTATGTGTTGACTCGCAATAACCAGAAAGTGGTGATTCTGGGAGCGACGTCAGGTGACACCGGCTCCGCAGCTCTGGAAGGATGTCGTCATTGCGAGAATGTCGATATCTTCATTCTGCATCCTTATCAGCGTGTGTCCGAAGTCCAGCGTCGACAGATGACGACGGTGCCGGGTGACAACGTTCACAACATCGCTGTGCGGGGTAATTTTGACGATTGCCAGCGCATCGTGAAGGCTGCGTTTGGTGACCAGTCTTTCCTGCCGGAAGGCCGTCAACTGGTGGCAGTGAACTCCATCAACTGGGCCAGAATCATGGCGCAGATCGTCTACTACTTTTATGCCTCCTTGCAGCTGGGTGGCCCGCATCGTGAAGTCTCTTTCTCGGTGCCGACTGGCAATTTCGGTGACATCTATGCGGGTTACTTGGCCCGACAGATGGGCTTGCCGGTCAAACAACTGATCATCGCGACCAACAGCAACGACATCCTGCACCGCTTCATGAGTCGCAACGAGTATTCGCAATCTGCACTCAAACACACCTTGTCCCCCAGTATGGATATCATGGTGTCGAGCAATTTCGAGCGCTATCTGTTCGATCTGTTTGGTCGTGATGGCAAGGCGCTGGCGCACTTCATGACGGCTTCCGGCGACGCCAATCACAGCATTGATCCAGCGCGTTGGCAGGAAGCGAAACAAGTGTTTGCGAGCGCGGCAGTCAGCGACGAAGTCACCTGTGAGGTGATTCGTCAGGTCTATGAGGAGACAGCATTCCTGATCGATCCCCATACGGCAGTCGGCGTGAAAGCGGCGCGCGAATGCAACACAGACCACTCGATTCCAATGATTACGCTCGCGACTGCACACCCGGTGAAATTCGCCGACGCTGTCACCCGGGCCGGATTGGACACACCCGCGCTGCCGGAACATATGCGCGATCTCTTCGAACGAGAGGAGCGTTACGCGGTGCTCGACAACGCGCTGTCTGCGGTGACCGGTTACGTTCAGTCGCACTTGTGAAGCCCCTGATATATCGACGAGTGCCGATGCGCGAAGGAGAGTTTTCTCCGCGCGTGTCGGCGCTTCTGCAAAGAGTGCTTTCTGCCCGCAACGTCTTCACTGACAGTGAACTGACCCTCGATCTACGCCATCTGCTTCCCCTTGAACAACTGTTGGGATTGGATAAGGCTGTGCAACTTTTACATGAAGAGTTGTTGCGACAAGGGCGGGTGCTGATCATTGCGGACTTCGACGCGGATGGTGCCACCAGTTGTGCGCTGGCGGTGCGTGCCCTGCGGGCCATGGGCTTTCAACACGTGGATTATATCGTCCCCAATCGCTTCGAATACGGATATGGTCTGACGCCGGAAATCGTGGCTTTGGCCGCGCAGCGTTCACCTGATCTCCTCATCACCGTAGACAACGGCATCTCCAGCATCGATGGAGTTCGCGCTGCACAACAACTCGGTATGCGGGTGTTGATCACCGATCACCATCTCCCGGGGCGTGAGTTACCCGCAGCCGATGCCATCGTGAATCCCAACCAACCCGGTTGCTCCTTCCCGAGCAAGTCTCTGGCGGGAGTTGGTGTGGTGTTTTATCTGCTGGCATCGCTGCGCAGTTATTTGCGGGAGCAAGGTTGGTTCGAGTCACAGAAGCTGCCCGAACCGAATATGGCGGCTTACCTTGATCTGGTGGCACTGGGCACCGTGGCTGATGTAGTTGGCCTGGACCGTAATAATCGCATCCTCGTCAGTGAAGGGTTGAAGCGCATTCGGCAAGGGCGTGCCTGCGCGGGGATCATGGCGCTACTGGAAATCGGCAAGCGCCGCCGCGAGACACTGGTCGCCAGCGATCTGGGTTTTGCCGTGGGACCGCGCCTGAATGCTGCGGGGCGTCTGGACGACATGGGGCTGGGCATCGAGTGCCTGCTCAGTGACGATCCAGCGACTGCGACCGCGATGGCTATCGAACTGGATGCCATGAATCAGCAGCGCAAAGGCATTGAAGGAGAGATGCGCGATCAGGCTGTCAGCGATCTCGACGCACTGCATTTCGATGAGCAAACCGTGCCAGCGGGAGTCTGTATCTATCAGCCGGATTGGCATCAAGGGGTCATCGGTATTCTCGCCGCCAGAATCAAGGAAAAGCTGCATCGTCCGGTCATTGCTTTTGCCGACGCAGGGGTGACGGGTGATGGCGAGATCGAGATCAAAGGGTCGGCACGCTCGATTCCCGGTCTGCATATTCGCGATGTGCTGGATACAGTAGCGACCCGCAATCCCGGGCTGGTCACACGCTTCGGCGGGCATGCCATGGCAGCCGGTTTGACGCTCAGGAAGTGTGATTACGAGCGCTTCACCGCTGCTTTCGCTACGGAAGTAGCTGCCTTGTTAAACGACGACGACCTGCAGGCCAGAATTGCCACGGACGGAGAGATCGGCGTCAAGGAGTTCAATATCGAAACGGCGCAGGCACTGCGTGATGCCGGGCCCTGGGGGCAGAATTTCCCCGAGCCGAATTTCGACGGAGTGTTCACCGTCGTGCAGCAGCGCCTGTTGGGAGACAGTCATCTGAAAATGGTTCTGTCGCCAGGTGCGGATGAGCGGGTTGTGCTGGATGCTATCGCATTTAACGTTGATAGAAGCTGTTGGCCTGACGAGAGCGTCCGCCAGGTGCGTCTTGTTTATCGTCTGGATATCAATGAATTCCGAGGGCAACGCAACCTGCAGTTGCTGGTCGAGCACATCGAGCCCTGCTGAAGTGCACCTTGATGGTGCCCGTCAGTGCTCCATTGTGTTACTTTTAATGACAAATCCCGAGGCCCAAAATGGCCGTGCAAGGGTACAATCAAGTTGTGTAGACCGAGTGTGTCGCTAGATTCAACGATCAGGAGAACAGTGCATGCGCAAGTCAGTTCGTAGGCTTTTGGTTCTGGGGCTCGTCACGATGCTCCCTGTGCTTGGCCACGCTGAACCATTTCAGGGCGAGGAGATCGAGGTTGAACTGATCTCCGAGAGCAGCAATGTGGTGCCAGGGCAAACCTTGTCTCTGGCGCTGCGTCTGACGCCTACGGAACACTGGCACACATACTCGCGTTGGCAAGGCGACAGCGGTGACGCGACCCGCTTGAGCAACTGGCAGTTGCCTGCTGGCGCAGTTGCGGGTGAACTGCAATTCCCGACTCCCACTTGGTTGCCATTTCCCGGCTCTGATCTCGTCACCTTCGCTTACGAAGAAGAGATATTCCTGCCGGTGTCGATAGAGGTTCCGGCGACCCTGCAGGGGGAGAATTTTGAGGCGACCGTCTTCGCGGAATGGCAGGTCTGCGACGAAATTTGCCTCCTGGGGGAAGCGACCCTCACTCTGTCTCTGCCCATACAAGGCGAGAGTCTGGTGCCCGATCCGCGCTGGACTCAAGCGTTTACGGAGACACGCGCGAATCTGCCTGTGACCGATCATGATGTGCAGGCCTTGTTTGCGGTGGCGGGTGAGCGCATCAGCCTGTCTTTCCAGTCTGCGGGTGCTCTGTTCGAGGACGCAGCGGATGTCTGGTTCTTCCCGGAAAGCAAACGCATTCTCAAACCTGGTCCGCTGCGCGATGTCAGCATCACGTCAAACCTGGTGCAGATTACCCATGAACAGGCGCGGCGCCTGCTGGTGGAAGGCGACAGGATTCCGGGTCTGCTTTCAATTGCCGATGCGAGCGGGAATGCACGAGGGTATTTGCTGGAAGCGGTTCCGGCGACGACCGAGAATGTCTCTGGGATTACCGCATTAGCGGCCAGTGCCGGTGCGGGTTCTGGAGCAGATTCCGGCCAAGGCGGTCCAGGGTTGTTATCCGTGATGTTCCTGGCGTTGGCGGGTGGTTTTATTCTCAATCTCATGCCCTGTGTATTCCCCGTACTCTCGCTGAAGGTGTTGAACTTTGCCTCGAAAGGGCAGGCGGCACACAGCGAACAGCGTCTGCACGGTCTTGCTTATACGGCAGGCATCATCGTGACTTTCATGCTGCTGGCGTCGATTCTGCTGGGCTTGCGTGCCGGAGGAGAGGCAGTGGGTTGGGCGTTTCAGCTGCAGTCCCCTTGGTTCGTCGCCATATTGATTTACCTGTTCTTTACCATGGGGCTGAGCCTGGCAGGGGTGTATGAGTTCGGTGGTGGGCTGATGGGGGCGGGTAGCAGTCTTGCCAGCAAGTCCGGCTACAAGGGTTCTTTCTTCACGGGAGTGCTGGCCACAGTGGTTGCGAGTCCCTGCACGGCGCCATTCATGGGAGCAGCACTGGGTTTTGCATTGTCGCAGTCGTGGCTGGTGGCCATGGTGGTGTTCTTCTTCCTGGGTCTGGGGATGGCATTGCCGTTCCTGATATTGTCCTTCAGCCCGGCGCTGTTGAAGTATATGCCCAGACCAGGTGCGTGGATGAACACCTTCAAGGAGTTCATGGCGTTTCCGATGTTTGCCACGGTCCTGTGGTTGTTGTGGGTGCTTGGCATGCAAGTCGGTGTCAACGGCATGGCGATTGTCGTAGGAGCCTGTCTGCTGCTGGCCTTTGGGCTCTGGTTGCTGCAGAAGCGCGCGGTCGTCGGGCCTTTCTGGCGTAATGCCAATGCCGTAATCGCGAGCGTGGCGGTGTTGGTTGCTCTCTATGCGCTGCAATCTCCACTGTTGGCAGCTCCTTCGCCTTCCGACAGAGTGGTTGCAACAGATAGCGGTGAATCCACTGCTGACTATTTCGAGCCGTTCTCAGCAGCGCGTCTGGCTGAATTGCAGTCTGCCAGCCAGCCGGTGTTTATCAATATGACGGCAGCCTGGTGTATCACCTGTCTGGCGAATGAGCAGACTACTCTCAGCGCCGACAGCGTTCTGCAGGCCATCCGCGACAACAACATTACCTATCTGAAGGGAGATTGGACCAATCAGGACCCGGAGATCACTGCGTTCCTGAACAGATTTAATCGGCCGAGCGTGCCGCTGTATGTTTTCTATCCGGGGGCTGGCAAGGAGCCTGTCATTCTGCCGCAGATACTGACGCCAGCCGCTGTTATCGATGTGTTTAGCAGTATCTAGTGAGCCATGCTGGCAGCAGTGCTATTGCTGCCATTGCACGTCTGTCCTTCGTCACCACTCTCGGTTTCTCGACTGAATATCACGGAAGATTGATCTGCAAAGAGGAGCTGTTAGGGTTATAATTCCCATCCCTGCATCACGCTGAAACGCCCCGTGTGCGCGGCTTGCAGGCCGATTTTTGTATCAATACATTGTTCTTACCTTGTCCTTGGAAGATTTGATGAAAATTGCTGAGATTCGCCAGAAGTTTCTAAACTATTTTAATACTCAGGGTCACCAGATCGTGGCGAGCAGTTCACTGGTGCCCGCCAATGATCCAACCTTGTTGTTTACCAACGCAGGCATGGTGCAATTCAAGGATCTTTTTCTGGGCAATGAGGTGCGCTCTTACAACCGTGCAACGACGTCTCAGCGTTGCGTCCGCGCTGGTGGCAAGCACAACGATCTGGAGAATGTCGGTTACACCGCACGTCACCACACTTTTTTCGAGATGCTGGGCAACTTCAGTTTTGGTGATTATTTCAAGCGGGATGCCATACGCTTTGCCTGGGAATTTCTGACCAAAGAGCTGCAACTGCCCGCGGACAAGCTCTGGGTCACTGTCTTCCATGAAGACGATGAGGCCGCTGCCATCTGGATCAACGAAGTGGGTGTCGATCCGAAACGTCTGTCACGCCTTGGTGAGAAGGACAATTTCTGGGCCATGGGTGACACGGGCCCGTGTGGTCCGTGCACTGAGATATTCTACGATCACGGCCCTGAGGTGGCAGGTGGCCCACCCGGTAGCCCCGATGACGATGGTGATCGTTACATCGAAATCTGGAATCTCGTGTTCATGCAGTTCGACCGTCAACCCGATGGCACCTTGGTGCGCCTGCCCAAACCCTCGGTAGATACCGGTATGGGGCTGGAGCGTCTGGCGGCAGTGCTGCAGCACGTGCACAGCAACTACGAAATTGATCTCTTTCAGGCCATTCTCGGTTCTGTTGCCGAGATCACTAGCACCACCGATACCAGCAATACCTCACTGCGCGTGATCGCCGATCACATCCGTTCCTGCTCTTTCTTGGTCGCCGATGGTGTTCTGCCTTCCAATGAAGGGCGTGGTTATGTACTGCGCCGCATCATCCGTCGCGCCGTGCGCCATGGCTATCAACTGGGGGTGAAGGATCTGTTCTTCTACCGCCTGGTGAATGTGCTGGTGCAGCAGATGGGCGAAGCCTACCCCGAGCTGAAGGCGCGACAGGAATTCGTGGAGCGTGTGCTGCGCGAAGAAGAGCAGCAGTTCGCCCGCACGCTGGAGAATGGCATGGCGATTCTCAAGCAGGCGATTGCGGAGTTGAAGGGCTCGGTGATCCCTGGTGATACGGTCTTCAAGCTCTACGACACCTTCGGTTTTCCGGTGGACCTGACAGCCGACGTTGCGCGTGAGCAGGGATTGACCTTGGACATGGCTGGATTTGATCGCGCCATGGCCGTGCAGAAACAGCAGGCCCGTGCGGCCAGTCAGTTCAATGCCGTGGAGAAGCTGGTCATCAATCTGGAGCATGGAACCCGCTTTACTGGCTACGAGCAACTGATTGATCAAGCACAGGTGCTGGCAATCTATCGCGATGGTCAGCAAGTCAGCGAAATTGCCGGACAGGGCGATGCGTTGCTGATTCTCAACAACAGTCCGTTTTATGCCGAGTCTGGTGGTCAGGTTGGCGACAAGGGTGTCATCGAGATTAACAAAGGCGCTGCCAATGAGGCCTTGTTTGAAATTGTCGATACGCAGAAGCAAGGGGAGCACTTCATCCACAAAGGGCGGTTGCGTAGCGGCACCTTGAAAGTGGGGGATCAGGTGGCTGCAAAAGTAGCTGCCGATAATCGCGCGGCGATTGCTCTGAACCATTCGGCGACGCATCTGTTGCATGCGGCACTGCGTAAAGTGCTCGGCACCCACGTCACGCAGAAAGGGTCGTTGGTCAATGCTGATCGTCTGCGCTTTGATTTTTCTCATCACGCGCCGATAACCTCTCAAGAGCTGAGTCAGATTGAAGCTTTGGTGAATGCCGAGATTCTCAGAAACAGCAAAGTGTCCAAGGATGTCATGGACATTGAACAAGCCATGAATAAAGGCGCTATGGCGCTTTTCGGTGAGAAATACGGCGATGAGGTCAGAGTGGTCAGCATGGGCGACTTCTCGACTGAACTGTGTGGTGGTACCCATGTAGAGCGCACGGGCGATATCGGACTCTTCAAATTCGTCAGTGAATCCGGAATCGCAGCGGGTGTCCGCCGTATCGAGGCCGTTACCGGGTTGGGTGCGCTTGCCATTATCGAACGTCAGGAAATCCTGCTGAAACAATTGTGTGAAGTGGCGAAAGCCAATCAGGACAGTCTGCTGGAGAAGGTTCAGCAGATGATGACCAGCAACCGCACTCTTGAACGAGAGCTTGAGCAGTTGAAAGTAAAGCTCGCAGGGGCTGCTGGGAACGATATTGGCAATGAGGCGGTCACGATCAAAGGGGCCAGCCTGCTCGTCAAGACGGTGGAGGGTTTCAATGCCAAGACATTGCGTGACACCGTGGACCAACTGAAAAACAAGCTGGGGTCGTCCGTTGTCCTGCTGGCGAGTATCGAGGATGACAAGGTGAGTATCGTTGCTGGTGTCAGCAAGGATCTAGTGGAGAAGGTGAAAGCCGGAGATCTGGTCAATATGGTCGCGATACAGGTCGGAGGCAAAGGCGGCGGACGTGCGGATATGGCCATGGCGGGCGGGAGTGATCTCGCAGCGTTGCCAGCGGCTTTGGCTTCGGTAAGTGACTGGTTGGCTGCAAAATTGTAATAACGTGTGACAGGGCAGGAGGCCCAAGGGCTCCCTAAATATCGATTGCAATACAAACGGCAATTTTGTTTAATTTGCACCCGTTTTAATTCCATGTAGAAAAAATGGCACTATACGTTCAAAAATTTGGTGGTACTTCAGTAGGTTCCACAGCCCGAATTGAGTCTGTGGCTGACAAGATCATCTCTTATCGCAATCAGGGGCATGACATTGTTGTCGTGGTTTCCGCGATGAGTGGCGAAACAAATCGTCTGCTGGCACTTGCCCACGACATTGATCCACAGCCGTCACCGCGTGAGTTGGATGTGATTCTGTCGACGGGTGAACAGGTGACAATTGCCCTTCTCAGTATTGCTCTGCAGAAGCGTGGTTGTGATGCCCGCTCTTTCACGGGTGGGCAAGTCAGGATTCTAACCGACGAGGCGCATACACGTGCCCGTATCCGTGAAATTGACGACAAGAAAATCCGTCATGAGTTGGCCCAGGGGCGTGTCGTGGTCGTTGCTGGATTTCAGGGTGCTGACGAGGAAGGTAATATCACGACTTTGGGTCGTGGTGGCTCAGACACGTCTGCGGTGGCACTGGCAGCAGCGTTGAAAGCGGATGAATGTCAGATCTACACCGACGTTAAAGGCGTTTACACCACGGACCCACGTGTGGTCGAAGATGCTCGGCTGTTGCGTAGTATAACGTTTGAAGAGATGCTGGAGCTGGCAAGTCTGGGAGCCAAGGTGCTCCAGATCAGATCAGTGGAATTTGCAGGCAAGTACAAAGTACCGTTGCGCGTGCTCTCCAGCTTTGAAGAAGACCCCGGTACTTTAATCAGTTTAGAGGATGAAAAAGAAATGGAAGCTCCGATTATCTCGGGTATTGCCTTTACGAGAGATGAGGCAAAAATCACTGTCTCCGGAGTGCCAGATGTCCCTGGAATTGCCTATCGAGTGATCGGTCCGGTCAGCGATGCGGGTATTGAAGTGGACGTGATCGTGCAGAACGTGTCTGCCGACGGTACTACCGATATTACCTTTACGGTCAAGCGTGCCGATGCAGAGCAGACCCGTCAGATCATCAGTAGAATTGCGGCCGATGTGAAAGCGAGAGACATTTCTCTGGATACCAAGATCGCGAAAATATCGCTTGTTGGTGTGGGAATGCGCTCCCACGCCGGTATTGCCAGCAAGATGTTCAAGACGCTTGCGGATGAATCGATCAACATCCAGATCATCACAACGTCAGAGATCAAAATTTCTGTCGTGATTGATGAAAAATATCTGGAACTTGCTGTGCGATCACTGCACAGTGCATTTGGTCTCGGAGAAGAGGATAAGGGCTGAGTATTGCCGGAGAGACTCTCCTCCTTATTTCTGTTGTGCTGGCCGGTCGAAAACGCCGGTTTAGGGGCAGCACTGAAAGATTGTTTTCACAAACCCGCTTTCACCATCTTGCTTGAAGATGTTTAGAATAATGAAGGGGTGAGGAAGCATTTTGAAATTGCACGTCAGGATTTGTGTTTTTCTTTACGGGCGGAGACGCATGGAAAAGGAAAATACAAGGACATCGAGAGTGGGAAAGGAGAGATAACATGTTGATTTTGACTCGCCGCATAGGTGAAACATTGATGGTTGGCGATGATGTCACAGTGACTGTGCTGGGCGTCAAAGGCAATCAGGTACGCATTGGTGTGAATGCACCGAAAGATGTAGCAGTACACCGCGAAGAAATTTACCAACGCATTCAGAAAGAAAAGGATGCGGGTGGCGCTGAAGCGGACGGAAACGCATAAGTAAATAATCCCCTTGGCCTCTGCCAATTTTTCGGATGTATGCTATTATTGCGCGCGAATTTGGAGAGATGGCCGAGTGGCTGAAGGCGCGCCCCTGCTAAGGGCGTATGGGGTAAAACTCATCGAGGGTTCGAATCCCTCTCTCTCCGCCATATAGAAGTTGCCATAAAAATCCCCCCTCCTGATGATCTCCTGACTCGGACCAATGAGTGAGAATCGAGCGGTCTGGAGGGGGTGCGTGCAGAACGTCCTTTCCCCTTGTTCATTCCTGTTATCCTGTGACAATATGGCCCGCAGCGTGTTATTCCGCTGAGGATTTTGATGTCATTTTTGCGACGATCAGGTAGCAGCCATGAAAGCCATTTCTCTGAAAATTTTTGTGATGGGCGTGTTGTCTTTGGCGGCGCTGTTGAGTCAGCATGCGCACGCTCAATCTGTTGACTCCTCGGCAATTACCCCCTTCTCCATCCACATCCCTGATCAGGAGATCGTTGATCTCAAACAGCGCCTGGCAATGACGCGTCTGCCTGACCAGCTACCCGGTGTTGGTTGGGATTACGGCACTGATACTGAATATTTGCGCGAATTGCTGGAATACTGGGCCACAGAATTTGACTGGCGTGCCCAGGAGCAGGCCCTCAACGAATTCGATCAATTCGTCATAGAAGTGGATGGTGTGCAGGTGCATTTCATTCATCAACGCTCACCGCACCCCGATGCAACCCCGCTGTTGATTACGCATGGGTGGCCTGGTTCGTTTGTTGAGTTCAGAAAAATAATCGGTCCTCTTACCAATCCGGAATTGTATGGTGGCAACGCTGAGGATGCGTTCCATGTTGTAGCACCCTCATTGCCCGGCTTCGGTTTTTCAGGGAAGCCCACTGAACGTGGCTACAATCCCGAGCGTATGGCGCACACGCTGGCTGGTTTGATGGAAAAACTTGGCTATGAGCAGTACGGAGCGCAAGGCGGGGATTGGGGGGCCATTATCAATCGAATTCTGGCTAGCCGTTATGGAGATCGATTGATCGGGTTGCATTCCAATTTTGTGCTGGCGAATCCACCGACTGATCCAGCAATCCGCGATGGTGTGCCGCCGGAGGAGTTGGCGAGTCGTGAAGCGCGGCAAGCCTATATGGCCAATGAAACAGCCTATCAGCAGATTCAAGGCACCAAACCTCAGACTGTGGGGGTTGGGCTGAATGATTCCCCAGCCGGGCTTGCTGCCTGGATTGTCGAAAAATTTTATGGCTGGAGCGATATCGATACCAGCCTGCCCAACGGACTGGAAGAGAAATTCAGTAAAGACGAAATGCTCACCAATATCAGTCTTTACTGGTTCACACAGACAATTACGTCGTCTGCGCGCATTTACTACGAGAATCGCAACGTCAGCATGGCGGAGCCTGTGGGGTTCATCGAAGTGCCCACAGCGGGCGCTATATTCCCCGCAGAAATTTACCTAACTCCCAGGCTATGGGCGGAGTCGCAATACAATATTGTACGCTGGACGCGCATGCCCAGTGGGGGGCATTTTGCGGCGATGGAAGAGCCTGAATTGCTGTTGCAGGATATCCGCGAGTTTTTCCGGCCTCTGCGTTAGGTAAAGCGAGAGGCTGGGTTATCCCCCAGAGAATTGATACATGCCTCTGCACCTGAGCAGCTCCAACAGAATCGAAACACTGCAACAGCAGCTTGCCGATCTGTTTGCGGTGCAACCGCTCGCTGATCCCTTCGCGCGCGAAGTGGTGCTGGTGCCGACGATGGCACTGCAGCGCTGGCTGAATCTGCGAATTGCGAGTTGTCACGGTGTGGCTGCCAATATTGACTGTCCATTGCCTGCCGCGTGGATATGGAAACTGGCAGCTCAGCTTCTGGGTGTCGCTGACGATTCCCCAGCAGGTGCGGGCCCGCTGCAGGACCCTCTTTCCAGGGAGTCGTCGGCCTGGAAGATCTACGGCATCCTGCCAGGACTTCTGCAACGCTCTGAATTCCTCCCCTTGCTCAACTACCTCCAGGATGATGATTCGGGAGTGAAGCGCTGGCAGCTTGCTGAGCGCATCGCCGATGTGTTTGATCGCTACCAGTACTATCGCCCTGACTGGATCAGGGACTGGAGCGCACCGGAGTCTCGTCTGCGTCGTACACCGGAATATGTGCAATCCTGGCAACCAATCCTGTGGCGAGAATTGATCTCCGATTGTATCGATGGGCATCGTGTCGCTCTTATTGATCGATTGCTGCAGACACTGTTAAGTGGAGGTGGTGCCAACAGATTGGATTTTATTTTGCCAGAGCGTTTGAGTTGCTTTGCGCTCTCCAGCTTGCCGCCCTTGTTTGTGGAAGTTCTCAATGCGCTGGCACGGCATGTCGATGTCTATCTGTTTCAGCACAGCCCGACGGATCAATACTGGGCGGATCTGCGCAGCAAGAAATCCGTGTCGCGACTGCGTGTGGAAAATGCGGAAGCGGCGGACTACTACGATACAGGTAACGAGCTGCTCGCCTCATGGGGGCGCCAGGGGCAATCCTTTCAGGATCTGTTGCTGAGCAGTGACGCGGTCGAGTCCGCGCAATGGGAAGAGTATTGTATTCCCGGCGAGGATACGCTGCTGCATCGTCTACAGGGAGATATCCTTGCACTGCGTGAAGAACAAGTCGATGCCGCAGTTGATAACTCCATTCATGTCAGTATCTGTCACAGTCCACTGCGCGAGTGTCAGGTGCTGCATGACAGACTGCTGTGTGAACTGCAACATGATCGCACCCTGAAGGCAGAAGACATTCTCGTCGTGATTCCCGAGATAAGTCGTTATGCTCCCTACATTGATGCTGTATTCCGTCGCGATGAGAGTGGTACCCGTCCTTTCATCCCCTGGAACCTCTCCGACATAGCCGTCGCTGATGAACACCCGCTGATTCGCATTTTCTTCCAGCTGCTCGCACTGCCCGGTTCACGTTTCACTTTTTCCGAGATCACTTCATTTCTCGGTGTGCCGGAGATTGCTGAGCACTTTCATCTGGATGCCTCTGCCCAGGAAGACGTGCTGAGCTTATTGCAGCAGAGTCAGGTGCGCTGGGCGCTGGATGGCGAGCACAAGCGAGCAATGGGATTGCCAGCCATAGAACAGAACACCTGGCTCCATGCTACGGACCGTCTGATGGCCGGATATGCCATGGGAGAGATTGAGTTCTGGAATGGTATAGCACCAGTGGAAGGCGTTGGCGGTGGACGTGCGAGTGCGGTCGGCAATTTCCTGCAACTACTGGAAATTTTGCGGCACTGGCATGGCGAGCTGCAATACTCTCGCAGTGCGCGTGAGTGGCAGCTGACCTTGCAGGAATTATTGAGCGATATTTTTGGCAATGTCACTGATGAAGATGACAAGCTGCAGCAGATACGCGACGCCGTCGCTGAACTGAAAGACCAGGCTGGAGATCAAGTTCTTTCTCCCGAGCTTCTCAGTCTCTGGCTGACTGATAGCCTGGGGACGCGCACAGTGCACAATCGCTTTTTCAGCGGAGGGATTACTTTTTGTGGCATGCGTCCGATGCGCAGTCTGCCCTTTCGAATTATCTGTGTGTTGGGTATGCAGGACCAAGCCTTCCCTCGTCGTGAGAATCCCGTGGCTTTTGATGCGATGGTGCAGCAATGGCGCGCTGGTGATCCGCGCAAGGGGGATGAAGATCGCTACTTACTGCTGGAAACGCTGCTGTGCGCCCGTGACAAACTGCTCTTCAGTTACACAGGGCGCAGCCTGAAAGACAACACCGAGTGTCAGCCATCGGTCCTGCTGCAGGAGTTGCTGGATTTCATCGATGCACGTTATGTTCCCACACAAAAGAGTATGCAGGAATCGGCTCGTTCAGACGAGCAACGGGTCATGAGTCAGTTCATCAGCACACTGTATCCGATGCAGGCCTTCAGCTGGCGCAATTATGCATCTGCCACAGAAGTGCCTGGCAGCTACGATGCCTGGTGGTGCCGTGTAGCCCATGCCTTGCGTGACGCGCAGAGTGAGGGGCATTCTGCTTCAATACTGCAACAGTCCACATGGCCGCTTCACGAGCTGGCGGCGACAGATGACTCGGCGGCCAGCATCGAGCTAGGCCGCCTCATTCGCTTTCTGCAACACCCGATAAAGTTTTTCTTCAATACACGGTTGCGCATTTATCTGCAAGAAGAGCCCGAGAGCGAAGATGAGGAAGTGTTTGCCCTGAACGGGCTGCAGTCATGGGCGTTGCGCAATGCGATGATAGCGGAGCTGTTGCAGACGGAAGACACAATGGCAATACCCGCGAATACTGCAGTAGAGGATCGACGGTTACAGAATATCGTGGCGGCTAAAGGGATGTTACCGCATGGAGGAACAGGCAGTGTCGCCTACGCGCAGGTGCAGGAAAATGCGGATGATTTGTTGACTACCCTGCATCCGTATCGGGGCTTGCAAGCATTGCCGCAGCGCGTTGATTTGCAGTTCACTTTGCCCGTGAAAGATGACCCTGCAACCACACAGGAAATCCGTTTGAGCGGTCAAGTTGCCTCCTATCTACCCAGTAAGGGACTGCTGCACTACTCACCCTCCAATCGCAAGGGCAAGTACATTGTCGCCGCGTGGGTGGAACATCTGGCGCTGTGTGCAATGGGGTTGCTCGCATCGGGAGAAGTGACGGCGTTGCATTGTCGCGATAGCAGTGGTTTTTTCGCGGTGCTGGATGCCGATGTAGCTCATGAACATCTGCAGTGCTACGCGGCACTGTATCAGATCGGTCTCGCACGTCCTTTGCTGGTTTTTCCGGAAACCAGTCTGGCATTGGTACAGGAAGATGGCGGCAAAGGGGTCAGGAAGTGCTGGGAAGGGGATCGCTTCAACAACATTACCGGTGATCGCGAGGATCCCTATGTTCGATTGATACTGCGCGGGGGCCTTGCCGATCCACTGGAGACGAGCGAGGTGATGGAATTGGCAGAGACGATCTACGGTGTCGCCATTCGCCATCTGAGCGACGCTCAGGAGGGCACAGGATGATCAATTCCGGATTACCTCCGCATGGGCAAACAACAGCCAAGGTGTTGACGGCGAAGCAGACGCTGCAACTGGATCTTTTCGGCGTCAAGCTGATCGAAGCGAGCGCTGGCACCGGCAAGACCTACGCCATCAGCAATCTCTATCTGCGTTATGTGCTGGCAGGGAGGAGAGTCAGCGAGATTCTCGTTGTGACATTTACCAATGCCGCCACCGAAGAGTTGCGTGGGCGGATTCGAGCGCGCCTGCACGACGCCTTGCACTGGATCGATCAAATTGATCAGGAGCCACAGGACGAGTTTCTCGCTCTGCTGCTCGAAGAACTGCGTGCTTTGCCGGAGGTGCAGCGCCTTGTAGTCGCTATGCGCTTGCGCCTCGCGGTGCGCTCCATGGACGAAGCTACAATCTATACGATCAATGGCTTCTGCCAACGCGCCTTGACAGATCATGCCTTCAGCAGCGGTCAGCCCTTCGAGCTGGAACTGGTCAGCGATGATGACGAACTCTGGGAGGGTGCACTTAAGGATTGGTGGCGCAGCGCTGCCTATGAATTGGACGAGCCCGACCTCAAACTCTTCCTCGGCGAACTCGGCTCGCTGGAGCAATTCTTGAAGTCACAGCGCGCGCTGCGGCATATCCGTGACACGCAGGTGCTGCCTCAGAGTGATGAGGATATGCCGGCGCTTTATGCCCGCTGGCGGGCGCAAGTAACGCCACTGCAGACACTCGCAAAACAGTGGCAGGACCGGGCTGATGAGCTGCGCGATATCCTGATGTCCTCGCCAGCGCTGAGCCGGGCCAAAAACAAAGGTGGCTATCAGAAAGACGAACTGGCAGTGAGTCTGGCGCTTCTCGACGCTTATTTTCGTTCCTCTGATCTGCGCTCTGTCCCCACGCAGTTGCAGTTGCTCTCGGCTGGTTATGTCCGCGATTATCAGTTGAAGAAAGACGACCCTGCGCTGCGCGATCCGTTTTTTCTGGAATGCCAGATCATCGTTGATGAATTGAACGTGCTGCGCAAGCACTTCGGTATCACCGCTCTGCTGGATGCAACGGCGAGCGCCAGGGTGCGAGTGGAACGGGTGAAAGCATTGACTCGTACGATCTCCTTCAATGATCAGTTGACACGTCTGCATGATGCTCTGCTGGGGCCATCCGGTATTGATCTGGTGCGTGCGCTGCAGCGCTCTTTCCCGGTGGCCATGATCGACGAGTTTCAAGATACTGACCGCGTCCAATACCACATATTCCGTGAACTTTTTCTGCTGCAAAAAATGTCGACCGAATCGGTGCCTGACAAACCTGCAGGACTCATTCTGATCGGTGATCCCAAGCAAGCCATTTACAGTTTTCGAGGCGGCGATATTTTCGTTTATGCCGAGGCGCGCAAAGACGCAGGGGAGAACCGCTACACACTGGACACCAACTGGCGCTCGACGCCGCCGCTGGTGCATGCAGTCAACACTGTCTTCAGGCGCCGGGAGGCCCCTTTTATCTATGCTCGGTCCATCGATTTCCATCCTGTTCAAGCTGCAGCCAAGAAACATGAACCACTAATTGAGAACGGTGTTCATGCCAGCCCGATGACATTCTGGCGTATTCCGCGCGGCGATGATGGCAAACCCCTGAGTCTGTCGGAGGCGCGCAGAATTGTAAGCGTCAGCGTGGCGGAAGAGATTGCGCGATTGGTAGAAGCGGGTGCACGTGGCGAGGTGAGGCTCGGCGAAGAGCCCCTGCTGGCCGGTGATGTCGCCGTGCTGGTGCGAACCAATGACGAAGGGGCAGGGTTGCGTGAAGCCTTGCTGAAGCGCGGTCTCAGCGCGGTCACAGTAGGGCGGGACAATGTCTTCAAGAGTGCCGAGGCTGCTGGCCTCGAATTGTTGCTGACGGCGGTAGTGCATTGCAGTAATCGTGCGGCATTGCGTGCAGCATTGACCAGTGATCTTCTCGATCTCGATTACACGGCGATTGCGCGGATTGTCGACGATCCGCAGCGCTGGCTGCAGTGGACCGAACGTCTGCAGACCCTGCAGCGCTTGTGGCTGCAGAAGGGCTTCATGACAATGTTCCAGTCTTTGCTGCAGGAGACGCTGCCGGATCTGCAGATCGGACTGCAACTCGCGGCACTGCCCTACGCCGAGCGGCGCCTGACCAATCTGATGCACCTGGGAGAGTTGTTGCAGCAGACAGCGCGGACGCACCCCGGCCTTGAGTCGCTGCTGAGCTGGTACCGCGAGCAGATCCTTGATACATCCGAAGCAGAGACGGAGTTGCGCCTTGAAAGTGATGAGGCGCTTGTCAAGATAGTCACGATCCACGCGAGTAAAGGGCTGGAATATCCGGTGGTGTTCGTCCCATTCCTGTGGGCCTGCCGACCACGCGATTTGCGTTCCAAAGGCCATAAAAGCGTGGCCTTTCATGATCTGGAGGGCAATGCCTGTCTCGACCTAGGTTCGGAGCATTTCGATGAGCATGCGTTTCTTGCAGAGAGTGAGCGCCTCGCGGAAGATGTACGGCTGGCTTACGTCGCATTGACCCGTGCTCGCGCCAAAATCTATCTGGCCTGGGGTGTGGCACAAGACCACTATGCCTACACGTCACGTACTGCGCTTGCCTGGCTCCTGCATTCGCAGCAGACACCTGCCGATCTGCAGCAGAATTTTCCCAAGGCAGCACTTGATGCAGATCAGATCAATGCCGCACTCGATGCGCTCGTGGCGCAAAGCAACGGCACCATTGCACTGGAAGACTTGCCGCAGGAGTCTTCGTTATCCCTACAAAACTCACGACTTTCAAACCATGAGATGTCTGTAGAACTGTGTCCCGCCCTGTTCTCCGGCCGCATTGCGACAGACTGGCGCATCACCAGCTTCAGCAGTCTGACACGCGACATCCATCAGGCACCGCACGCCGGCAGCAACGCCGTAAGCAGCGATCCGATCCTGACCTTTGCGGCAGGCAGTCATGTTGGTTTGTTTCTGCACCACCTGCTGGAACATCTGGATTTTCAGGGCGACATTCAGGCGCAGGGAATCGAGCTGAACAAGCGCTTTGCTCTGCGTTTCGGCTTCGATGCGCGTCGTCAGCAGGACACCGTCGTGGTGTGGTTGCACAACATCGTCTCCACGCCTCTGAATGACGCGGGCTTGCGTCTCTCGCAACTCTCACGCCGTCAGCGTCTGGACGAACTGGAGTTTGATTTTGCGATTGACCATGTGCGTGTCGATGTCCTCAACCGCATCCTCAACGAATCGGCTGGCGTGATCTTGAGCCCCGTCACGGTCGAAGATTTTCGCGGCATGATTACCGGCATCATCGATCTGGTCTTCGAGCATGACGGACGTTACTACATTGCCGATTACAAGAGTAATTTGCTCGGCACGCAGCTCGATGACTACACGCCCGACAAACTGCGCAAGGCCATTTTTGATCGCCGCTACGATCTGCAGTATCTGCTCTACGTGCTGGCGTTGCATCGCTATCTGCGTCAACGCGTGCGTGGCTATGCTTACAGTCAACATATAGGCGGAGTCTATTATCTGTTTCTGCGTGGACTGCGGCCTGCCAGCGGACCACGTTACGGCGTTTATCACGAACTGCCCGATCAGGCACTCATCGAGACGCTTGATCAGCAGGTCTTCGCATACCAGCGTGTTGATGGCGAAGCCTCTTCTGCAGGGACGCTGACATGAGCATTCTTGACAGGCTGGTCGAGTCCGGAGCGCTGACGCCACTAAGCTGCCACTTCGCCCGCTTCATCGCGCGACAATCCGGACAGGCGGAAGACAGCCTGCTGGTACTGACAGCCGCGCTGCTCAGTCAAAGCAATCAGCAAGGTGATGTCTGTCTCGATCTTGCGCGGTGGGCGGGCATGCCTTTGCTGGCGTCCGCGGCAGTGCCTGTCGGGCTTGCTTCTGCAATTCTGGAGACTGCCGCACCCGCGCTCGCGCAGTGGCAGGAAGCCTTGCAGCAGAGCCACTGCGTTGGCAAGCCGGGTGAGCTGGCCCCGTTGATTCTCGACGGCCCGCGCCTCTATCTGCAACGTTTCTGGAGCGACGAGCAGACTGTGTATCACGCCATCCATGCGCGGCTGCAGCTCGTGGAAGATATCGATCAGACGCTTCTGCAGCAGGGGCTTGCACGGCTCTATGCTGGAAAACGTCCGGTGCACGCTACCTCAACGCCTCCGGATAGCCACCCGCAACTGGATCTTCTGGCTTCTGCTGCGACAACTGAGCCGGATTGGCAGCGTGTCGCCTCTGCGTTGGCGGTGACTCGCCGCTTTGCCGTCATCTCCGGCGGACCGGGCACGGGCAAGACCACGACAGTCGTGAAGGTGCTGGTTTTGCTGCTTGAGCAGAACCCCACGCTGCGTTTGCGGCTGGCCGCACCAACAGGGAAAGCGGCCGCCCGCATGGTGGAATCGATTCGTTCCGCCCGTGTCGGCATGCCAGTGTCTCCCGAGATCGCCGCGCTGTTGCCTGATGAGGCCAGCACTTTGCATCGCCTGCTGGGATATCAGGGCAACAGCGCGCGTGGTGGCTTTCGCCACAATCGCTTGAATCCGCTCTTGGTCGACTGTCTGGTGATAGACGAGGCATCGATGATCGATCTGACGCTGATGAAGGCCCTGCTGGATGCCACCCCCCCGAACACACGCATCATACTGCTCGGCGATCGCGATCAGCTGGCCTCGGTCGATGCAGGCAATGTGCTGGGTGATATTACGGGACACGGCAAGGAGCTGACTTACAGTCCGACGATGGCCGCATTGCTGGCCAGGTTGACCGGTGTCGAGCAGGCTTGTTTGCCGCAAGACGAGAGCGGGGCTGCTGTGGCAGATGCCATCGCTCTGTTGCGCACCAGCCATCGCTTTTCCGCCGACAGCGCCATCGGTCGTCTGGCTGCGCTGGTCAACAAGGGAGAGGACGCCGCTGCGCTGTCCTTGCTCATGCACGGGCAGGACGCTCGTATGGACAATGCCTGGCAAGGTGACAGTGAAGTCGTGTTGTTACAGCCAGCCGCCAGCGAACGTAATCCTCTCAATCGAGCTGTGCTGGACTGGGCTGTTTCACGCTACAGCGTTTATCTGCGCTGTGGTTCAGTGGAAGAGGCTTTGCAGAGTTTTGAGTCGACTCGCATCCTCTGTGCCTCTCATGAAGGGCCCTGCGGTGACGTGGAGATCAACCGCCTGTTGGCTGAGCGCCTGCGTGCGCGGGGTTTGCTGGAATCCGGAGAGGATTTCCAGGGCAAGCCGGTCATGATTACAGTGAACGACTACGAGTTGGGATTGTTCAATGGCGATATCGGGCTGCTGTGGCGTGGAGAAGATGGTGAGTTGCAGGCCTGCTTTGCACAACTCGATGGTCAGGTGCGACGTCTGCCCGCACGCAGCTTGCCGGAGCATGTGACAGCGTGGGCGTTGACCGTCCATAAATCACAGGGCTCGGAGTTTGATCAGGTGATGCTGGTGCTGCCTGCGGATAGCAACAGCCCGCTCTTGCTGCGCGAGTTGCTTTACACGGGAATCACGCGTGCGCGCAGTCGTCTGTTGATCCATGCGGCTGCGGATGTTTTCGCTGTTGCGTGCAGAACGCCGGTGCAGCGCAGTTCGGGTCTGGCCGGGTTGCTGGGGTGGCGCTGAGCGCGCTGTCTGCGCTCAGCGCCAGGTGTTTCAGCCTGTCGTGAGAATCGTGTGAGCCATGTGCAGATGCTCCGCTGCCTCGCGGCCCAGTATGGTCAGGTAGCCACCATCGGGTTGTGTGACCAGACCTTTGTCATGTAGACGCTGTGCTGCGCTGATCTTGGCTTGCCCCGCTTCTTTGTGAACCTTGATGCCCTCCTGAGGGTCGGTGACGTTGTACAACAGCAATGTATTCAATTCGTCGATCAGTTCCGGGCTTAAAGGCATGGTGGTTCCTCGATAATTATTGTCGTCAGGGTGTAGTATATGCGCCTTCGCCCAAGGCGCGAACAATCAATTTGCTCGATCAATTTGCCCAATCAATTCACCATCGTTGAGAAACATACAGGGAGCCCATGAAAGTACCAACAAGATTGCAGCCACTGGTTGATGACGGACTCATCGACGAAGTCCTCAGTCAGCTGATGAGTGGTAAAGAAGCCCAGGTGTATGTCGTACGTTGTGGTCAGCATGTGCGTTGCGCCAAGATTTACAAGGAAGCTGGCAAGCGCAGCTTCAAGCAGGCGGTGCAGTATCAGGAAGGCCGCGCGGTCAAGAACAGCCGCAGCGCCAGAGCGATTGGCAAGCGCAGCCGCTATGGTCAGCAGGAACAGGAGCAAGCGTGGTTGAACGCGGAGGTGGATGCCTTGCGTCGCCTCGCAGCGGCGGGAGTGCGGGTGCCCAAGACGCATGGTTTTGTCGACGGCGTATTGCTGATGGACATGATTAGCGACGCAGAGGGTTACCCGGCACCACGTTTGAACGATGTCGTGCTGTCACCGGAACAGGCGCGGGAGTTTCACGCCAGGATTATTGCCGATGTGGTGAAGATGCTCTGCGTCGGTCTGATTCACGGCGACCTCTCTGAATTCAATGTACTGGTCGGCAAGGATGGCCCGGTCATCATTGACCTGCCACAAGCCGTCAATGCCTCTGGCAACAACAGCGCCGCGGCCATGCTGCTGCGCGACGTTGAGAACATGGCCAATTACTTCGGCCGTACGGCGCCGGAGTTGCGTACCAGTGACTATGGTCGAGAGATCTGGGGGCTGTACGAAAAGGGTAATCTGCGTGTTGACTCCAAGCTGACAGGTCGCTTCGAAGGCAAGCTGGAAGCCGCCAATGTGGACGAGGTGCTGCGCATCATCGAGCACGCGCGGGAAGAGGCACAGCGGGATCTGGAGCGTCGGCAGGCGGCGCTGGAGTAAAGGTTGTCGTCATTCCGCTGATTGTAGGAGCCTGCTCTGCAGGCGACCGCTCGCCAGGTCGCCTGCAGGGCAGGCTCCTACACAATCAGTGAATCAATCACGCCGCCAGGCGCTCGGCGATATCAGCAGGTTCGACTTCCAACCCACTCATTTCCACGTCCCAGTTCGGGCCGGCCATGACTTCGTCTTCATGCATGCCCGGGAGCCAGTTTTCCACGAAGTCTTCCAATGAAATGATGGCCGGGGTGTAGATCGCCCAGTCTTCCGTGCAATGAATCTTGGCATCGGCCTCATCAGACCAGAAAGGAAATACGTCTGTATTCTCGAACTCCAGTGACGGGCAGACCGCCCAGCCGTCCTTCGCCTGCAGGCCCCAGACCTGACCGGTTTCCTG
This sequence comes from Pseudomonadota bacterium, assembly GCA_040384465.1. GTDB lineage: Bacteria > Pseudomonadota > Gammaproteobacteria > Pseudomonadales > Pseudohongiellaceae > UBA5078. The sequence goes on along the minus strand of JAZKJF010000004.1, from coordinate 43,735 downwards.
AATGCGGGCGATGAACAGATCGTAATTGGCCTCCTGGTCTTCACCAAGGGCGGATTGAGTATTCTGTGGTGGGCGCGGCTGCATGATATCCTCGGCAGTTGAATTGGAGCGTGTGATCGAAGCGATTGGTCAATGCGCGGAGCGTAACACAAGAGGCAGGCATGAACGAAACAGGTATGAGCGTAGCAGGCAAACAGCAACTCAAGGTCACTACTGGTTGCCCCGATACGGTAAACGCACAAGTCAGCCCGCGTGGCACGCTTGAGCTATTGTCGCAGGAAGAGGTCAGTCGCCTGAATGGTGTGCGCGACACAGCGGTCTATGAATTGTTTCGTCGCTGTGCGCTGGCTGTTCTCAATTGTGAGGATGTCACCGACAACGCCTCTGAAGTGTTCGCACGTTATGCAGACTTCAGCATCGAGATTGCCCACCGTGCGCGAGGTATCAAGCTGATCCTCAAGAATGCACCGGCCTGTGCTTTTGTGGATGGCACGATTCTCAATGGTGTCAGGGATCATCTTTTTGCTGTGTTGCGCGACATCGTGTTCATGTCCAGCGCGCCCTATGCGCCCACCAAAGCGCCAATCGAAGGTCAAACCAACCCGGACAGCCTGCCAGTACGCGAGCCACCGCTAGACAGTTCTGGCGCCGCCAGCAATCTGGTTTTCAACATCCTGCGCAACGCCACGTTGTTGCGTCCGCGCATGCCACCACGTCTGGTCGTGTGCTGGGGCGGCCACTCGATTGGCCGCGACGAGTATCTGTACAGCAAGGCTGTCGGCTATCAGCTTGGTCTGCGCGGGCTGGATATCTGCACGGGTTGCGGCCCAGGCGCGATGAAAGGGCCGATGAAGGGCGCCACCATTGGTCATGCCAAGCAACGGAATCGCGAAGGTCGCTACATCGGGATTACCGAGCCGGGCATAATCGCGGCGGAGTCTCCGAACCCTATCGTCAACAATCTGGTCATTCTGCCGGACATCGAGAAGCGGCTTGAAGCCTTCGTGCGGCTGGGGCACGGAATCATTGTATTCCCTGGCGGCGTCGGCACACTCGAAGAAATTCTGTTCCTGCTGGGGACTCTCATGGAGACAGATAATGCCAGCATCACATTGCCGTTGATCTTCACCGCAGGGGCTTCCAGCCGCTCCTACTTCAGTGAAATCGACGCCTTTCTGGTGAGCACCTTGGGGGAACAGGTCAGGCGCTTCTACCGCATCATTGAAGATGACCCGGTGGCAGTTGCCGTGGCGATGCGGGAAGGCATGGCTGCTGTCGCAGCCAACCGGCGCTCGACTCGCGATGCGTTTTACTACAACTGGCTGCTGAAGATTCCCGCTGAGATGAAGCGCCCGTTCACGGTGAGTCACGAGAGCATGGCGACCCTGCAGCTGCGTCACGATCTGCCCGCTGCCGAGCTTGCCATCAACCTGCGGCGTGCCTTCTCCGGCATTGTGGCAGGCAACGTCAAAGACTATGGTGTCACCATGATTCGTGAAAAGGGGCCGTTCGAGCTGAACGGCGACCCCGGGATACTGCAGGAAATGGATCGTCTATTGCGAGGATTCGTTGCACAAGGGCGCATGAAACTCGGCGGAAAGGCTTATAATCCGTGCTACAGGATTGCAGGAGCAGGGGATTAAGACAGCCCGTCAATACTTGACTGTTTTACTCGGGCATCTCATAATCCCGGCCCTCAAAAACCGCCCATCTTCCGTCCGCAAGTCGGGGAAAATACGTGACAGATCAAGTCGAAAGCCTGATCCGCAAGGACTATTCTGCGGGTTTTCACACCAACATCGAATCCGACACCCTCAAGCCGGGGCTGGATGAAGACGTCGTCCGCTTCATTTCCGCGAAGAAAGAAGAGCCGGAATGGATGCTGGAGTGGCGCCTGAAAGCTTTCCGCGCCTGGCAGGAGATGGAGGAGCCGACCTGGGCACACGTGCATTATCCAACCATCGACTTCCAGGCGCTGTCCTACTACAGCGCCCCGAAAAGCATGGCCGACAAGCCCAAGAGTCTGGCTGAAGTCGATCCCGAACTGCTGAACATGTACGCCAAGCTCGGCATCCCTCTGCATGAACAGGAAGCACTGGCGGGTGTCGCCGTGGATGCCGTTATCGACTCCGTTTCCGTGGTCACCACCTATCGCGCCAAGCTCGAAGAGGCCGGCGTGATTTTCTGCCCCATCAGCGAGGCCATCAAACGCTTCCCGGAACTGGTCAAGAAATACCTCGGCACGGTAGTGCCGCAACGCGACAACTTCTACGCAGCGCTCAACTCTGCCGTATTCTCCGATGGTTCCTTCGTGTACATCCCGAAGGGCACCCGTTGCCCGATGGAGCTTTCCACCTATTTCCGCATCAACGAGATGAACACCGGCCAGTTCGAGCGCACGCTGATCGTGGCCGACGAAGGCTCCTATGTGAGCTATCTCGAAGGCTGCACCGCGCCGATGCGAGACGAGAATCAGCTGCACGCGGCGGTGGTAGAGCTGGTCGCGCTGGACGACGCGCAGATCAAATATTCGACCGTGCAGAACTGGTATCCCGGTGACAAAGAAGGCAAGGGCGGCATCTACAATTTCGTGACCAAGCGCGGCATCTGTCATCGCAACGCGCGCATTTCATGGACGCAGGTGGAGACCGGTTCGGCGATCACCTGGAAGTACCCCAGCTGTATCCTCAAGGGTGACAACAGCGTGGGCGAATTCTATTCCGTGGCGCTCACCAACAATTTTCAGCAGGCAGACACGGGCACCAAGATGATCCACATCGGCAAGAACACCCGCTCCACCATCGTGGCCAAGGGTATCTCGGCCGGGCGCAGCCAGAGTGCGTATCGCGGGCTGGTGCGCATTAACGCCGGTGCCGAGGGCGCGCGCAACTATACGCAGTGCGATTCGCTGCTGATCGGCGATCGCTGTGGGGCGCATACCTTCCCTTACATTGAGAGCAAGAATTCTTCGGCGCAAATCGAACACGAAGCGACCACTTCCAAGGTCAGTGACGACCAGCTGTTCCTATGCCAGCAGCGCGGGCTCGACGCCGAAAAGGCTGTGTCGATGATCGTCAATGGCTTCTGCCGCGAGGTCTTCAAGGAGCTGCCGATGGAGTTCGCCGTCGAAGCGGGCAAGCTGCTTGAGGTGAGCCTCGAAGGGTCTGTTGGTTAAAAACGGCCGGTTAAAGTCGGTAGGTTAAGGGGCCGCAGCGCAGCAGTGCCAGCTATCTTATTCAGAATTTTTTCAGGAATAGTTCCAGCATGTTAGAGATTCACAATTTGAATGCCCGCGTCGAGGGTGCCGATATCCTCCGCAACCTCAGCCTCTCCATCAAACCGGGCGAAGTGCACGCCATCATGGGCCCCAACGGCGCTGGCAAGAGCACCCTGGGCAACGTACTGTCCGGGCGGCCTGGCTATGAGGTGACCTCGGGCGAAGTGCTGTTCAACGGCAAGAAGTTGTTGGAGCTGGAGATCGAGGAGCGTGCCCGTGAAGGCTTGTTCCTGGCGTTTCAATATCCGGTAGAGATTCCTGGTGTCACCAACATGGAATTCCTCAAGGCGTCGGTCGATGCGCGCCGGAAGCACCTCGGCCTGCCGGACCTGTCGTCATTCGATTTCATGAAGCTTGCTCGCGAAACCTCGAAGAAAGTCAGTCTTGATCCCGCGTTCCTGAAGCGCGGCGTGAACGAAGGCTTCTCGGGTGGCGAGAAGAAGCGCAACGAGATCATGCAGATGATGCTGCTGGAACCGAGCTTGTGCATTCTCGACGAGACCGATTCCGGCCTCGACATCGATGCATTGCAGATAGTGGCCGCTGGCGTCAATGCCATGCGCGACGGCAAGCGCAGCTTCATCGTGGTGACGCACTATCAACGTCTGCTGGATTACATCGTGCCGGACTACGTGCACGTGCTGGCGGCGGGACGTATCGTCAAGACCGGCGGCAAGGATCTGGCGCTGGAGCTGGAAGCCAAGGGTTATGCATGGCTTGAGGACGAGGGTGCCTGAACCAATGACTGACTTCCAACAACAGGCAATGCAGCTCGCGTCGCAACAGCAGAACAGCCCCGTGTGGCTGCGAATGTTGCGCGAAGAGGGGGCGGGGCAATGGCAACGTGCCAGCTGGCCGGGGCGCCGCACAGAGCTGTGGAAATACACGCCACTGCAGGCATTGCAGCGCACAGATTTCCAACGCTGGGGCAGAGCGCTGCCGCAGAGTGCCGGGTCGGCTTCTTTGCTGCCAGTGGATGCGATTCGACTGGTGTTTGTGAATGGTGTCTTCGATGCGCAGGCCTCCAGTGCGGCTCATGCGCAGGTCGTGCAGTTCAGCGCGGCATCCGAGCAACAGCGTTTGCTCATCGAAAAGCATCTCGGGCGCATCGTGAATACCGAGCGTCATCTGTTCGCGTCGCTCAGCAATGCGTGGGTGCAGGATGGCGTGCTGCTGCACGTGCCGCGCAATGTCATTCTCGACAAGCCAGTCTATATCGTGCATGTATCCACTCCCGATGCGGAGCCGGTGATCGTCAACCAGCGCGTGCTGGTGGTGCTGGAGGAGAATGCACAAGCGGAATTGATCGAGCATTTTGCCTCCGACACGCAAGCGCAAAACAGTTTCGTCAACAGCCTGACTGAAGTGAGCATCGGCGCCAATGCCGAGCTGCAGCACTACCGCATCAACCTGGAGCAAGAGCAGCAGATTCATATCGGCGGCGTCCACATCGATCTGTTGCGCGATGCGCGGTATCGTGGCTTTACGCTCGCCGAAGGCAGTCAGCTCAAGCGTCTGGATTTTCAGATCAATCATCGTGGCGCCGGTGCTCATGCCGCGCTCAATGGTGTGTATCTGCCACGCAATAATCAGCTCGTCGATTACCACACCAATGTGGAACACTGGGCGCCACATTGCACCACCAGCGAAGTCTTCCGTGGCATCATCAGTGACAGTGCGCGCGCCGTGTTCAATGGCCGTATCCTGATCCACCCAAACGCACAGAAAACGTTGGCGGAACTGAGCAATCGCAATCTGCTGACGTCTGACAAAGCGGAAGTCGACACCAAGCCGGAATTGGAAATCTACGCGGACGATGTGAAATGTGCGCACGGTGCTACGGTCAGTCAGCTCGATGAGACCGCGATGTATTATCTGCAAAGCCGTGGTGTCTCCAAGACCCAGGCGCGCACCATGCTCAGCTTCGGTTTCATCAACGAGCTGTTGCAGGAACTCCCGCGTGCCGAGGTGCGCGACTATCTGCATCACCACCTGGCGATTCTGTTCGGTACCGCCACGGACCTGACATGAGCGAGGAGCCTGCTGTGTACAGCGTGAACGCCTCATCAGCAAAGCAGCCGTCTGTTGTACCATTCGACGTGCAGCGCGTACGTGCTGACTTTCCGATTCTGGCGCAGCAGGTGAACGGGCATCCGCTGGTGTACCTGGATAACGGCGCGACGACGCAGAAACCCGAGTGCGTGATCGAGGCGATTTCGCATTATTACCGCTACGACAACAGCAATGTGCATCGTGGCGCCCATACGCTGAGTGATCGTGCTACCGCCGGTTTCGAAGCGGCCCGCAGCAAAGTGGCCGCCTTCATCAATGCGCCTGCAGCGAAGCAGGTGTTGTGGACACGTGGCACTTCCGAGTCCATCAATCTCGTCGCTGCCAGCTGGGGACGCAACATGCTGCAACCCGGGGACCGCATTCTCGTCTCCGCGATGGAGCATCACTCCAATATCGTACCGTGGCAGATGATCGCAGCTGAACGCGGCGCCACGGTCGAAGCCATTCCTGTGGACGGCACCGGCACGCTTGATATGCAGGCGTTCGCCACCATGTTGAATACACGGGTGCGCATGGTTGCGGTGGGGCATGTCTCCAATGCATTGGGTACGATCAACCCCGTCGCCGAGATCGTGCGTCTGGCGCATGCCGCTGGCGCGCTGGTGCTGGTGGATGGCGCGCAAGCCGTAGGGCACTGGCCCGTGGATGTGCAGGCGCTGGATTGTGACTTCTACGCCTTCTCCGCACACAAGCTCTTTGGTCCGACTGGCCTCGGCGTGCTCTATGGACGTCGTGAACTACTGGAGGCAATGCCGCCGTATCAGGGCGGTGGCGAGATGATCGAGTCTGTGAGTTTTGCGGGCACGACCTATAACCAACTGCCCTATAAATTCGAAGCTGGCACGCCGGACATCGCCGGTGCGATTGGTTTGGGCGCTGCCATCGATTATCTGCAGTCACTGGATCGCGAAGGCGCGGCCCGCCATGAACAGGCTCTTCTGGAGTACGCGCAAGAGAAGGCAGCACAAGTGCCTGGCCTGCGTCTGATCGGCACGGCCAGCCATAAGGCGAGTGTGTTGAGTTTTAATCTGGAGGGCGTGCATCCGGCGGATGTCGGCACGCTGCTCGACCAGCAGGGCGTGGCAGTACGCACCGGCAATCATTGCGCGCAGCCGATCATGGATCAGTACCGTATACCCGGCACGGTGCGCGCGAGTTTCAGTTTTTACAATACGTTTGAAGACGTGGATCGCCTGTTTCTGGCCCTCGACAAGGCCAGACAATTTCTTGTTTAACAGACTGTAAAAAGTTGAGGATATTCCCATGAGCGTTGAGTCTTTCGACCCCGTTCAAAACACTGGCGCCCCCTCTGGATCGGCACACACCGTGCAGGTAACACCCGCTGCTGTCGATCATTTCCGCAAGCAGATTCAAAAAGATGGCAAGGCACGGGCCGTGCGTCTGAGCGTCAAACAAAGCGGATGCACCGGCTTCATGTATGTGGTTGACCTGGTGCCTGAGGCGAAACCGGACGATCTGCATCTGCCGCTCGGCGATGATGTCGAACTGCTGGTAGCGAAGGACAGCCTCGCCATCGTCAACGGCACCAAGATCGATCTCGTGCGCGAGGGCGTCAACCTGCAGCTGAGTTTCCTCAACCCCAATGCCAAGAACCACTGTGGTTGTGGCGAAAGTTTCAACGTGAATTGAACGGCGGCGTGAACTGATATGGAAAGACGCATGGTGCTGGCGCAGGCCGATTGTCCCGCCCGCCGCGTGCCCGATGGCACCCCACTGACAATCCCGAAGAACACCTTCGTCAGCATCACGCAGGCGCTGGGCGGCAACTACACCGTGGTCTACAACGGGCAGATGGTGCGCGTGGACGGCACCGATGCCGCCAGCCTTGGACTGCAATCCGAAACACTGAGTTTCCCCGCACCGCAGAACGATCTTATCGACGAGGCGCAAGTCTGGCAGGCGCTGGGCACCGTGTTCGACCCCGAGATTCCAGTGGACCTGGTGAACCTCGGTCTCATCTACAGAGTGGGTGTCGACCAGCAGGCCAAGCGTGTCGACATCGATATGACGCTGACCGCGCCCAGCTGCGGCATGGGACCGGTACTGGTAGGCGACGTGGAATACCGCGTGAAAAAAGTGCCCAACGTCAAAGAAGTCAAAGTGGCGCTGGTCTTCGATCCTGCCTGGAGCCGCGACATGATGAGCGAGGAAGCCCAGCTCGAAACCGGGATGTTTTTCTAAATGACGGCGCACCGCTTCGGCACAGAGATTACCCCCGACGACATCGTGGAAGCCTTGTCCTTCTTCGATAACTGGGAGGATCGCTACAAATACATCATCGATCTGGGCAAGGAATTGCCCGCCATGGACCCCGCGTTTCGCAGCGACGAAAATCTGGTGCGCGGCTGTCAGAGTCAGGTGTGGCTGTTGAAGGGGGAGGAGGGTGGCAAGCTCTATTTTCAGGCCGACAGCGATGCGTTCATTGTGAAGGGATTACTCGGCGTGGTGCTGGCGGCCTACAACGGCAAGACGGCGCAAGAGATTCGCCAGTTCGACATCAATGCTTACTTCGAACAACTCAATCTGCTCAAACATCTGAGCCCAACGCGTGGCAATGGCCTGCAGGCGATGGTACGACGTATTCAGAATTACGCTGCCTGAACCGCTTCAATCACCACTTAGCGACTGATGGTCCACTCAGCAAATGCTTTACGCGCTTCGCTGAGTTGTGCAGCGCTCATCTTCGCAGCAAGCTCGTCCAGCAAAGCGGTTGCGTCAGCATTCTCTTCGACATTCCCTTCAGCGTTCTCGTCATACTGCGACGCACTGGCCCAGAAATGCGCGCGCACCAGATCCACCTCGGTGCCTTCTCCCAGTTCGTACATCTTTGCCAGTGAATGCTGCGCGCCGGCGTGCTGCGCTTCCGCAGCGGCGAGGTTCCAGCGCAACGCCTGTGCGTAATCCACCGCAGTGCCGGTGCCATAGTAATAGAGTGAGGCGAGATTGAATTGTGCGTTCACATGACCCTGTTCGGCCGCAGCCAAGGTCCAGCGCAAGGCCTCTGCATAATTATGTTCGACGCCCTGACCGAGGTAATAAAGAATGCCTAGATTGTACTGGGCGAGGTCCAGGCCCGCTTCTGCTGCGGTCGTGAACTCACGCAGGGCAGTAGCATAATCACCGTTCTGCGCGGCAGTCACGCCGTCCTCGTAGTCCGCGACTGCCAGCGGGGCAGCCAAAGTTGCGGTGAGTGCCAGAGCGCGCAGATAATGTTTCATCACGGCAGCCTTGCAGCAGTATCGTCATCCGCTTCAGCCGCCGCGCGCTGACTGTTGAACTTTTCTATCCATTCCGCAGCCAGACGCTGTGACTCCGCGACCTGTTCGTTGCTCATCATTTCCTGATACAGCACCAGATTCGCCGCTGCGGCGCGATCTCCGCTCGATGCCGCCAGCGTAAACCAAAGGTGCGCTTGCACCGGGTCTTGCGGCACGCCCTTTCCATTCGCGTAGAGCGTCGCCATTGTGAATTGTGCGGGCGGATCACCCAGCTCTGCAGCACGACGGAACCAGTTGATGGCCTCGTTGAGATCGGCGATCACGCCCGTGCCCTGCATGTACATCACACCAAGGTTGTACTGCGCGTTGTTGTTGTCCTGATCCGCTGCTTTGCGGAACCAACGAGCCGCTTCATATTCATCGGCGATGACGCCATCACCGACGAGGTAGCGATTCCCCATATCGAATTGCGCGGCGCTATCACCAGCATCCGCTGCTGTTCGTTGCGTGTTGATGTCCACCGCCACGAGTTGCTGTGCGGCAGCCACGACAGGACTTGTCATTAGGACTGCACACAAAAAGCTTGCCAGAAAGGAGGGTTTCATCGATGTGAACTGACCCAGGTGGTGGCCAGTCTCTCTGCTGTCGCGATCTCATCGGCCTTCATGTAGCCGCGCAACGTGGCGATCACCTTGGCTGCCTCGACATCGCCATTACTGTTGGCAATCTTGTACCACATATAAGCCGACACCAGATCCTGCTCCTCCATGCCCAGCCCGTTCAGATACAAACGCCCCAGGAAAGATTGCGCCGGGACATCGCCCTGCTCGGCGGCCAGCGTGAACCAGTCACGTGCCTGGAGATAATCACGCTCCACACCCAACCCAGACGCATAGGCAATCCCCGCACGAGCCTGCGCCTGCGCAATGCCCTGTTCCGCCGCCTGCAGGAACCAGCGGGTCGACTCGGTTGGATTAGGCTCAGTACCGGCTCCTTCCTGATACATGATGCCGAGGTTGTACTGGGCATCGGCATTGCCTTTCTCCGCCGCCGCCTTGAACCAGGTGTAAGCCGTCGGCAGGTCCGGCGGAGTGCCATAGCCATTGGCATGCATGATCGCGAGGTTGTACTGCGAATCCCGATGCCCCTGATCCGCCGCCTTGCCATACCACTGCAAGGCCAAACCATAGTCTTCCACCTTGCCCTGACCGTAGAAATTCATCGTGCCCACCGCATACTGAGCGGCCGCATCGCCCTGATTGGCCGCCATCTCGTACCAGCGATACGCCGCCACATAATCCTGGGCTGTACCTTGGCCGTTGTCATACAGACTGCCGAGGTAATACTGCGATTTCGCCACCCCTTTCTCGGCGTCCTCGGTAAATTCCACCAGCGCCTTGGCGAAATCCTGCGCCTCGTAGGCGGCCAGTCCGTCCTCCAGATCCGCATGGGAAATTGTTGAAAATCCGAGAGAAAGGAAAACCAGGGGGAGAGATTGCAAAAGCCTGTTCATGTGTAGGTAACCTGACTGATCAAATCTGCGTAAAGAAGATGCCAGCCCCGACCACGCGGCCGGGATTTGTTGGGGCCGATCTTACCATGCAAGCGCGATTTTCCAGAAATACTCCGAAGGCAGAAAAAAGCGCTTGGCATCGGCGTCGATTTCTATATAATTCGCCACCTCAACGCGCCCGTAGCTCAGCTGGATAGAGTACTTGGCTACGAACTAAGGGGTCGCATGTTCGAATCATGCCGGGCGCACCAAATCCCACCAAAAAACGAAAGCCTGCGAAAGCAGGCTTTTTTTTTGGTGGGATTTGGTGCGCCCGTCTTCGAAAGAACATGTGTTCGATTGATTGCGCAGCAATCAAGACGACCGGAGGTCGCCCTTTAGGGTGAGTAATTTGGCTTAGCCAAATTGCGAATCAATCATGCCTGAACTGGCACTTTATCCTCCGGGTTTCATTTTTCTCATAGTCGCCACTTCGGTCACCGCTGCCAGCTATCGAGCTGCAAAGTGCCTATCGTTACACAATGGATTTTGAGGACTAACCACCCCGCAATCTGTGCAGAAATCCTGGACTACTGCTATATACATTCCTGTGCCATGTGCTGATATCGATCTATCGGGCTTGGATGTCGAATGCCTGCTTGACTGTATTTTTTGTATTACTAATAATACAACTCATGCAAGAGGGTCTTATAACCTCTCGATTTCTAAAGCCTGCAGGGTGAACCATATGACTGTAATGACATTCAGGATAGAGGACGACGTTAAAAATCGCTTGGACATCGTTGTACAAAAGCTTGGACTGAATCAAAGCAAAATTCTGCGTGATGCTGTCATCGAAAGATTGATAGAGCTTGAAGAAATGGCCGAGGTTATGGACCGACTAAAGGCGAATCGTCAGAAGAGACCGATCAATGAGCTATGGAAAGAACTTGGGTTGGAAAATTGAATACTCAGAAGAAGTTGCAGACGACTTAAGAAAACTGGGTCGTCCTGCCCAGCAGCGAATAAAGAAGTTCCTGGAAAAATTACTTGTTGAATGTGGGAATCCAAAGGAAAGAGGTGAGCCATACCGTGGCAACCTTGCTGGATGTTGGAAGTACCGCACTGGGAGCTACAGATTGATTTGCAAAATTCTCGACGGCGAAGTGATAGTTTTATGCGTGCTCATGGCATCACATCGCAGTAAGTCATACGCTCAAAAAAGCATTGAAGATTTATTAAAGAGAATCTCTGAATTGAAAGCCGAGTCATTGCGTGACTCGTAATTCCAGAGATCCTGAATCAATCATGCCAGAACTGGCACCTTCCCCTTCTTCGGTTTCGGCATTGGCAATTCATCCGCAGTCGCCTGAACTAATTCCGAAAGCCAATCCCCGTCCTCCCAAAAATCCGCAGTAACAAGAATATGCGGCTTGGCATTAGGATAAGGCGAACCTTCAGTAACATCAGAGATCATGGCACGGGCGGCATTTGTCGGCTTGAGATACAACTGCTCGTCACACACCAATCCAACCGGTTTGCCTGCCAGATACAAACAGTACTCCCCGAACATCTTTTTCGCACTCACATCCCTCAAGTCTGAAAGCTGATCAAGCAAGTAGTCGATTGTTGATTCAGATGTCGCCATATAAAAATTCCATTTTCATTTTAGTTTATGACTTCAGATTTAATTTACTTGGTGGAGAGAGACCAATTATCGCGTTGTTTCGAGTCATCCCAATTCTTTGCAGTCCGGTCAGTATATCGTCAGTGGATGCATTTTCTTTTTCGATCTCGTAGCCAAGATCCCTCACTGCAAATGCGGCGATACGATTGGCTTCCCACTTGTCTTTGAATCGACCTGTAGACATTAACGTGATTGCAAGGGTTGCAATTGCGGCTAATGCCGCACCCACGTCATTTCGCATTGATATGTCAGAAAATAGTTCGGTCTTGAGTACCAGCGCTCCAGTCGCAGTGAGCACGGCCGATCCAAATTGGAATAGGTTATAGACACCACTCCAGTTCCTGGCAGCCTGTCGAAACTCTTGATAATCGGTTTCTATCTTTTTTCTAACCACCTCGATCGACGTTTGAGAAGTAGCAGGAGCATCCATTGTTGCACCTCATTTTGTATGGTTGTAAATAAATAATTTCTCTCGAACTGGAAAAAAACTCAACCCCAAAACCAACCTACTCCACCACCTTAAAGTCATACTCCGTCCGCCTAGTCTGCCCATCCACCACACGCTCAACGTACGCCCCGACCCCATTCCCAGGAGTAGCAAAGTAACTAATCGTCAGCGCCCCATTGTCACTCTGAAAAATTATGCGCCCTGCTTCGATGCTCTTCAGGGGCGTGAAATTCCACACCATGTTGGAGCGTGTGCTGGCCACCGCCAGACCGTAGCGGCCTTCCTCGTTCGGGCCGAATTTGTGGTACTCCGTGTAGGCTGGATCGGTGCCGCTGCCCGAGAGCGCGGTGCCGGTCAGGACTCCGTTGATCGGCCCTAGAAATGCTTCGTAAATCACCGAACCATTGGCATTGGTGTGAACGCGATGACCCGCAAGCCAGGTCAGGCTGCTGGGATCGAGCGACGTGCTCTGTGCGCTGGCGTTGAGAGACATGCCAACACTCAAGCCGAACATCAGCAGTACGCGGAGCAGTGTCTGTTGCATCGTGATTTCCCCAGTAGTGATTGTTGTGGAGAGCAAACTACCAAAAGGGGAGAGGGTAAAGAAGGAGTGGCCCGGTCTGGCACGCCAGGCGGGCACTCGTGAAAGGTGGGGCGACGCGCTCCTTGTACCAGAATTTCCTTGTACCGGTACCTCCCTGTACCGGTATGTCCCTATATCACCACACGCCCTGCGTGGTGGTACTGCTTACGGCCGCACACCATAGAGCAACTGCACCCCGGTGGCCGACACGAACTCGAAGTCCGGGATGCCGTCACCGTTCGCCTCTACCGCGCGCAGCCCGACACCATTGGCGTTCTTGTTAGCGGCCAACCAGATCGTGTCTGCGTCGCTCGGCGTGTTCACAAAGAACCCCGGTTTGAAGCGACCGACAGTGGCGATGCTGACGATGCCCGTGTTCCGGTCGGTGCTGACGTTCAACCCGCCGGACGAGACGCTCGGGTAGAACGCAGCGTCCTCCATGTAAGGCAACACATGCTGCTCGACACCGGCTTCACAGCGAATCCCGAAAGCGTAACCAGGATCGTTGACCGCGCCCTGAGGCAGCACGAACTCGGGTGCTGCGCAGCTGCCTGTTAGCGCGACGAGGTTGTCGTAGGCAAAGGTGCCAGAGAAACGCTGCCCGCCACCGACATTCAGCGTGAAGGCGCCGCTGCTGCCCATGCTCATGGGGAAGCCCTGCTTCTGAACAGCGGAAGCGAATGCCAGCAGATTGGCCGAGACTGGCGCCAGTTCGATGGCCATGCCATTCGCCACCAGCACCCCTCGGCCATCACGCATGTAGGAGACACCGTTAGGGACAGAGCCCGGCACCAGCCTGATGTTGACGGCCGCACCGTAGAACTTCTGCCCCGGCAGGCTGATCACCATCACCCCGGTTGCAGGATCAATCTGCACCTGAGCATCGCTGCTGGACAGTGCTTGCGCGAACAAACCTGCTTGCGACAGTCCGGAAGAACTGGTCCCGGCCAACAACTGTGCCAAGGCATTGATCAGTGCATCCGTGGCGCTGATGCCGCCCACAGTCACAGCATCTGGATTCGCCACCGAGCCAAGCACATTGGCACTCAGCCGTTCGCTGTCCTCTGCGGAGAAGCCCAGTGCCGCCAGTTCCGATTCGACTGCAGCGGAGTCTGCATCGCTGCGTGATTGCAGAACCACAGAGGCTTCCAGTGCAAATTGCAGCGCATCGGGGTTGGTGCGCAGCACGTTGGCGACTGCCTCGGGGTCGGACACATCAATGCCCGCGCTGAATTGATCGAGGCCGGTGCTGATGGCTTTGCTGGTCAATGCTTCGGCTTGCTCTATCAGCTCGGGGGTCAGGCTGCCACCGGCTTGCGTGGCTGCGTTGATGACGTCGCTGACTGCGGAGACCAGTTTTATCAACTCGTCCGGGGTCGCGGTACTGACAATCAGATTGGCAGAATTCTCGACTGCCGAACTGGCTAGATTTTGCACGGCCTGCTGTTGTTCAGGGCTGATCACGTCCGAGCGCGACGAGATCGCATCAAGAAGATCCGCGACGTTGCCCAGAGAATTCACAATCGAATCCTGCGACACGTTGCCGCCTTCCTGTGTGACATCGCCCGTGACACTCAGCGTGCTGTTCATGACTTCCAGCGCATCCAGTGCCGCGTTCACACCCGCTGCGCCTTCGGGCAGGGAGGTGATCAGTTGTTCGGCCAGGGCATCAGCCTTGTCGAGTGCATCGGCGACCTGAGTCAGCGTTTCTGCATCAGGCACAGTGCCGGGCACCACCTCGATGGCATCGAGATCCCCTTCGATATCGGTGATGGACTCGGTCAGTTCTTCCGGAGTGATGGGCGTTTCTTCGCCGCCAGTGCCACCCGTGCCGCCAGTGCCACCTGTGCCTCCAGTACCACCACCAGTGCCTGTGCCTGGAGTCGGTTCCGGCTCGGGCTCAGGTTCGGGTTCAACAGCAGGCGGGGCCGGATCGAAGCTCAGCGTGTAGGTGCCGGTTTCCTCGTCATTGACCGCGACGACGACCAGCACGTGAGTCACTGCGCTGTCGGAGGTCACATCGAACATGGCGGTCTCACCGGTTTCCGTCAACGGGATGTTGGTCACCGGCGTGGTGCCGTTCAGCCACCACTCAAAGCGCACATCAATGTTCGATTCCAGTGTCACTCTCGCCACGGCGTTGGCCGGGAGACTGATTGCATAACGATCCATGTAGCGCGTCACATCGCCTTCTGCTTCAGTGCCCAGCGAACCGCGCACGCAGTCAGTGCTGGTGAACGAACCGTGTGCGGTGGTGCCAATCACAGTGTTGGTGGCGGGCATGCAACCTGACTGCGGCTCTGCAGTGCCAGTGACGTGGAGTGTGTAGGCCCCGGCATAAGGGTCCTGTGGGTCGCCTGCCTGCGTCGTACTGAACACTCGCCAGTCGCCGCTTGGCAACAGGAACTGTGCAGTGGCGGTTGTCGCGGGAGTCTCTGCCCAACGAACACCGACGACGGGGTGCGGCGCGACTGACGCGGCGACTCCTGTCAGCGCTTGAAACTCGACAGAACCCATGGCCACCGTGACCGCTGTTTGTTCGCTCAGCGACAGCAGGTAGCGATCCGTCAGTCGTCCAGTGGCACTCGCGAAGCAATCCGTGTTGGTGTCGAGCATGCCGTTGACGACACCCCCCAGGGCGATCGAGGTCAGGCTTTCGCAGGCGGCTGCATCGCCGATGCGCAGCCCGGTCAGCGTATTGCCGAACAGGTTGAGGCTCGTGAGCAGGGGAGCGTCATACAAGTCATCAGGGACGGCACCGGTCAGGTCGTTGTGATTCAGGTGCAGCGTTGCCAGCTTGTCCAGTTGCGTCAATTCGACAGGAATACTGCCCGACAGTTGATTGTTCCCCAGCCGCAAGTGCTGCAGATCAGAAAGCCAGAGCAGGTCTGCGGGGATAGCACCCACCAGGCCATTGCCTTCCAGGTTGATGGACACCACCCGGCCGTCCGCGCAGGTGATACCGAACCAGCTGCATTCGGTGCCTGGGGCGCCTAGCCAGCCGCTCTTGTTGGTCCAGCTGTCGCCGCCGGCAGCATCATAGAGCGCTTCCAGAGCATCGCGATCCAGCCGGTTGCCTGCAAAATCACTCGCGGTGAGCAGTGGCAGTGTGGCGAAACCCGCTGGGATGGCGCCGGTGAGCTGGTTGTCATTCAGGAAGATAGAGGTCAGTGCTGCCAGGCTCGCCAGTTCGCTCGGGATGGCGCCACCCAGCTGGTTGTCAGACAGGTTCAGAACGCGCAGTTTGCTGAGCGTGCCGAGTGCTGCCGGGATTTCCCCACTTAGTTCATTGCTGCCTAAATTCAGCGTGAGGAGGTTGGTCAGGTTTCCGATCTGCACAGGAATTGCGCCACTGAGCTGATTCGACCCAATGCTCAAAATAGTCAGGTTGACGAGATTGCCAATCTCAACAGGGATCACACCCGTCAACTGGTTGCCACTCACGAGCAGTCGCGTGAGATTGACGAGGTTGCCGATTTGTCCCGGGACCGAACCACTCAACTGATTGAAGGCCAGATCCAGCTGAGAGAGAGCAGTCAGCGCCCATAGCCCGGCAGGAATCGCCCCGTTCAGTTGATTCCCCCGCAGTGACAGCGTGGTGAGGTTGGTCAAATTGCCGATCTGTGCAGGGATTTCCCCCGTCAGGTTCTGATTACCCTGCACCGTGAATATCTTCAGCCGTGACAGCAAACCGATCTCTGCAGGCAGCGAACCTGTCAGGGCGTTACCCGTGAATACGCCATCCACCATGGGGCTGTTGTCACTGAGGGTGGTGACATAACCGTTGGTACAGGTCACTCCATACCAGGAACACTCGGTGCCTGGTGCACCAAGCCAATTGGTTTTGGTTGTCCAGTTGTCTCCGCCGGTGGCGTTATAGAACGCGATCAATGCCGTTCTCTCGTTCGCGTCCAGCAAGGGCTGAATCAGTTGGTTGCCGCCGTAGTTGAAAGTCGTCAATGAGCCAAGACTGAGCAGGGCAGGGGGAACCGGCCCGGTCAGCAAATTGTTCTGCAATTGCAGCACCTGCAATTGACTCAGGTCGGCCAGTGTCGCCGGGACAGTGCCCGTGAGCTGATTGCCATGCAGCTCCAGGCGCTGCAGTTGCGCAAGCTGACCAATCTCCGCCGGTATTGCGCCACTGAGTTGATTGCTGAACAGACTCAGCGCGGTGAGTTTGGTCAGGTTCTTGATGGCAGAGGGAAGTGACCCTGTCAGCTGATTGTTGTACAGATACAGACTCGTCAGCTCGGCGAGATTCCACAGCTCGGCAGGAATCGGCCCGCTCAGCGCATTGTTGCCTAGGCTCAGATGGGTCAGTTTGGTCAGATTGCCAAGCTCTGCAGGGATGGCACCACTCAAGTGATTCGCATCCATGTTCAGGCCGCGCAGTTCGGTGAGCAGGCCGAGCTGCGGTGGCAAGGGCCCGACCAGATTGTTGCCAACGCGTCCACCCCCTTCGGCCATTGTGGCGAAGGTCAGCGAGGTGACCCTGTCGCCTGTACAGCCCACACCGTACCAGTTGCACTCTGTGCCTGGCGCTCCCAGCCAGTTGGTTTTGTGGGTCCAGCTGTTGCCCCCCGTGGCGTTGTACAGCGTGATCAGCACATCGCGATCCAGCTGGTTGCCGGAAAGATCGATGTTGGTCAGCAAGGGCAGGGTGGCGAAGCTGGACGGGACGCCCCCGATGAGTTGATTGTCCTGCAGCAGGAGGGTGGTCAATGTCGAGATGTTGCCAAACTGCGGAGGAATGAAGCCGCTGAGCTGATTGCCTCCCATCGTCAGGGAGGACAGCTTGCTGAGATTGCCCAGCTCGAAAGGAATCTGCCCGGTCAGTTGGTTGTCCCCAAGGAACAATGAGGTGAGATTGCCCAGACTCCCCAGTTCCATTGGAATCGTTCCACTAAAAGCGTTCTGGGAGAGACTCAGGATCGTGAGTTTGCTCAGGTTGCCCAGCTCCACCGGCAGCGCCCCGCTCAATTGATTGCCGGAAAGAAACAGGAAACTCAAATTGGTCAGGTTGCCCAGTTCGCGAGGCAAGGTGCCGGTCAACTGATTGTTGCTCAGATTCAGGAGCGTCATTTTGTTCAGGTTGCCCAGCTCTACCGGGATCGCACCGGTCAGCAGATTGGTCCGCAAGTTGAGGCTGATCATCTGCAGCAGATTCCCGAGCTGCGCTGGGATAGTCCCGCTGAGCTGGTTTGAATACAGTTGCAGCGAGGTCAGTGCAGTCAGCGCACCGACTTCGACTGGAATTGCACCGGTGAGGGTATTGTTGTTGAGTGCCAGCACGGTGAGTTTGGTGAGATTGCCAATGGCGGTCGGCACTGTTCCGGAGAACTGGTTGAACGCCAGCGACAGGTTGCGCAGCTCGGTCAGGGCCCAGACTTCTGCGGGAATCGTTCCACTCAACTGATTGCCGACCAGCGACAGTGTGCGGAGTTTGGGCAGGCCGCTGAGAGCGGTGGGCAACGTGCCGACCAGGCCATTG
The DNA here is from genome assembly GCA_040384465.1 of Pseudomonadota bacterium. Classification (GTDB taxonomy): domain Bacteria; phylum Pseudomonadota; class Gammaproteobacteria; order Pseudomonadales; family Pseudohongiellaceae; genus UBA5078. The sequence continues at coordinate 25,445 of JAZKJF010000004.1, read as the reverse complement.
CCGATCTGAACGCCGTCCGTCATTGTCGATGGAAATGCGATTGACGTGACATAGCCACTGGTACAGGTGATGCCGTACCAGGAACACTCTGTGCCCACCGAGCCGCCCCAACCGGTTTTGTTGGTCCAGCTGTTGCCGCCCGTGGCATTAAAGAATGCCATCAGCGCCGTCCGTTCGTTGGCATCTGCGAGGAAAGGAGTGATGGTATTGCCGTTGTAATTGAAGGTGGTCAATGAGCTGAGTGCAATCAGCGCCGGAGGGACGGTGCCACTCAACTGGTTGTTCTGTAATTCCAGTACCTGCAATTGTGTGAGATTGGCCAGCTCGGGCGGGATGGAGCCGGTCAGTTGATTGCCGAACAGCTTCAATGTCTGCAGGTTTGGCAGGCTCGCGAGTTCAACCGGAATAGTGCCGGTCAGATCATTGTCCGCAAGGCTGAGGAAGGTGAGTTCCTTGAGATTGCCCAGTGCAACCGGGATGGTGCCACTGAGCTGATTGCCCAGCACACTCAGGGTGTGCAGTTCACGCAACGTGCCCAGCTCGGCCGGTATCGTGCCAGTCAGGTGATTGGCTGCCAGATACAGCGTCTGCAACTCGGTCAACATGGCCAGTTCTGCAGGCAGGGTGCCGACCAGGTTGTTGCCGGTGGCGGGTGTCACACTGAAGTTCGCCGGGAAATTCAGCGAGGTCACGATGCCGTCCTCGCAGCCCACGCCGTACCAGGCGCACTCTGTTCCTGCGGCTCCCAGCCAGTTGGTCTTGTTGGTCCAGTTGGCGCCGCCAGTGGCGTTATAGAACGTGATCAACGTGTCACGCTGAGTCTGTTTGTAATCGCTGAAACTTAGCTGATAATCACCAGTCTCACCGGGATTGATCGCAATCAGCATGACGGTGTGCGCGGCATCGACGCTGTCGTTGATGGTGAAAAACCGTTCTTGTCCTGCTTCCACGAAGGGGACAACGCCATCCATCACCATCGTGTTGTTCTTGGTGATCCAATGTTCAATGCGGTAATCGAAATCGGTTTCTACTTTGAGATGACCGATCTGGTTGGCGAACAGATTGAGTGTGTACTGATCGAGATAGCGCGGGGTAGGGCCAGCAACCACGTCTTCACGGGCCAGCAGTGCGCAGTCGGTGCTGGAAATCGACGCATCTGCCACAACGCCAAACGCGACAAACGTGGAAGCTCTGTTGGGCGTGCAACCTTGTTGTGGCTCAGGGTTGGTCGTCAGAGTCAGTGCGTAAGCGCCGGTAGGAGGATTGTCAGACCCGGTGAGGCGGCTGGTGGCAAAGGGCACAAAATCTCCCGCTGGCAACAGGAACTGGGAGGTCGCCGCGCCGGTAGAGGGAATCGCACGGCCGCCCAGCAAGGGGCCGAATCCTCCGGCCGGGACCGTGGCGGAACGGATGCCTGTCGAAGGCTGCAAGTCTGTGGAAGTCATGCTCAGAGTGACGGTGGCGGGCGCGTCCAGTGTCAGCGCGTAGCGGTCTGTCAGCCGGATCTGGCCGACGGGGCCGAGAGGGCAGTCGCTGACGTTGCTGAGCTGGCCGGTGATGACATCGTCTATCGTCAGCGTTGTGAACACGCTGCAGGCTGCTGTGCTGCCGATCACTACACCAGTCAACGCGGTGTTGCCCGACAGGTTCAGCTGCATCAGTGAGGGCATCGCATAGAGGCCTGGAGGCACCGCACCGCTGAGCTGATTGTTCTGCAGCAGAAGCACGCCGAGTTCCAACTGCGCGAGTTCCTCCGGAATACTGCCAGTCAACTGGTTGCCCGCCAATGCCAGGAAATCCAACTCAGACAGGAAACGCAGTTGTTCGGGAATGGTGCCTGCCAGACCGTTGTTGCTGAGGTCCAGGGAAATGATTTCTGCGTCTTCGCAGGTCACGCCGTACCAGGTGCATTCAGTGCCCACCGCACCAAGCCAATTCGTCTTGTTGGTCCAATTGGCGCCGTTGGTGGCGTTGTACAGGCTGATCAACGCTTCGCGCTGGTTGTATTTGAAGTCGCTGAAACCCACGTGATATTCGCCAGTCTCGCCCGGATTGATGGCAACCAGAATCACGGTGTGCGAGGCGTCGACGCTGTCACTGAGTGTGAACAGGCGTTCCTGATCGGCCGCGACAAAAGGCAGCACACCGTCCAGTACTGTCGTGTTGTTCTTGCTGATCCAGTGCTCAATGCGGTAGTCGAAATCGGTTTCTATATGCAGATGCGCGATCTGATTTGCGAACATGTTGAGCGTGTACTGATCGATATAGCGCGGGACAGGACCGGCGACAACATCTTCACGGCTGGTCAGTGTGCAGTCGCTGGTGGAGATTGACGCCTCTGCAAACGAGCCAATCCCCACAAAAGTGGTTGCTCTGTTGGGTGTGCAGCCCTGTTGCGGTTCCGGGTTGGCGGTCAGGGTTAGCGAGTAAGCCCCGGCAGGAGGGGTGTCAGCGCCGGTCAGACGGCTGGTGGCAAAGGGCACAAAGTTTCCGGCCGGGAGCAGGAATTGCGACGTTACCGCGCCGGTGGCAGTGATGGCGCGAGAGCCCAACAACGGGCCGAATCCGGCCGCCGGGACGGCGGCAAGGCGCACGCCTGTCGAGGGGTGAAAGTCTGCCGAATCCATGGTCAGTGTGATTGTCGTGGGGGCTGCCAATGTCAGAGCGTAGCGGTCTGTCAGCCGGACCTGACCGACGGGCCCGAGCGGACAATCGTTGGTATTGTTCAGCTGACCGGTGACAACATCATTCACCGCCAGCGTTGTGAACACCGCGCAGGCGGCCGGATCTCCGACTGCCGCTTCGGCGTGCCGGGGAGCAACACTCGTCAGTGTCAGGGCCATAAAGAGAAGGGGCGACAGGTTCAGGATGCTTGCTCTTGTGTTCATGACAATTTTCCTTTCGATGAGAGGGATGCGTGCAACAGAAATGCGCAAAGGCCGGTCCGGCCTAAATCCTGAACAGCGGTATTCAATCCCTGGGGCGCGACTGTGTGCTTGGAACGGAGGCTAGCATTCGAGGAATCCGGGCCCGTGTACAAAAATGCACAGCGGGCCGAGGGCAGACAGGAGAGGTGTGCATGAGCATGTCGAGAGCGGGCAGCCAGGTGCTACACTGCAGGCAGTGAAAAAAACAAGACAGGAGGCAGGCGTCAAGTTGTCCGATATTTTGAATCGACTCAGCAAGTTCGGTTTGCAGGCCTACAGCAGTGTGTTTGAGGCCGAGCATATCGGCATCGACATTCTGCATACCCTGACCGACGAGGATCTCAGGGAACTGGGTATTCCTCTGGGTGACCGCAAACGCATGTTGCTGGCGTTCGCCGATTCTCCTGCCGCTGCCATGAGCAGACGACAGATCACGGTGCTCATCTGTGATCTGGTAGATTCGACACCTTTAAGTGAGAGCACGGACCCGGAGGTGTATCGGGAGTACCTCCAGCGCTTTCGGAATATCTGCAAGGTCGCACTGGAAAAGTTTGAAGGCTATATCTACCAGTACCGGGGTGACGCCGCGATTGCGTATTTCGGCTATCCCGTTGCACAGGAAAAATGTGCAGTGCGCGCTTCGCACGCGGCGCTGGAGATTATGCAGGCGCTGGAAGGGCTCGATGGTTTGCTACACGGGCAGCCACAAGAGCAGCCACGGCTCCGCGCGCGCATCGGCATTGCCACCGGTCTGGTCATTGTGGGTGCCGACGTGGATCAGGGCGCCACGCAGGAGAACGCGGTGGGTGTCACCCCGAATATGGCCGCTCGTCTGCAAGGCTTGGCCGCTCCCGGCGAGGTGATCGTGTGCCCTCTCACCCGCACGCTGATTGATGGCGACTTTGAGACTTTTGCGATGGGGCAGCAAAGCCTCAAGGGTCTCAGAAACGATGTTGCTGCATTTCGCCTACTCAAACCCATGGGGCCCGCGCAGCATGATTATCTGCCGCGCAATCGCCAGCTCACGCCCTTCTGTGGCAGGGCGAGGGAGATGCGTGCGCTGGGGGACATCTGGCACAGGCATTCGGATACCTTGCAAGTGGCAGTGCTGCAAGGCGAGGCCGGTATCGGTAAATCCCGCTTGATTCGCGAATTCAGTCGCACACCTGCGGTGGTTGAGCACATCCATCTGCAATACTTTTGTTCACCTTTCCATCGCAACTCTGCGCTCTATCCGGTGATCTCCCAATTGCAGCGCCAATTGAGTCTCATCCATGTCGACCGTATGACGGAGGTGGAGAGCGAGGCGTTGCAGTTAGAAAAATTGCGAGCCTTGATCAAGGAAAATCTTGCTGATGACATTGGTCATCTGGGGGCCCTGGCAGCGCTGCTGGGCATCAGGATGCTGGACAATCCTGTGGATGAGCTGGCGCCCAGAGAGCGCAAGTTGAAATTTTTTGCCGCCGTCATTGCCCTGCTCCAGGCGCAGTGCCGTCAAGGCAAAGTACTAGTCGTGATTGAAGATGTGCATTGGATTGACCCCACGACGATGGAGCTGGTCCACCAGCTGGTGGACTCCCCCTTGCCGTTGCGCTGTGTGCTGTTGATGAGCGCTAGGCCAGAGTTCGTGTGGCCAGCGGGGACCCAGACGCAACCGGCGAGCATTGCAGTCGAAGCGTTGAACTCGATAGAGAGCAGTCGTCTCGTCAACGATGCTTCGACCACAGGTAATATGTCTGCCGAGTTGGTGGCCGAGATCGTCAGCAAGACAGACGGTGTGCCGCTGTTCATTGAAGAGACGACACGCGCAGTCGCAGAAGCGGGTGCCGACCAGGAAAACAACAGTGATGCTCTGGTGACAGCAGGCAGGTTCGGCGTGCCGCCCACCTTGCGCGATTCCCTGATGTCCCGGTTGGACCGGCTGGGACAATCACGAAGCACAGCGTTGGCAGCGTCGGTGCTGGGGCGTGAATTCTCCCGTCAGCTGTTGGAATATTCCTTGAACAATGGCACTGTGAATTTGCAGGATGACCTAACTCGTCTGGTGGAGAGCGGCACCTTGCGAGTGCGGGACTCCGCCATCGGAGTGCTCTATCAGTTTACCCATGGGCTGTTGCAGAACATCGCCTATGAATCACTTTTGAATATTCCCCGCACAGCGTTGCATTCACAAGTCGCCGATGCGCTGCTGACGTATTTTCCGGCTGTCGTGCAGCAAGAGCCGGAGGTGATCGCCCATCATCTGTTTCAGGCCGCGCGTTTTGAACAGGCTGCCGATTACCGTCGCCGTGCTGGTGCTGAGGCCAGCAAGCGTGGCTCCTTGCAGGAAACGGTATTCCATTACCGTGCAGCACTGGATGCACTGAGCAAGCTGCCACAGAGCGAAGCGGTGGCTCGGCAACAGGTCGGTGTTCTCAGTGGACTGGCGGCGACGCTGTTGGCGACAACGAGTTATCGTTCGCCGGAGGTCAAGGAAACCGCCACGCATGCGATTGCCCTGTGCAAACAATACGGCTTCACGCTGGAGATCGCGCCCTTTCTCTATGACATCTGGATTGGTGAGCAGGGCGATGGCAATCATGGCGTGGCGCTGGCATTGGCCAGAGAGTTTCTGGCGCTCAGCGAAAAACAGCAGCACGCGGAGTCGGCCATGGTGGCCAACCGGGCGGTGGCCTGGAGTGAATTCAATCTGGGGCGCCCGCGACTGGCCATCGATCATCTGTTGCGCTCGCGTGAGTTGTACGAACAACAACTGCACAAGGACCTAGTGTTCGTGTACGGGACCGATCAGATTGTCGGTGTCGGGTGCGGGCAGGTGCAGAGCGAGTGGTGTCTTGGATACCCGGAACGGGCGCTGGCCGTCGCCGCAGACACACTCAAGAATGCCGAGCAGAGCGGCCATGTGGTGTCGATTTTTCTGGCCTTGCAATATGCCGGATGTCTGCTCAATTCACTCTGCCGCCATTGGGAAGAAACGCGGGATTGCGCGAAGCGCCTGATGGAACTCGGCGAGCAGAACAACTTTCCTCAGGCCATTCTGGCGGGGCGTTTTTACCACCATGCGATGAATGTACGCTTGAACAAGGATACCGCTGCGTTCGAGTCGGGTTGGAAGATCATCGAGTCAACGCAGAAACTGGGGTATCTGTACATGATGCCATTCTGGTACATGACATTAGGTGATGCCTGTCTCGCCATCGGGCAGACTGCAGAAGCCCGGCAGTGTCTGGAGCGAGCTGGCGCCATCATCGCCGGGACCGGAGAAGTGTGGCATCTGCCGGAGATCTATCGCCTGCAGGGAGAGCTGGCGCTTGTCGAGAGTCGGCAGGCTTCTGCTGCCAGTACCCCCACCACACCTCATACATCCGCAATTGAAGAGGCGTTGAGTTTCTTCAATAAAGCCATCGCGCTGGCGGCCGGACAAGAGGCGAAGAGTTGGGAGCTGCGCGCCAGAAGCAGCTTGCTGGCGCTGCAGTAAAACCCGCCTTCACCGAAACCGTACATATCCTGTCGCGGACGTTTCCACCTTGACCCGATTCAATACGGAGGAGCGCAGAAAGCGGACCTCCGCAGCCGTGCCCTCGCCTGCGCTGTAACTCATCGTCCGCACAAAGCGGCCGTCGGCAGAATGGCCATGCCCATTGATGAACAGCGGTCTGAAATCAGGGGGCGACGCGGGAAACATGTTCGGTACCATGTGCCCCCAGAAGCCCATGTAGTGCCAGGTTTGAAACAATTGGGACTCCACCAGTGTCCAGCCGCGCAGTTTGCCTTTGGCTGTGTTCGCGTAAGCCACGTCCAATGCACCGACTGCAGTATCGCCATTTCTGGGGAGTTCGAAGGTGGAGTCGATGTCGAAGCACTCTGTCTGGAGGGTGTCAGGCACGTCGGTGTCGACCCGATTGCGGAACGCCATCTTCAATGCCGGCTCGCCCCGTTCGTTGAAATACTGAATCTTGAAATAGGGTTGTCGAATGCCGGTGTCGTCAAAAGCTTGAATCATGACGATGTCCTCAGGCAGATGTCTGGTCTGGCCCGTGATCTGACAGGTGTAGAGTCCTTCGCCTTGCCATGTGGTTCTGGTGACGATCATGTTGTGCTCGCTGTTATTGTTGTGTTTGTTGCAATGCGGGCCACAATAGCGCAGAAATTATCGCTGTGGGTAGCCCCTGCCGACAGAGTCATCACATTGTTGTGCTTGTGTAAATTTGCACTCCTCAGCGCATATTCCTGCTGTTATAGTCTTGGAGCACCGCTCAGTGTGAGCATCAATTCCTGAGAACACGGGTAGATGAAAAGCCAGCAAGAGCCACCTCTTTCTCTCGTCGATAAAGCCGTCGCCTGGTTGCGTTTGCGGCCGGCGATCTTGCGCGAAATTGTGTATTTTCTTTTGCCGCAACGCTCTGTGGTAGCTGCTGCCGGAACCACCTATGTGCTCGGATATGCCGAGTCTCTGGCGGTGCTGGAACGCGATGGCGATTTCCAGTTGTCCGAGCCGGTGCGTGCGCGGTTCCCGACCGGCAGCTTCATCCTGACCATGGAAGATTCGGAACAGTATCGCGACGAACGCCGTCAGCTCTGTCATGCCTTTTATCGCGAGAACGATTTCAGCGCGGCGTTGGGCGAGTATGTGCAGAAGCGTTGTGATGAAATTCTGCGCAGTGTGAAACCCGCGCATGGTGCGCTGGATGTGGTCGGCGAATACGCGGAGCCGATTGCCGCCGAAACAGTGTGCCGTTTCATCATCGGCCCCGCTGCCGAGACGGGCACGCAGCCAGTGCCTGTGTGGTTCATTCCCGTCGTGCAGCAACTCTCGACGCTGGTCATTACCCAGCAGACAGTGGATGAGGCTTTGTTGCGCTCTTATGCCGATGCACGCAATCAACTCTGTGCGTGGATTGAAACCCGCGTCACCATTCTTCAAGACAGCCATGATTTGCAGGGACGCGATGTGGTCAGCAATCTGGTGCGCATCGGCATGCCGAAAGAAGCCATTGTCAGATCGATTGCCGGGATGGTGATCGCGGGCATTGGCAACATCGCCGCCGGGGTCGGCAAGGCGGTGGATGAATTGCTGCTGCGCCCCTCTGTGTTGCGTCAAGCGCAGCAACTATTGAGCGATGGCAGAGTCAAAGACGCCGCCCGACTCGACCTTGCGCTGCACTATGCATTCGAGGCCCTGCGTTTCAATCCGGTGTTTCCGGTGCTGACGCGACACTGTGTGCGGCAGACCGGCATCACGACCCGCACCGGGGAAATTATCCGGGTGGCCGCTGGTGATTCGGTCATTGTCGCCGTGCTCGCTGCCATGCAGGACAGTGCAGCGTTTCCCGATCCGAGGCGTTTTCTGATTGATCGGCCGCTGGAAAAATATCTGCACTTTGGTTCCGGCCTGCACAAATGTTTTGGCGAGCAAATCGCCAGGCAACAGATCGCGCTGCTGATGGCTGCTCTACTGTCGCAACCGACACTTGCACGCTCCGCGCACTCAGGTCATTCCGACGACCTCGAATATGAGGGGCCCTACCTGCGCCATGTGTGGGTGGAAACACGATGACCATTTTGCAGAAAGGCATGACCGTCCTCATCCCCGTGACAGTTGGCAAAGAGGCTGCGCTGACAACACGTCTTGAGTCGCTCACGCCCGCGCTGATTTTCGGGACGATCACAGGACTGCATTGTTTGAGCATGACGGTGTTGCCGGGGGAAGCGGAGCAGTCGCTGCTACTGCTTGAACTGAACTTTGATTGTGCAGCGGATGGTTCAGCGAGCACATTGGTTGCAGAGCTGTGGCAACAGCAGCAGACATTGTGGAGCGATATTCTGGGGCACTGTGCGGTGGCACTGCCGCAGAATGCACAAGCGTTGCAGGCGCTGCTTACACGCCATGATCGTGGTGAGGGCACTTATTTTGTGGCCTTGCCGGGGGCGGACCTCGACATGATTCGTCGCAGTCAGAAGCTTCTGGAGGCCGCGCGTGAAATTGCTGCCAATCCAGACTTCAGTAATGCCACGCCGCGTGAGTTTTGCGAACGCTTGAGCAATGAAGAGAGCGTTGCCCGTCATCTGCAGAATCTGCCTGAGTTTTGGCCGGAAGCGCGAATTCGCAACGCCTTTCCCGCCATCAAAATGTTGTTCGGTGTGATCACCAGTGTGCTCCTGCTGATCGGCAGTGGCCTCGGCTATCCCGATGCGAACGGCACGCCCGCGATTGCCGTGACAGGTTGGATATGGGGATTTGCGCTGTTGGTCGGAGCCATGCTGGCCTGGCAGTTTTTGGCGCCTGCGAGCGTATCTCGGCCTGAAAATACCGGATTTCGCATTGCGGTTGTCGTCTGGTCAGTGTTGTTGGCTTTGGGGTTTTTGCTGGCGTGGAAGATCAAGGCAGCGGAGAGTCTGGTGCTGGTAGGCGGAACGGTGTTGTTGACATTGACCTGGCTCCTCTTCCTGTTCGATGGTGTGAACCGGGTGCGGAAATCCGCATTCATCGAAGCCTATATCAGTCACCTTGGTACGTATGTGCTGGGCTTTCTCCTACTACTGGCAATGCTGCAGTTTCTCGCTCCTAGCGTTTTGTCGCGCAGTGCAGCCGTGCTGAGTGGCGGACTGTATGTCCTGGCGCTGCTGGCGTGGTTGTTGTTGAGCCGCATTCCAGGCTTCGGGTCGGTCAGTGGCAGCGGCGTGCGAGAAGACGCCGCCGCTCTCAATCCTCTCTCTCTCGGGGCCACTCTGGGGTTGCTGCTGGTCCTGCTGCTTCCGCATCCGTGGATCGTCGAGCTTTATCCTGTCGCGCATTTTTGCACACTCGTGGTGCTGATGTTGCTATTGGTTGTGCTGCGGGCCCTGTGCATTCTTGAGCAACGCGAGAAGGAGGATATCGAGGCACCGCCTTTCTGGCAGGCCGGGATCAACAGAACCAAAGTGGCTTTGCAGGAGAGCAGAACCCATGGCGCCAAGAATCACCTGCTGAGTTGCACCGCGATCAAACCCGGCAGACTCCGCTATGTCAGCTTGTGGGTTGTGCTGAAGTTCGTCGGGCTGCTGAACAAACTGCAAGGGACACGCAGTGAGCTGTCCGGCATCACGACCATTCACTTTGCACGCTGGGTTATTCTGGATAGAAAACGGTTGTTGTTCATGTCCAATTACTCGGGGACCTGGGACAGCTACCTCGACGAATTCATCGATCAATCTCATGCGGGGATTACCTCGATCTGGAGCAATACCGCCGGATTTCCCAACACGCGCTGGTTAAGTGGCGGTGGAGCAGAACTGGAGCAGCGCTTCAAGATTTACGCGCGCAACAGCCAGTGGCCCACCGCATGTCATTACTGCGCCTATCCGGAAGTGTCGGTGGACCAGATCGAAAACCAGCTGCGGCTCAATGCCATCCTCAAGAATCCCCAGAGAACCGATGCTGATTGTGAAGCCGTAGTGAGGATGTTATGACAACACAGCCTTGTCGTCAGAATGAGTTTTTTACAGAGGAGGTCGACTGGCCTGATGTGCAGGCACTGGTGCGCTTCGGGTTTGCCCAGCAGCCAGCGAGCATGGTGCTGTGGGTGACCTTTACGGATGCCACCACGTCAGACTCCTGTAGGCGCTGGCTGGCACAACAGATCGCTGCCGTAACGCCTGCCGTGAAATCCGCTGTCGATGCCGAACAGGTATTGCTGAACATGGCGTTCTCGCCCGCCGGGCTGGCGAAATTCGGTTTGCCCGCCGCCAGCCTCAACACCTTTCCCATGGAATTCAGTGAGGGCATGCACTCGCAGCGCGGAATGAACATTTTTCGGGGTGATCCGCTCGCCGACCATAACGAAAACCATGACGCCACTATGCCCGGACGAGACGACAGCGCCCATCTGGTACTGCTGCTTTATGCGCGGCAGCCAGCCAGTCTGCAGGATTATGCAGCAGCGCTCGAACACTCGCTGCAAGGCTTGGCGACTCTGGCCGTGCAGGCCACCGAGCTTACCGAGCACGAACATTTTGGCTACCGGGATGGCTTGTCCAATCCCGTGATCCGTGGCGCCAGGCCGACGATCAAACCCGACGCAGTAGAGCCGGGCGGGCTGCTGGCGCCAGGAGAGTTTCTGTTCGGTTATGCCGATGAACGCGGCCTGCTGGCCGTATCGCCTGTCGTGCCTGCTGCGAGTGATCCTCTCGATCTGTTGCCAGCGACGGTGGCCTGCTGTTCCGATACCGGAGTCGTCGAGTATTGCAAAGACCTGGGCCGCAATGGCTCCTTTCTGGCGTTGTTGCAGTTACAGCAAGATGTGGAGGGGTTTCGAACGTATGTCGAGACAACTGCGACGGAGGCGAATGTCGAGAAACTTTACGCGCAGTTGATGGGCCGCTGGCGTGGCGGCGCACCATTGACCACCTCACCAAACATATCCGGACATGAAGGTGATGGATCAGCTCGCCGGGGTTACAACAATAATTTCGAATATGCGGACACGGATGCCAATGGTGATCGCTGCCCCGTCGGTGCGCATATCCGGCGCAGCAATCCGCGCGATACACTGGACAAGGATCGCGCGCTGTCCTGGCGCTTTGCCAATCGGCATCGCATCTTGCGGCGTGGGCGTCTGTATGGGAAAGCGACCGATCAAGAGTGCGGAATGTTGTTCATGTGTTTGAACATCAGCCCGGCGCGTCAGTTCGAACACATTCAAAGAACCTGGCTCGACAGTCCTCGATTTGCGTCACATGGAGAGACTGATCCGGTGGTAGGAAGACGAGGGCTGGGCAATGGGGAATTCAATGGTTGCCCCGTACAACCTTCGCAACGGTTGCGAAAATTGCCGCGTTTTGTGACCTTGCGGGCGGGAGGATATTTCTTTCTGCCAAGCTTGCGCGCCTTGCGGATGCTGGCCAGCGCGCAGCCCTGATTCAGCTGAACTCTTCGCTGCACTCTCAGCTGAACTCACAGTCGTTCAACAAGCCCCGCAAGGCGGGCAGGCTCAAAATGCGGATGCCACCACCGCTTCTGCTGAGAACGTTTTGCTCTTTCAGCGTGGCGTAGATGCGAGTGACATTTTCCCGGGTCGTCCCCACTCTGCTGGCCATGTCCCGGTCGGAAATTTTGATGAGGGTGTCCGCACTCTCAAACGCTTCGCCGTCAGAGTTGTCGAGAGCCTCCACCGCTCGAATCAATTCCAGGTAGACCCGCCCGCGCACGTTGTAGGTGTGGTATTCAAAGACTCGCGATGCGAGCCAGCGTGACAGGTTGGCCAGTCTGCGCATGATCATCATCGAGAGATCGGGATGCAGCCGTGCCAGCCCGATAAATTGTTCGCGGGTCAATTCAGCCAGCAGCACTTCTGTTTCACTCACAACACTGGCCGAACGCGGCAGACCATCTATGGCCGCCAGTTCGCCGAACATCGCCCCGGCATGCAGAATCTGGTAAGTGATCTGGCGTCCGCCAGCGGCCAGCATGTTGACACGGACCTCCCCCTCCAGAAGGAAGTAGACGCTGTGAGTCTGGTCCAGATAACCGATGATGTCGCGTTCTGCGGGCACTCGCCAGGCTTTGATCTGCGCCAGAATATCCTGCCGGACTGCACTGCCGAGATCACGAAACGCTTCGATGCGATCCAGGTCAGCGGCCGTACACAGTGCTTTTTCGAATCGTTTCTGCAAGCTGTTCACCTGTGCTGAATGCGGATGAAGTGGTGTGGTTCTGGTCTAGCTTAGCGACAGTTCAACGCGGCGTCGACAGTCTTTCTGTGAAGAAATAACACACGAAGCCCACGGCAATGATGGCAGCGGCGACAGCGGCTTCAAGCGGGCGGTTGACCGTGATGAAGCTCAGTGTCCAGAGCATGATCGCGCTGTAGATCAGCGGCGGCAGAGGATAGGCCCAGGTGCGATAACCGGATCTTCCTTCCTGTCGTCCGTCCTGCTTCCCATCGCCTTGGCGGTGACGCAGGATGAACACACCCAGCACAGTGGTCAGCGAACTGAGGCCGAGGATAAAACCGGAGAACACCAGCACCGATTCAAAGCTCGACGTCATGATGAACAACATGCTCAGAACCCCCTGGGTATAGATGGCCGTGCGCGGGACACCTCCGCTGTTTTTGACTGCAAGCAGTCGAAACAAACGGAAGTCTTCGCCCATCACCTGCAACACGCGCGGCCCGGCCATCAGCATGGCGCTGACCGTGGAGATCAGCAGTAGCGACAGCACGCCGCCCATGACCAGTGCTCCCGTGGTGCCGAAGGTCTGCTGGGCGACGATGATGCCGATCTCCAGTTTCCCCGTCAGCAACTCGTGAGGGACGGCGTACAGAAAGATGGCATTGAGTGCCATGTACAACAGGATCACGACGCTGGTGCCAGCGATCAACACCAGGGGGACATTGCGGTCCGGATCGGCAATCTCCCCGGTAATGTAGGTCGCCGAATTCCAACCGGTATAAGCATAGTTGACGTAGATGAGTGCCACGGCAAATGCGCTGCTGCCGATCACGGCGCCGTCGCCGGTTGAGGGCAGCAGATGTACTGGCTGTGGTGTTGCAGTGAACAGGAAGACCATCACCACGAACACGATGATCAACAGCACCTTGAGCAAAGTGAACCAGTTCTGCAGGCCGCCACTGGCATTGCGATTGCGGCCGTGCACGAAGGTCAGCACAGCCACCAGCAGCAAAGCGGCGACGCTGCGATTGATGTCGACGAGATGGTTGACGGAAGAGTCCAGATAAGCGGCGAAGGTCATCGCGGCCAGTGCCGTTGGAGCGGCAAAGCCGACCGTGAAAGACACCCAACCAGTCACAAAACCGAGCGAGGGGTGGTAAAGCTGGCTGAGAAAATTGTACTCGCCTCCCGATCTGGGCAGGCGGCTGGCGAGTTCGGCATAGGTCAGTGCGCCGCACAAAGCGGCGAGTCCTCCTACCAGCCACAACAACAGCAACACGAACGATGATTGAATATCGATCAATTGGTAGCCGAGACTGGTAAAGACACCGGTGCCGACCATGTTGGCGATCACCACGGCAATGGCGGTTGCGGGCGTATAGTGATGCTGATGAGAGGTCGCGCTGTGCATGTGAATTCCCGGGTATTGCGGCTGTTTGTGATGATGCGCCAAAAACGCTCTCCGGAAAAGTGTCGCTTGCCACACCTCATTTTCATCTCCACGCAGGGCTATACCGGCTAAGGTCCGAGGCCGTACAATCAGCACTATGCAACTGCCTGCCCTCCCAACAACGCCGCTGGAAAAATCCGCCCGTGACAATGTCTGGTCGTTGACGAGTCTCGTCTTCTTCAGTGGGATGCTTGTGACCTTGGTGTTGTGGATGAATGCCGCGAGCAATCAAGACGTTGAAGCAGAAGAACGTTTCGCTTTTGAGTCGCAGGAAATTCATGCACTGATCGAAGCGCGCATGGCGACGTACGAACAAGTCTTGCGTGGCGCGCAAGGCGTGTATGCCGCTTCGCAAGATGTCGGCCGTCAGGAATTCGCGGATTATTTCAGTTCGCTCAGGCTCGATCAGTACTACCCCGGGATGTTGGGGGTCGGCTATGTCAAGCGGATTGCTGCCGCTGAAATAGAGACGCACGTCGCCAGCGTGCGGGCAGAAGGATTTCCCGATTACCAGATTCGCCCGGCCGGGCAACGCGATGTGTACACCCCTATCGTTTATATCGAGCCTTTCGCCGGATTGAATCTTCTCGCGTTCGGTTTCGACATGTACTCCGAAGAGGTCCGGCGCACAGCCATGGATCGTGCGGCGGCGACCGGTGCTGCGGCACTCTCCGGCAAAGTGACGCTGGTACAGGATATTGAACGTACCGGTATCGCGGGGGTGTTGCTGTACCTGCCGGTCTATCATCACGAGCGCACCAATCCGTTGGCCGAGAAAATCTTGCAGGGCTGGGTGTACGCGCCGTTCAGTATGGATGTCCTCATGCAGGGCGTGCGGCTGGACAGCCTGGACGGCCTGGAAGTGGCGATCTATGACGGTGAAGTCATGGAGGCCGATTCGCTGCTCTACAGTTCGGCAAGCACGGCTGAAAGGGCGCGCCGGGCAGCGTTCGAAGGAATACACGATCTGGTCATCGCAGGGCAGCCCTGGACGGTGCGCGTGCGCTCGACGGCTCTCTTCGAAGCGGAAAATTCTCGGTACATGCCAACGCTGGTGGCCACTGGTGGAACGATCCTCAGCCTGTTGTTCACCATCCTAGTGTGGACTCTGGTGACGGGCCGTGAGCGCGCTCTGGCCAAAGCCGCGCAGATGACCCGTGAACTGCGCTATACGGAGTTCCGCTGGAAAGCGGCGCTGGCCGGAGCCGGTGACGGTGTCTGGGATTGGCACAATCAGACGGGCGAAGTCATCTATTCGAGCCGCTGGAAGTCGATGCTGAATTATCGCGATGACGAGATCGGCAACACTCTCTCCGAATGGGAGCGACTGCTGCATCCGGATGATCGCGCGTTTGCGCTGGCCACTGCCCAGAACTGTGTTGATGGCCTGATTTCCACCATCCACATGGAAATACGCATGCGCACCGGAGATGGCCACTGGTTGTGGATACTGACCCGTGGTGCTGTCGTTAGCCGTGATGAGCAGGGTAAGGCCTTGCGCACGATTGGCACGCATACCGATATTTCGGCACAGAAGGGCGTCGAGTTGGCGTTGCTGGAGAGTGATCGACGTTTCCGAGGTGCCTTTGAGACTGCCCCAATCGGCATGGCGCTGGTAGGGCTGGACGGTCACTGGTTGCAGGTCAACAAGGCGCTGGTGCAGATGCTGGGGTATACCGAAGCAGAGCTGATGCAGGTGCGCTTCCACGATGTCACGCATCCCGACGATTTGACGCTGGATCTCGATCTGCTGGAAAAGCTGCACAAGGGCGAGATCAGCCATTACAACATGGAGAAGCGCTACTATCGCAAAGACGGCGGCATCATCCATGTGCTGTTGAGTGTCTCGATGGTGACCGATCAGGATGATCAACCGGTGCACTACGTGTCACAGATCGAGGACATTTCCGAACGCAAGGAATTGCAGGAACTGGTGTTGCATCAGGCGACACACGATGAGCTGACGGGCTTGCCCAATCGTCGGCTGTTGTACGACCGATTGGCGCAGACCATGGCACAGAGCCGCCGCTATCAACGCCTGATGGCACTGATGTTTATCGATATCGATCACTTCAAGAGTGTCAACGACACCCATGGCCACGATGTTGGCGACGAGGTGCTTTGCGAAGTGGCGGCCCGGTTACGGCGTTGCGTGCGCGTCTCGGATACGCTGGCGCGGCAGGGTGGGGATGAGTTCGTGGTTCTGCTCAGCGAGATCAACACGCCTGCTGATGTTGCGCGTGTTGCCGAGGCGATGCTGAACGCCGTGCGGTCGCCTCTGGCCTTGCGTAGTGTCGAATTGGCAGTGACCTTGAGCATCGGGATCTCCATCTTTGATCCGGGCAGTGAGGACACTCACGAGAGTCTTCTCAAGAAGGCGGACGATGCGTTGTACAAAGTCAAAAACGGCGGGCGCAACTCCTTCCAGATCAGCCACTGAGCCGGGAATGCTCCTTTCAAAACCCGACAGGCGCTGCTAGCATGACCCGCAACTGCCTTCACTTGCCGGGGATTTTGAGATGTTGAACCTGTCTGCCAGTCCGCTGTTTTCGAAAACTTTGCTGTCCTCTCTCATATTTTCCACCCTGCTGCTAAGCGCCTGTGGTCCTGCTGAGCAAACCCCGACCTCTCCCCTTGAATCAACCGCTGCACCTGCCGGCATTCAAACCACTGCGGCGGTTGAATCCGAAGACATGCTCATGAGCCGTGCCCGTGGCATCCACGAGCGCGTCATCACGCTCGATACCCACGCCGACATCAATACCGTGAATTTCATGGACGACAAGAACTACACCATGGATCTGGAGACCCAGGTGACATTGCCGAAAATGGTGCGCGGCGGGCTCGATGTCGCCTTCTTCATTGTTTACACCGGGCAGGGGCCATTAACGGACGAGGGTTATGCGGCGGCGATGACTAATGCCATGGACAAGTTCGATGCCATTCATCGACTGGCTGAGCGCTTCGCTCCTGGCACCATCGAGGTGGCCTACACTTCTGACGATGTTCGTCGCATTGCTGCCAGCGGCAAGAAGGTGGCGATGATCGGTGTAGAGAATGCTTACCCCATGGGGCTCGACATCAGCAATATTCAGCGCTTTCAAGAGCTAGGGGCGCGCTACGTGTCGCTGGCCCACAATGGCCACAGTCAGTTTGCCGATTCCAATACAGGGGAGTCGGACGGGGTGTGGCTGCACAACGGACTCAGCGAGTTGGGACGGCAGGCGGTGCCGGAACTGAATCGTTGGGGTGTGATGATCGATCTGTCGCATCCTTCGAAAGAGGCCAACCTGCAGGTGCTGGCGCTCACGCGGGCGCCGGTGATTGCTTCCCACTCCTCTGCCCGCGCCGTGAACGATGTCAGCCGCAACCTCAGCGACGAAGAGCTGCTGGCGATTCGCGACAATGGAGGAGTGGTGCAGGCGACTGCTTTCCGCAGTTATCTGGACACGGAGAAGAACAACGCCAATTTGGCAGCACTCGCGACGCTGCGTGGCAGCATCGCGCAGGCGTCAGGCTTCACGTTGCTGGATGGTGCCGCTGTGCGCGCGCTGGGCGAGGAAGAGCGCAACGCCTATAACTTGAGGCTGGCTGAGGTGAATGCACTGGCCGCTCCGCGTATCGCTGCAGAAGTCGACGCTGTCGCACCGCCGGTAAACGTGGCGGACTTCGTCAACCACATCGATTACATGGTGGATCTGATCGGCATCGAGCACGTCGGCATCAGTTCCGACTTCGATGGTGGTGGCGGTGTGGCGGGTTGGAACGACGCGTCGGAAACTTTCAATGTCACGCTGGAACTGGTGCGCCGGGGCTACAGCGAGGAGCAGATCGGCCTGCTGTGGAGCGGCAACCTGCTGCGCGTGCTGGACGATGTGCAGCGCATCGCGGCCGAAATTCAAGCGGGCCGCTAAATGTAGGAGCTGGCCCTGCCGGCGACAAATTTTGGGGTCAGAGTAAAAATACAGCACTGTATTTTTACTCTGACCCCAAAATTTTTTGATCTCGCACTGAATCAATCGCTGGCAGGGCCAGCTCCTACAGCAGTCAGCGTTATTCGTCGAGGAGGGCGTAGATGCGACGGATGGCTCTGACGTCAGCGCCCGGGCCGCGAATCTGCGCGTAGTTGGGGGCGTGATTGGTCATGTCGATCTGCTCGGCAGCTTGCTCCGCTGTCCTGCCTTGCGCCTTCAGGGCGCTGGCTTTCTCCCAGAGATCACCCACGTAGGCCTGGAAATGACCGACCTTTTCCTTGCCCTGCAGGGGCGCACCGTGGCCTGGCAGAATGATGTCGAAATCCAACTGCTTCAGATTTTCGAGCGTCTGCACCCAATCCTGCGGGAAGCTGTCCCCCATGTAAGAGAGCGACGGCAGCATCATGTCGCCGGTAAAGATCAGCCGTTCTTGCGGCAGGTACACCATCACGTCGCCTGCGGTATGGGCACGGCCCAGATGCAGCAACTGAATCTCACGATCACCGTCGCTCAGTGTCTGATACAGCGTCATCTTGTCTTCCAGTGTGATGTTCGGCGGGGTAGGGACGACCTCCTTCAGTGACACCATGTGCGCTTCCTGCACGGCCAGATCGGCCTGCAGCTTGGCGCGCTCGGCCGGGTCTGTCGCAGCCGCTACCTGAGCCTTCAAGCTCTCTACCAGCGCGGGCACGCCTTCGGTGAAACTCAGGTGAGTGGATTCGGTCAGGACGTTACCCATTTCGCCATTGAGCTTGGTGCGGGTGAAGCTGTGGCCGATGATCTCGACCTGATTGGGGAACACCTGGTTGCCGTGGGCGTGATCGAAGTGGTAGTGCGTGTTGACCAGATAACGGACGGGCTTGTCAGTGACTTCGGCGACGGAGCGCAGCAAGGCGTTGGCCGCGTTCGGCGTCACGTGGGAATCCACCAGCAGCACGTCTTCTTCTCCGACGATCATCATGGCGTTGCTCATCACGTACACGGAGCCAGTCCCGGTCACCTGATAGACACCATCGGCCATTTGCGTGAAACGATGCGAGTCTGTTTCGATCACAGTCGGTGCTTCACCTTGAGCGTTCACATACCCAAACACCGCCAGCAGCATGCCCGAGCCTGCGAGGCTCAGAGTCGCCAGATTGAAACCGCTTTTCTTCTTATTCATAGTGTTCATCCTGATCAGAGTTTGCCAGCGAGTGGCGCGAGGGAAGAGCTATCGATCTTGCGGCATCGTACTTGAAAGAGTGGGCGTGTTAAAGCGTCGGTACAATTCAGAATTTGCCTGATTCCATTCATAGCAATGCCACAATTGTCCGGCATAGTGTGCCTCACGATCGATAGAGGCACAGGAGTCCTGATCATGTCCGACCTTCAGATTGACATCCGGAACGTGGCGGTGACGCCTGCTCTGACCTCTGGCCAATCTGCCGAGGCATCCTCTTGTCAGGACGGCAGAGCGGCCAGCCAGTCGGAACACCTCTATCTGATCGACCAGTTTGATGAAGACATTGCCGAGAGTGATGCAGGA
Source organism: Pseudomonadota bacterium (assembly GCA_040384465.1). GTDB lineage: Bacteria > Pseudomonadota > Gammaproteobacteria > Pseudomonadales > Pseudohongiellaceae > UBA5078. Next base: position 5,918 of record JAZKJF010000004.1, on the reverse strand, counting down.
GAGATCATTCTGTGGGGGGATGTGTTCGTTGACACTCGTCATCCGCAGCGCTTGTGCTGAACCACTGACTGTGGGAGCGGGCCTGCCCGCGATTGGGTTCATCGCAATCCAATCGCGGGCAGGCCCGCTCCCACAGGGCAGAGTGAAGTTCTACGCGTACAGCGCCCAGATTTTTTGCACCACCGGATCTGCTAGCATGCGGGCCCGGTGCGCCATGACCCTTGGTAACTTGCTGAGGTCGACACCATCCCCTTCCAGCCATCCGCTGATCGTGAACAGATACATGTCCGCCACCGAGTAACGCTCGCCCATCACCCAGGGGCCGCGCAGCATCCCGTTCTCGATCAACGCCATGCAGTCGCCCATGGATTGCGGGACTTTCTTCTTCATCGCTTCTATGGCTGCCGGATCATCCACCCAGCGCGTGCCACGCACTCGGTGCGCGTGGGCGACATGGACCGTAGAGCAGAGATAGCTGTTGAAAGCCTGCAGTTCTGCCGTCGCGAAAATGTCCTCCAGTGGCGCGAGTCCGGCTTCCGGATAGCGCTGGCATAGATACAGCAGCAGGGCTGGAGTCTCGGTGATGGCGCCGCGCTCGGTGACGAGCGCAGGCACCCGGCCTTTGGGATTTAGCGCCAGAAATTCCGGAGAGCGTTGCGCCTGACTGGCAAAGTCCAGCGCGATTGCTTCATAAGGAGCGCTGATGTGTTCGAGTGCGAGATGGACAGCGAGGGCGCAGGTTTTCGGAGCGTAATAGAACTTCAGCATAAGAGGACTCCAACGAAAGCGGGACAGGTCAGGCGGCTTGGGCGATTTCGATGTGTACGCGGTTTTTACTGCCACCCTTGACGCGGTACATCATCTCGTCGGCGCCGGCGATCATATCATCTACAAGTTGTGGTGCGGAAATGTAGGTGATGGCCCCGATGCTTGCCGTGACGCCGCTGCGGCTGAACTCTGCATCGCCTGCCAGTTCTTCGCGGATACGTTCAAAAATAGGCTGCGCATGTTCGACATCCGTTTCAGGCAACAGCACCACGAATTCGTCACCGCCCATACGCGCGCAGACATCACCGACCCGCAAACAGTGTCGGAAGGTGTTGGCGACAGTCTGCAACAGCTCGTCGCCGTGTTCGTGCCCCAGTGTGTCGTTGGCGCGTTTGAAATTGTCGAGATCGATGTAGCCCAGCGTCAGCGGACGCATATTGCGACGGCACTCCATGACGATTTGTCCGGATTGCTCGAAAAAGTGACGGCGGTTGGGCAATCCTGTCAGCAGATCGGTACGGCTGAGAATGCGTTCATGCTCGATCACCGCATGCAGTTTGCTGACCAGCATTGATACCAGCACAAACGCCGTTGCCTGAGTCAGGAAATTGATCAGCCAGATAACACCGGTAGAGTACTCGCGACCACTGAGATACATCACTACCGCCCATATGGCACCAGCCATGGTAGCGTAGGCAATTGTGATGGGTCGGGACAGCCGCCAGGCAGCCAGCATCAAGGGCAGAAAGTAGAGTGGGTAGATGCGGATCTCGATGCCGGTGATGTAGTCCACGAATGCAACGGCCATCAATCCGGTAAAGACCAACAGGTTGATGGTGTTGGTGGATAGGGCTTTCAACATGAAGGGTGGCGGCCTGCTGGCAAGAGTGGGAGTCCAGTACAGCACTCCCACCATTGCCGAGTCAACCCGGCGTTGCCGAAGACGTGGCAGAGCGCACAGTCTCAGATGCTGCCAGGTCTGTATTAGCGTCAGTCCCAAGTGGCCGGGAATTGTAGCCCCGGTAGCGACGTCCGAGCCACAGCGCCAGCAGCAACCACACCAGCGACACCGGCACCATGCTCATCGAGAGCGTGGCGACGCCCATCCCTAACCAGCCCATCGCCGTGTACGACCAGGCCCCGAGCTGGTCGCCTACCCGATAGACGAACGTGTCATTGAAGTTCTTGGCCTTGTACTTCTCGCTGCGTGGCAGCACGGTGTAGAGCACCTCGCGCGCCGGGCGCTGAATCGCGTAATTGCCTGCTCGTCTCAGTATCTGGAACACCACCAGCACCGCCAGAGCAGGCGCGACGCCGAGAATGCCGAAACCGACCAGACTGAGCAGCGGTAGGAACGCCAGACTGAGCCCGATGCCGAACCAGCGCAGAATGCGGCCGGTCAGGAACAGCTGCGTGACCAGGGTCAGGATGTTGACGATCAGATCGATGTTGGCGAACAACTGTGTGCGTACACGAGAGTCCTGCGAACTGCTCTCGACGATTTCCGCCTGCATGAAATACAGATAGGTGGATGTCACCGTGAACAGCAGCATCAGCACCGCGATGCCGATCAGGTAGGGCGAGCGCAACACGTCGGTGATGCCCTCCAGCACCCCACCGCCGATGATCTCGCGCTGCTTGCTCGCGACCTCCCGGATCGCCCCGGCAGTCTGCTCCGCCGTCGGCTCCAATCCCTCTCCCCTGTATGAGCTGGCCCTGCCAGCGACCTCTTTAGAGTCACCCTCACCTTTCTCCGTGTCCTCCCTCTCATCCCGCAACGCCGCCAGCGCCAGCTTCTCCTCGGACCTCTCCAGCGCATTGGACACCCGCGCCGCCGCCTCCAGCAGCAGTGCCGAGATCAGCAGCAGATTCACCGGCCCCAGCACGGCGACCAGCGCCGAGGTGATCGAGGCACCCATGATCGCGCCCACCGTACCCCCCACCGCGAGCATCCCGAACAGCCGTTTGCTCTGTGCAGAGCGGTAGATGTCGGTCATGAACGACCAGAACACGGAAACCACGAACAGATTGAAGACGCTGACCCAGATGAAGAAGATGCGGCCGATCCACACGCTGTTCTCCTGCGGCACCACGCGGAACACCACGAAAAAGATCAGCAGATTGGCGATGAAGAAGCGGTAGGTGAGGGGAACGAAGCGGTTGCGGGGAAGCTTTTTCACCAACGAGGTAAACACCGGGTGAATCAGCATCATGCCAACGAGTGTGCCCGTGAACAACCAGGCGAGATTGTCGACGCCACCCGCCACGCCCATCTCGTCGCGGATGGGGCGCAGGATGTAGTAGGCACACAGTAGGCAGAAGTAATAGGTGAAGGACCACGCCAGTGCGGCACCTTCCCCCTCGCGCAGGTCTACGGCGTTGTTGAGCAGTCTGGTCGCGGCATTCGTCATCAGCGCTTCCCTCTCGAATCAGGCGTTGGCGACGAGGTCGGCCATGCGTTGCCGGGTGGCGGCGTCTGGCAATACGCCTCGTGAGGCATTGAAATTGTCGACCAGATACTCCGGCCGTGCCGTCCCTGGAATCGCCGCCGTGATGGCCGGGTGCGAGACATTGAACTTCAGCGCGAACTGCGCCCAGGTCTCGATACCCAGCTCAGCCGCCCAGGCGGGCACTGGTGTGTCGCCGAAGGCATCGAAAACCCTGCCACGCCCGAAAGGCAGTGCCGTGAGCACCGCGATGCCGCGCTCCTGCGCCAATGGCAGCAGCAGATCCTCGGCGGAGCGGTTGTCGATGGCGTAGTCTACCTGAATGAAGTCCAGCGGCTCGCTGCGCATGAACCCGGCGAGTTCTTCGTATTGTTCCTTGGAAGAAGTGGTGATGCCGTAATAGCGAATCTTGCCTTCCTGCTTCCATTCTCGAAGCAGCGGCAGCATCTCGGCAGTGCCTGCCAGGTTGTGAATCTCCAGCAGGTCGAAGTGGTCGGTCTGCAGACGTTCCAGAGAGCCCTGCATCTCGGCGAGTCCGGCCGCACGGCCCTGACGTCCGGCGCCGACTTTGGTTGCCAAGAATATCTGGTCGCGAATGCCCAGCTCGGCCAGCAGATTGCCGACGACTGTCTCGGCATTCCCGTAGGACGGCGCGGTATCGATCAGCCTGCCACCCATGCCGGGGAAGTTGCGCAACACCTCACGCAGAGGCGCCAGCTCTTCCTCGGTAGCGGCGACATCATAACGGCGCGCCGTGCCGATGCCGACCAGGGGGATGCGTTCGCCGGAGGAGGGGATGGGTTTGCTCAGCAGCTCACTACTGCTGCCTTGCGCGAAGAGGGCGTTCGGGCCGAGAGCCAGCGTGGCGCCAGCGGCGAGGCCGAGCTTGAGGGCATCACGTCGGTTGAGAAAGCGGTTGCCGTGGGACATGGGCGTTCTCCTGCGTTGTTGTTGTCCACATCAGACCAGCCAGAACGCCCGATTATTCTTCCTCGCGTGTCAAATTAGTCTTCGGCCCACATCCGCAGCAGGTTGCTGCGGGTCTTCAGCAGCAGTTCCAGCTCGGCACTGCAGTTTTGTCGTGCGGCCTCCGGTTTCCCGCGCAGCAGGGCGATGGTGCGCTCCAGATCAAACAGAATCTCGCGAGCCTCGCCGCTACGCAGATAACTGCGAATCCAGCCGACCAGCACCAGACGTGTCCCACGGGTGACCGGCTCGACGCGGTGCAAGGAAGAGGAAGGGTAGAGCAGCATCTCGCCCGCTCCGAGACGATATGCGCGTTCGGCACCCGGTTCGTCGATCACCAGACTGCCGCCTTCGTAGGTGTCTGGAGGACTCAGGAAGACGGTGAAGGAGAGATCGGTGCGCTGTCCATCCATCAGGGCGTCATCGACATGAGTACCGTAATGCATGCCTTCATCATAGCGGCTCAACAGCAGCCGGACAATACGCTTAGGGCGGGCCGCAGCGACCACCAGTTCGTGCAGCAACAGCGCCAGCTCCACTTGCTGCAGCACCGTTGCCACGCGCGAATCTCCACGCGCCTGCAAGTTGTGTTTGCGCTCCCGGGCATGCCAGCCAGCGGTGCTGCGCCCGTCAGCAAACAGAGCGTTTTCGGTGCCGAGCAACTGACATTCGTGAAGGAGAGCAGGGGGGAGAGCGTTGGCAATCTGCAGCAGCATCGCGGCAATTCCTAATTGAGAACGATTCTTGTTGGGTGTATAGTGCGGCTCAGTGTAGAGGCCCCTGGGGCCAATTACAAATCAACCACTGCGTGTGCGCAACCGGGAGTCAACATGGAAACCAGAAATAAACTGTGGGTCGGTCTTGGCGTTGTCGTTGCCGCGAGTACGGCATTTTACGCAGGCACCAGCATGAGTCCGGCAGGCATGGATCACGGCGCCATGGAAATGGCCGGTGAAGGCGGCGAGGGCGGCGAAGGTGCCGCCACGGCGGATGCGATTGCCAACGATGCGGTGTACCTCGGTCAGCTCGCGTTCATTCGCGGCCATCTCAACGTAGGCGTCGACCTCTATCGGCAAGGCGAGCAGGAAGCCTCGGCCACGCACATGAAGCATCCGGGCGATGAGTTGTACACGGACCTGCTGCCCGCCATCGAAGCACGTAAAGGCACCGGCTTTGCTGATCAGCTGGAAGCATTGGCGCTGGCAGTCACAGAACAACGTCCACTCGCAGATGTGGAAGCGGCTTACGCGGCACTGCAGGACGCGATCACGGTCGCTGAGAACGCGGTGACGGAAGTGAATGCCGAGGTGTTGGGCGATGTCATTCTGGATCTGGTGCGCACAGCCGCAGCGGAATACGACATCGCGGTGGGCGAGGGTGGCAAGCTGGAGAACGAGCACGAGTATCAAGATGCGTTGGGATTCGTGCGCATAGCAACACAGTTGTTGGAGCGTCTTGATGGCATGACCGAGAACAAGACAGCAGTGGCCGCCATCCGCGCGCAACTGGACCTGATCACGCCGATCTGGCCTGGTCTGAAAGCTCCCGCCCAGCTCGACACTCCACCCTCCGTCATCTACGGAGCGGCTGGCCGAATCGAATTTGCTACGGCGAATCTTTGAATCTTTGAATCTTTGAGTTTTGTTCAGTGGTTGGAGTGGGGTGCTGGCGGGGGCTACGGTGACACGCCCGTGAATACATCCCTGTAGGGCTCGGTTCGCGCCATCCATGGCGCTC
>JAZKJF010000003.1:360059-609838 GCA_040384465.1 Pseudomonadota bacterium | reverse complement strand
CGCGATTTTGTTACGATGAACAAAATCGCGGGCAGGCCCGCTCCCACAGGGTTCTTCCTCTAATCGTAATCGCGGAATTTTTCCGCGAGCCCGCTGAACCACGATTCCAGAACCAGCTGCGCCGCCAGACTGTCTAGCTGTGCCTTCGATTCTCCGCGCAACAATTGCCCGCGCGCCTCGAAAGAACTGAGCCGTTCGTCCATTCCGAAGCAGGGTTTGAGGTAGCGGGCATTGAGGCGATTGCCGAACTTGCGGGCTTTGAAAAACAGCTCACTCTCCGAGTCATCCATGTTGTAGGGCAGCCCCACGACGAACACATCTGGCTGCCATTTCTCAATCAACTTGTCCATCACCTGCCAGTCCGGAATGCCATCGCGCGCCGCTATCGGGGCGAGCGCGCTTGCGGTGCCGATGATCGATTGTCCGCTCGCCACGCCGATGCGTTTGGTGCCGAAGTCGAAACCCAGTGCCGTAATGTCACCAGGTTTTTTTACGGGAAAAGCATCCATCTAAGAGGCCCGCTTCATGAGTGTCCCGCAATGCTGGAGAGCTGGCTCAGGCTGACGCCGAGGCTGGCTGCTGCCGCTTCGGGTTTGGCTTCGTAGTCGGACGAGAAAATCAGCGCGGGAATGGCAGGGGCGGTTAGCCAGTAGTTGTCGCCGATTTCCTGCTCCAGCTGGCCAGCTTCCCAACCCGCGCAACCGAGCGCAACCAGATAGTTCTCCGGGCCTTTGCCATTGGCGATGTCGGCGAGAATGTCCTTCGACATCGACAGACTCAGCCCGGGTGTGATCCGCAAGGTGTACTCCCACTGACGACCACTCTCGTGCAGAATGAAACCTTTGTGTTTCTCCACCGGGCCACCGCTCATCACACGCTGACTATGGAAGATGCTGTCGCCACGTCGCAGTTCCGCGTCGATGTGCAACTCCGCGAGCAGCTCGGACAGTAGCATGCTCGAAGGTTTGTTGATGACAATCCCCAGCGCGCCTTCCTCGTTGTGTTTCCACAGATAGGTGACGGTGTGAGCGAACCACGGGTCCTGCAAATGAGGCATGGCAATCAGGAACTGGTTGGCCAGTGAGCCGGGAGTTGCCTGATAATCCGCATCGTCTGTCATAGGGTGATTCTCACTCGCTGCTGAACGAATTGCCCCGGTGGAAACGCCAGGTGCGGATGATTTCCAGAATGTCGGCTTCCTCCAGCAATTCCGGCGGAAACGGATCGAAAGGAGCAGCCAGGGTGACGATGTTGATGGCCGCTTCGTCCAGCACACGCTCGCCGGAGCTTTGCAGGATGCGAATCTCCTGCACCGATCCATTGGGGCGCAACGACACCAGCATGCGCAAGCTGCCATAGATTTCCTGCTGCCGTGCCTGCTCGGGATAATTCAGATTGCCCACTGCTTCGATGCGCTTGCGCCACGAATCCAGATAAAGCGCGTCGTGGCGCTTCTGGGTAGAGGCCGAGGAAATGGTGTAGGTGCGCGGGCGCTTGGCATAGGCTTGCTGCTGCAGGTCCAGCTGTGCCTGCAGACTGGCGATGGCCAGGCTCAGCTCCTCCGGCGTGGCGGTATCGGAGATCGGTTTGTCGGTTTCGGGATTTTCTTCTTCCAACTGTTGTTCGAGGGTGAGTTCGGCGTTGATCGCGGTCAACAGCGCCAGGTCGCTCGGGTCGGTCTGTTGGCTCGGAGTAGGCGCTTGCGGCACCGGGTCCACCTGTTGAATAACCTCGTCATGAAACGGCGAGTCGAAGGGCGTGCTGGGTGTTGCGGCCTCGTCGAGCACGCCGCTGCCACTCTGGTTTTCCTGCGCGATGAAGTCGGCTTCATCCGGGGCGATGTCGCTGCGGTACTGCGCCAGCGTGATTTCGACGGCCGGCGCGCTATTGCTTTCCTCCAGATAGGTAAAGCCCACGCCGACGATCAGCATGATGTGCAGGCAACCGGACAGGAAAATCGTGAAGCCGAAGCGATCCTTGCTCAGGTCAGCACTCAGGTCAGTATTCCTGAGCATCGGCAGATCTGTGTTGTCTTTTGCGGAGTTTCGCATGCGGTCTCAAGACTCGGGTTCTTAATACAAAAACGGGTTTAATGCTGTCGCTCAGTCAGCCTGTTCTCGATGCTGCGCATCAGGTCGCCAGCGATGTCCAGATTGTACGCCTTGTTCAGCTCGCGCACACAGGTCGGGCTGGTGACGTTGATCTCGGTGAGGTAATCACCGATGACATCCAGGCCGACGAACAGCAGGCCACGCTCCCGCACCGATTCCCGCACCTGGCTGCAGATCCAGCGGTCGCGCTCGCTCAAAGGCTGCGGGACACCACTGCCGCCAGCCGCCAGATTGCCACGCGTCTCTCCTCGGGCCGGGACACGCGCCAGCGCGTAGGGCACCGGATCGCCATCGACCAAAAGAATGCGTTTGTCGCCGTTGACGATCTCGGGAATGAAGCGCTGCGCCATGATCGGCGTGCGGCCGTGCCCGGTGAGGGTCTCGATGATGACGCTGACATTGGGGTCGTCGTGGCGCAGACGGAAGATCGAGGAACCGCCCATGCCGTCCAAGGGTTTGAAGATGACGTCGCCATGGGTGAAGTGGAAGTGTTTCAGCACGGTGGCGTTGTTGCTGACCACCAGCGGCGGGCAGCACTGTGGGAACTGGGTGGCGAACAGTTTTTCGTTGCAGTCGCGCAGGCTGCGTGGCCTGTTGACCACGAGGCAGCCAGCGTTTTCGGCCTGTTCCAGGATGTAGGTTGAGTAGATGTATTCGTTGTCGAAGGGTGGGTCCTTGCGCATCAGAATGACGTCGAGTTCGCCCAGCGGCTCGTCGCTGGCATCGCCGAAGGAGTACCACTGCTTTTCGTCCCACGCCACCGTCAGCTGGCGCATCAGACCCCTGGCCACGCCGTCCTGCAGATACAGGTCCGACTGCTCCATGTAGTACAACTCCCAGCCGCGTTCCTGGGCGGCGATGAGCATGGCGAGGCTGGTGTCCTTCTTGTAGCTGATGGTCTGGATCGGGTCCATAACGATGCCGAGTCTGATGGTCATTTGTGTGCCTGTGCTGATGATATGGGGCGGGTATTGGGATTGATTGTGATAGGACCCGCGAGCTGGGCAGATCATAACCCAACTCCTGCGATGTATCGACGCGGCGAACTCGCGGGAATCTGGAACCTGTGCTAGACCTTTGTGTGGAAGGATCGGCGCGCCACGCAGAGGCATTGGGTCCGTGCCGTAGCACAAAGGTCAAAGAGCGGTGCGGCAGGCAGAGACAGGCAGGACTGTGCGCCGCAGGGATGCGGCGCCCAAGCCTACAAGGAAGTATTCACGGCGTGTCCTGAATGTCTCTGCCTGCCGCACCGATCCTGCACATGAGGAGGTTGGCATGGATGCCACATCACACACGTTAAATTCAGAAAATATTCCCCATCTCAAGGTGCTGCTGGTCGATGACAGCAGGAGCATTCGGCAGAGTGCTCAGGCCATGCTGGAGCCGTTGGGATGCTCCATTACGCTTGCTGAGGACGGCTTTGATGCGCTGTGTCGCATCGCGGCACTGCGGCCGGACATCATCTTCATGGATGTCATGATGCCGGGTCTGGATGGGTTTCAGGCCTGCGCGCTTATCCGGGCCAGTCCGCAGTTCGGGGAGACGCCGGTGGTATTGGTGTCTGGCAACGACGGGTTGCTGGACCGTGCCCGGGCGGAACTGGCCGGCGCGCGGCGTTACATTCTCAAACCCTTTCGCAAGGCGGATCTGCTGGAGGCTATCGCGGCGCTGGTGCCGGATGCGCGGCCATTGGCGGTCCCGGCAGTCGTGGCGGACAAGGAGGCTGCCGATGGCGCGCATTCTGTTGCTGGATGACTCTCCGACGCAGACGATTTGCATGCAGCGCCAGCTGCACAAGTTGGGTCATGAGGTCTGTCATGCCGCCGGGTTGTCGGAGGCGTTGAGTCTGGTGGCCGCTGAGCGGGAGGCTGAGGCCAGAAAGGTGCCCGTTGATCTGGCTATCGTGGAATTGACCCTGCTGCAGGATAACGGCTTCGATGTCGGGCTCAGCCTGCTGCGGGGCGGAGTGGACAAGGTTTTACTGCTCAGTGGAGCACGGCGTGAAACCGATGACATCTGGGCGCAGGCACTGGGCCTGCAGGGCGTGTTGAGCAGACCTCTCACGTCACTGCAGCTGGGCGCAAGGATTGCGGAAGTGTTGGCAGGGGTGCTGACAGGAGGGGGCAACGATGTCCGGTGAGATGGTAGTCAGTGTTGCGTCCGGGCAGGTGCTCTTGAGCCATGGGGCAAGCGAATGGCGCACAATGCTGCAGCGATATGCCGAGCGGCTGGAGGCGAGTGCAGAACTCCTCTTGAGAGATCGAGGGCGTGCTCGGGATGGCAATCGAGCGCACGGGTTAAAGGTCCACGCACCGAGCGAAACTGCGACGGGAGAGTCGGCCCTCGCCGAGGTGCTGCAGGCCATTGAGCGGGTAGCAGGCTTGTGCAAACTGTTTGGCGCGCGCCGCGCCGCAGTCTTTTGCGCCGATCTGGCGACACTTTTCACCCAGCTTGCCAGGACATCCGACCCGATTCCCGCTGACACCGTTGAGCTGGCAGGGGTCAGCCTGCTGCAGGTGACCGGCTTTCTGATGAATCTGCAGCCACCAGTGAGTGACGCGCAGTTCGATCTGGCCACACTCAATGCGCTGCGTCTTGCCATTGGCAAGAGTCCCCTGCCTTTGCCAGTGCGTGATGACTTTGCGGTGCAAAATGCTCTCTCGAATGCTTGCCACGCGCCAGACATCTGGCCGCTGTTGTTGCAGAGAGTTCGCGGCGCGCAGGCCATGCTTGGCCAGACATCCGGCACAGAGAATGGCGGGCAGGGCGAAGCTGTGACGGGGGTGTCCAGCAATGAGCCCTGCCGTGAAATTTCCAGTGAACTCTCTTGCGAGCTACGCGCCATCTCTTCTGTCCAGCAGGTGCTGGGGTCGGAATGGCTCGGGTTCATTGATGTGGATGCTTGCTGGGGCGTCAGGCAGGCGGCTGTGCTTCTGCTGGAGTGGCAACTGGAGCTGCAATTCAGAGTCAGCCCCTTTCCTTCTGCTCGGCCTTTACCGCGCAGGGGAAGATTGCCCGCCGCTGATTGTCTGCTGTTCACCGCGCAGCAGCAGTGGCGAGCGGTGGCGTATCAGCATGTGAACACGCTGGTTCACTCGCTGACTCGGGCGCCACTCGCACACGGAGCCATACCGGAGCGTATCGGGCTTGAGTTTCTCGCGTTGTGCCAGTCCCTGCAGCTGGCTGGTGACGTCGAACCCGGGCTGGCTCCCCGAGCCGAATGGTGCTTGTTGTTGGCGGCAGCGGTGCGTCTTGCCCGGCACCTGCTATGCTGGCAGCGCGTGGCGATCAGCATGGACGGAGTCATCTCTCCCGCGCTCGCTACGCGTGGGCGCCAACTATTGTTGCGGCTGCAGCTGCATGTGCTCGAAAGCCTGTCTACAGAGTCAGCGGGCGTTGATGTCAGTCTCGACAGTCTGCAACCACTACCACTCTGGCGGCGTCAGCAGCTGCAGACACTGGTGCGCGACTGCCAGCACTTCGAACGGCTGCAACGCTCTGTCTGGCGTCGCCGCCTGACGGCGGAGTATGCGCCGGATGCCGAGTTGCTGCGCATCTTCAAGGACGAGCTGCGCCAGACGCTGATTCTGCTGGAGCGAAATCTGTGTTGTCCGCAGAGCGACGCGTTCTGCACCCTGGTCGCGCGGTCGTCTCAGAACGCGCTGGTGGTGGGTGAGGTCTTGCTCCACGAAGTGTTGGAGGCGCTGCGTCAGCTGCTGACGGCATTCCTGGAGCGGCAAGCGAGCATCGGGGCGGAGGAGCTGGCCCTGCTTGAGTCCTTATGCGAGCAGCTACGCGGACATCCGGGTGAATCATCGTGGCTGGAAGAGGAAGCGCTCGCCAGCCTGCAAACCCGCATCAGCAGGTGCATGACGCACCTGCAGGCACAACCTCGCGCCGACATCGCAGACGTGCTTGTCGACGCGACACCCGCAACGACTCCCTGTGTAGCTGCCGCCATGATTGCCGAAAGGCGGGTGGATGGAGCGCGTGCTGCGCAGACCCGCGTCGCCATCACCCAGTTGCCGGTTTACCTCGCTCAGCACATTCGTGCATTGCTGTCAGCGGCGGAGCGTTTGGAAACCTGCATGGTGACCGGCTCGGCGACTGGCTTCGATAACGGGGCAGACTTTGCGGCCCTCAACCGTGTGCTGATCGTGGAGCTGCGGATGCTGGCCACCGGGGCGCGAGCGCTGCAGGTGTATCGGGTTGCGCGTCTGAGTGCCGTGCTCGCCGAGCTGCATCAGACGCTGGCTGTGCCCGGGGCTGCGACCACTGCTGCGACGGCAGGCACAGCGAATCTCCTGCTCTCCGCTGGGTCAATCTTGGCCTCGCACAGTGCGCCAGGCCCCGACCTGCTGGCCCAGTTGGTCGCAGCACACCGCCTGCTGCGAAGAGGCCTGAATCAGGCGGCGGCCCGGCGGGAGGTCGATAATCCGCGCGATATCATCGCGGGCCTCTATCGCCGTCTCGACCAGTGGCAAACTCCATCACCACAAGCCTCACAGCTTCTACACGGGCAGGCGGATTGGTCCCCTCAGCACGACCCCGATTGCTACGACGACTTCCGCCGCGAGGCCGAGGAACTGGTGGAAAGTATCGGAGCGCACCTTGGGGCTCTGTCTTACCGCATAGCCGAGGCTGTCCCGGCGGCCTTCCACGATCCGCTCCACCAGGCGCTGCATGGCCTGCACACTCTCAAAGGCAATGCGCGCATGTTTGCCTGTGAACGCCTGGCAGCACTTTGCCATCGATGCGAGAGCGCTCTGCTGGCGACCACGAGCACTGTTCGCGCTCAACCGGGTGCAGTCGCGGAGAGCGCTCGGACTGTGCATTACGCCAGTGGGCAGGTGCGTTCCTCCCTGGAGCCACTGATCAACGAACTGCGTGTGGCGCTGGACGAACTGCCGCTGGCGGCCTCAGGTCTGCCAGCGCTGCTGACACCGCTACCGCCGGAGCACAGCATCGCCATTCCTGCCGGAGCGCTGCAGCGTATTGCGGCGCTGGTTGGAAACGCCCGTACTCAGATACGTGCGGCACTGGATGTGTTGCAGGCCTGTCGCCCCGAACCCGACGCTGCAAGACTCAGCCTGCTGGAGGATCTGCTCACGGAGCAGGAGCGTTGTGTGGTGCAGCTCGACGAAGAGGTAGCGGGTTCGAGGCTGGTGAGTTTTTCCAGAGTGACGCCCCGGCTGCAGCGTCTGGCCGGACGGCACAGCAATCAGCTCGACCGGCAGTTGCGCTTTCGGGTGCGTAATGACGATCTGCGGGTGGATCGCCTGTTGCTGGAGCGGTTGGTCGCGCCGCTCGAACACCTGCTGCGCAATGCCATCGACCATGGTATCGAGCCTGTCAGCCTCCGGCGTGCCTGTGGCAAAGCAGACAGCGGCACGGTGCTGCTGGATCTGCAGGAGCGCGGTGATCAACTGGTGTTGGAGCTGCGTGACGATGGCGCAGGCATCAGCACCGACGCGCTGCTGGCTTGCGCTGCCCGTCTGGGCCTGGAGGAGTCGGCAGAGGCACCAGAACAGCGTCTGCAATGGGTGCTGCTGCCCGGTTTCAGCACTCGGATGCAGGCGACGCAGGACTCTGGCCATGGCATTGGTCTGGCCATGGTCAACAGTGTCGTGACTGCCTTGGGCGGGCGTGTCGAGGTGGAATCCACACTCGGTCTTGGCAGCTGCTTCCGGCTGCTGTTGCCGCGTTGGGATATTGCCTCGAAGCCGGTATAATGCCGCCTTCGTTTTTCGACACTGGTAGACAACGTTTTGAAAACATTAGGCTTCGCCTGGGGTATCGGCGGGATAGTATTGCTTCTGCTGTACGCTGTGGTGCGCCTCGGGCCGATGGCATTGGAGCTGTCCACGCTGGAGCTGCAGCAGATTCACTGGTTTGCTCTCGCCGTCAGCGTCCTCTACATGGCCTATGCCGAAGGCTACAAGGGCTTTTTCCTCGCCTTCGCGCCGCGCGTCGTGGCGCGTGCCACCTATCTGCAGGCCAATCCGCGTCCCTTGCACATACTGCTGGCTCCCGTGTTCTGCATGGGGTACATCTATGCCACCCGCAAGCGCAAGCTGCTCTCGTTCGGCCTCACCGGCATGATCATCTGCTTCGTGGTGCTGGTGCGATTGCTGCCACAGCCCTGGCGTGGCATCGTGGATGCAGGCGTGGTGACAGGTCTGGTGCTCGGAATTGCCTCGATTCTGTACTTCCTGTCGCAACGGCTTCGCTACCCGGAACGACCGGGAGTCGGAGCAGACGTTCCTGAACCGACCGACGCGCGCTGACTCGTCCCCTAACAGACCGGTGCCATGAGCATGCAGAATCCGCACAAGGACCTCCACAGCTGCAGTTGCGCGATCATCGTGACCTACAATCCTGAACCCACCGTGCTGCTCGCATTGATCGGGCAGATCAGCCAGCAGTCCGATTTCCTGGTGATCGACAACGCTTCCACGAATTCCGATGCCTTCATCCCTTCCGTCAGCGCCGCGCCACGTTGCCTCGGCGTGCGCCGTCTGGACAGCAACATCGGGCTGGCCAGCGCCATGAATGCGGGGCTGCGTGAGGTGCAGGCACAAGGTTACGGTTTTGCAGTGCTTTTCGATCAGGACAGTCAGGTGCCAGACGGCTTCTTTGCCGCGCTGCAGACCGCATATGCCGAGGGCGTGGCGCTGTGTGGTCCGCGCATTGCCGCTATCGGTCCACGTATCGAGAACCCTGACACGGGGCGGCGCATGCCCTTCAAACTCTTCGACCGCCTTTTCAGGCGCGCCGATGTGGCGGTGCCGGGCAGCAACAAACTCTTCCGGGCTGACTTCCTGATTTCCTCCGGCTGCCTGCTCGCGCTGCAACATCTGGATGCCATCGGTCCTATGAAAGACAACTACTTCATCGACAACGTCGACCTCGAATGGTGTTTCCGCGCCAGCGCGAAAGGCTTCGTGCTGCTGGGCACTGATCACACACGCCTGTTACACAGCATCGGCGAAGAAGATGACAACCCGCTGGTGCGCGCCGGGCTCATCGTCAGTCACAGTCCGCTGCGCAGTTATTACTCCACGCGCAATCGCCTGCACCTCTATCGCCAGCCCTACGCGCCGTTGGGCTGGAAACTGCGCGACGTGCCACGCTTTGCCTTGAAGGCCACGTGGCTCTTCCTGTTCTCCGCGCAGCGTGCGGCCTACTGGCAGAACATCCGCAAGGGGTTTGCCGACGCCGGGAGCTTGGAATGACACACGCCACGCCGCGCATCGCCATCCTTTTGCCGACCTGGAACGGTGAAAAATTTCTTGCCGAGCAACTTGATTCCCTGCTCGCCCAGACCTATCAGAATTTCGTCATCGTTATACGCGACGATGGTTCGACTGACGGTACGCCAGCGCTGATTGCCGGGTACGCAGCTGCACATCCTCATCACATTCATGTGCTGGTCAGTGATGGGAAGAATCTCGGCGCCAGCGGCAGTTTCTCCTGCCTGATGAATTACGCACTGCAACAAAAACAGACGCTCGGCATGGAGCACGCCTTGTTGATGTTCTGCGATCAGGACGACGTCTGGGTGCCGCACAAGATCGCGGTGTCGATGCAACGCCTGCAGGCTTTGCAACAAAAGCATCCTGGCACCCCCGTGCTGGTGCACAGTGATCTGCGTGTGGTGGATGAGCAGCGGCACTTGCTTGCACCCTCCTTCGTTGCCTACCAGGGACTCGAACCGCTCCGCAATAATTTCGGCAGAATGATCGCCAGCAACACCGTCACCGGCTGCACGGCACTCCTGAATGAAGAATTGGTCACACTCGCCAGCCCGGTGCCGACAGAGGCCGTGATGCACGACTGGTGGCTGGCGCTGGTGGCGAGTGCATTCGGGCACATCGACTACATCGACGAGGCGCTGGTGGAGTATCGGCAGCATGGGCGCAATACGATTGGGGCGAGGGAGTATCAGAAGGAGGAGCGCGGCAGTTTCCTTCGCAGAGTTCTCGAAGTTCGCCACAAGGATATTCTGGCCGGGCTAGGAATGCAGGCGCAGGTGTTTATGAGAATTTACAGGCCGCAACTGACGAGCGAGCAAAAATGGTTGCTGAAAGTGTCCGGCCGTCTCGCCAGTCGCAGTAATTTTGTGCAGAAGCTGGCGTTGAAGTATTTGCACGTCAGTCAGTAACGGATTGCTCGCGATGACGCGCAACGATCAGCGTGAAGTCGCTGCTCAGAGCTTCCGTTTTCAGAAGCGCCTGCTCTGCATCGAAAAGTGCTTGCAGAATTTTCCTGTCCGACTTCCTGTTGGAAAAATTACCCACGATATCTTCCAATACCAGTTGTAGAAAAGTTCCTCCGAAGTCTTTCCGGTCGATGATCTCAAAATGCTTTTCTAACTCAGGAATAATGTCCGCAGAGCGAATCGCCTCAGTGGGATCGCTGTTATTCATTTCTTCGATTGTAGGTCTGAGGATGACATTTTTCTGTCCGTGCCCTCGTATGCTTTGGCGCAGTCTTTCCGGAATACTTTCCAGCATGCTTTGTGCGTACTGCACCTGCAGATCCGACCATTGGAATTGATTGGCACCAACGAATTCGTTGATGATGAAGAGCCCGCCGGGTTTCAGACTTTTAGCAACCTGCTCGAAGTAATGTTCCAGATTGGCAATGTGATGCACGGACTGAGAGGCGAAGACACAGTTGTACAGGTCTTCAGGAAGGATCAGAGTATTGAGATCGGCCACGCGGTAGTCGATGCGATGGCCGGCTGCATGCCCGGCAGCTGAGTTTCTGGCTATTTCGATGGCGCCTGTGGAAACGTCGTACGCATGAAAAGTCTCAGCAATCTTCAGGGCTATCGCGTGTCGTTCGAGTCCGCCTCCGCCGCAGCCCAAGCTGAGAGCCAGCGTGACTGGCGTTTTGAAAAATTGTGTGCCGATGTACTCCAGCCAATTCTTGTCTGGTTGTCCAGAAATCAGCGGATGGATGTACATCGAGTTGACCAGAAGAGAGTCAGTCCACGCAGTGGGTCGCGAGACTGCTTCGAGTTCTGCCGCACGTCGGCCCCAGAAATTGCTGGTTGCCAGCAACTGCGGGTCCTCGTGATCTGCTGTCTTGGCTGCCTCAGCAGGTTGTCTTCGGTCAGGTTGAAACCAATTCTCTAACGTCTTCCATAACGCCATGATGAGTCTCCACTCGTTGTGCTTCTTATTCTTATCCCCCGTCGGCACGCAATTGACGAATCGCTGCCAGGCGCTTGCGCATCATGACACCGACTGCTGCAGGCGAGAACTCATTTTCAATGGTCTCTTTGCCCTTCACACCAAGCCGTTTCGCCCACTCATGATCGCCTGCTAACTGTTGCATAGCCTGCGCAGCTTGCGTGAGATCCGGCTCTGCCCACACCTGACCCTTTTTGTAGGGACCATAGTCCTGCTCGATGGTGACGAGTTGATAATTGATGCCCACACAATTGTCAGGGCGCATGTAATCGACATTCCCGGACCACTGCGTCGCCATCACAGCCTTGCCCAGCGCCATTGCCTCGGCGGGGCCGAAGCCGAAACCTTCCGAGCGATGCAGCGACACATAACAATCGCAATTGGCAATAATCGCATTGACCTCTGCGCGACTGTAGACCTTTTCCAGCAACAGGATGTTCTGATGTGACCCGGCCCGTTCGCGAATGGCGCGCAGTGCATCCGGGGTAGCGTTGTTGACCTTCACCACCAGCCGTACGGACATGTCGTCTGTCGCGAAGGCGTTACGGAACGCTTCGATGGCGCCGTAGGGATTCTTGCGCTCCTGTCGGCTGTAGGTGTCGAACATCACCAGAAACAGGAATGGTTCTTCCGGCAGGCCGAAGGTCGCCCGCGTCAGTGAAGTGTCGAGTTTCACTTCGATGGCATGGGGAATCCGTACGACGGGCACGGGTGATTTCATCGCCACCGCATCCTGAACGAAGTTCGAAGGCACCCAGATTTCGTCGAAGTGCTTGAAGGTCTTTTCCCAGTCGGCCGGAATCTCGGGAAGCTCCCACGCCCAGTAACCGATGGAGTAGTGTCCATCGAAGTGGCTGGAAGGCAACTCGGTAATTGCCTGCAATGCGTGGTCGGGATTGATGTGTAGCAGGGTGACGTCGTAGGGAGCGTTGTCGATCTCCTTGTGCTGCCAGCTGAGATCGGTCATGCGCGATGGATTGCCGGAGGTGAAACAGATGATGCCGAACGGTTCGTTGGCGGCATCCAGCGCACGCGCATCGCTGCGCGCCCCTTCGCCGATGCCCATCTCCGCCCGGGTGTAGCCGATCAGATTCACGCCAGGCAATAGGCGCGCACTGATGACATCGGCAGGAGCGCCGGTAGCGGGCAGCAATGTGGTGCGTACGCGCAGGTTGTTCACCTGCAGCGTGAAGTCGCCTTTGTCGGCAGAGAGATTGGGATTGTAGTAGTCGTCACCGGCGATGAAGTGCTTGCTCCAGCGTTGCCACATCGCCTTTTCGTCTTCCTTTGGCACGCTGGTTTTGCGACTGATGCTTTCGTGGTGGATCAGGTGGCACAGTGGCGTCCAGATATTGCGGTAGCCTCGTCCCAGAAGACGCAGGCAGAGGTCCACGTCATTACCGACGACGGCCAGCTCCTCGTCGAAGCCCTTGATCTCGTCGAACTTGGCTCGGCTGACCATCAGGCAGGCCCCGGTGTTCGCCGACACCTCGCGCACCGTCTCGTGCAGGTGGCGGTAGATGTTGTTGCCGGGCATGCGCTTGTGCAGCAGATGGATGCCGCCGCCGCCGTAATTCACCAGCAGCACGCCGGTGTGCTGCAGGGCACCGTTCGGGTAGTACAGCAGTGCGCCGACGGCGCCGACTTCGGGGCGTACTGCCTGACGGACCAGTTGCTCCAGCCAGTCGCCGGTGGTGATCTCGATGTCGTCGTTGAGGAACAGGTAGAGTTCACCGGTAGAGTGCTGCGTGCCGATGTTGTTCAGACGTGCCCAGTTGAAAGGCTCGTTGCATTCAATGACCTTGAGATCTTTGTCCTTGAGATACTGAATGCCCTCGGGGAATTTGCCTCGGCTGTTGTCGAGCATCACCACTTCGAAGTTGCTGTAGGTGGTCTTCTCGATCAGCGAATCGATGCAGGGTTTGATCAGGTCGAGCTTGCCCATGGTCGGAATGATGATGGAGACCTTGGGAGTGCTCGCGAGTGGCCACTGTACGGCGCGCAGACCGTGCTCGCGCTCCAGTACGATGGCGTCCGACTGAGTGCGAGCCAGGTGTGCGCGCAGCGCCGCCGTTTCGCTCTGCAGAATATCCGGGGCCGTGGGGTTGTCCCCGGTGACGCCCGCAGAAGACCACAACACTTTGGCAACACGTTGGACAGTGCCGTGCGTGCGGGCAACAGACTCTGCCACCTGCAGCAGAGCGGCGTAGCGCCAGGCAGGGCTCTGGAGGTCGAGCTCTTGTGTGTGCGTCAGATGACTGGTTCTGACGGCATAGACGCCGCCAATGTAATTGCTGGACAGCAGATGTTCGGGTGACCACTGTGGCGTGAACGTCGGTTCCAGATGCGTGCCGGACGGGCTGATCAAGTCATGATCGCTGTACAGCAGCTGCACGTCCGGTGCCTGCGCCAATTGAGCAAATTCGGCGAGCGCATGAGGAGCGAGAGTCTCACCCGCCTGCATGAAAAGCGCCCAGTCATCGTCCTTTTTCAGCGCAGTGAGTGCTGTTTGCAGAGACGCGTGCCAGTGAATCTTTTGCGTGTCACCGCACGTTTTCTGAATGAAGCTCTCGACACTCTCCAGACGAGGGCCGCAGAGGTGCAGGGCCAAGTGTGGCCAGGCTTGCTCCGCAATGCTGGAGAGAGTCGTCAGCAAGGCAGCCTCTTCGTCCGCATTGGTAATCAGCAACTGGAAGGTCTGCCTGGCAGCTCCTGCGATGGTCTTTGCCGCAGCACGCAGCTGCGCCAGTTCGGCATCATCGGGCAGATTGCGCCAATACCAGGTGTTGTAGAGATCGCTGTTCTTGAACAGGAAGAACGGGCGCGTGATGCTGCTGTGTTGTCCAGCCTTGTCGATGAAGCGCAGCTCCAGCGTGTGTTCACCAGCAGGCAGATCCGGCAGCGCTACTTCTTGATAGAAGCCTGCCGAGAAGGCGTCCGGCAGCTTCGGGAACAGCTCTGCAATGTCCGGTCGGCTGATACCGGTGGTGAAACTGGATTGCACCTCGCCGTCGACGATAGCCTCGATGCGGTCGATGCCATTCGGTGAGCAACACCAGCCCTGCAGAGTGACCTGCTCCGGGAATTCATTCTGTGTCGCACTGGGGATGTCGAGGTTGCCGTGAATCGGACTGACGGCGCGAGGCGCCGCGCTGTTGCTGGTTTGTGTTGAATTCGTATCGGCGCGCGCCGTCGGTATTTGCTGTGTGCCACCAGCAGGCCGCACTGGCCTCAGAGCATCGATCTTGCGACGCAGCCAGCGCAGCGGACGCGTGACCTTCCAGGACAGTGAGCCCTGCAGCATGTGGATGTACCCGGTCAGATGCTCGATCTGCGCCTTGGTCTCCTCCAGCTCTGCGTTCTTCCTGTTGATACTCTGGTTCAGTTTGTTGATCGTATGGTTCAGACCGCGAATCTCGTTGTTCAGGCGTGTGTCGAGTTCGCGCAGCTGTTCGTGCAGGCGCGTGATCTCGCGGTCCGCTTCCAGTACATTGCTGTTGAGGCGTTTGACGTCGCTGTGCAGTGACTGGATCAGCACCGATTCATCGAGGCTGCCAAGCAACTGGTTGAGGTCTGCGCCTCTCCACGTCGGTAGCCATTTGTCGAAGACTTGAGCGCGTCCCTCGGCAATTGGGTGCCCCGGGCGATAGCGTGTCGCGGGATCGTTAGAGGCGGTGTTGGATTCGCCACCCTGCCGGTAGAACGCCGTCAGCGCATCGATGTGCAGGAAGTCGGTTTGTGTCGCCAGTTGCAGCCAGAAATCCCAGTCCTCGAAAACGTCCAGACTCTCATCAAAATGGCCGCCGTCGGCGAGCAGTGACTTGCGGAACAGCGCGGCATGAATCGGAATAAAATTGTCGCGGCGCAGACGCGCAGGATCGTAGTGCACCCTGAAAGTGTCTTCGGTTGGTACACCCACCGAGGTAGTCTTCTGCGTACTGCTGTAGACCACGCCGATCTCCGGGTGTTGCTGCAGCGCCTCTACCAGTTGACTGATATGGTCCTCGGCAATCCAGTCGTCTTCATCGAGAAACATTAGATAGCTGCCATGCGCGCTCTGCAATGCCAGATTGGCGGCGGCCGGACGATTCAGCTGGCCCGCTCCTGCAACTTCCAGCAGAGGAAAGCGCAGAGTCAGGTCTTTGTGGCGACTCAATCCTTTGCCACTGGCATCCACCAGCACAATCTCGATGTTACTGTAGGTCTGGCGATCAATGGATGCTAGTGCTTCGGGCAGCTCTGGTCTGTTCATGCTGCGACACAGCACCGATATGAGTGGTAGTGTTGAGGAGTCGACTGATGCTGATGTTGAGTTATGCAAAGAGGTTTGTCCTGATGTGTCTATGGTGCCTTGAATCATTTTTTACGCCGCCAGAGTCGATCCAGCAGACTTCCTTTATTAAAACCCGTTTCCTTCAAAGTTTCTTCCTTCAATCCTTCCGGCATCCCCACCGTCACCAGCCCCAACCGCTCCTGCCGTTGCAATTCACCCTCGATAATCAGTGCAGGATCTTTGAGCGTCTCCGCATCAAGAATACAAAAAGCCTCGGCGCATTTGACACTCGTCGGCAGAGTATAGGTGCGGTAATGGTTGAGAGAAAAGATCACCGTGTCGTAGGGGCGCAAGCTCAGTTGCGAGATGTATTTCGCGATAGCTGCGCGCTTCACGATCTCGTGCGCGGTGATGTCCACCAGCACGTCGACGCGATGCAGTGGGGCACCGACTTCGTACATTGCCACGCGCAGGTGGCGACCTTCTTCAGCAAGGCGCCGGGTGGCCTCGATCACGATCCAGGCGGTGGCGCGGTGGTCGGGGTGAATCTCGTGGAAAGAGGGCGTCAGAATCAGGTCGGCGTTGCTGTCGAAAATCGCCTGCCGTGCGGCGGCGATGGTGCGCTCGTTGCAGACGACGCCCCGGTCGGGTTCGCGCCAGAATTTTACGGTGCTGATGCCGAGCACTGTAGCGGCAGCGCTGGTCTCCGCCTCGCGTGCCACACCGCCCACTTTGCCGTGTTCGCCGAAATCGCCAGAGGTGACGATGACGGCGTGGGTTGGAATCCCTGCTGTGTGGCAGGCCGCGAGCAACCCACCACACCCGAGCGTCTCATCATCAGGATGGGGCGCGAAGACCAGGGCTGCGGTGCATTCAATCAGCGGCACGGCCTGGTAGGGAGTCAGTCGTGATTCCATAGACGCACTCAGCTGATCTTGCGGATGATGATCGATTCGAGCACTTCGCCGATGAAGTCGAGGAACATGGTGTCGAGATCCGCATTGAAATAGTCTTTCGCTTTGTTGCCGATGGCGAGGACGCCCAGCATTCTCTCGCGGCCGATGGGGCACAGAGCCACCGAGCGGATGCTGCTGCCACCGTGGTGCGGGAACAGGAAGGACGAGGTTTCTTTGTCGACAGGGCGGCACAGCGTGCGGCGGTCGCGCAGCAGCGTCGGGAAATTCTGCTGCAGGAATTCGGCAGACTCCAGGCGCACGTGGTCGACATTGCGCAGGTGGTCACCTTGGAAGAGGATGACGCTGCAGGCATCGATGCCGGGCTGCGTACACAGGTTGGCTTCGGTGGCGCTGGCGATCTGGGCCACTTCGTCTTCCATCAGCAGCGCGATGATCAGTGCGCGGGTGACATTGAAGAGCTGATCGTTGTAGCGGGCATTCTCCAGCAGCGTGTTCAGCGTGAGGCGTGACTCAATGCTGCGCTCACGCAACACACGAACCTGTCGTTCCAGCAACGAGATGGCTTTGCCACTCTCGTGCGGCAGCGTGATCTCGGCGAGCAGGCTGTCCCGATTGATGAAGAAGTCGGGGTTTTCCTTCAGGTAGGCGGCTACCTGGTCGGCCGTCAACGGTTTCTTGTCAGCGTGATCGGAACTGCGGCCTGTGTGTTGCTGGGGAAAAGTCTCGCTGGTCATACGGTTTCGATGCTCTCAGTGTTGTTGATTTTTCTTATGGTTGATCAGTTCACAGCTCGCGTGTATCCACGCTGCCCTCGAAAACAGTCGTCGCCGGGCCACGCATGATGATGGGCTGGCCTTCACCTGCCCAGCTCAGGCGCAGATCGCCGCCGCTCAGGTGGCCGAGCGCTTCTGCGTTGAGCAGTCCTGCCGCACGTGCCGTCACCATCGCCGCACAGGCGCCGGTGCCACACGCCACCGTCTCGCCCGCGCCACGTTCATAGACGCGCAGCTTGAAGGTGTCTTTGTCGAGAATCTGCATGAAGCCGACGTTCACGCCCTTCGGAAAATCCGGGTGGCTGCCGAGCGCGGTGCCGATGGCTTGTACCGGTGTTGTGTCAAGATCGTCGACGATGATCACCGCATGCGGATTGCCGACGGAGACGACGCGGAAGCTCACGGTTTGTGGCGAGCCATTCACAGTGTCACCTACAAAAACAGTGCGTTGGTACAGTGGCATCTGACTATCATTGAAAGGCAGTGAAGCCGGGCTGAAATCCGGCGTGCCCATGTCCACAGTGACCAGCCCATCGGTCTCGACGTTGAGAGTCAGAATGCGGTTCACCGTCTTCACGCGAATGGGGTTGCGCGCGGTCAACCCTTTGTCGAGCACGAAGCGGGCGAAGCAACGAGCGCCGTTGCCGCAGTGTTCCACTTCGCTGCCGTCGCTGTTGTAGATGCGATAGTTGAAGTCCACATCCGGGCGGCTCGGCGGCTCAATGAGCAGCATTTGGTCAAAGCCGATGCCGAAGTGGCGGTCCGCCATCTTCTTGATTTGCTCGGCGCTGAGCTTGACCGGGTGCGATATCAGATCGAGCACCACGAAGTCGTTGCCGAGGCCGTGCATTTTGGTGAAGGGTAGTTGCATAACTATTCGCGTCTATACTTGTAGGAGCCTGCCCTGCAGGCGACCATGATTTTGTCTGTGTGCTGCCGCCTTCTGTCGCCTGCAGGGCAGGCTCCTACAGCAGGCTCCTACAGTCAGTGCGCCAGCACCGACTCCAATGAAAGCTGATATTCCAGTGTCTCGCGTTTTCTCACCACGGTAGCGGTATCGCCGTCCACCATGATCTCCGCCGCGCGGTTGCGGGTGTTGTAATTCGAACTCATCACGAAACCATAGGCCCCAGCACTGCGCACCGCCAGCAAGTCGCCCTGCTGAATCGCCAGAGCGCGGTCCTTGCCGAGGAAATCGGCGGACTCGCACACGGGGCCGACCACGTCGTAATTGCGCGAGGTCATTACCCCTTCGGGGCTTCTGTGCACGGGCACGATATTCTGCCAGGCGCCGTACAGCGCGGGCCTCAGCAGGTCGTTCATGGCGCCGTCCACAATAGCAAAATTCTTGTGCGGGGTAAGCTTCAAATACTCCACCTTGGTCACGAACAGCCCGGCGTTGGCACAGATCGAACGGCCCGGTTCCAGGCATAGTGTCAAGTTGCGGCCAGCCAGCTTGCCGAGCACGGCCTGAATCAGCTCGGACGGCGCCGGGGGCTGCTCATCCCGGTAGCACACGCCCAGTCCGCCGCCCATGTCGAAGTGGCGAATGGCAATGCCCAGTGCGGCGAGACGGTCCACCAGCAGCAGCACGCGGTCGATGGCGTCCAGGTAGGGGGCGATGGTGGTGAGCTGTGAGCCGATGTGGCAATCCACGCCCACAACGTCGATGTGACTCATCTGCGCGGCGCGCTGATAAACGGCCACGGCGCTGTCGATCGCGATGCCGAATTTGTTCTCTTTCATGCCGGTGGAGATGTAAGGGTGAGTGCCTGCATCTACATCCGGATTCACGCGCAGTGAAATCGGCGCACGGCGTCCGACGCGGGCGGCCACGGCGTTGATGCGGTCCAGCTCCGGCTCGGATTCGATGTTGAAGCAGAGGATGCCAAGCTCCAGCGCGTGCGCAATCTCGTCTTCGGTCTTGCCCAGACCCGAGAAGATCACTTTGGCGGGGTCGCCGCCAGCGCGCAGCACGCGCTCCAGTTCGCCACCGGAGACGATGTCGAAACCGGCGCCCAGGCGTGCCAGTACATTGAGCACGGCGAGGTTGGAGTTGGCTTTTACCGCGAAACAGGTCAGGTGTTTGCTGCCGGTCAGCGCTTTTTCATAGGCCAGCAGGTTGTGTTCGAGCGCGGCGCGGGAATAGACATAGCAAGGCGTGCCGTGACGGCGGGCGATCTCGGCCACGGCGATGTCTTCGGCAAACAGGTGATTGTCTCGGTATTGAAAAACGTCCATGGAAAAACTGCCTGATGATCTGGATTGGTTGTATGCGTTCAGCCGACGACCTTGACGGCATCGTGAGCCATTACAGCGCCGGACTGCAATGCAGTCTGATCCGGCCGCTGCAGAGGGCCTTTCTGGCCACAGCTGCACAGGCCAACGGCCAGGAGAACGATCAGGAACAGGCGCATGGAGGGCTCACTTTCTGGTAATGGAAGGCGAGCGATTATACCCGCAGCCCGTCCGCAAAAGCCATGCTGGGCAGCGCTGGAGACGCACGCAACTACCGGAAATACACAGGATTTTTACGAACTGCAACGAAAAGTGACTGTCCTTGAAAAGCGAGAATCAGGAGCCTATATTTGCGCCTCAACTTTTTCAGTGACAGGCAGTATTTCGCAGCAACGTTTACGGAATAATAAAATATGATTGAAATTAGTCACTTAACTAAGAAGTTCGATAGTTTTACCGCCGTCGATGACCTGAGTTTCACGGTCGCCGAGGGCGAAGTCCTCGGCTTTCTCGGCCCCAACGGCGCGGGCAAGTCCACCACCATGAAGATCATCACCGGCTTCCTCGGTGCGACCTCCGGCTCTGTCACCGTCCACGGGCACGACATCAGCACGGACCCTCTGGCAGTGAAATCCCTGATCGGTTACCTGCCGGAAGGCGCACCCAGCTACCCGGACATGACGGTGCTGGAGTTTCTCGATTTTATCGCCGAGGTGCGGGGCTTCTCCGGCGAGCAGAAAAAACAGCGCATCGCCAAGGTGATCCGCGAAGTGGAGCTGGCCGAGGTCTGTCACAAGACCATCGACACGCTCTCCAAAGGATTCAAGCGTCGCGTCGGCCTGGCCCAGGCGATCATTCATGACCCCAAGGTGCTGATTCTCGACGAACCCACCGACGGCCTCGACCCCAACCAGAAACACCACGTACGTCAGCTCATCCGCAATCTCGCTCGTGACCGCATCGTCATCATCTCTACCCACATCCTCGAAGAAGTCAGTGCCGTGTGTACCCGCGCCATCATCATCGCGGCCGGCCGGATCGTGGCTGATGGCACGCCGAAGGAGCTGGAGGCCCGTTCGCATCTGTTCGGGGCCGTCAGCATCCAGTTGACGCAGGACTTCGATCTCGCCACTGCGCTGGAGGGGGTCGAAGAGGTGGCCGACATCGAGCCGAGCGACGAAGAGCGCCGCCGCTTCATCATCATTCCCGTTCCGGGCAAGCAGATCTTCGGCAAGGTGCTGGACCGCGCGCAGAGCGAACACTGGCCAGTGGCCGAATTTCATCTGGTGGAGGGGCTGCTGGAACATTTCTTCCGCAGCGTGACATCGCAGGGGGCCGCGTCGCAGCCCAGGACCTCGCGTGGCGCTCGCGCCTCTCGCCAATCAGGCCATCAGTTAGACAACCAGCAGCAGGGTTAACGACATGAGAAATATGGGAATCATCTTCAAGCGGGAATTGGCTGGCTACTTCGCCACGCCGCTCGCCTATGTGTTCATCGTGATCTTTCTGGTCATGAGCGGCATCTTCACCTTCGACATGGGCGGTTTCTACGTCCGTGGCCAGGCCGACCTGATGCCCTTCTTCAGTTTTCACCCCTGGCTCTATCTGTTCATGATCCCGGCCATCGCCATGGGACTGTGGGCGGATGAGCGCAAGTCCGGCACCATCGAGTTGCTGATGACCTTGCCGGTGACGCTCTCCGATGCGGTGCTGGGCAAGTTCTTGGCGGCGTGGGTGCTCAGCGGCGTCGCATTGCTGCTGACCTTCCCGATCTGGATCACGGTCAATTACCTCGGCGACCCCGACAACGGCGTCATCGTCGCTGCGTACCTGGGCAGCTGGCTGATGGCCGGTGGCTTCCTCGCCATCGGGTCGTGCATGTCGGCGATGACCCGCAACTCGGTGATCGCGTTCATCCTCACCGTGGCGATCTGTTTCGTGTTCGTGGCCTCCGGTTCCGAGATCATCCTGAATGCCCTGCGCTGGGCGCCGCAAATCCTGATTGATGCAGTGGCGTCCCTCAGTTTCCTCACGCACTTCGACTCCATCAGCAAAGGCGTGCTCGATCTGCGTGACATTCTGTTCTTTGTAATATTCATTGGTTCGTGGCTGTTTGCGTCCGCAATCGTCATCGAAATCAAGAAAGCGAATTGAGGGAGCCGATGATGTCCGTTAAAAATCCTTCCATGAATAAGTTCCGATCTTTGTTTTCAGGCGCTGGTCTTGCCCTCACCGGCGTATTCCTGCTGGTCAGTGTGGCTGTGATCAGTTTGTTTCCGCGTCTGCGCATCGACCTTACGCAGGATGACCTCTACACGCTGGCCGATGGCACGCGCAATATCGTGAGCGGGCTGGAGAAACCGGTGGAAATCCTGTTCTTCTATTCCGAAGAGGCTACCGCCGATGTGCCGCAACTGCGCACCTACGGCACGCGGGTGCAGGAGCTGCTGCGGGAGATGGAAATCGCCAGCGACGGCATGCTGACGCTGCGCGTGATCGACCCGGTGCCGTTCTCCGAGGACGAAGACCTGGCCGGCGAATACGGTGTGCAGCCGGTACCGCTGACACAAGGTGGCGAGTCGGTGTTCTTCGGCGTGGTGGTGCTGGACCCGGCGACGATTCCGGCCGAGGATGAGTCAGGAGCGCAGTCCGCTGCCGAAGCCGCGATTGCGCCGAAAGTCTTCGAGACCATCCCGCTGATTCGCCCCGATCAGGAAGAGTTCCTGGAGTATGAATTCTCCAAGCTGATTACTCAGGTGGCCAACCCCGAGCTGCCGATTGTCGGCTTCCTCTCCGGTCTGCCGATCGATGGTGGCGTCAACCAGCAGACCATGCAGCCGACCGAGCCGTGGATGTTCATGGATTCCGTGCGCCAGCTCTATCAGGTGCAGCGCGTCGATCCGGACGCCGATTCCATTGATGAGGCCATCGACATCCTGCTGCTCGTGCACCCGCAGGAGCTGAGCGAGCAGATGCTGTACGCCATCGACCAGCACGTGCTGCGTGGCGGCAAGGCCATGGTGTTCCTCGACCCGAACGCCTACTCCACCGCCATTCGCGGCCCGGACGGCATCCCTACCATCGAGAATGGCGCCTCCGATCTGCAACCGCTGCTGGCGGCCTGGGGTGTCGACTACGACAGCACCAAGGTGCTGACCGATGCCGAGCAGGCGCTGCTGGTGAATGTCGGTGACGCCACGCGCCCGATTGCTCACTACGGCATGCTCGGCATTCAGCGCACCAGCATGGCCAATGACATCGTCAACACCGGCCTGCAGGTGATGAACTTCTCCACGGCCGGCGCCCTGGCGCCCATCGAAGGCGCAGGCAGCGTGTTCGAGCCGTTGGTTCAGTCCAGCAGCCGCTCCATGCTGATGGATGGTGCGCTGTTCAATGCGCTGGGTGACCCGAGCATTCTGGTGGATGATTTCGTGTCTGCGGATCAACCGCACACGCTGGCCGCTCGTATCACTGGCCGCGTGCAGACGGCGTTCCCGAATGGTCGTCCGGTGGTGGCTGAGCCTGCTGTTGCTCCTGATGCCGCTGCCCCGGCAGACGCTGCGGCTGCTGCTCCAGCGCCAGCCGCCGAGCCAGCGGTTGCAGAGCAAAGCGCTCCGCATCTGACCGAGTCCTCTGGCCCGGTGAACCTGATGATCGTCGCCGACACCGACTTCCTCAGCGACAGAATGTGGGTGCAGATCCAGAACTTCCTCGGCCAGCGCATTCCGCAGCCCTTCGCCAACAACGGCGACTTCATGATGAACGCGCTGGACAATCTGGCGGGCAACCCGGAACTGGTCACCATCCGCAGCCGTGGTCGTTATGCGCGGCCCTTCCTCACTGTGCTGGAGCTGCAGCGCGAGGCGGATGATCGCCTGCGCGAAGAGGAGCGCGTGCTGATGGAGAGTCTGCAGGAGACCGAGATGCAGATTGCGGCGCTCAACGCCAACCGCGAGGGCAACGAGATTCTGCCGGAGCAACAGGCCGAGATCGACCGCTTCTACGAGCAGCAGCTGGAGACGCGTCGTCGTCTGCGGGAAGTGCAGCTGGAGCTGAATCAGGACATCGAACGTCTGGGCGCTGTGCTGAAGTTCATCAACACCGCGCTGGTGCCGATTCTGCTGATCGCCGTCGCGCTGTTGCTGGGCTTCGCGCGCGGCAGGAAGCGCGATGCTGCGGCGAAGGCGGTGCTGGTCTAACCCTGTATGAGCCTGCCCTGCAGGCGACAGGTTTTGACAGGTCTTGTGCCAATTCCCAAAGTCGCCTGCAGGGCAGGCTCCTACAGTCAGTGGTCTTCTGTGGCAGGGGAGACAATCAGTGGTGGTGGTGATGCTCCTCACCAAACTCGCTCTCCTGCTCATACGGCAGGTGCACCTTCACGTGGGTGCCTTCGCCCAGCACGCTGCTGATGCTCAGGTGGCCGCCATGCGCCTCGGCGATCAGGCGGCACAGATACAGCCCCAGGCCGAAACCGCCCGTATGCCGCTGCCGCGCACTGTCGGCGCGGTAGAACGGTTCGCTCAGATGATCGACATGCTCCGGCGCGATACCTTCCCCTTCGTCCACTACCTCCACAATCGCCTCGTTCTCCACGAATGACACCGTGACGGTGATGGGGCCACCCTCGCCGTGGCGAATCGCGTTGTTGACGATGTTGGTCAGCAGCAGGCGCGTGCGCAGCTTGTCGATGCTGACAGAATGATCCTGCTCCGGCCGGATGTAGCGGAAGCCACCCAGGTAACTCTTGTAAGGCTCCAGCACCAGGCCGATGTAAGCGGCGAAGTCGACGTGTTCGGCCAGCAGCGCGGCATGCTGCATGCTCAGGCGTTCGGCTTCGATCAGGTCGGAAATCAGCAGGTCGATCTCGTCGATGTCGTCGCGCAAGTTGGTGCGGATCACGCCTTCGTCCATGAATTCGAGCTGCAGTTTGGCGCGGGTAATCGGCGTGCGCAGCTCGTGGCTGATGGCCAGCAGCAATTGCCGTTTGGCCTCCAGCATGGATTGCAGCGAGTCGGCCATGTGGTTCACGCTCTCGGTCAGCTCGCCCAGCTCGTCGGAGCGATTCGAATGCACCCGATAGCCGAGATCGCCCGCGCAGATGCGCTCGGCTCCCTCGCGCAATTGCCGCACCGGCTCCAGCAGGCGCCGCACCATCCAATAGTTGAGCAGCAACACGATAGCGGCGAGCGTCAGGCCGACATAGACGACGATCATGTCGTACTCGCTCAGCGTCGGGGTGCGGCGGTTGAGGAAGTATTCATAGCCGCCCCGGGCCACGCGAATGACTTCCTCGCTGCCAGCCTGCAACACGGCCGCCTCATCGGAGAGATCGCGCAGGAAACTCAGGTTGGTGACATCCAGGTCGCTCTGCTCATCGGACTGCCAGTTGATGTGCGGGCTGCGGATCAGAATAGTAAGCGACAGCTCCTGCGCCAGCTCCGTGGCGCGCAGCAGGTCCGGCGGCATGCCGATGTTGTCGAGAATCAGGGAGATGTTGTCCAGATAGAAATCGGGCAGGGGATTGATGCGCTGATCGCGCCAGTTCCTGTCGATCTGCCGCAGCGACAGGACAATGATCACGAAGAACACCAGCACCGTGACGCTGAAAATGACGAATAGGCGAAAGAACAGCGAAGTGCGAAAGCGTCCGTTCACTTTCATAGTGAGATCGTCATAAGGAAGTCAGCATTTAGCGGGGCTCGCCAACGAAGGTATAGCCACGCCCCCACACCGTCTTGATGAAACGGGGTGTTTTGGAGGTGTCGTTGAGTTTATGACGCAGCCGACTGACCAGAGTGTCCACGGCGCGCGAGAACAATTCGGCGTCGATGCCGCGCAGCCGATTCATCAGCTCGTCACGAGTGTAGGTCTTGTTGGGCGACTGCATGAACAGAATCAGCAGCTCGTACTCCATCGTGGTCAGTTCGATCAGCTCGTTGTCCAGGTGCACGATGCGGCGCACGGTATCGACTTCCAGCCCCTGAATCTTCGGCACTTCCTGCTGGTTACGCACCTCATCACTGGTGCGTCGCAGAATGTTGGTGATGCGTGCCACCAGTTCGCGCGGCTCGAAGGGTTTTGGCAGATAATCATCCGCCCCGAGTTCCAGCCCGACGATGCGGTCGGTGACTTCCCCGTGTGCGGTCAGCATCAGAATCGGCAACTGTCCGTAAATAGAAGACTTGGCGCGAATTTCCCGGCAGATCTCGAAGCCGTCTTTCTCGGGCAGCATCACGTCGAGGATCAGCAGATCCGGCTTGTGGCGCTTTAAATGTTCGAAGCCTTTGGAAGGTGTGTGAGCGGCGGTTACCGCCATGTCGTAACGCTCAAGGTACTGCGTCAGCAGTTGCCCGAGCTTTTCATCATCGTCTATCAGCAGTATCTGTTTCATAGTGTTCTGCTCGCGTCGCCCAGCAGACGAGTGTCCCTGAACCTGAAAATCGAGTGTACGAATTCAGCCATGGGAAATCAATCAACGGGACGGGGCTGCATAGGCAGTGTCACAAGTCGTCACAGAAGGGGTGCAGTGCCATGGCATGGCAGGTATTATGGCGCGCAATTTCTTCGACCGAGCTGCCCGATGATCTCCCTGACCAATGCCACGCTGATGCGCGGTGAACAAGTGCTCCTCCAGAGTGCCAGCCTTGCGATCCACGATGGCCAGAAGATCGGCGTCATCGGCCGCAACGGCAGTGGTAAATCCAGCCTCTTTGCCTGCCTTATGGGACAACTGGGACTGGATGCGGGGGATCTCTCGTTGCCCGAGGGCACGCGCATCGCCCACATGCGGCAAGAGACGGAGGCATCGACTCAATCGGCGGTCGACTACGTGATCGATGGCGATGAGCGCTATCGCGAGGTCGAGCGCCACATGAACGCTGCCGACAAAGCTGGCGATGGCGCGCAGATCGCCCATTGGCACAGCGAGATGGACAAGATCGGCGGCTACGACATTCGCTACCGCGCCATGCAGCTGCTCTCCGGCCTTGGCTTCAGTGCCGACAAATTCGACAACGCCGTCTCCACGTTTTCCGGTGGCTGGCGCATTCGTCTCAACCTCGCCGCTGCGCTGATGGCGCCCTCCGATTTGCTGCTCCTCGACGAACCCACCAACCACCTCGACATGGAAGCGACGCTGTGGCTGGAGCAATGGCTCAATCGTTATCAAGGCACGCTGCTGATCATCTCGCACGACCGCAGCTTTCTCGACGAAGTGATTTCCTATGTGGTGAGCGTGGAGCAGCAACGCCTGAATCTGTATCGCGGCAATTACAGCAGCTTCGAACTGCAGCGCGCCGAGCGCCTCGCGCAGGAACAGGCGATGTTCGAGAAGCAGCAGCGCCGCGTGGCCGAGATCGAAGACTTCGTGCGCCGCTTTCGCGCCAAGGCCACCAAGGCCCGACAAGCGCAGAGCCGCCTGAAAGAACTCGACCGCATGCAGAAGATCGCGCCCGCGCACATTGACTCGCCATTCCAGTTTGAATTCCCTGAGCCCGAACGCATTCCCGAAGAAGTGCTCGCCATGGATAAGGTCAGCGTCGGTTATGGCGACAAAGCACTCGTCACCAACATTCGTCTGATTGTGCGTGGTGGCACGCGCATCGGTCTGCTCGGTTTCAACGGCTGCGGCAAATCCACGCTGCTGCGCACCATGGCGGGCGAACTGACGCCTCTGGCCGGAGAGATGCGCACGTCGAAATATCTGCAGGTGGGTTACTTCGCGCAGCATCAGGTGGATGTGCTCGATCAACGCGCCAGCCCTGTGCTGCTGATTCAGCGTCTGGACCCTTCCGCGCGTGAACAAACCATTCGCGATTTTCTCGGCGGTTTCGATTTCCGTGGTGAACGCATCCACGAGACCATCGAGAATTTTTCCGGTGGCGAAAAGGCGCGCCTCGCACTCGCGCTGGTCGTCTGGAAGAAGCCGAACCTGTTGCTGCTCGACGAACCGACCAACCACCTGGACCTTGAGATGCGCCACGCGCTGACCGAAGCGCTGATGGGCTATGAAGGCGCGCTGGTCATCGTTTCCCATGACCGCTATCTGCTCGGCAACACTGTCGATGAGTTCTATTCGATTCACAACGGCCGCTGTCAGGAATTCGAAGGCGACCTGCACGATTACGAAAAGTGGATGCAGGAAAACAGCAAGGGCAGCACCGGCACTTCCGTCAGCGCGCCAGACGACAAAAAAGGTGACCGCAAAGAACAACGTCAGCAAGCAGCTGTTCAGCGCCAGCAGCTCGCCCCGCTGCGCAATGAGATCAAGAAGTTGGAACAGAAACTCGACAAGCTCCACGTCGAACTCAAACAGGTCGAAGAAAAACTCGCCGACGAAACGCTCTACCAGGAATCCAGAAAAAAAGACCTCACCACTCTTTTGCAGAAACAGGCCACCCTGAAATCCGAAGCCGATGCCGTCGAAGAACAGTGGCTGGAAAAGAGCGAAACCCTGGAATCCAACTCCTGACCTTTACGAGCCCTGTGTCTACGCCTTCCCTTTCTCCTGTATGAGCCTGCCCTGCAGGCGACCCCCTCATGCCTCTAGGCTCTACACCCGCTCCGAATCCATATACAAAGTATCCGGACATATATCCTGCTCATGCGGCCACACTACCGTGCCATCGCAAACGCTGGCCTGACGAAAATATCCCTCATCGCGCAGTTCGCGGAAGACCCCAAAATTGAGCAAACCTTGGCAACTATATTCACCTCGCTCACCACTGGTGAATTCCAGTAGCAGTTTGTAGCCCGGGAGAGGGGAGACGGATTTGACACGTGGGTTCATAATTTCAATCCTTCTATTTTAAGGGGGCGTTCTCCGCAAACACTCAGATGCCAGTCGACCATCAACTCGCTTTCATGTTGTGCTATCCAGACCTGAACCATTCTCATCTTAGCTCCGGGAATCCAACCCTCAAGCACTGAGCCATCCGGGATCGATACGACGACTTCATCGCCTTGATGTTTAACATGGATGTGGGGGAGCTTGTGCTTCCTATTGTCGAGATAATACATGTAGATAGTCAGGCCGTAAAACTTCTAAATCGCAGGCATTTTGGCGTCCTTGTCGAAGGTTGACGAGATGCACTCCGGCGTCTCATTACCGGTATAGCGCAGATTTCGACCTTGCGCTCTAGCATTCCTATGAAGTAGCCCCAACAGATATCCTCACGCCATACGTAAACAGTCACATACACACAACATTGGAGCACCCCATGAAATCCAAACTGATCCCCCTCCTTACCACGCTAGTGCTAACCCTCGGCAGCCAATCCCTCCTCGCCCAACCCGGTTCAGGTGGAGGCGGCGGTGGTGGCGGCATGGGCATGGGTAACCCCGAAGTCCGCGTCGCCGAACTGATCGCCACGCTCGAAATCACCTCTCAGCAGGAAGCCGCCTTCCGCGAAGCCATGGGCAAGGTCAACGAACTGCAGATGTCCGCCATGCGTGAAATGATGGCCAGCGGCGGTGGTGGTATGCGCATGGGCGCAGGACAGGGCGCCATGCCTCAGAGCGGTGGTCAGGCCGCTACTCCCGCAGATGCGCCAGTCGACCATTCCCAGCACGGTGGTGCGCCTGCAGCAGGTGACCAGGCTGCGGCACCAGCCGCTGGTGGTATGCGCCAGGGCGGTGGCATGGCGATGAACATGGAGCGCCGTCCCGAAATGCAGCGCCAGGCCGAAGAGATACTGGCTCCGGTTCTGACCGAAACCCAGATGGTCAAATACCGCGAAGCAGAAGAAGCCCGCATGGCGCAAATGCGCGAGCGCATGATGCAACGCGGTCAGTAAGCTTTAGATTAAGTTATAGAACGAAGCCGAAGCGAATCGATGATTTGCTTCGGCTTTGTGCTTTTTTGGGGTTTAAGAGATTGTGTTTGTTCGTGGAATCGGGTTAGATTCCCGCCAGCCGAGCAGGAGATTGTTCTTGTACACCATGCGGATGTTAGGAATCTATGACCGTAAGGCCGCATTACCTAAAAACTGTTGAGAACTTCGAGCCCTTTACCAAGGCGCTCAAAGGTGGCGTTGCTCTTGCTGATTTAAAGTCATCCATAGTAGATGTATTAGACCCATACGTGCAGGACAAAGAGCTTCTATGGAAGCAGGCAGTTTCCTTACTTGCAAACGAAGCCTTGTGTATCGCAAATCTCAATGTGCGCCCTGAGTGGAAGCAACTACTTGTCAAATCTTTTGAAATACGGAACTCCGCAATTTCAAAGAATCAGTCACTCGCTTACCAAGCCATTTGCGAATTCGAAGCCTGCATTCGAGAGGCTCAGAGAAAATACTCAATGCAAATTCTATTTGAGCAATCAAAAGATGGGCTCAATATAGAAGAATATGCCTTCGAAATGTTCCGCATTATCGGAGGTCTCATTGAATCCACAATTCAGCCTTTTATCAAAGAAATTTATTGCTTATCAGCAATAAATTTAGGCCAGTCAGCAGATTGTAAATCGGTGATTGAGGCAGATTTTGGAAAAGTCATTGAACAATTCAACCGGCTCAATTCATTTCCTGACCTTCTAACGCCTGGCACCTGGGGCGTCAGAATAAACCAGTGGCGAAATATCGCCCAGCACCATTCCTTCAGTGTCTCTGGCGAGAAGATTATTGCCACTTACGGAAAGTCATCCCCAAAACGCAGCATAGAAATAACGCGAGAGGAATTGTTCTTGCTATCCAAGGAGCTCATTCGCCGCTTGGGCGCACTGAAAAGCTCCAGAGAACTAACTATCCTCAACAACATAGAGCAATTGCGAGATCGCCTCCCAAGAGTCGAAGTCGACATCTACTCAATTGCAACGGCACTAGCCGCCTCATTCGCCACACAAGGCTTTACCTTGATTGGGCTTGAAGAAGCCGCTGATTTGGTGTCAGCAAAAATCCTTGACGTCAACCCTATGGATGGCCACATCAGACAAATTCACTGCTCTCAGTTTGTGCTGCCAATCTGCGCAAGATTTCCGGGGAAAAAAATTGAGATCACATACGAATCAGGGGGAAAAATGGAGAAATATAGGTTTTCTTTAACAGCAGAAGCTTATAAATTTCTCGGAGAACTTGAATCACCTTTCGAGAAGCTTGCTGACTTATTGGAGTGGGAAGAATTCTGATTTATTCTGCGCAGCTTCCTAGCTGGCGGTTCAACGCGGGCACCAACACTGGCCATGGCTTTGCCAACTTCATGGCCAGTGTTGGTGCCCTCCGCGCTTCGCGCTCCGGCGCCAGTTAAACTGGGCATTAGACCTTCACGAGTCGAGCTGAGAAAAAGTATGGGCGGACCTCATATCGATGCGTTGCGAATATCTCCTAGATTTACGTCTGAGGACTGGTTTGCATTAGATCGCCATCGACGAACTGATTGGATTCAAGCAGCAAGTATAGTTAAGGACCGTTTAGAAGGTCGCTTTCTCAGATACGCAGGCAACTGCCTCCGTTCGCCTTATTCAGGCTTTGTAGTGCTCTCGATCGATAGTCTGTTGCTAGAAACTTTGCAACAATTTCGAGAAGGTATTATTGATGGTCACAAGCAATCTAAGCGGCTGGTCACCGCGTTCCTGCAGGGGCGCCGATTTCAACCTGATTTCGATGCGGCGGCTAGGAGTTCATATTTCACGGATATTCGATGCGGTCTCTTGCATCAGGCTGAAGCGAGACATATGTGGCTTATCCGTCGAGGGGAGCCCAGGATGCTTGGGCCTTCACCTAACGGTGAGGGATACATTATCGACGTTCGGCTATTCCACCATGCTGTGAGGAAAAGCTTGCACGATTATCTGCGGGAATTGGTCGATCCAGTGCACGATGATCTTCGGACTCATTTGTGGACGAAGATGGATCACATAAGCAATGTCCGTGTTCAGCGTGGGGTGGAGTATGCAGTCGAAAATGATGAATAGTGATGGTGCATGTCACGGCTAATCCAGAGCAACAAAATTCCTTAGCCCCTGATCAGGGGCGCTATGCCCACATGGATAGAGAACATGAAGCTATCGAAAATATTCCCCGGGAAATCTCTTCGGGAAAAGTACAAGCAAGAAATTAAAATTGTGCACAGAGATCTTTTAAAATTAGGCGAAATAGTAAAGATCAAACCCGCATGCATAGCAGAGATTGGTGGAGGCGCATGGGATAAGTATGTCCAATACAATCCTAAATGTGACCCACAGGCACTAGCTAAGTATTTTCAAAGGAATGACCCAAAGATCTACTTAGCAATGGAGAGGCATACAGGACTTAAGGTTCTGAAAGAGATTTCGTATTCCGTCGCAGAGGTGGTTGATGAAGCGCTCGAAGATTGCTGTGCAGCAGAGCTCCTACTCGCTGTTTCCTATCCAGGAGTTCTGAGAATCTCCGACGTGAAGTTCTGCAACCTCTATCAAGAAATTCCTGAAGCCCAGAGGAAGTATAGGTTTCAGTACTATAAGGGCCTCAGACTATTTCCTGAACTTATGAAGAACTGCGAGGAATACTGCATCGAGCATGGGATCAAAGAGATCACTCTTTCCGCAGCTTATATCGATCTGGTGCCGTTCTTCGAGGAACACGGATTCGCGGTTGAAGATACGCCGACAGGGCGAGCCTCTCTTGAATTCAAGGTCGGTATCCCAATGGTTAAGGTTTTGGCATAACAACATTCTTTGGCACCTGATCAGGGGCTCTACATTCCTAGGAGCGACAAATGAGAGTAGTTGCATGGAACAATGGTCGTCATCATAGAACTGGAGCGGGATATGGCCTAAAAGTCTCCGCTAAAGATCGAGATGACTACTTTGATAAGAGTTGGGGTGAGGTTTTAATAAATTTGCCTGACGGCTCTATTGCAACGGTTAATATCACCAAGGACTCTTTCTGGAGTAGTACTTGCAGAGAATTAATAGGCAAGAACATCGGGGGTTGGCTACTTGCGTCGGGACTGGCGCCTTGGGGATCGGGAAATCCCCCAAGGTTTGATCTTAAAGTGATCCGCCCAAGGGAGTTCCGATTGCACACGCTGGAAAGCCAATGAAGTCTGTATTGACAGTAAATAACCCGGCTAACGCAATACTGAGGATTTACTTCTTAGTCGTTACCATTTCGCTCTTCGCTGGGTGCCAAGTTCAGATGACACCCGATAGATACGCAGTTTCGGGGGCGGCGAGGAATGGCTTACAGCAATCCGAGAGTATTTCGGTAAATGTTGCTGATTTTTTACCATATCATGGAGAGATTTTTACAGAGCCGCACGGAACGGACCGGAGGAATAGTGCCACTGATATAGTCTTAGTTTGTTCTCCCAGATCGGGATTGGTAATTGAACAGATAAACTACAGCGATGTAGCTGAGTACCTCCGCAACGCTTTAGTCAGCGAGCTTGAATTAATCGGCGCCTATTCATCAGATTCAACTCTAACCATCGGCGGATCACTCGTCAGTCTTACTTTCCATTTTCACAGAGTCGCGGGGTTGGCCTCGACAGGTGGGACGTGGGGGGCAGTACTAAAACTTTCATCGTCAAATGGTGCGGAATTACTTTTTGAGGATGCTTATTCGTTTGAGGCGGAGTACGGGCCAAGTCAATGCGAAGATATGGTAAAGCACTTCATGCCAAGCATTCAGTACTTCATCGAAAAAATGGTTAAGCATCCCGATTTCCTGAGACTAGTGAGTGGTAAAAATTAGGCCTTGGATTGCCCGATAGGTGCGAATATAGCGATCAGTTGCATCACAGCGATCGCTTCTCCACCGCGCTTGCCGAGTGCGGAGTGTCAGTCGGCCGCTGAAGCGTCAGTTCAATAGGAGTGAACATGCTATTTATGGTTATCGAAACATTCAAAGATAATGACATGCTTCCCATCTATCAGCAGCTTCAGGCTGGCGGTCGTAAGTTGCCTGATGGTTTGCGGTATATCGATAGCTGGGTGGAGCCAAATTTCGCGCGTTGCTTCCAACTCATGGAAGCAGACGATCTCCGCACGTTTCAGAGCTGGATTCTGAGTTGGAGAGGCTTTGGTGTCTCGTTCGAAATCGTGCCAGTAGTCTCCAGCGTGCAAACTCGTGAAGTAGTTGCTCCATTTGTCGCTGCTTTACAAAATGACGCATAGCATTTTTTCGATTCCATTGCGGTATGTGAGAGAGATCGTCCTCTTGCTCATGTAAGCTTTTCCAAGATGTCTCGAGGTTTCCAACACAATAAGAAAGAAAAGGAGTTCATTTGAAATTTTTCGTTATTCCTCCAATGCTCTACAACTATCTTGTCATTGCCCTGCAGACCATGCGCAGGCAACCAGTCTTCGCTGCCATCAAGATACTCAGTCTTACCCTGGGTCTTGCTTGCAGCATTTTGGTCCTGCTGCACGTGCAGTACGTCGAGAACACCAACAAGCACATCGACAACTGGGAGAATACCTATCGGCTTGTTACTCACATGATGGTACGTGAGACAAACACTCCATACCGAACTCGCAATACGGCCGATCCTTATTTGCGTTTCTTGCGCCAGGACTATGCGGATCTGATTGAGTACAGCGCGCAGTTTCGCGCAGGGAATGCTCTGTTCAGCCAGGGCAATGAGGCCGTTGAAAACAACTTCCACTGGGCAGATCCAGACGTGGTTCACATTTTCGATTTGGAATTCATACAGGGAAGTTCAGCTGGCGCATTGGTTGAACCCAATACAATGGTGATGACGGAATCCACAGCGGTGAAATTCTTCGGTAACGAAAATCCAGTGGGCAAAGTACTGACATTCAACAATCAGGCAGACATTGAAGTCGTCGGCGTCGTCAGGGACGTCCCTGCCAGCGCTACAGTGCAGTTTGAAATGCTGATTTCAGTACCGACAGGCAGGCAATTGTTTGGCGAAGGTTTCATGAACGGGGATGGCTGGATTCTCTTCAATGGTACTCAAACCTACTTGAGCTTCCGCGACGCTGAGTCTGCCTCTCAGCTCGGAAACGATCTGCGGAACTTCATCAATAGAAATCTCCCCGCAAGTTCAGTGACGTATGCGACGCAGAGCAACTTTGGGCTATCACTCCAACCGCTCGATGATATCTACCTCAATCCTCTGAATAACTTTGGGTCCCCTGAGAATTCCAGCACGCAACCGGTTCTGTACGGACTGGCTGCCTTCGCCGTGCTCATACTCATCACCTCATGCATCAATTATATTAATCTGTCGCTGGCGCAGATCACTCAGCGGGGCAAGGAAATTGGTGTACGGAAATCGCTGGGCGCAACGCGCACGCAAATCATTTTCCAGTTCCTGATGGAGTCCCTGCTGCTCACAGTCATCGCCTTGATAATCGCTATTCCGATTGTGCTCTTGGCTTTGCCCGTGTACGCGAATCTGACAGATATTTCCTTGACGAACGCCGACATTCTCGCCTCCAATTTTGTTCCCGCGATGCTTGCTCTGGTTGTGCTGACAGGTGCCATTTCCGGGATACTGCCAGCGCTGACCCTTTCGCGCATGCCGGCGGCCAGCGCGTTGAAAAGCGCGGCGAAACAGACGCGCGCGGGTAAATGGAGCAAGGCAGCTGTCACAGCAGTGCAATTCACACTTTCCACCGCCCTGATTCTGCTGGCGATTGCCATTTATGTTCAGACCCGGCATCTGCAGGAACTGGACGTGGGGTATGAAAAAGAAAATCTGTTAGTTCTTGATAGCCGCTACAACAATCAGGAGAGGGATGCGTTCAATTACACCGCATTGCTCAACGACCTGCGGCAGCATCCAGGAGTAGTGTCGGTAGCGAGTTCGGAGAATCGGCCGCCAGGTACCGGCGGAATCAACCCTTGGCGCCTGCCCGGTTCGCCACCCGATGAAACCATCACCGTCGCTCATGTGGGGGTCAGCCCAGGTTTCATTGAAACCTATCAGATGGAGTTGCTTGCTGGAAGGACGTTCTCGGAGGAGTACGGGACCGATTTCATGCCCAGCGCTACGGGACCGGATGTGAATGTGGTTTATGGAATTGTCGTGACCGATTTGTTGGCACGCCGTTTCGGATTCGCCACACCGGAAGAGGTGCTCGGCCAGCGGTTTGACTTGTTCGATTTCAAGATGCAGGTCATAGGCGTAGTCAAACGCTTCCAATTCAGCAGTGGCATGGAAACCGATGCTGCTTCACTTGGCATCCTGCGTTCCACTCTGGATCCGATGCGTTTCGTGCACGTAAGGATTGATCCAACGCAATCGGAAGCCGTTCTCGCTCACATTGATGGCGTATGGGAGCGACATCGCCCCGGCATCCCCCTCGACCGAACGTTCTTCTCTCAGACCTTCGATGACATCATCGTGAATCGTACCGGTGGTTTAAGTATCGCTGCTCTCATGGCAAGTATCATCACGATTGTGATAGCGGGCTTCGGGTTGTATGCGCTGGCTTCGTATTCGAGCCTAAGGCGCACCAAGGAAGTGGGTGTACGCAAGACGCTGGGAGCTAGTACCTACTCCATCGTTGGATTGCTAGCCTGGGACTTTATAAAACCGGTTCTCATTGCCTGTGTGCTGGCTTGGCCATTGGCCTGGTTCGCGATTGACAGCTTCTATCAGACCTTCTCTTCTCGGGCGGAATTTCCCCTTGTGATTTACGCCGCGGTGACGGCAGGGGTTATCGCTGTGGCTTTGGTGACAGTGGCGACGCAGTGTTTCAAAACGGCAAATGCTGACCCGGTGAAATCGTTGCGGTATGAGTAAGCCGTTGGCGGGAAAAAGAAAAGCAGGTACTGCGGCCAACAGGCGTTCATAGCAAGTTCTGAACTGCGCTGCTCATTCATAAAATGCGAGGGCACAATGTTAGGCATCCACGATTACTGGTTGTTCGTAGCGACGGGTATTCTACTCAACCTCACTCCTGGGCAGGACACATTCTTCATCCTGGGGCGAAGTATCGCTCAAGGAAAGCGTATGGGGATCGCTTCAGCATTGGGAATAAGTGCAGGGTCGCTTCTTCACACCGCAATGGCAGCCTTGGGATTGTCGGCAATTCTGGCGACATCAGCGTATGCATTCATGATCGTTAAATTTGTCGGCGCGGCATATTTGGTGTATTTGGGAGTGCGGATGCTCATGACGTCTGCGGTCACCGAAAGATTGGCATCCAGCGCTCATGCAAATTCGAGTCTGATGGCATTTCGAGATGGCGCGCTGACGAATATTCTTAACCCCAAAGTTGCGCTGTTTTTTCTCGCACTGATGCCACAGTTTATCGATCCCGCCAGTGATACAAAAGTATTGGCGTTTATCGCTCTAGGCCTGACGTTTGTTGCAACAGGCACTATTTGGTGCCTCTTTCTCGCAATTTCTGCTGGGAGCGCTCGCGACCTGTTCGTGCGTCGTCCGAAAATGATGAATGTTGTATCAAGAGTCGCCGGAGGATTGTTCGTGATGCTAGGGCTGCGGTTGGCTGCTAGTCGTCAGTAATGCTCACTCCTTCAAATGCTTTCTTAGAAATTCCACCAGTTAAGTGAACTGCTGGTCTGGCTCGAAAACATACGAGCATGCTCTAGAATTTTGATATGCAGGACAAAAAAAAGCTAAAGTTACTGAAGCATCTGGTCGGAGTCTAAGTATGAAACTTAATGTATTCCTCATTACCACGGGATTTGTATTCAGCATTTCCGTGCAAGCACAACCTGACGCCAAAATACTTGAAGAGTTTGAAGAATGGATCGAAACCTCGGCTTACGAAATTACAGAAACGTCTTTGGATGCTCCTACCAGTGATCTAGCACCTATCGAGAGAATGATAGGGGATGCAAGAATCATTGGATTAAGTGAAGGTCTGCACTCCCCGGCTGAGCCGGTAGTGTTCAGAAATAGATTATTCAAATACCTGGTAGAAGAGCTCGGTTTCAAGGCGATTGTCATCGAGTCCGGGATAGTTGAGAGCAAAGCTCTGAATGACTACGCGATTGGATTAGAAGACAGTCTTGAAAATAGCTTATCGAATGGAATCTCATATGGATTCGATCAGTTACAAGGAAATCATTCTCTCCTGCGATGGATTCGAAGTCACAATGATTCTCTGCCTGATGGAGAGCAAAAAGTGCAGATTTTTGGGATGGATGTCTCGGGAAGTCCTCCCGGCCTAGTGGCGACCAGAAAGCCCGATGCCCCTTTAAGCTATACGCTGGAATATCTTGATAGAGTAGATGCGAAATCTGCTGAACAATTCAGAGAGCGCATAGACCCGCTACTCCCAATTTTGGCATCCGGTAACGGCTATGGAATGCTATCTCAGTCTGAGCGCGACGGCCTGACTGCCAGTATCGAGGATATGATTTCATTGGTTGCGCGCAGGAAGCTCGAATATATAGCAGTCAGCACTGAATACGACTACTTATGGGGAGAGAGAGCAGCCATTGCAGCCAGGCAAACCGACTCATGGTTTCGACGCATGCCACTAGAGTGGACGCCCTCTGGTGATTACACCTGGACGGCCGAATCTCAAAACATTCGAGATCGAACTATGGCGGAAAACCTCGACTGGGTGTTAGATCAACTGAATAGTACCGATCGAGTGCTGGTCTTTGCTTCTGTAAACCACATGGCTGCGGAACAGCATGAGCTGCCCCATTACCTTGTTGATGAAGGACAGCGCCAGTACAAGCGAACTCCATTCGGCTACTACGCGAGAACTAAGTATGGCGAAGATTTCACTAACATATTGAATGTAGTGGGCAGCGGTGAAATTAAGCCTTGTTTCCAGCCTGGCGCTATACCGATCTCTATGGAGGATCCACGACCTGATTGGATTGATGAAAAATTTCATGATCACTCTATCGATGAGTACTTTATCGATCTTAGAGACGCGCCTGAGGGGGTTTCTGCTTGGCTATCTGAGGTCAGAGAACAACGAAATGCTCGGATTTCAGCATTAGGGTCATTCGATATTGTCTACTATGTTGCGAAGTTCACTCACGATTGCGTTTAAATTTTAGTAATTTTTTACGCTTCAAGCGGACCAATGCATTACGGTGTATGGAGCATCAATGAATTACGAGATCAGAGAAGAAATCCCAAGCATAAAAACTTACATCGATGTACGGCTGCAGGCAGGACTCTCCCGAAAATCTGAGAAGGCTGCAGCAAGGGGCCTTCCGAATACCATCTATGGAGTTGTTGTGTATTCAGATGGGTCCCCAATTGGTATAGGTCGCATCATTGGTGACGGTGGGTGTTTCTACGAAGTGACGGATATCGCGGTTGTACCGGCGCACCAGAAGAAAGGTGTGGGAGTCATGATCATGGAGGCGCTAGTGGCGTATCTTAAAAAGAATGCTC
Source organism: Pseudomonadota bacterium (assembly GCA_040384465.1). Classification (GTDB taxonomy): domain Bacteria; phylum Pseudomonadota; class Gammaproteobacteria; order Pseudomonadales; family Pseudohongiellaceae; genus UBA5078. The sequence goes on along the minus strand of JAZKJF010000003.1, from coordinate 571,045 downwards.
CAAGCACGGCCTACGTCAGTTTGATGGCTGATCACGGAACACCCCATTTTTACGAAAAATTTGGGTTTACTCTTTCGGAAATGCCGAAGTCATCCGGCATGTATATAAGAATCCCTTGAGTGAGCAAAGCGATCATCATGCAGATTGAAACGGATCGAATTCGATTGCGCAGATGGACCGATACTGACCGCGATGCCTTCGCAAAGCTCTGTGAAGACCCGATAGTGATGGCCGATCTGGGTGGTCCATTGGATCGGAACGATAGTGATGCCAAGTTCGATCGCTATGCCGATACTTTTCGACGCAATGGGTACGGTAGGTGGTTGCTTGAAACGTTGTCGGGAGAGTTCCTGGGCTACTGTGGCGTGATGCCGGTCTGTGGCGATCATCCTATCGGGCCTCACGATGAGGCTGGTTGGCGGCTCCATAGACACGCGTGGGGAAATGGGTACGCAACAGAGGCGGCGCGGACTGCACTTCGTGACGCTTTTCTACGAGTACAGCTCCAAGAAATATTCGCTTACACTGCTGCTGACAACCTGCGGTCCCAATCCGTTATGAGTCGACTCAATTTACGCCGAAACGAGTCGCTGGATTTCAATACGGACGACAGCAAGCTTGGGCGTTGGCAGGGTCTCGTATGGTCAGCTACGCCGGAAATGTTCCATGGAGAGAGTGATGATAGTCGTCGCGTTAGATCACATTCAGATCGCAATGCCAAAAGGTGGGGAGCAGGAAGCGCGAGAGTTCTATCAAGATATTCTTGGTGTTCCTGAGGTGCAAAAGCCCGCTGGATTGTCTGGTCGCGGTGGTGCATGGTTTGAGAGTGGTCAGGTCAAGATTCACCTTGGCGTCGACGATGAGTTTCGTCCTGCAAAGAAAGCACATCCTGCTCTGGTGGTCACGGACCTTGATGAGTTGATCGCTACCCTTAGTAGAAAGGGATATGTTGTGACTGATGATCGGAATTTGTCGGACGTAAAAAGGGTTTTCACTCACGACCCGTTTGGTAACAGAATTGAATTGATCCAATCTGCCAGTGGTAAACCTGCATGATCAGTCGAAAGGAAGTAGAAATTCTGCATTGGTCGAAAGCATTCCCCGATCAACAGGTTTTGGTATGAAAAGAGCCCCTCATGAAATCGACATCGCCGTGACAAGCATCGCCATAGCAAGCGACCATGCAGGCTTCGAGTACAAAGCTCTTCTTAAGTCTCATCTTGAGTCAAAGGGTATCAAGGTGGATGATTTCGGAACGGATTCTGTAGAGCCTGTCGATTACCCAGAGTTTGTTCGTGCTGCGGCGAGATCAGTCGTGGAGGGTAAGAACACCCTAGGCATTATTGTGGGTGGAAGCGGGAATGAAGCCATCGTTGCCAACAGACACCGAGGAATCCGATGTGCTGTCGTCTGGAACGAACAAACAGCTCGTCTTGCAAAGGAACACGGCGACTGCAACATGATCGCGATTGGCCAGCGCATGATGTCGAAAGAAGAAGCTGTCGCCGTCGTAGATGCCTGGCTGGTCGCCGAGTTCAAAGGTGGCAGGCATCAACGACGCATCGATCAGATTGATGAGATAACCAAAAACTAAAGTGGATGCACCGCCAGTGATTTTCTTTGATTTAGACGACACATTACTCGACTACAAAACTTCCCAAGACTTAGCGGCTTTTGAGTTTGCGAAGAAATACTCCAGTTATATCGATAACCCCGAAAACTTTCCCAAGGTTTGGGACGAGATCACTGGACGTCATATGGCCCGCTACCTCTCAGGTGAATTGTCTTTTCAGGAGCAGCGTCGTTGCAGGATCAGAGAAAGCTTGGGTCTGGATCTGTCAGCACAGGAGTCCGACCGAGTCTTCGATGAGTACTACCAGATTTATGAGGAATCGTGGCGCCTATTCCCGGATGTGGAAAGCGCACTGCTAAAGCTATCTGACTACCCCATGGCGGTAATCACCAACGGCGACAAAGAGAATCAATCTTACAAGCTTAAAAAGCTCGGAGTGTTTGGATATTTTGATGACGTAATCACCCCGGCTTGCGCGGGTGCTCCCAAGCCGGATTTGGCTATATTTCAGTTGGCAGCAACGCGCGCTGGGAAGGCCAGAAATGAATGCTGGTATATCGGTGATAATTACAGAGCGGATTATCAAGGAGCGAAAGACGCGGGGTATAAGTCTGTTTGGCTAAATCGCCATGGTAGTCAAGAGCCTTGTGACAATCAGTGCAAAGACTTGAACGAGTTTGTGGTCAAAGTGTTAGCGATATCAGGATACTAGCATGGAGCTGCTCTTCTACTCAGCACACGGTTCCAACAGCTCGCAACGCGTTGAGTGGGCGCTCAAGTACAAGAAAATCCCTTATAGACTGCACGCAGACGAGAAAGCTAGCGCTGGGCCGTATGGGTATGTTCCGTCGATTTCTGTCGACGGGCAGATAATCGCTGAGTCCATGGCGATACTGGAGTTTCTGGAGGAGGTTTTTCCGGCCCCACCCTTGTTGCCGCGCGATTCGCTAGAGCGAGCGTTGGTCAGGGAAGTATGCGAGTACGTAAACAGCACCATCCATCCTGCTCAAAACAGAACGGTAATGAAATTTCTTCGTCCCGAATTAGCTGATGTTGAAAAGAAGACACTCAGGGCGATCTGGATATTTAATTGTCTTCAGAAGCTGAAGTCACGGCTCTTTCAAGATAGTGATTATGCGGTGGGAAATGAGTTCTCGTTGGCTGATATTTTCGTGGCGATCATATACAAGAAAGGGTTGGCTCACGGAGCCGAAAGAGACGACACCTATGAGAAGCATTGGGCGAAATTGACCTTAATTCCAGGCCATGAAGTAGTGGTTTGAAAAAGCTGTTTGTTAATAAATCACGGAGAGAGCAATGACCGCCATTTTTCCTCAATTGGAAAACGCACACGGCCCCTTCACGGCAATATCAGTGGGGCAGGTAAATGGTCTTCCGGCATTCGCCAGAGTGATGCAGGGTTTCGAGGGGCCGTTCCATATTCACGCAACGTGTGACGAGATGTTCATAGTGTTGAGCGGAGTCGTGCATTTGGATTTCGAATCGAGTTCTGTGACGATGGGCCCGGGTCAATCCTACACAGTACCCGCTGGTGTAAAGCACAGATCAAGAGTGCCGGACCGCGCCGAATTGATCGTCATTGGCGGTAAGGACTGAAGTCTGTACGTTCAGCATGCGCGTTAGGAGCCCACCGTTGCCAAGCGACATCACGTTTGAACCGGCCAAAGCAGCTGACGCAGAAGCATTGGCAAATATCCGGGTAGAAGCCATGCGAGAAAGCCTGGAGCGCGTCGGTCGATTCGATCCACACAGAGGCAGGGACAGGTTTCTCAGCACCTTCGCTCCTAATCACACCTTCCATATACTGTTCCTCGGCGAGAAGGCAGGCTTCTATGTCCTCAAGCCAGAGGCCGATGGTTTTCTTCTGGATCATCTTTACGTCAGACCACTCCACCAAGGCAAAGGCATTGGCGCTGCAGTATTGGCGGAAGTCTTCGCGCTTGCCGATCAGGCAGGAGTTTCGGTCAGGGTCGGCGCTCTGAAAGAAAGCGATTCAAATCGTTTCTATGTCAGAAATGGATTCGTCTTGGTCGAGCAGGCGGAGTTCGATAACTACTATGTTCGTCAGGCTTTTAATCTGTACAGAAATATGGATATTAATATGGCTATGGAGTAGGATGCCCCATGACACGAAGTCACTTTGAATGGGATAAAGATAAGGACGTCACTAATCAAGAAAAGCACCACGTATCTTTCCGGGAGGCTCAGCACGCTTTTGCTGATCCGCGACGTGTTATCACGAAAGATATTGAACACAGTCAGGCCTAGGATCGTTTCTACTGTCTTGGCGTGGTGAATGGTGGGGTTCTTACCGTCCGATTCACATACCGAGACAACATTATCCGCATAATCGGCGCCGGCTACTGGCGCAAAGGTGAGGCTATTTATGAACAAAAAAATAAAGTACACGGATGAACCGATTGGCACGCTCGAAATCGTCCAGGACTTCTTGCCTTCACCGAAAGATCTTGCTTTCAGAGAGGAAGGCGTAAAAGTCACTCTGGCTCTGAGTAAGAAGAGCGTGGATTTTTTCAAGGCAGAAGCATCGAAGCATCACACCCAGTATCAACGCATGATTCGTCGGCTTCTTGATAGTTATGTTGAGACTCATGAGGAGGGTTTGAGGAACAGTCCGAAAGGGTGAGATTCTGGAGGAGCTGCCGTCCGTGTGGGCGACAGATTCTATCCACTGAGAGCATGGAAGCCTTCGGGTATTAGCTTGACGATGACACTAATAGTGATACTGTAAATTTCATATACCAACGGTATGTCAAAGATCTATCAAGTGAAGCAAGTGCTTCAGGCCGTTGAACGGTTAGAGGTGCAAAGTGGCAAAATTAATTGATCGTTATACCTACAGAGTGACCTGGTCTGAGGAAGATCAGGAACATGTCGGGCTGTGTGTTGAGTTCCCTGGTCTGAGTTGGTTGGCAGAGGACTTGGAAGAGGCTCTGAAAGGAATTCGTCAATTGGTTCATGACTGCGTTGAGGACCTGCTGCAGAACAACGAAGCCGTACCAGAGCCTTTGTCATTAAAACAATACAGTGGCAAATTTATGGTGAGAGTCCCTCCGGACATTCATAGAAGTCTTGCGGTTGAAGCCGCCGAGGCTGGGGTGAGTTTAAACCGTTTGATTTCCAGCAAGCTGCTTCATCAACAGCGCATGTAGCAGCGACCTGCCGGATAGGTATCTGCTCTCTGTAACAATCAGCCAAAGCAGATATCCCACCTCCCCGCCGTGCTACCATCAAACTCCATTCCCCAGGAGAACGCCTCGCCGCCGAGCGGCCGGGTCCATCATGATCCGCATTAATCTGCAGCTGGAACTGAATTACCACATCGACACGCAGGGCGCTGATTTCATCTTCAACATCCAGGCTGCTCAGACGCAGCACCAGCGAGTCTCCTGCGAGAACCTGACACTGAATCAGCCGATATCGACGCTGATGCATACTGATCCGGTGACAGGTAGTCGTTACATGCGACTCTCTGCGTTGCCCGGGCCATTGCGGTTGATCTATTCCGCGACGATCGATCTGGATCATTATCGCGCGCCGGCGGGGCAGATATTCGAAGTCCCCGTGCGGCAGATTCCGCCTGAGGTGCTGACCTATCTGTACCCGAGCCGCTACTGTCAGTCGGATCGGCTGGGGCGTCTGGTGATGAAGGAGTTCGGCAGTTTGTGGCAGGGCTACCAGCGGGTACAGGCGATACAGGAGTGGGTGCAGCGCAACGTCAAGTTCACCTCGAATACGTCCAACTCCAATACTTCGGCGCTGGATACCTTGATCGATCAGGTCGGGGTGTGCCGCGATTTTGCGCATGTGATGATCGCGCTGTGTCGCGCGGCGAACCTGCCTGCGCGCATGGCGACGTGTACGGATTTTGGTGCTGACCCCGCGCTGGGGCCATCGGATTTTCATGCCTATGTCGAAGTCTATCTGGGCAACCGCTGGTACATCTTCGATCCTTCGAGCACCGCGATCCCGATGGCTTTCATCCGGTTTGGCACTGGGCGCGACGCGGCGGATGTCGCTTTTGCGACCATCTTCGGCAATGTCACGTCGCAGGCACCGTTCATCAGCGCTATCGCAGTACACGATGATGCGGGCGGTTTTGAGTTGCCGTATCACTGCGCGGATGGCTTGTCGACAGACGCGGGGCGCTACGCAGCGTAGTGCGGTAAGTGTTTATTGCAGGCGCATGTTCGTTAACGTACAGAACAGACATGCGGCACCGCTTATGGTGAGCACACAGAAATACTCTGTAAGTGACCAGCAAGTGGAGATATACATGAACACACGGATACCGCAATCGCGCCACAGCGCCCCTTTTACATTGTCTGCACTTAGCCTGCTGACTTTGAGCCTTCTCAGCAGCTCTGCCGCATTGGCAGCAGACAATGGCTGGTATGTTGGCACCAGTTACGGTGAGACACGCTCTGATGACACCGTCAATGAGCAAATCCTCACGGCACTGACCGGCCGAGGCTTTACCGCTACTTCCTTGAACGATGATGAAGTCGACCACGGCTACAAGCTGCTGAGCGGCTACAAGTTCAACGACAATTTTGCATTGGAAGGCGGCTTCTTCAGTCTTGGCAAATTCCGCTATCAGGCACAGATGACCCCACGTGCCCTCGCGTTCGGAGATACGAAGACTCAGGGCTTCAACTTCGACCTGGTGGGTATGAAACCGATGACTGAAAAAGTCTCCGTTTTTGCCCGCGTAGGCGCGGTGTATGAAGAGACTCGCAATCGTAGCTGGGCCACCGGCTCGACCATCAACGTGTATGACCACGACGAAAAAGAGGACTTCACCTACAAGTTCGGCGCTGGTCTGCAATACGACATTACCGATGCCCTGGCCTTGCGCTTGGAAGCCGAGCGCTATCGCATCGACGATATGGGCGGCAGCAAGGACAACCTGGATATGTTCTCAGTCGGCGTTGTGTACCACTTCGGTGGCGAGCCCCGCGCAGCAACGCCGGTTGCCGCCAGCACGCCACCCGCTGCAGCGCCAGCACCTCGACCGGCCGCGCCAGCACCGGCTCCAGCTGCACCAGCGCCAACTCCTGCACCAGCCCCAGTGCGCGTGACGGTTTCAGCGGACTCGCTGTTCACTTTTGACAGCGCGGCCGTGCAGCCTGCTGGCAGAGCGGAACTCGATGCCCTGGCGACGGATCTGCGTGGCGTTGATTTCGACACCATCGTGGTGACAGGTCACACCGATCGCATCGGTTCACCGGACTACAACCTGCGGCTCTCGAATACGCGTGCCGTAGCGGTGAAGGACTATCTGGTCAACACCGCGGACATTCCGTCGGCTAAAATCACCACGCGTGGCGTCAATGGTTCTGAGCCAGTAACAACGCCGGATCAGTGCAGCGCGCAGCTCACCCGAACGCAGTTGATCGCGTGCCTTGCACCGGATCGCCGCGTGGAAGTGGAAGTGACTGGTACGCGCCCGCGTTAAGTCTGCAGGACGCATGTCACTCGAAAAGGAGGCCTCGGCCTCCTTTTTTTATGAGTGGGATTTAAGCCAGTGTCTTGCCATGTCAGGGGGTCTTGTCCCAATATCCGGCAAAAGCTGTCATCCAGCAGAGCGTTGGCAGCGTAGGCACAAAACAACACACCACAACATCAATATTGGAGAGAGATATGGACAAGCACGATACCGAAACCGCAGGCAAGTGCCCGGTCATGCACGGGGCGCTCACCAAATCTGCTGCCGGTGGTTCATCGAACCGTGACTGGTGGCCCAACCAGCTGAACCTCAGCATTCTTCACCAGCACTCCTCCCTGTCGGACCCTATGGGCGAGTCTTTCGACTATACCGAGGAGTTCAAGAAGCTCGATCTGGCCGCCGTGAAGCAAGACCTGACGGCGCTGATGACCGATTCGCAGGATTGGTGGCCAGCCGATTACGGCCACTACGGGCCCTTCTTCATCCGCATGGCGTGGCACAGCGCGGGCACCTACCGTACTGCGGACGGCCGGGGTGGTGCGGGGGCTGGCAACCAGCGTTTTGCTCCGCTCAACAGCTGGCCGGACAACGGCAACCTCGACAAGGCGCGCCGCTTGTTGTGGCCGATCAAACAAAAGTACGGCAAGAAGATTTCGTGGGCCGACCTGATGGTCCTGACCGGGAACGTGGCGCTGGAATCCATGGGCTTCAAGACCTTCGGCTTCGCGGGTGGGCGTGCAGACATCTGGGCACCAGAAGAGGATATCTACTGGGGGCCGGAATCCGAGTGGATGGGCGACAAGCGTTACACGGGTGATCGCGAGCTGGAAAATCCTCTGGCCGCCGTGCAGATGGGGTTGATCTACGTGAACCCGGAAGGGCCGAATGGCAACCCGGACCCGATCGCCTCTGGTCGCGATATTCGGGACACTTTTGCGCGGATGGCCATGGACGATGAAGAAACCGTGGCCCTAGTGGCGGGTGGGCATACCTTCGGCAAAGCCCACGGTGCGGGTGATCCGGCGCTGGTCGGGCCTGCTCCCGAGGCAGCGGGTATCGAAGAACAAGGGCTTGGCTGGAAGAACGCGTTTGGCGATGGCAAGGGCGTCTACACTACGACCAGCGGCGTCGAAGGCGCCTGGAAGCCGAACCCGACGACGTGGGACAACGGCTACTTCAACACCTTGTTCGGTTTCGACTGGGAGCTGACCAAGAGCCCGGCCGGTGCCCATCAGTGGACCCCCAGTGGCGGTGCTGCCGCCAACGCTGTGGAAGATGCCCATGATCCAGCGAAACGTCATCCACCGATGATGACTACGGCTGACCTGGCGCTGCGCTTTGACCCGATCTATGAGCCGATTTCACGGCGCTTCCACAAGAACCCGCAGGCGTTCGCCGACGCTTTCGCGCGCGCCTGGTACAAACTCACTCACCGTGACATGGGTCCGCGTGCCCGCTACCTCGGGCCCGAAGTGCCTGCCGAGGTGTTGATCTGGCAGGACCCGGTGCCTGCCGTTGACCACGAGCTGATCGGTGCGCAGGATGTCGCCGCCCTCAAGGGCAAGGTGCTGGCGTCGGGTTTGTCGGTCTCGGAGCTGGTCTCCACCGCTTGGGCATCGGCCTCGACCTTCCGTGGTTCCGACAAGCGTGGCGGAGCGAACGGGGCGCGGGTCCGTTTGGCACCACAAAAAGACTGGGCGGTGAATCAGCCTGCGCAGCTGACGAAAGTCCTGAGCACGCTGGAGCAGATACAGAAGGCGTTCAACAGCGTCCAATCTGGCTCTAAGCGCGTCTCGCTGGCAGATTTGATTGTGCTGGCGGGTGCAGCAGCCGTTGAGCAGGCCGTGAAGAATGCGGGCAAGACCGTGGAAGTGCCTGTGACTCTTGGCCGCACCGATGCGTCGCAGGAGCAGACGGATGTCGAATCCTTCGCCGTGCTGGAGCCCATCGCCGATGGCTTCCGCAATTACCTGAAGGGCCAGTACAGCGTCACTGCCGAAGAGTTGCTGCTCGACCGCGCCCAACTCATGACGCTGACGGCGCCCGAGATGACGGTGCTGGTGGGCGGCATGCGCGTGTTGAACGCCAATGTCGGGCAGTCCCCGCACGGAGTCTTCACGAAGCGGCCGGGTGCACTGACCAATGATTTCTTCGTGAACCTGCTCGATATGAGCACGACATGGCGTGCTGCGCCGCAAGCACAAAATCTGTTCGAAGGCCGTGATCGCAAGACCGGCAACCTGAAGTGGACCGCTACGCGTGTCGACCTCATCTTCGGTTCGAACTCGCAACTGCGTGCGCTGGCCGAGGTCTATGCCTGTAGCGACGCGCAGGAGAAGTTCGTGCGCGATTTCGTCGCGGCCTGGAACAAGGTGATGAACGCGGATCGGTTTGATCTAGGTTGATGGTGCTTGTGTTTTTACAGTTGGTGTAAGCGGTTCGAGTGCTCGCAAAGAGGCGGGCACTCGGGCCTCACGCATCGTTATTATGGCTGCCTGACTAAGGCAGCCACCAATTTGCGGACAAGTGGCGACACCAAACTGATCACCGGAAACGCGACCACGAATGCGAATGACCAGGCCTTCAGCCAGATGAAAAGAATTCCTTCCACGAGACCGACGTTGAACAGCGTGATCACCATCGACATGATGCATGACATGAACAGTGACATTAAAAACGCAAACAAGTAGTTGGCGTATTTTGGGTTAAACATTTCTATTTCCTCCTGAGGATTTCACAAAAAACTCAGCGACAAAGCCGCCAGATAGAGCCCGATACCAAAAGCCATATGCGAGCTGACACTTCTCAGTCTCGCCTGCGTTGGGTTCGGCGATAGAGCCGCCGCTATGCCCAAACTAAATGCCGGTTGCATCACGAAAAATGGAAAGAGCAACGTGCCCAATCCGACCAGCACTGCAGGTAGCAAAGTCGGTTGCTGCAACCAATCGCCCGACATCAACATGACGAGTGCCACCGCATAGACAACACCGATCATGTAATGCGCCACCCAGCCAACGACACATTCACCAGGCTTCTTCGATGCTTTGCCAATGCTCTGATGGACGAATCGTCCGGCAGGCATATGACAAAACCAGCGCCCGACCAGGCAGTAATCTGCAGAAGCGATGTTGAAGGTGCGACGTAGAAAAATCGCCCAAATATCCATGATAGCGGTGGCACCAATGCCGACACAGGAAGCCGCCAAAATCTCGGAAGTGAGTATTGCCATTTGCCTGCACCCCAATGGATTACTGATGGAGCGCATGATAGACACTTGCAGGAAGAGCGAATATAGTCAAAATTCGAACCATTCATTGCATTTGTGGAATCATGCTCGACGACATTGCACTCTTCATTCAAATCGTAAGGCGGGGTGGTCTTTCAGGGGCCGCACATCATCTCGGGCTTCCGCCTGCTACGGTCACCCGGCGTCTGCAGAAGTTGGAGGAGCAGTTGGGGTGCCAGCTGCTGCATCGGTCAGCGCGTCAATGTGTGCTGACGCAAGAGGGGGAAGTTTATTACCAGTCTTACGCAGACCTCGTGCAGCAGTTTGAATTGACCCGGCAGCAGTTGAATCAGGAGCAGGAACAGCTCAGTGGCAAATTGCGCGTGCTGGCGCCGACGAATTTCTCCCATGGTGTCCTGCGCCCGATGTGGCTTGAATTCACGCGGCGATATCCGGCCATTCAGTTGGAGCTGATACTCAGCAATCAGCTGGAAGACATGGCGAAAACGAAAGCCGATCTGGCGATCCGTATCGGCCAGCAGCCCGATTCGCTGCTCTATCAGCAGAAGCTCGGGCAGTTGAGTGCTTTCGTCGTGGCATCGCCGGCTTATCTGGCCAATGCGCCCGCACTTTCCGAGCCTGCAGCGCTGAATGACCACCGTGTGATTGGCACCACGCTGCGATCAAAGTGGACGCTGGTTCATAAAGACTCCGGCGTGAGTCAGGACATTTTTCCGCGCTTCAGCGCATTGTCCAACGACCTGAATTTTGTGAAGTACATGGTGCTGGATGGGCAGGGTGTGGCGCTGTTGCCGAATTCCGAGACGAAAGCAGAGTTGATCGAGGGAAATCTAGAGCGAGTGTTGCCGCAATGGCAGGGGTTGCCGCGTGAAATCTATGCGGTCTGGCCAAGCGGACGGTTATTGAACAAAAAGGCGCTGTGCTTGCGCGAGCACATGAAGCACTATATCGCCGAGCATTGTGATTAGCGTTCTGATTGAACCGATGTTCCTACCAATAACAACAACCGGAGATGGATATGAAAATAAGAAGATTGTTCATCAAGACAGGCTTGGCTGCAGGGGCGCTGCTCGTCGGCGCGCAGATGGCGATGGCACAAATAGTCCCGCTGGATGCCGATGGCTTCATGGTGGCGAAGCCCGAGACGATGGTGCCGAAAGAAGGGTCACGCACAGTGAATGTGCTGGGGAATCCGAGTGAGCCGGGACTCTATGTCGTGCGCATCACCTTCCCGGCGGGGCAGGGCAGTCGTCCGCACTTTCACACACAAGCGCGCTACATCACGGTGATTAAGGGGACGTGGTACGTGTCTTCCGGACCTGGCGCGGATGTCTACAATCCAGACCAGATGACGGCGGTGCCCGCTGGCACCTTCCTGTATCAGCCGCCCAATGGCCATCATTACGACATGGCCAAGGACGAAGAGGTGACGGTGCAGATCATGGGCATGGGGCCGGTGGAAACCACTCAGATCGCCCAGCCCTGATCCGCACCATTCAGTTCAGTTGCGTTATATCCCTTGCGTCCTCGGACCGTACACGGGCATTGGTTTTCCAAACTCCAATGCGCCGAGGTCCGGGGCGTCACCATCAAACCCATCGGTGATGTTCGGAATCGCGATACCTGCATCGACAGCGACTGAACCGTCCTTCAAGTTGAAATCCAACGCACGGGCGTCGTGAACACGCTGCACTGTCGCAATATCTTTGGCATCGAGCTGTGGCACATTCACGAAGTCATCGTAGTCGACCAGCACGCTGTTGCGATCCTGACCGGTGGCATCTGCGTATTCCTGCAGCGTCGCAAACGGGCGCAGTACCAGCGAGTCGCGCGTGCCATCGCCCACGCCTTCAATCTCTGCCGGGGAGTTCCAGTGGAACGAAGCCTCAACACCGGGGTTGGGACGGAAGCCGTTGTAGTCGGACGTGCTGTAGCCGGTGTTGGTGGTCACATTAAAGACCGCTGGTGATGAGTTCTGACCAAGAATCACGTTGTTGCGCCAGTGCAGATTCGCCGACGTGCCAGTGACCGATTCGGTGAAGATGGTGTTGTTGTAATAGATCACGCCGGGCGAACCGCTCGACATGCGTGTGGCACCGCCGGGGGCGTGATAGACGATGTTGCGAATCCAGTAGACCGGTCCGCCGCCGGAGGGCTGGTTGCACATCGGATGTGATGCGGAGTTGATCATGATATTGCGCATCACACGAATGTTATGCAGGCCGCCGTCGATCTCGATGGCATTGTCATGAAAATTGCTCATGTAGTTGTTGTAGAAGTCGATGGCGACGGGGCGCAGGTGCCAGTAGTCCCTTGGAGGATATTGTGGTCCTTCCACCGCGTGCGAGCCGTCGGGATTGCCATAGGTCTCTACGTCGATGCCGTCATGAAAATCCTGAATGTGATTGTAAGCGACGACGTGTCCGGGGCCGTAAATTCTCACAGCGGTGTAGGAGGTCATCACTGGAGGGAAGGTCTGCCCGTCGACACCGCCGAACTGCTGCCAGAAGGCACCGTTCCAGCCCATGACGTGATTCGGATCGAGGCGGCCGAGGAAGACGTTGTCGAGAATCGTGAAGTCACTCGATCCTGACCAGTTGGTAAAAATTCCAAGGCCGACATCTTCGAAGCGCGAATTCTTCACCGTCAAGCCTTTAGAGCCTGCGATGAATTGCGTGCCTGCCCAGATCGCGATGTCGGTGTTGCGGAAGGTGATACCTTCGAAGTAGTTGTAATCGGCCGCCTTGACGTTGAAGAGATTGAAGTTACCGCGTCCGTCGATGATGACTTCGCCGTCGCCAGCAGCTTTGATGACGATGGGGCGTTCGGCTGTGCCGTCGGCGGTGAGGTAGTAAGTACCTTCGAAAGTCGTTGTGGCGTTGTAGCGCGTGTTGTTGGCGTAGAATTCGTAGAAGTACGCATAGGTGCCCGCGTGCACGAGAATCACATCACCGGGTTTGACACGAGGTCTGCCACCGGGAGCTGAGTCGCCCGCGCCGCAGCGGTAGTTGTACGCGCACATGATGCCGGAGAATGAGGGCTCTTCGCGCGGGCCTTCGTAAGTGGAAGGGTAGACGTGATACACGGCGCCCCCTTCTGCAGGCACTGGTTCGGGACGGGTGCTGACCGTGACGACCTGCGTAGCGGCAGTGGCCGGACCGGCGACGCCATCGGGGTCGCTCAATTCGAAACGCGCTTCATAAGCAGTGCCCGGCTCCAGGTCGAGAATGCTGCCTGCGAACATCGGTGGCGACACCAGATCCCAGATGCCTTCCTGATAAATGTGCTCGCCATTCAGACGCAGCAGCGGCATGCCGGGCAACCAGTCGCTGTCACCTGCACGGCGATAGGACACTGCCACTTCCGAGTTGCGATTCTCGTCGCCCTGAATGTGCCACTCGAAGCCGAGGTTGATGAGCGTGGGGTTGTTGATGACCAGCTCACCGGGTGTCGTTTGATCAGTGTTTTGTGCCCAGCTTGAAAGAGGGGTGAGGCAGGCCATCAGGGTCAGCAGCAAGCAGCTGCTCAGTGTGCTGCGTGGGGTCAACAATCGCATCGTGATCTCCTTGGTTTTTATTGTGATCCGGGATGGGCGGCAGTAAGCCATGCGGTGACGGACGCGGCAAGGCATTTGCGGCGAAATGAGGTTTGTGGCTTTCTGCGGAACTGTTTGCTCGCTCATTTGCCGTGCTGGTATAAATCGACTTCTATGAATTCAATCCTCTCCGACCTGACCATTGGCATCACCGTCTTTGTTGCCACGAATATCGACGACATTTTCCTGCTGGCAGCGTTCTTCGCCAACCCGCAGGTGCGGCAGCGCTCGATTGTGGCTGGACAGTTTCTCGGTATTGGCATTCTCACGCTGGTGAGTGCGCTGGCTGCTTACTTCGCGTTGGCGTTGCCGGAGGGTTGGGTGGCTCTGCTGGGGCTGGTACCACTACTGTTAGGCGTTCGAGCACTGCTGGAACTGCGGACGGACGATGCAGAGGATGATGAAATCGACGCTCAGCGAAACCTGCGCGCGGATGGGCCTGGCTGGGGTGTTCAGGCAATGGCCGTCGCGAGCGTGACGATTGCCAATGGCGGCGACAACATCGGGGTCTACGTGCCGCTCTTCACCAATGCCAGCGTCAACGCGATTGTCATCTATACGCTCGTCTTTGCGGTGCTCACAGGCGTGTGGTGTGTGCTCGGCCGCGCCCTGGTCAGTCATCCTGTGCTGGGTGGTGCAATCAAGCGCTACGGTCATCTCGCACTGCCCTTCGTGCTGATAGCGCTGGGGCTCTATATCCTCTCCGGCGCGCTGGCGCTGCTGAGTTAACCGCGCAGAGGTATGACCCCGACTTGCTAGAATCATAGTCATGGACTACTCTCGTGACTATATGGCATGACTAGGCTGCAAAACGGAGTGGATGATGAACACAGACCAAGTATCTAAATCACTGTTCAAGGCGAAAGCTCTGGATTACCTGCGACGTGTGGAGTCAACCGGTGAAGTCGTGGTCGTCACTGATAATGGACGGCCCACGGTTGAGATTCGGCGTTATCGATCCGATGTCCGGAGTCCTCTGGAGCGGTTGCGCGGCAGCGTTGTCTCCTATCACGAACCCATGGAGTCTGCCTTCGAGGGAGACTGGGAAGCATTGACGTGATCGTTCTGGATACTCATGTCCTGGTGTGGTGGGTTAATGGCGACGGCGGGCTCTCGGTACCCGCCGAGACCGTTATTGCTGAAGAGATGAAGAATCCTGACGGATTGATTCTTGTCTCCTCCATTAGCGCCTGGGAAATTGCACTGCTTATCCAGAGGGGGCGTTTGCTGCTGAGCACTAATGTAGATGACTGGTTGAGCGCGGTTCAGGAGATTCCTGCCGTGAGGTTTGTCCCCGTGAATAATGATATTGGTGTGCAATCGACGAGACTTCCGGACGAGTTTCACCCCGACCCGGCCGACAGAATAATTGTTGCCCTTGCCCGACATATGGCAGCTCCACTGGTGACTGCGGATGCGAGAATCAGAGCTTATCCGCATGTCAGAACCATATGGTAAATCGCTGACCTGTATGAGCTTGCCTGCAAGCGATAATGTCAGCACTTGGCTCATCGTCGGCAGGCCGACTCCCACGGTCGCCTGCAGGCAGGCTCCTACACAAAAAAAATCATGAACGAGGTTCCTATGAAATTTCTGATTTTCCTTGGCAGTGTGCGTGACAGCACGCCGCCCGCGCCAGCCCGTCTTGGTCTGCGTGTCGCGCGGGCCTGTGTCACTCATTTTCAGCGTCATCATCCCAAGCACTCTGTCGAGTTGATCGATCCGCTGGATTTCAACCTCGATGCCGTGTTCAAACCACACTTCTCCTATGCACGCGGCGCGGCGCCGCAGGATCTGCAGGCGCTGGCAGAAAAGATCATCGCGGCCGATGGCTATGTGCTGGTGAGCCCGGAGTACAACCACTCGATGAGCCCGGCGTTGGCGCATCTGCTCAATCATTTCGGCAGCTCTTCGTTCGCCTACAAGCCGAGCGCGATCGTGACTTATTCGGCGGGGCAGTGGGGTGGTGTGCGCGCTGCGATGGGGATGCGCAACTATCTTGCCGAGCTTGGGTGCCTGTCGGTGTCGGCAATGGTGCATGTGCCTAAGGCACAGGAGGTCTATCAAGAAGACGGTGAAGTGACGCAGGCGCAGGACGCGACGCGCTGGGCGGAATATCTCGGCAGATCATTCCTGCAGCTGGAGTGGTGGGCCGCCGCGACCAAGGCGCAGCGTGACGTGGTCGATCCGCACAAAATGGTAAAGGATTTCAAACGCGACCCGTCGCAGAGAAATGCGCCGGGCTAGACATATAACGTGAAAAGCATCGGACCTTCAGTGTGAAGGTCCGATGTTACAAAGATAAGAATTCGTCGATGAACGCTTATTCCAGTGGCACGGCAATCGCGCGGAACGGCAGCAGGGGAGTGCCTGCCGGAGCGCGCATGCCAGCGAACTGTGCCTCGACGACATAGGCAGTTTCGCCCACTACGGTCACTGCCACAGCGCCGCCAGGAAATCCTTCCTTCAGCGTGGTCAGCTTCGCGGAATCCCCTTCGATGAGCGCGTGCGACAAGCGTCCACCTTCGCCGCCCTCTACGATCAGCAGCTCGCTGTCACTGGTGCTGCGCATACCGTCAGGTCGAGAGATCGGGCGGTCCAGTGCAATTTCCACCACGTCACCCGCTGTGCCACCGCTTTCGATATCCACTGCGAACAATTTGCTGGTGGCGAGTGTGTTCACGAGCACGCGATCACCCAGCACGGCCACGCCGTCGAGCACGTCGCCGGTCGCACCAAATGCGCCATCGCCTACCCACACTTCCAGCTCGGTGCCACCGGGTGCCAGACGCAACACTTCCATATTCGGTGTATCGGTCGCATAGGCAGCACCTTCCGCGTCCACAGCGATGTCATTGCAGCGTCCACCCGCAGTCGGCAATTCATAGCTGCCTTTGGGCGCGCCAGTGTTCAGATCGAAAGCCAGCAGCGCCGAGGGTGGTGGGTTCGGTGTCGCTGGCGGGTTTGCAGGATTCGAACAGACCCACAGCGTGTTGGAGGCATCGTCCGCGAATACGCCGAGCACGCTCTGCAGACCGCCGACACCAGTGGCGATCCAGGGCTGAGCGTCGGTGCTTGCTGCACCGGGCTGGGCACGCAGCACAGCGGAGAGACCGATGCTGCCGAAGTACACGGTGCCATCGGCGGCGGAGGTCAGACTCTCAGGGAAAATGCGTTCGCCGAGAATCTGGATGTCCTGCGCGCTGGCGGTCTGGGTGGCCATCAGCAGGCCAGCCGCGAGTACGCAGGCGGCGCGTTTGGTGAAGGTGTTGGTCATGAGTTTCATTCCTTGGGTTGGGTTTTTGTAAGGTAAGGCAGTATGTATCAGACCGGCATGCCATCCAGAATTTCCAGTGGGCGAATTTCGACAGTGCCCACAGTTGCTGGTGGAATCCGTGCGGCGACGGCAATCGCCTCATCCATATTCGCAACATCGATCACGAAGAAGCCACCGAGCTGTTCCTGTGTTTCCGCGAAAGGACCATCGGTGACCAGCGTCTTGCCCTGCCGAATGCGCAGGCTGTTGGCAGTGTCGACAGTCTTCAGCGGCGAAGCATCGACGAATTTTCCTTCCTGCGCGAGTTCATGACAGAGCGCGATAGAGGCATCTTTGAACGTGTTCCGGTCCAGCGTGTCCCAGATTCTTTCGTTACAGTAAATCAGCAGCATGTATTTCAACGGGCAATTCCTCGTACGATTCGGTGGTGCGACTGTATCCGAAGTGCGGGGGGAGTTGCCACCCTGCTTGGTTGCGCGGACTGGAAGCATGACAGATACTTGGGGCAGAGAATATCTGGATGGAGTTCGGATAAGTACCAATTGGCTGCTACGGAAAGGATGCTGTTATGCCAACAATTTCGATTTTCTATGGCATTGTGATTCGAATGTTTTTTTATGATACGGACAGACATAAGACGCCGCATATCCATGCTGAGTATCAGGACCAAACGGCGGTCTATTCTATTCACGACGGTTCGGTGTTGGCTGGCGGCCTTTCAGCCGCAAAACATAAGCTGGTATTGGAGTGGGTTATATTGCACAAGAAGGAGCTGTTTGCTGACTGGCAGCTTGCAGTGAATGGTAAGAGGCCTATCCCGATTCGAGGACTTGACCAATGAATATTGCAGAGATAATTCCTCAGGACGATTGTGTTCTGTTCATAAAATCAGACGACGGAAGAGCTGGCTACTTTGATGTGAAACCGTACTTGCACTCCGAGGCATTCTCTCCTTTGAGGGATGCCGTTGAGTTTCGTAAAGTCAGTAATGGAAAGTACTTCATCGAGTGGGGATGCGGGGCCGATCTTTCAGCTGACACAATTCAGGCGAGGTGGGCGGAGGTTGAGGGAAATCTACACGCATGAGGAGAATGTCTATGGAAGGACGTAAATATCACGCCGCCAATTTTCTGTGTGCGGCATTACTGCTACTCGGTTCAGCAGCACAAAGTGCAGAGCTCGCAATCGACGGTCTCGTTGAATTTGATTTGATTGGCGACTATCAAGTTGAGGCCGTCGCTCCGGAAGGACTTGCTGAAGAGCAGTATCAGATCACCATAAATGACACTTCTCGTGTTTACATAGTGTCTGTCAGCAATCGTTTGAGCAGGCAAGGGACCAGGATTTATTACGGCCAGGCGCTCGAATCAATTCCGCTGATACTTCACTACGAACTGATCTTCACGACATCTCTCGACCCTGGCCCCAGCGGATTCATTTTCAAGAAGCCTGATGGGTATCTGGTCGAGTATATGAAAGATATCGAAGGTGGCCTCGGAGTATTCATCAGGACAGAGACAGATGGTGAGGACTATTTAACTGCTGTGCACGAGGCGCTGGATATTCTGTCGCGGTTCCGGCCGGGGGGTTGATCGCCTGAATCGCTACCAGAAGTGCGTTTCCATGCCTTGATTTCCACCCTCCCGCCACCATCTAATGGCTCCACAAAGCCGCCGTAAACGCGGCGCCAAACAGGACCTTTTCACCATGAACTCACGCCAATACTGGCTTCCCTTCGTCGCTCTGCTGGGCCTGCAGCTGGCCGCTGGCAGTGCTATTGCGCAGCAGGACTACGCCACCTTCAAGACCGATGATGAGTCGAACAATATCGAGGTCTTCAAGCAGGCCAGCCCGTCGGTGGTCTATATCACCAACTCGCGGCTGGTGCAGCGTTCCTACTATTCGTTGAACCCGCAGGAGGTACCGCAGGGCAGTGGCTCGGGGTTTGTGTGGAGCAAGGAAGGCTATGTGGTCACCAACTTCCACGTGATCCAGCAGGCGTCGCGGCTGACAGTGACGCTGCAGGATGGCAGTGCCTACGACGCGGAAGTGGTGGGCTATGAGCCGGACAAGGATCTGGCCGTGCTGCGGATCGACGCGCCGCAGGAGAAGCTGACACCGATTCAGGTGGGCGATTCGTCGCTGTTGGAGGTGGGACGCAAGGTGATCGCCATCGGCAATCCGTTCGGGCTGGACACGACGCTGACCGTTGGGGTGGTGAGCGCGCTGGGCCGCGAGATCGATTCGGTCAGTCGCCGCAAGATTCGTGATGTGATCCAGACCGATGCCGCGATCAATCCCGGCAATTCTGGCGGGCCGCTGCTCAATTCACTGGGTCAGCTGGTGGGCGTGAACACCGCGATTTACAGTCCGACCGGCGCGAGCTCGGGGATCGGTTTCGCGATTCCTGCCAACACGGTGAAGAAGATCGTGCCGGAGCTGATTACTTACGGGCAGGTACAGACGCCGACGATGGGCATCTCCGTGTTGCCTGCGCAGTATGCGGACTACTACCGACAGAACGCGCAGATTGAGGGCGTGGTGGTGATGGATGTAATCGAGGGTGGCGGTTCAGAGCGTGCGGGCTTGCGTGGTCTGCGCGAGACCAATCAGGGCATTCTGCTGGGGGATGTGATCACGGCGATCGAGGGCGAGGAGATCAGCAATGAAGACGATCTGCTCAATGCGCTTGAGAACCACCGGGCTGGCGATGTGGTCACCGTGACCACGCGGCGGGACAGCGAGACCCAGACTTACGAGATTGAGCTGCAGGGGACTGCAGAGAGATAGACTCTGTATGAGCCTGCCCTGCAGGCGACTTTTAGCAACTCCAGTCGCCTGCAGGGCAGGCTCATACAGGTGGGGTCAGAGTAAAAATACAGCCTGTATTTTTACTCTGACCCCAAATTCTCATCGCGGGCGGGCCCGCTCCCACAGGGGTACAGCGGCAAAGTGGTTAGCGGGCAGCGATGTCGGTGCGGCGTTTGGCGACAGCGGCGCGGACTTGGTTTGGGGCCGTGCCGCCGACGTGGTTGCGTGCCTGCACCGAGCCTTCCAGCGTCAGCACCTTGAATACGTCGTCACTGATCTGCGCCGAGAACTGCTGCAGTTCAGCCAGTGACAGCGCACTCAGATCCTTCTTCTGTGCGATGCCATAGGCGACTGACTTGCCGACGATCTCGTGGGCGTCGCGGAAGGCGATGCCCTTGCGGACGAGATAGTCCGCCAGATCCGTCGCCGTCGCGTAACCCTTCAATGCCGCGTTGTAGAGATTCTCCTTCTTCGGCTTGATCGCGGGCACCATGTCCGCGTACGCCTTCAAGCAGTCGCGCACCGTGTCGATCAAATCGAACAGCGGTTCTTTGTCTTCCTGATTGTCCTTGTTGTAGGCCAGTGGCTGGGACTTCATCAGCGTCAGCAGTGCCACCAGATGGCCGTTGACGCGGCCGGTCTTGCCACGCACCAGCTCGGGCACGTCGGGGTTCTTCTTCTGCGGCATGATCGACGAGCCGGTGCAGAAGCGGTCGGGCAAATCCACGAAGTCGAACTGCGAGGACGTCCACAGCACCAGTTCTTCCGAGAAGCGCGACAGGTGCGTCATCAGAATGCTCGCGCAGGCGGCCAGCTCGATGGCGAAGTCACGGTCGCTCACCGAATCCAGCGAGTTGCGCGTGGCGGCAGTGAAGCCGAGCAGCTGCGCGGTATATTCGCGGTCGATCGGGTAGCTGGTGCCTGCCAGCGCGGCGGCGCCCAGTGGGGAATAATTCAAGCGCACACGGCAATCCTGCAGTCGACCGAAGTCGCGCTCCAGCATCTCGTACCAGGCCATCATGTGGTGGCCGAAGGTGATGGGCTGGGCGGTCTGCAGATGGGTGAAGCCAGGCATGATGGTCTCGGCTTCGCGCTCGGCGACATCGAGCAGCGCCTGCTGCAGACGAGTCAGTTCTTTGCCGATGGTGTCGATCTCATCGCGCACATACAGGCGAATGTCGGTGGCGACCTGGTCATTGCGCGAGCGGCCGGTGTGCAGCTTCTTGCCACTGATGCCGATGCGTTTGGTCAGCTCAGTCTCGATGTTCATGTGCACATCTTCCAGCGCCACGGACCACTCGAAGCGTCCGGCGACGATGTCTTCGCGAATGCCTTCCAGCCCGTTGATGATGTCCGTCACTTCCTGCGCCGTGAGGATGCCGACCTTGCCGAGCATGGTGGCGTGGGCGATGGAGCCATTGATGTCATGGTGATAGAGGCGCTTGTCGAAGGTGACGGACGCAGTGAAGCGTTCCACGAAGGCGTCGGTGGGTTCGCTGAAGCGGCCGCCCCAGGGTTTGATCGCGTCTTGTGTCTTGTCGCTCATAGTCCTTCTCTCACTCATGCCGTCTGGCGCTCAGGGGCGGCGATTATAACAACATATCGTCTCTGTAGGAGCCTGCCCTGCAGGCGACGGTTGTGCGATTCTGCGGCACGCGTTGGTCGCCTGCAGGACAGGCTCATACAGCGGGGGAAGGGCAAGGGTGTCCCACAGGGATTGCGACAGGGTGCGCTGTTTTGTCGCATTGTGCTTTGGGTGGTGCGCGGCAATGATGGCCACATCGTCACACATCTCCGGAAGCAGCAGAGGAAAACAGGATGAAGCAGTCTCTCAAAGCAATGACCCACACCTTCGCAACCGCCGCATTGCTCGGCCTTGGACAGGTTGCACTGGCCCACACCACACTGGAAACCTCGACCATGTCGGAAGGGGTGCGTGTCGTCAACAATGTACAGATCGGCCATGCCTGCAGCGCCAGCAAGCGCGTGATTGCCACCTCGGTGGTGTTTCCGGATGGAGTGGACTCCATTATCACTGCTGGTGGACAAGCCCACACCGGCCCGCTGACAGACTTCGTTTCCAACTGGGGGCCGAACATTCAGCCGCTGTTTACCCGTGCCGCGTTTGACGAAGTGGATGAGAAGAATGGCCCGACTGGCAATGTGGTTGGTCTCTGGGCAGGCGGTGGTCCGGGCATGCCCAACCACATGGTCGCCTACGTGCCGTTTCGTGTGAATGCCACCAACATTGTGCCGACCTCCTGCGCGACCAGCGTGCGCTTCACAGTCAACATTGTGGACATCTGCAACATCACCAAAACCGCCGATCTGCATGTGGAGGGGCCTGACGGTCCTTCCGCAGAATTCTGGACACAGGCCGGGCTCGGGACTCCGTATGACGCACCGACTGCTGGCGCGGCATCGCTGACGATTACCCGGAACCAGGCCACCAACCCGTTGCCCACATCCTGTGGCACCGGCGTGGCTGTTACAGTGTCGCCTTCTGCGACACAGCTGATCCGCGACATGCCGATCAAGTACAAGGGCATGCAGGTTTGGCCAGCACTTTGAAACTTGAACAGGAGAAAGATGTGAACAAGCGCTTGTCGATGAAATGCACCGTGCTCAGGTTGCTGCAGGCCTTCCTGCTGGCAGCATTGGTTCCTGCCACGCAGGTCTTCGCTCATGGCGGCGGTGCTGTCATGGACGCGGCTGGCAGCAAGGCGAGCTTTACCGGGCTGGTTCGCATCACCTGTTTCGACGATGGGTCAGGCCCGGCTCACTACCTCATGGCCAGAGTGCGGGACAATTCTCCTGCACAGGCCGGCATGCTGGTGAACCTGCAGGTGCTCAAGGGCGTGCGTGCCACCAGTGTCACCGATCTCGTGTCGGGCAATGCCGACTACAGTCCCTACGCGGTGCTGACGGCAGGCAATGGCGTATACCAATTGCTGCTAAACAAGACTGCAGCCGGTGCGCGCAGCTTTGATCTGGAGTGGCACTGCATGACAGTCAACAACGACCACACCGGAACAGAAATCATCGTCGATCAATTCGAGTGAGGAGCAAAGGTGTGAAAAAACCGCTGCTGATACTGCTCGCCGTGCTGGCTCTGCCGCTGGCCGGCTGCGTCCACGTGCAACCCTGGGAGCGCGGCGTGCTTGCCAAGCCTCACATGGCATTGGAAGCAACTCCGATGCAGAACACCATTCGTTCGCACACCTACGAGAGCCGCGAGGCTGCAGCCAGTATCAACAAAGCGGGAGGCGGTGGGGGCTGCGGCTGCTACTGAGGTTCCGATTTGACCGTGACAATCTCTCCTGCTGTAGAACACCCACTTTTGACGACCCCCGCTGCAAGCAGTGCGGGCAGTACCCGGCTGCAGGCGCTCAGCGCGGCGGCGCTGTTGCTGCCAGGATTGTTGTTACCTGGAATGCTGCCGGGAGTTGTGTCCACGGCACAGGCAGCGGACGCTGGGGCTGACGGCGTCAGTCTGCAGTTCAGTCAGTACAAGGAAGGCAGACGTGATCTGATCGATGCGCGCAGCCAGCTGCCAGCGCTGAATGTCGATGTGGTGCACGGCAGCGTCAATGCGCATCTGCAGGACAGAGTCCGCTTCACTTTCGGCTACACCCAGGACACCTGGTCGGGCGCGACCCCCGTGACTACCGCGCCGCTGGTCAGCAATCCCAATCGGGCGTTGCTGAGAAACTCTGCCGACGGCGTGGTCGTCGCAGGTGCCTCTCCCTACGTCAACAATCAACTCCTGTTGGATGCCGAGCGCCGTCCACTGCGCGCTCGCTCAAGCGTTGGTGGCGGCACTGAGATCGACACGCAGGCAGTGCAGGTGCTCTCTTCTGCGTCTCCGGAATCACGGGATCAGGCTGATTTCTCGCTCGGCTACGACTGGGATGAAGCTGCCTTGGAAGGTGGCACAGGGGTTTCGCTGGAAAACGATTACGAATCCGCCTACGGCAATCTCAGCCTGCGTCTCGACTTCAATCAGAAACTGACGAGCGTGACGCTGGGCGGAGGCTACACCCGCAGTGAGGCCAGCGCTATTCTGGACCCTGACCTGCTTCCCTATCTCAACCGTAGTGCCTATCAGCAAGACATCGAGCGGCGGCGGGGTTCCGAGATATTGCAGGGGAATCGTCGGGACTGGACCGCACACGCCGACCTGACGCAAGTCATCAACCGCGAAACCCTGCTCAATCTCGGGCTTGGATACACCGATTCCAAAGGCTTTCTGGAAAACCCCTACAAAGCGATGACCGTGCTGTTTGTCGATCAGGCACAGGTGCAGGCCAATCCGGCGAATTCACCCGTGACAGCCGACATGCGGGTGCTGCTTGAGCAGCGCCCGAACCAGAACCGTCAGCTCGCCTTCAACAGCAAGCTGGTGCGCTATGTCGAAGGGCTGGATGCGGCGTTACATCTCTCCTACGGCTATTCGCACGATAACTGGAGTGTCAGCGCCCACACACTGGAAGCGCAATGGATTCAGCCGCTCGCTGGAGGCTGGCAGGTGGCGCCCCGGCTGCGGTACTACAGCCAGAGCGAGGCGGATTTCTACCAGACCTATCTGGTGTCCGAGCAGTTCTACCGGCGCTTCAATCCGGAGAATCCAGAGCGGCCACAAGTGTTCAATCCGGCTTTGCTACCAGAGCATTTTTCCAGCGATCACCGTCTTTCCGGTTTTGGCTCCGTCAGCGCGGGCTTGACCCTGAGCAAGGAAATCACCCGGGGTTTGGTGTTTGAATCTGCACTGGAATACTACCGCCGCGAGAGTCATCTGGCGCTGAGAGGCAGTGACAGCAGCCGCTACGCCGATTTCGACTTCCGGCTCATCAGTGCCGGTCTGCGGCTGGATCTGGACGCCGCCAGCCTGCGTGCCCAGCGCCGCGCTCGTGCACTGGAGGGCGAGCATGCGCAGCACCAGGGCATGCCGATGGGCGCGGGGCAGCATGCAGCACATACGGGCAGCGCGGGAGTGATGTTTGGACACCTGCTGCCCAACGCCGGAGATTTCATGCTGGCATATCGGCATGCTTTTTCGCGACAGGCCGGCAGTCTGCTTGGTGGCAGTCATGGCGTGAGTGATGGTGAGGTGGTCAGCCAAGGCTGCAGTCAGAGCGTTCAATGTCGATATGTACCCACCTACATGAACATGAAGATGCACATGATCGACCTGATGTATGCGCCGACACCCTGGTTGACCTTGATGCTGATGCCACAGTTCATGGACATGGACATGAACCTGCGCGAACTGGCCGGGCGACCTGCGGCCGTGCCGGGTGTCCACGAACACACCGGCATCGGCGGGCACACGTCCGGAGGGATTGGCGATACCGTCATCGCCGGGCTGTTCAAGCTGCAAGAAACCAGTACTCACAGTCTGCATGCCGGGCTTGGCGTCAGCGCGCCGACGGGAGAAGTCGACTTGGAGATGCGGCGCATGTTCCGCATCGACGGTGGCTTCATGCACTTCGACATGCAGACCGGCAGCGGCACTTGGGATCTCTTGCCCAGCCTGACCTACACAGGGCATGGCGAGCGTTGGCAGTGGGGCGCGCAACTCAATGGGGTGCTGCGACTGGAGAGCCACAACGAGTCCGGGTATCGCCTCGGCAACACGGCACAAGTTACCAGCTGGTCGAGCTACGGCTGGCACAGCGGGGTCTCTGCCACGCTGCGTGGTGTCTACACCCACCGCAGTGCGATCCACGGGGATTTCAATGACTTCAATGCGCGCATCGGGCCGATGGATTTCCCCCGGAATCAGGGTGGGCGTTTTCTTGATCTGGGCGTTGGGCTTGCCTACACCATTCCGGCGGGCCGCCTCGCTGGTAACAGTCTGGCGCTGGAATGGCTCCAACCGGTTCACGAAGACGTCAACGGCTTTCAGCTGGCGCGGCGTGGTGCGCTCAATGCCAGCTGGCAGTTTGCGTTCTGATAGCTCTGCTTCAATAAAGGTTCTTGCGATGGATATGAACACGTGAAGCTCTGGCACTTTCCTTTTCATGTCATGGGCACCCCCTGCGAGCTGCAGCTTTATGCGGCGGAGCGCAGCCATGCCCAGAAGGCAGCGCACGCGACGTGGCAGGATCTGCAGCGTCTTGAAGCACGCTATTCACGTTACCGTGATGAAAGTCTGCTTTCCGCTATCAATCGGGTTGCCAAAACTGGTGGCCGCATTGAAGTGGATGCGGAAACCGCCGGGTTGCTCGACTACGCAAATACCTGCTTTGAGCAAAGTGACGGGCTCTTCGACATTACGTCTGGCATTCTGCGGCGAGCCTGGAACTTCAAGTCGACGGCGCTGCCGGAGCCTTTGCTGGTGCAGTCCCTGTTGAACAACGTGGGTTGGCAGCGGGTGGGTTGGAAGGCGTCGGTGCTGAACTTCAGCCAGCCTGGCATGGAATTGGACCTGGGTGGTGTGGTCAAGGAATACGCGGCGGATCGTGCCGTGACTCTCTGTCTTGAGGCCGGGATTCGGCATGGCATGGTCAATCTCGGCGGTGACATCCGCATCATCGGGGCACACCCGGATGACAGCCCCTGGCGCGTGGGGATTCGTCATCCCCGGGAACCGGATGCTCTTTTGCAGACTCTGGAACTCTATAGCGGTGCGCTGGCCAGCAGTGGTGACTATGAGCGCTGTATTGTGGTGGACGGCAAACGCTATGGACACGTGCTCAATCCGAAGACTGGCTGGCCGGTGGAACATATGGCGGCGGTTAGTGTGGTGGCGGAGTTTTGCGTGATCGCAGGCAGTGCGTCGACGATTGGCATGCTCAAGGGCGCTGCAGGCCCGCAGTGGTTGCAGGAGCTGGGGTTGCCTCACATGTGGGTTGGAGTCGACGGAACTGTGGGGGGTACCCCTCCGGGTACGCTCCCACAGGGGAAATTTCATTGCCGTTGACGTAGAATCGCTGCAGATAATCATTCAGCACGAGAAAGACTATGGCAGTAGACAGGATTCGCATCGCCACGCGGGAAAGCCCGCTGGCGTTGTGGCAGGCAGAGTACGTCAAGAGCACGCTTCTGGCGTTGTACCCCACGCTCAGCGTCGAGTTGATTGGCATGACGACGCGGGGCGACATCATCCTCGACTCGCCACTCTCTAAAATCGGCGGCAAGGCTTTGTTTGTGAAGGAACTGGAGGTCGCTCTGCTGGAAGGCACGGCGGACATCGCAGTCCATTCGATGAAAGACGTGCCGATGGAGTTCCCGGAAGGGCTTGGCCTGACCGTCATCTGCGAACGCGAAGATCCCACTGATGCCTTTGTCTCCAACACCTATGCCTGCCTCGAAGACCTGCCGCTGGGTGCCCGCGTGGGCACTTCCAGTCTGCGACGTCAGTGTCAGTTGCGCGCCTTGCGCCCGGACCTGCAGATCGGCGATCTGCGTGGCAACGTCGGCACCCGCCTGAGCAAGCTGGATCGTGGTGATTACGATGCCATCATTCTGGCGACAGCCGGACTCGTTCGCCTCAATCTCTCCGAGCGCATCCGCCAGCGTCTGGATACGCGCACTTCACTGCCCGCAGGTGGGCAGGGTGCTGTCGGGATCGAATGTCGCATTGCTGACAAAGACGTGATCGCATTGCTGCGCCCGCTTCACCATCAGGAAACCGCCGACCGCGTGATTGCCGAGCGTGCCGTCAACACGCACCTGCACGGGGGGTGCCAAGTGCCCATCGCCTGTTTCGCAGAGATTGAAGGTGACGATCTCTATCTGCGTGCGCTTGTTGGCGAAGCGAACGGACAGCGTATTCTGCGCAGCGAGATTCGTGGTCCGCGCGCCGCAGCCGAACAACTCGGCATCGCGGCAGCCGAAGCGCTGCTGGCGCAAGGAGCCGACAAAATTCTCAAGGCTTTGCACGATGACACTGCTGTGGTGGTGTCTGCATGAACGTGATGGCCGGTACGCAGCAGGCGACCGGTGCAACGGCAGGTGTTTTGCCGCTTGCCGGATTGAGCGTGCTGCTGACTCGGCCAGCGGGGCAGGCCGACAAACTGGCCGCCGCCATCCAGAGCCTTGGCGGACGGGTGACGCAGTTGCCTTTGCTCGCCATCGAGGCGATCACCGAGCGTGCCGCTGTTGAGCGACTCAAAACTTTCATCATGGCACTGGATAATTATGACGCCGCGCTTTTCATCAGTACCAACGCCGCGACACTGGGGTTGGAGTGGATCGAGAACTATTGGCCGCAATTGCCGGTGGGTCTTGAGTCCTACGCCGTGGGGCCAGGCACTGCAGAGATTCTTCGCCAGTTGCCATGGCCGGTGCATTGCTCCGACAGCGGGGTGACCAGCGAACATCTGTTAGCACTGCCGGGCTTGCAAAATGTCGCAGGCAAGCGCATTGCTCTGTTCAGAGGGCAGGGTGGCCGCGAGTTGCTGGCCGAGACGCTGCGTAACCGTGGTGCCCGCGTCGATTATCTGGAGATTTATCAGCGCCGAGTGCCCGAGTATTCGCACGCGGATGTGTTGAAGCTGATCGATGACAACGTTATCAACGCGGCGCTGGCTACCAGTCAGCAGATACTCGACAGTCTTATCGCGTTGCTGAGTGTGGGTAAGGGTGCGTCACAGAAGATGCCGGAGCGCTTGCAGAGTCTGTGCGTCATAGTGCCCTCGCAACGTGTGCGAGAACACGCGTTGGCAGCGGGTTTTCAGCAGGTCATCGACGCCGGTGGCGCGGATGACAATACCGTGCTGGCCAGTCTGCAGCAGTGCTGGGCAGTATCAGTGAACAGGAAGGAGTCAACGTGACAGAGGCGAAAATCGGCACCGGCTCAGGAAGTGTGGGGCAAGGTGAGGCACCCGGCACCGCAACGCGGCATGACACGCCCAAAGTGCTGGACGAACTGAGCAAACACAACTCGGCGAAGCCGATGAGTCTGCGTCGCCACAATGGTTTGCGTCGTTTCATGATCATCGTCGTCATGCTGATTCCTGTCGTGCTGTTCATGGCGTGGCTGACGATTGAGCAGGCGCGCACCGAAGCTGCACTCGAAGAGCTGCGCCTGGAGAACCAGACTCTGCAGTCGACGCTGGTGAATCCCGTCACCGCCGCCCCCGGCCTTGATCCGCAACTGCTCGATGATCTGCGCCTGAATCTGGAAGCGCGCATTGAGGCGTTGACCAGCACCGTGAACGACACCACTGCTGGCTTGCAGGCACAACTTTCCGTGACTCCACCGGAAGGCGCCGCGCGTGACTGGTTGTGGACTGAGTCAGAATACCTGCTCCGGCTGGCCAATCAGAAATTGCAGCTGGAAGGTGACACCGAATCTGCGTTGTTGTTATTGACCACAGTGGACAGAATGCTGAGTCAGGAAGATGACCCCGCGCTGTTTCCGGTGCGCGAAGCGCTGGCCGCCGATATCGTCGCGGTTCGCAGCATGGAAGCCATCGACATTGCGGGGCTCTACGTGCGCTTGAACAATGTTATGCCTATCATCGAGCGGCTTTCGCTACGCAATGCGTTGGTGCAGAACTACACGGCGCAATTGCCCGGGCAGCCTGGCAGTCAATCTGCCGGTCAATCTGTTGCAGCACAGAGCGCTTCTGCCGAGAGTGGTCTGCTGGCGCGTGGTCTTGAAATTCTCGGTTCGATTTTTGTGTGGCAACGCTGGGATGTCGCACCCGAAGCGTTGCTGCCTGCACCGCAGGAGGCGATGCTGAAACAGAACCTGCGCTTGATGCTGGAGCAGGCCCAGCTGGCGCTGCTGATGAGCGAAGAAGCGGTGTATCGCGACAGTCTCGCCAAGGGCAGTGATTGGGCCGCGCGCTACTTCGCCATCGATGCCGGAGCGGGTCGCACACTCACCGAAGAATTGCGGACACTCTCCAGCGAACGTATTGCGCAGGTGCGTCCTGATATATCCGGCTCTCTGGAAGCGTTACTGCAAGTCAGTGAGAATCGTCTGCCGCCCCTGAGCGATGGCAACTGAGTATGGTCAGATTATTTCTCTACACATTGCTGGCAATTGTCACGGGACTGGTGGTCACACTATTGCTCGCCAGTGACCCCGGTTATCTGCTGATTTCTTTCCGGCATTACACTTTTGAAACAAGTCTGTTTGCGTTGTTTGTGGCGTTACTGGTGCTGGTTTTGCTGTTGCGTTTGTTGTTCATAATTCTGGATTGGATCAATCCGCTGCACCTGCTGAACTTCGGGCGTTCCTGGTCATTGCAGCGCCGCTTGCGCCAAGAAGCGGAAGCGGCTGCCCCGGCGAATCTTGCGGAGAGACAGCTCATCATTGAATTGCAGGAGCTGCAGAGTGTGCCGGCTGCCGAGGCGATCAAGCTCGAGGAGCTGCGCAAGTTCTGGAAGAAGCGCGCCAAAAATTTCGTGGACGATATTGATGTTTTGACGACGTATCTTGATGTGCTGGAGCATATCGGTGCTGGTGCCGAAGCAGTGGCAGTGATCGAGAGCAGCCTGGAGCGGCAGTGGAATGATTTGCTGGTACGGCGTTACGCACTGCTGTCGCTGGGGCTGGACACACAGGGGGCTGCGAAGCAATTGCAGCGCGCCGAGACCTGGTTGCAGACCAAGCCACAGGATGCAGTACTGTTGCTGACCGTGGGGCGTTTGAGTCTGCGCAATCAACTGTGGGGCAAGGCGCGAGATTATTTTGAACGCAGTCTGAAACTGGTGCCAGATACGGAAGTGTTCGCCGAGCTGGCGCGCTTGCTGCAGAACCTGCACGAACCCGAGCGCAATGCTCACTACCTGCGCCCGCACACCGGCACCGTGGGCACCGGCCTGCCGAAATTCCCGCAGCCTTAAAAAATTTGGGGTCAGAGTAAAAATACAGCCTGTATTTTTACTCTGACCCCAAATTTTCGCCTGCAGGGCAGGCTCCTACACTGACTGTAGGAGCCTGCCCTGCAGGCGACCCTTACGACTGAGTTATCCCCAGCTCATCCCAAATCTCATCCACGCGCTTCTTCACGCTCTCGCTCATCTCGATGGGCGTGCCCCACTCGCGTTGCGTCTCGCCCGGCCACTTGTTGGTAGCGTCCATGCCGATCTTCGACCCCAGACCTGATACAGGCGAGGCGAAGTCGAGATAGTCGATGGGGGTGTTTTCGATCATCACCGTGTCGCGCACCGGGTCCATGCGCGTGGTCATGGCCCAGATCACGTCCTTCCAGTCGCGCACGTTGACGTCTTCATCGACGATGATGACGAACTTCGTGTACATGAACTGACGCAGGAACGACCATGTGCCCATCATGATGCGCTTGGCATGCCCGGGGTATTGCTTGCGAATACTGACCACCGCCAGGCGATACGAACAGCCTTCCGGTGGCAGATAGAAATCCACGATCTCCGGGTACTGTTTCTGAATCAACGGGATGAACACTTCGTTGAGTGCCACGCCCAGCATCGCCGGCTCATCGGGCGGACGGCCCGTATAAGTGCTGTGATAGATGGGGTCTTTTCTGTGCGTCAGCTTCTTGATGGTGAAGACGGGGAAGCTATCGACTTCGTTGTAATAGCCGGTGTGATCACCGTATGGACCTTCCGGGGCCATCTCACCCGGCTCGATCACGCCTTCGAGTACGAACTCGGCACTCGCGGGTACCTGCAGATCATTCGTCAGGCACTTCACCACCTCGGTCTTCTCACCGCGCAGCAGTCCCGCGAAAGCGTACTCGGACAGTGTGTCGGGAATTGGTGTCACGGTCGCGAGTATGGTCGCCGGATCGGCACCAATCGCAATAGACACAGGGAAGGGTTGCCCCGGATGCTTCAATTGCCAGTCACGAAAATCCAGCGCGCCGCCACGATGCGAAAGCCAGCGCATGATCAGCTTGTTGCGACCAATCACCTGCATGCGGTAAATGCCGAGATTCTGCCGTTCTTTTTCGGGACCGCGCGTGATGACCAGTGGCCAAGTTATCAGCGGTGCAGCATCGCCGGGCCAGCAGGTTTGAATCGGCAGGAATGACAGATCGATATCCGCTTCATCGATGACGACATCCTGACAGGGTGCTTTTTTCTTCACGTCCGGCGCAATGTTGAGCACCTGCTTGTAGGCAGGCAGATTCTGCCACAGCTCTTTCCAGCCCTTGGGGGGCACTGGCTCTTTCAGGAAAGCGAGCAGGTGCCCGACATCACGCAAGCCTTGCAGATCTTCCTGACCCATGGCGAGCGCGATGCGGCGCGTGTTGCCAAACAGATTGCCGAGCAGTGGAATTTTGGAATTACGGGGGTTTTCAAACAGCAGTGCCGGGCCACCGGCGCGCAGTGTGCGGTCGCAGAT
This sequence comes from Pseudomonadota bacterium, assembly GCA_040384465.1. GTDB lineage: Bacteria > Pseudomonadota > Gammaproteobacteria > Pseudomonadales > Pseudohongiellaceae > UBA5078. The sequence continues at coordinate 538,765 of JAZKJF010000003.1, read as the reverse complement.
CTCGGTGACTTCCAGATAGGGATCGACTTCGGTTTTGATGCGCTTCAGTTCGCCCTTCTCTTCCAAAAGGGCGATGAATTCGCGGAGGTCTTTGCAGGGCATCGGCATGGCTCCAGCCGGTCGCCTGCAGGGCAGGCTCATACAGTATGAGCCTGCCCTGCAGGCGACGTCTTACTTGCGCTTCATGGAGTTGAAGAAATCTTCGTTGGTCTTCGTGTCCTTGAGCTTGTCGAGGATGAACTCGGTAGCCTGCACGTCTTCCATGGAGCTGAGGATTTTGCGCAGAATCCACATGCGTTGCAGTTCTTCTTCGCCCGTCAGCAATTCTTCGCGACGAGTGCCGGAGCGGCGCACGTTGATGGCAGGATACACGCGCTTCTCGGCAATTTTGCGGTCGAGATGCAGTTCCATGTTGCCGGTACCTTTGAATTCTTCGTAAATCACTTCGTCCATTTTCGAACCGGTTTCCACCAGCGCCGTGGCGATGATGGTCAGGCTGCCGCCTTCTTCCAGATTACGCGCGGCACCGAAGAAACGCTTCGGACGTTCGAGCGCGTGCGCATCCACACCGCCCGTCAGGACTTTGCCTGATGATGGAACGATGGTGTTGTAGGCGCGTGCCAGACGAGTGATCGAGTCGAGCAGAATCACCACGTCCTCTTTGTGTTCAACCAGACGCTTTGCCTTCTCGATCACCATCTCGGCGACCTGTACGTGACGGGCGGGCGGTTCATCGAAGGTACTGGCGACCACTTCGCCGCGCACGGAGCGCTGCATCTCGGTCACTTCTTCGGGACGTTCGTCGATCAGCAGAACGATCAGGCGGCATTCGGGATTATTCTTGGTAATAGACTGCGCGATGTTCTGCAGAATGAAGGTTTTACCGGCCTTGGGGGGGGACACGATCAGGCCACGCTGTCCCTTGCCGATGGGCGCTGTCAGGTCGATGGTGCGCGCACTCAAATCCTCGGTACTGCCGTTGCCGATTTCCAGACGCAGACGCTTGGTCGGGAACAAGGGGGTCAGGTTTTCAAAGAGGATTTTGTTCTTGGAGTTCTCGGGTTTCGAGAAATTGACTTCGGAGATTTTCAGCAGAGCAAAGTAGCGTTCACCTTCTTTCGGGGGTCTGATCTTCCCCGAAATCGTGTCCCCGGTACGCAAATTGAAACGTCGAATCTGACTGGGAGAAACATAGATGTCATCGGGACCCGCCAGGTAGGAAGAGTCCGCCGACCTTAGAAAACCGAAACCGTCCTGCAGAATTTCCAACACGCCATCACCGGAGATGTCTTCGCCGTTCTTTGCGTGTTTCTTGAGGATTGCGAAGATGATGTCTTGCTTGCGGGTTCTGGAGAGGTTTTCGAGTCCCATTTCCTGGGACATGGTCAAGAGGTCTGCGATGGGCTGTTTCTTTAAGTCAGTTAGATTCATGATGGTTTGATACGTAGGTTTGTGGGGTATGGTAAAGCTCAGACCCAAAAGTGAACCCTGGCATTATGCAGCCGGACTTCGATGGGCTTGAAAGCTTGTATTGGTTGTGAACAGAGTGGTTGGCTGTTTTAGTAAAAACTTATTGGTTAAAAGGGTTTTAGTGTAAAGCTTGTTGTTCTGGAGCAGTGTAGATAAGAGATAAGATCGCCAGTTGGAGACGACGATGGCTTCAATATAGAACGACTCAACACGGGCTGTCCAGCGAAATTTTGTCTTTAATTGTGTCGCGAAAAGAGCCTGATACAGGCATCGGAGCAGTCCTGCAGTCGACTCTAGAGAACCAGAGAGGACTGCAATGACGGGTTTTCGACAAGTGTGACTCAGACAGCGCTTAGATGACGCTGTCGATGAACGCGGCGAGCTGTGTGCGGGACAGTGCGCCGACTTTGGTGCCTTCGATCTTGCCGTTCTTGAAGAGAATCAGTGTCGGAATTCCACGCACGCCATACTTTGGTGCAGTCAGCGTATTTGAATCAATATTCAGCTTGGCGATAGTGAGTTTTCCCGCATATTCCTCGGCCAGATCTTCGAGCACAGGAGCGATCATTTTGCATGGACCGCACCATTCTGCCCAGAAGTCGACCAGCACGGGGCCGGTTGCATTCAGTACGTCTTGCTCGAAACTGGCGTCAGAAATCTGCACGGTATGGTCACTCATATTACTTTCCTTCGGTTGTTTAATAACGGTGTGTTAGCGGTGGCATTGCCTGCATCACGTCAAAATGGCGTCTTGAAAACAGGGTGTATGCGTATCATAAGGCTTAAAGTTGCCGTTTCAAGTACGAAATTGTTATCGATGTCATAGCCTTCAGCCTTTGAGCAGGATGGCGACCTTCTTGGCAAAATACGTGAGAATGGCATCCGCCCCCGCACGCTTAATACAGGTCAGCGATTCGATCGCCACTGCCGATTCATCGAGCCAGCCATTGCGTGCTGCAGCCATGTGCATCGCGTATTCACCGCTGACCTGATAGACAAAGGTCGGTGCGCCGAATTCATCTTTCACACGCCGCACGATGTCGAGATAGGGCATACCCGGTTTCACCATGACCATGTCGGCACCCTCGGCGAGATCCAGAGCCACTTCGTGCAGCGCTTCATCGCTGTTGCCAATGTCCATCTGATAAGTGTGTTTGTTGCCTTTGCCGAGGTTGGCGCTGGAGCCTACCGCATCGCGAAAGGGTCCGTAGTAACTTGATGCGTACTTGGCAGAATAGGCGAGGATGCGCGTATGAATGTGACCGTTTGCTTCCAGCGCATCACGAATGGCGCCGATGCGACCGTCCATCATGTCCGAAGGTGCCACGATATCTGCACCAGCCTGTGCGTGTGAAAGTGCCTGACGAATCAGCGCGTCAACGGTGATGTCATTGAGCACATAACCGTTGTCATCGATGATCCCGTCCTGACCGTGGGTGGTGTAGGGGTCAAGTGCCACGTCGGTGATCACGCCGAGCTGTGGGAACTGCGCCTTGAGATCACGCACTGCACGCTGCACCAGTCCATCAGGATTCCAGGCTTCACGTCCATCCAGCGTTTTGGTTTCTGCATGAGGAGACGGAAAGAGCGCAATGGCGGGAATTCCCAGCGCGACCAGCTCGCCTGCTTCCTTTAGCAACTCATCGATACTAAGCCGATAAATGTCCGGCATGGAGTGAATCGGCTGGCGCTGATTGCTACCCTCCACAATGAATATCGGGAAAATAAGGTCATCTGCACTCAGTCGCGTCTCGCGCATCAGGCGACGGCTGAATTCATCGCGGCGCATGCGGCGCATGCGTGTGGCTGGGAACTGACGAGAAGGTTTGCCTGCCGGGCTTGTGGTATCGTTTGGCACTTTTGAATATCTCTGGGCGTTGCTGGCGGGTTTCAGATTCGAGAAGCCTTATAGCATACCAACGCCTGACAGATAAACCGGATCGACCTGGCAATCAGACTGCCCGCACAGGTCATTCCTCCACGGGCATTACAGCAGACATCATCATGACGAAAACGAAAGGCCTGGTACTGGCAGTCTTTGTGGCGTTGATCGCCAGTTATTTTGTGTTCGACCTCGGGCGCTTTCTCACGCTCGATTATGTGCAGTCCCAACTGGGCGCCATTCAGACTTTCAGCAGTGAAAACTTCACCACCGCCGCTGCTCTCTATTTCATTGCCTATGTGACGGTCACTGCGCTCTCGATTCCTGGCGCGGTGGTCGTGACGCTCGCGGGCGGCGCCATCTTCGGGCTGTTCTGGGGCACGCTGCTGGTATCGTTCGCCAGCACTATCGGGGCGACGCTGGCCTTCCTGACCTCGCGATTGCTGTTGCGGGACTGGGTGCAGCAGCGCTTCGGCAGCACTCTCAAGGCCATCAACGAGGGGGTCAAGAAGGACGGCAACTTCTATCTCTTCAGTTTGCGCATGGTGCCGCTGTTTCCCTTCTTCATGGTGAATCTGCTGATGGGGTTGACCCCAATCAGAGTCGTACCCTATTTCGTGGTAAGCCAAGTCGGCATGTTGCTGGGGACGGCGGTGTACGTGAATGCGGGCGCCGAGCTGGGGCAGATCGAATCGCTGTCCGGGTTGGTGAGCCCGTCCATTGTCTTCTCCTTTGCTTTGCTCGGGATATTGCCGTGGCTGGCGCGTGCTCTGCTGGGGTTGTTCCGTCGTCCTCGCGCGCCGAAGCCCTTTGCCAAGCCACGCCACTTTGATGCCAATGTGGTCGTGATCGGCGCCGGTTCTGCGGGGCTGGTGTCCTCCATCATTGCGGCCGGAGCCAAGGCCAAAGTGGTCTTGATCGAGAAACACCGCATGGGTGGTGATTGTCTGAACACCGGCTGCGTCCCCAGTAAAGCACTGATCCGCAGCGCCCGAATCGCTGACTATCTCAAGCGTGCCAGTGAGTTCGGCATCGACAACGCCAGCGGGGAGATCAACTTTGCCAAGGTCATGGAGCGAGTGCAGCGCGTTGTCACTGCGATCGAGCCACACGACTCCGTCGAGCGCTTTACTGGCTTGGGCGTCGAGTGCGTCAGTGGTGAGGCTTTCATACGTTCCCCCTACAGCGTTGAGGTCGACGGCCGCACGATTACCACCCGCTCCATCATCATCGCCACCGGCGCGCGACCCTTCGTACCGCCGATTCCCGGCCTTGATGGTATCGATTATCTGACTTCCGATTCGCTCTGGGAGCTGCGCGAGCTGCCGAAACGGTTGCTGGTGCTGGGCGGCGGCCCCATCGGCTGTGAGCTGGCGCAGAGTTTTGCGCGGCTCGGCTCGCAAGTCACATTGATCGATCAGGCTCCGCGCATCATGCCGCGCGAAGACGATGACGTCGCCGCACTGGTGATGGAGCGTTTTGCGGCCGGTGGTATTCGCGTGCTCACCGGCACCAAGGCGCAGTCCTTCGAGCGCGTTGCCGAAGGTGGTGTGCTGGTGGCGGAAACTGCCACTGGTCCTCTGCGTCTGGAGTTCGACAAAGTCTTGGTTGCCATCGGCCGCAAGGCCAATGTCGAAGGTTTTGGTCTGGAGGAGCTGGGCATGCCGCTGGAGCCACGCGGCACTCTCAAGGTGAACGAGTACCTGCAGACTGCCTATCCGAACATCTATGCCTGCGGCGACGTTGCCGGACCGTATCAATTCACGCACATGGCCTCGTTCCAGGCCTGGTTCGCGGTGCTCAATGCCATGGCCGGTGGACTGAAACGCTTCAAGGTTCACTACTCCGTGGTGCCTTGGGCGACCTTTACCGACCCGGAAGTGGCGCGCGTGGGGCTGAGCGAGCAGGAAGCGACGGAGCAGGGTATTGCCTATGAACTGACCCGCTACGAGATCGATGATCTGGACCGTGCCATCGCGGACGAAGAGGCGCATGGTTTCGTGAAAGTGCTGACGCAGCCGGGCAGTGACCGCATTCTGGGGGCGACTATCGTGGGCTATCACGCGGGAGAATTGTTGACCGAGTTCGTGCTGGCCATGACCCATGGCTTGGGATTGAAGAAGATTGCCGCCACGACGCACATTTACCCGACGCTGTCCGAGGCCAATCGCTTCACCGCCAACGCCTGGCGCAGCGCCCGCATTCCCAAGCACCTGCTGCCATGGGCGGAACGCTACTTCCGCTGGCGCCGTGGTTAAAGGGCCGCAACGAACGATCTCAGCGCGGCAGGGGAATATCCAGCCGCGTGAATTCCTCGCGCTTGCGTCCTAGCTCCCAGGCGATCTGTGCCACGGACTTGATCTGCAGTGGCAGCCCGCCCAAGCCGTTATCGACAAAGCTCTTGATGATGGCTTGAATGTCTTTGTCGCTGGGGCGTGACGCCCACTTGATCTGTATCTCCAGCTCATTCCCGGTGTACTGCAGAATGCGAAATTCGCCAATGGCTTTGATCACGCCGAGTTCATCTCCCAGGAAGGCCATAGGCAGCAGGCTGCCGTCATGGCGATGGACCTGATGGCGAATTCTGCCCCGGAGCTGTTTGATCACAGGCAGTGTCATGCCGCACCCGCAAGGCTCTCCCCATTCCGCGAGGTCACCGATGTCGTAACGGATGATCGGCATCGCCGTGCTGTGCAGGCTGGTGATAAGCACCCGGCCGACTTTTCCGGGCGGACAAGGGAGTCCGGTGTCATCCACAATCTCCAGTAAAACACTGGCGCTGACGACATGCAGATTCTGGTGCGAGGGGCATGGCAGTGCCAGCCAGCCCGCTTCTTCGCAGGAATAACGATCAATGATGACGGCCCCGAAAGCTTGCAGGCACAGTTCGCGATGGCGCGCTGTGGTGCGCTCCCACTGGGAGATGATCTGGCGAATAGGCAGGGTGATGCCTTTCGCGATTGCCAGTTGAGCGAGTTCAGAGGCCACCATCGGGCTGCACTTGAGGTAGTCTGGACGTTCGGCCTGCAGCCAGGCCAGATGTGATTCCATATCGCCGCTGATCAGGCTGCGTGTGACGTTTGGCCCGTGCATGTCCATCACCTCGTACATGCCACCCCACGAGGATGTGCTGCCATCTTTGACGTTGACGGCCAGTACCGCGATTTTTTTGCGGGCATCGCGCTGATGCCAGAGACCTTCCATCCAGGAGATCGCCGCGTAGATCTGCCCGTAAATCCGCATGTCCTTTTCCACCTGCACCGGCACACCGGTGGAGCCGGAGGTGGTGGAGACAATGATGTCTGCTTCCTGCATGTCCGGTGTGCGGGCGCGCAATTTCGCAAAAGACGATTGTATGTCCGAGCGAGTCAGGGGAGGGAGGTGCTGAAAAGCGTCCAGTGTCGGTGCGGTGGGATCGAAGCCAGCGTTCTTCAGTCTGGCCTGCCACCAGGGAGAGTGCTGCCACGCGTGACTCAGCAGAGCGAAAAGCTGGGTTTGTTGCAGCCGCGTTTGTTCCGCTGAAGGCAGGCGTTCATACGCGCGGATTTGCTGCACCATCAAGAGGAGCTGGGAAGCCTGCGGGGAGTAGAAGCGAAGGGGCGCTGCCATGATATTTCTGCTGATCTGTTGAGTGAAAAAGCTGTTAGGAGCACAGGGCTGGTTGGTTGCAATGCACTGGGGCGGACCATACCATAGCCCGCAGGCCTCGGAAATTTCTGCCGAGAATATACACCAACGCGGCGCTGTCGATGAACGAATCCTCTGTTTCCTTCACGGCCATGCCTGCAGTGCTCGAACTGTTGCGTAACGCCTCCGGCTTGTTGATGAACGATGCGCAAGGTGCCGCCACACTCTTCGCCGCTGCCTTGGATTCTCCCTTGCTTGCGGTGCCCTCAATGAGCGACTTCAGCGCTGCCAATCTGCAGCAAACAGTTGCGTTGCGTGTGCGCCTTGGCATGTGTCTCGCCGCTGCCAATTTCAATATGCAGCAGTTGAGTGATGAACATCTCGCTGCTGCCTGCGACGCAGCTCAGGCAGCCTTGCATGAGGCGAGTCGCCTGCCGTTTCCGCAAAGAGAAGAAACGCCCCCTGTTGCCATGGATTCTGCGGCGGCACTGCCCTTGCTGCAGCAAGCGCTGGTGAATCTCGCTGCGCATCAATGCATCGCGTTCGCTTTCGGCGGCGTGTTACTTGGTCTGGTGCGTGAAGGCCGTCTGCTGCCGTTTGATAAAGACCTGGATATCGTGGTGCCGCTGGGAAGTTTCGAGCGCGCCGTAGCGCTGTTGCCACAGTGGGGTTGGCGCCCGGTGTGGGTTGCAGTGCGCACGAGCAATTTCCGTTGTTTCGAATACGCAGATACCGGCATCACGCTGGATGTCTTTGCCTATGACCTCGATGCGGCCAAAGGACGAGTGCTAGGAGGTTGGTGGCCACAGGGCATGCCACGTGAGTCCGGCAGGCTCCTGCAATTCAAGCCCTTCGATGCCGAACTGGCGGATCATCCTCATGGTCGACACTGGCGGGTTCGTCAACCAGAAGCCATCCTGGAACAGCTCTATGGTGCGAACTGGCGAGTGCCGGACCCAGAATTCGATGGCACCTTGGAGACACCGGCCCTGGTCGCGTACAACACCTTTACCCGCGTCTGGGCTGCGTTGCGTTTACTGGAGGCCTGGACTCAGGGCAAGCGAGCGCGTTTTGAACGTCTGTTGCGCGTGCTGGCCCGTCTCGATCCGCAGGACCCTGTACCGCACTGGTTTGCAGCCCCTGATGACGCCAAGGTAAACCAAGGAGGATTCTCGTGACGATGAGTGACAACGTCATTGGTGGCACCATCGGTGTGTTCGACCTGCTGCACGTGGGGCATGTGCGCTTTCTGGAAACAGCGCGAGCGCAATGCCAGCAGCTCAAAGTGGGAGTGGGTTCGGACAGAGCGGTTGGAAACTCCAAAGGGCGACAACCAGTGATCAATCAGGCGCAGCGCAGAGAATTGCTGGCCGCGCTGCGCTGTGTCGATGACACCTGCATTTTCGATGTGGGCCTGGACAACACGCAGGCCAGCGTCGACTGGATCGTCGCGTGGGGCATTAAAAAAGTATTCGTCGGCGATGATTGGGCTGGCAGCGGACGCTGGTTGCGTTTGCAACCGCTGCTGGCCGAGCGGGGCATTCAGTGCGTGTGGTTACCGTATTCACAGGGTATCTCTACAACCGTCATCCGCCAGATCATCTGTATGAGCCAGCCTGCTGGCGATTGAGTTAACACTTTGTTTCCGCACAGAGTAGCAGGCTTAGCGGAACAGGACACGCCGTGAACCCATCCCTGGGGGCTCGCTTTCGCCATCCATGGCTCAAGACGGTCCTGATCCGCTAAGCCTGCCACCCTGCGCTAGCCTCTGTGCCCCATGCCACCCCTCGCACAGACCGGGCTACGAAGGGTTGGGTAATATCAGCTGCGGCGCACAGCCTGGAAGATGCAGATACCGAACAGCATGACGAAGCCGATCATCGACAGTTCGGCGATAGAGAAGATACCCAGGAAGCGCCAAGTCACCTCAGCGCAGTTGCCGTCGCCTTTCAGCAGAAACGACAGCATGTCCATCAGCGGAAAGTTATCCATGATGTAGCTCAGGCCGGGACCGCAAGCCGGCACTTGATCTTCAGGCAGATGCTGCAACCAGATCTGACGTCCCGCGAAATAACCACCCGCCACACACATGCTGGCCGCCAGCAGTGCATAGTTGCGCACGCCTGTTTGTGATGGCTTGTGGATGGCGGAGACCAGACACACCAGCCCGGTCAGAATGACAAACACGCGCTGCGTGATACACAGGCCGCAGGGTTGCAGCAGCATGACGTGCTCCATGTACAGCGCGATGAGGATCATCGACGTACATGCCGCGAATACTAGAAAGTTGAGATTTCTCGAGCCCGGAACCATTGCCAACAATTTTGTCATCTTGAAAACTCACTGCCACTGGGGGCTCAAAAGGATTGCCTATTCTAATCAAATATCGCTGACTGTATACGCTCGAACTTAGCTGCTTGCCTCTTCAGAAAGTGCCCACCCCTGCCGATACCTGTTACATCACTTGGACTCTCACCATCAGAAGGACAATTCCCATGTCGAAAAAAACCGCCTGCCTGGCGCTGCTGTTCAGTCTGCTGCTCGGTGGTAGCCTCGCTGCCAAGGCATTTGCTTCCAGCGCTCCTGCCTCCGGCAGCGATAGCGACACGCCGTATGTGGATCTGGCCCCCAGTTTCGTAACCAACTATGACGGTGGCGGCAGGCTGCGCTACCTCAAGGTCGACGTCAGTGTCAGAGCGAGAAAACCAGTCGACGAAGCAGTGCGTCATCACATGCCTTATATTCGCAACAGTCTGGTCGGACTGTTCTCCGCACAGCTTGAGGAGAACATCACCTCAACCGAAGGCAAGGAGGCTCTGCGCCTCGCGGCTCTGGAGGAGATTCGGCGCATCCTCACGGTTCTGGATGGACACGGTGCAGAGAATATCCTCGATCTCTATTTCACTTCGTTCGTAATTCAGCAATAGCATTCAATTGCTGCAGGTACTCGTCGAAGCTGAGGGTGTCCTCTGCTTCGATCTGGGTCTGGCGCTCTATGGAAGCCTGACTGGCCTCTTTCAGTTCAGCGAGACGCTCTGCACTCAGTGGATTGTTGCGGAAATAGTCTTCGAAGGCGCTGGACTGCGCCATGGTCATGGCGCAGAAAGGGCGGTTTTCTTCGCGCATTTTACGCAGCAGTTGTGCCGACGGCGTCAATTCCGGATCGGCCACTTTGGCGGCCTGGTTTGCGACTGCTTCCGAGTAGGCCCTTGTGTCGTGGATGTGGTCGAGAATACCGGCGGTGTGCCGAATCTCTCCCAGCAATTCGGAAGCCCAATCCGCAAACGTCACGTCATTCCCTTTGCGCGTCAGCAACAGTCCGGGTGCGCGACCATTGTTTACGACACGCGAGAGGTTCTCGTCGATTTCCGCAAAGCTGGTGCGTGTGCAGGCCGGGCTGTCGGAGAGCAGACAAAACAGAAGGAAGGCGTCGAGGAAACGAATCTGTTCCGCATCAATGCCGAGTGGCAGGAAAGGGTTCAGGTCCAGCACGCGCACTTCGATGTACTGAATCCCTTTTTCGCGCAACAAAGTCAGAGGCCGTTCGCCCGCGTTGCCGACGCGTTTGGGGCGAATGCTGCCGTAGAATTCGTTTTCCAGCTGCAGCAGGTTGGTATTCATCTGCAGGTGGTGGCCGTCTTTCTTGGTGCCGATAATCTCGTATGCAGGGTAGGGAGTGGAGAGTGCGCCCTGCAGGCTGTCGAGATAATTGCTCAGGTCGTTGTAGCACACGAACAAGGATTTCTGCGCCTCACTCTTGTAGCCCAGATTGCCCATCCGCAATGCGGTGGCGTGAGGTTTGTAGAGCGTGTAGGCGTCGAAATCTTCGAGGTCGTGATCGCGACCTTGGGGAAAACTTTTGTTGACTGCCGGTGATGCGCCGAACAGGTAAGGCAGCAGCCAGCAGTTGCGATGAAAATTGCGGATCAGGTGCAGGTACTGGCGGGTCTGGAAGGTCTGCAGATCGTCGGTTGACTGGCGGATGTCGCGATAGTCGGCCCAGAATTTTTCGGGCATGGAAAAATTGTAATGAATGCCGGCAATCGTTTGCATCACGCGGCCGTAGCGATGCCCGAGTCCTTCCCGATAAAGCGTCTTCATGCGCCCGATGTTGGAGCTGCCGTAGCGCGCGAGCGGAATATGATCGTCGCCTTCCAGCTGGCAGGGCATGCTGGACACCCAGAGGCGTTCGTCTCTGGGCAACTGGCTGTAGGTATAGGTGTGCATGTCGGCGAGGAAGTTCAGGCATCCCTCGATGTCGTCCATCGCAGGAGTGATCAGTTCCATCAGCGCTTCAGAAAAATCGGTGGTGATATAGGGATGCGTCAGTGCCGACCCCAGCGCTGCGGGATGATCGGTCTGCGCCAGTTGTCCCTTGGTGGTGACGCGCAGGCTTTCTTTCTCGATGCCCCTGAGAAACTTTCCCCACTCGGGCTTGAACTCAGGCAGATTAAATCGCTTCAGACTTTCTTTGAGTGCCAGTGTTTCTTTGAGTTGTGTGGTCAAGCCCCATCCCCTGTATGCCGAGATCTCCCGTGCCGGGCAGTCTCCAGCTTTTTATGTACAGCGCCAGCCCGCATTTTTAAGGGGCGGTCAACGTGTTCTATTCTTATCCCGTTGTCAGGCGTCGGATTATGCCAAAAAAAGTGGGCACTACCTAACAGACATTGGGTTCCTCACTCATCAATCTGCTGCTTGAGTTGCTGGCGCAGACGGCGATCTTTTTTGTCCGGTTTTGCCATCGGCTGCAGCAACAGGAGAGCATGCAGCCGACGATGCTCACCAACCTGCTGACGCTTCTCAATGCTCTCCGGAGTCTCGCTATACAGGAGAGATGCTTCCTGGGCCCCGCGCCGCTGTTCCGAGAGTCCGGTGACCAGCAGCGTTTTTTCATCCCAACCTTGACGCACGGTGAGCAGCAATCCCGTAGAGACCAGCCGACCGGGTTTTAACTTCTGTCCTTCGCACTGTACTTTGCCGCTTTCTACGGCGTCCTTGGCGATGGCGCGGGTTTTGAAGAGGCGGGCCGCCCAGAGCCACTTGTCGAGGCGCACGCCGCTGGTGGATTCGTCGTCTTTTTTCATGATGGGTCTCGTGGTTGATTCAATCGCGGACAGGTCCGCTCCCACATGGCTCCAAGCCGGGCATGATCTGGGTGAAGTCGTCCAGCTGTACAAATTCTTCCGGCGTCAGTGGCGCGCGCTGACTGTCCGGCTGGCGAATGGCGAGCAGATGAGCGATGCCTTCTGCAGCCGCGCAACGCAACACCGGCAGGCTGTCATCGATCAACAAGGTGCGCTGCGGATCGAAGGGATGCTGTTGCCGCAGCGCGTGCCAGAAACCGGCATTTTCCTTGGCCAGTCGCAAATTCTGGGAGCTGATGCTGTGGGAACTGACAGTGTGGTCGAAGTGTCCCGCGATTCCCGTGTGGCGCATCTTCAGATTCAGGCTGTCCGGGTGGGCATTGGTGACGAGCAGCGCTGCTTTGCCGCTGTTGCGCAACTGCTGCAGAAATTCCAGCGCGAAAGGCCGTACAGCAATCTTGTGGCGGACTTCCTCTTTCATGCTAACGATGTCCATCGTCAAGCTCTCTGACCAGAAGTCGAGGCAGTACCAGTCCAGCGTGCCTTTCACTTTCTCGTAGCGCCTGCGCAGCAAGGCCTGCGCCTCGGCCTTTTGCAGGCCGTGGCGCTCGGCGTAGCGAGCCGGGACGAGGTCTTCCCAGAAGTAGTTGTCAAAGTGCAGATCGAGCACGGTGCCGTCCATGTCGAACAGCACGGTGTCGATTGAATTCCACTCCAGCATCAGATCCTCGTCGTCAATTTTCAGTACTCGTCAAAGCCTTCCGTGAACTCGATGTAAACCCCGGACGGATCAGTGATGAACGCGATCTTCAGTCCGATGGCTGGGACATCGCGGTAGGCGACGTCGAAGGCAATGCCTTTGGCTTCGAGCAGTTTGCAGAACGCTTCCAGGTCATCCACTTCGAACCCGATGTGGTCGATCGAGCGACCCCGGGTAGGTAGGCGTGGTTCGCTGGAATTGGCAAAGCTCAAATTCATGCCCGGCACGTTGGTGGTTGAGGTGATCGAGCCGCGCGGCCGCACTTCAATGTTCAGCAGCTCGGAATACCACGCTAGCAGCGATTCGAACTCCGGGGTATAGAAATGGATATGGTAGGGGGAAATTACAACTGGCAAGGCCTGATCTTCCTGCAATTCTACGTAGACATCGTCCGGCATCATCACGTAAGCGTTGGGTTGGCCTTCGGCGCCGATGAACTCACGGCCTACCGGGAGTCCCGCCGCGCGCCATTTGGCGAGGAAGGTGGCCAGGTTGCGAACCTTGAATCCGAAATGATCCATCACGGTGCCTTGCGAGCCGCCGGTAGGGTCGCGGTCCGACAGGACGACCATCATGTTCGGCATTTTTACCGCCGTCAGCGTGCCCTTCACGACAACAGTGCCACCAAAGTGTTCGACCCACAGCTGCTTGTGCAGCTCCATGTCGGTGACGTTGAGGTGAACGTGGCCATAAGTCAGGCCTGCTGGATTGGGCACGGCGAGTTGCGCCTGGGCAGTGCCAGCCAGCAACAGAAGCATCAGGAGGGAGGAAAGAACGCGCATCGGGAGTTTCCTTGTTGTTATGGTTGTTATTAGAGAGCATTCAGAGGTCACGGCCATGATCCCGTGTCCGAGGCTCGCCATGCTAGCATTGCCGACAGAGTGGCGTCGAACCAAGAGTGGCGTCGAATCGATAGTCGAACGGACAAAGGACGAGTGAATGATGACAGATGCAGAGGCCCTGCTGGCCGCAGTGACCGGGATCGCCAGATGCGCCGGGGAAGAGATACTGGATGTTTATCGCCGCAGCGGCGACATTGTCAGTCAGGCCAAGGGTGACGATTCTCCACTGACAGAGGCGGATACCCGCGCCAACGCTCTGATTGCGCGTGAGCTGCAGAGGCTGACACCTGCGATTCCTCTGCTGTCCGAAGAATCAACTTTGCCACCTTATGCGCTGCGCCAGAGCTGGTCCGAGTACTGGCTGATCGACCCGCTGGACGGCACCAAGGAGTTTATCAACCGTAACGATGAATTCACGGTGAACATCGCGCTGGTCCGGGATGGTGTTCCGGTGCTGGGGGTGGTGCATGCACCAGCGTTGGCAATGACCTGGACTGGCCTGTTGGGGAGCGGGGCCTGGAAGCAGGAAGGCATGGGGGAGTTGCGAGCAATCGCTACGGCGCCGATGCCAGCAGAGAGCCGCAGCGGAAAAATCAGAGTGGTGGCCAGCCGTCGGCATGGGGGTGAAGCGCTGCAGAGTATGTTGGATACGCTGACCCAACAGTTCAATGACGTCGCGCTGGTGAATATGGGCAGCTCGTTGAAAATCTGCATTCTTGCGGAGGGGGGGGCCGATCTTTACCCGCGTCTGGCGCCGACCAGTGAGTGGGACACTGCAGCTGCTCAGGCTGTGCTCTGTGCGGCAGGTGGCAAGGTGTGTCAAACGGACTTTTCGCCGCTGCGCTACAACAGCAAGGACGATATATTGAACCCTTCCTTCCTGGCGATGGGAGACGCGGGCTATGACTGGCCGCGCCTGCTGGGGAAACTCCCCTGACCTGCACCGACCCTGTAGGAGCCTACCCTGAGGGTATAAATGCCCTGCAGGCGAAAAAGGGCCCGCTCCAGGCAGTCGATCATAATTACTGTGAACTAACCGGCACCCTCAACGTCAATTCAGCCGTAAACAGCATAGAGCGATCCCGATCCCGCGCCGCCCACTTGAGCAGCGTCTCCGCACTCTCGGTCACGAGACCGTCATGCACGATTGTGTCGTTGAGGATCACCGTCACCGGCTGACTGAAATCGATTTCTTCCGGATTGAGCAGCAGCGTAAACGCGTTGACGTAGTAAGCGTTGACGCGAATCTGGTTACCTTCGCGGAACACAATCACCCGGCCCGGCTCGCCCTCTTTGTCCAGCTCGTCCACCACCAGCCAGTGATTGCGGTTGTAGCGGTCGGTACGATTGGTAGCCCATTGCACGCGCTCTGGCAGCGGGTCGCGGATGTGGTCGCGCTTGAAGGCCTCAATCGCGGGACGCTCCTCTGGCAGCCACGCGGTGTTGTGGCCTCCGTTGGGGATCACCCTGAAGACGTGGTCGACGTTGGCCCGTGCCATGTAGTCGATGTAGCGCTGCACTGCGCGAGCGGGATACAGAGGATCGTTCTCGCCGTTGACGATATACAGCGCTTTGCCCGCGAGGTTGTCGAAGGAGAGTGGATAGCTGGCCCGCCCGGCGGGATTCTGCAGTACACCAGGGTTGCCGATGTAAGGCAGGAACGCTGCCCACTCGGTCGGCTGCATGAAGGCGAAAAAGTAACTGCCGGTGCCACCATCGGAGACACCGGTCATGTAGACCTGATTGTCGTCGACGTTGTAGGTTTGCTTGATGGTTCGGAGAATTGCAGGCACGTTGTCGGCTTGATTGTCGAACCACCAGAAGGCTTCGTCCCACGCGGCTGGTACCACGATGATGCGGTCCGGGGCACGCAGCGCATCGTAACCTTGTCGCCACAATGGTTCGCCTTCCATGAGAGGAGGGCGGTTCACGCCGCCGTGCAGATTGAACTCCACGGGATAAGCGCGGCGTGGATTGTAGTCGTCCGGCACCAGCACGATATAGGGGAACACAGTGCCGTCGGCAGCGGTGCGGGTCTGTTCCAGTTGCCCGGTCGGGACATCGGCGGAGTAGCTGGGGCCACTTTTGAGTGAGTCATACAGCACGTCGGCAGTGCCGCCAGCCGCCAGCAATTGTGCGCTTGCTCGCTCTTGTTCGGAGACGTTGTTTGCGCGCCAGAACTGATCGACAAGAGGTTGATCGCCACCATTGCTGGCAGCGGATTGGGATTGTCCAGACTGGCATTGGGCGAGCAGCAGGCTGGAGACAAGCAGGATGGGAAGTATTGTTGTTTTCATGCAGCCGATCATAAACCAGCATCCGAAACAGGCCAATCTTTCCTTTTCGGCACTTTGGGAATAGCATTCAGCACACATTGAAAGCCGTTCAGTGAATGACTCATCCAGGCACGCGGTTTCGCGGCAGCGGTCGGTCATCACTGTCAAATCAACTCAAGTTTGACGACTCGCCGCAGGGCACCGTCGTCAGGGGTAAAGAATCATGTCTTTGAGACACATCAGCACATTTTTTCTCGCAGCAGCGCTGGCCTGTACGGCGCTGTTCAGTCATGCCCAGAGCTATGGCACCGCAGAGCTGATTACCAAGGCGGAAGCGGGTGATGCCGCCGCACAGCAGACGCTTGGGGTCATGTATCAGACTGGCCAGGGCGTCCCGCCTGACATGGCCGAAGCCGCCAAGTGGTACCACCTGGCTGCAGATCAGGGCAATGCCATGGCGCAGATGAACCTCGGCATGATGTACAACTTCGGCATGGGCGTGACTCAGGATTACGTTGAAGCGGAGAAATGGTTCCGACCCGCTGCGGAGCAGGGCATTACTGTTGCGCAACTGAACCTGGCGCTGCTCTACAGCAATGGCTACGGTGTGGATCAGAATTTCGAAGAAGCCGCCAAGTGGTACGGATTGGCAGCGGATGAAGGTGATCTCACAGCACAGATGAGCATGGCCGAGATTTACTACGTCGGCAAAGGTGTGCCGCAGGATCTAGAGGAAGCTGCCAAGTATTACCGCATGGCGGCTGAGCAAGGCGAAGGTGTTGCCCAGTTCAACTTGGCAGTGATGCATCACGATGGTCAGGGTGTGCCGCAGGATTTTGCACAAGCCGCCGAGTGGTATGGCATGGCAGCGGATCAGGGCCACTTGACTGCAATGTACAGGCTCGGAGTGATGTATGAAGACGGACAAGGTGTGGCGCAGGATTACTCCGCCGCCGCTGGCTGGTATCGTCGCTCTGCGATGGAAGGCTACTTCAGTGCACAGAACAACCTCGGCATTCTCTATGGCAACGGTCTTGGTGTTGAGCAGGATCTGCTTAAGGCCGGGATGTGGCTGAACATCGCCGAGAAAATTTCGTTCGGTGAAGAGCGCGATCAGATCGTGATGAATCGTGACAGCGTAGTGGCTAATCTGAACGAAGAACAACTCGCGCAGGCGCAGGCCATGGCCGACAAGTGCCTGGAGTCACGCTACAGGGAATGCGAATAGCTTTCCGTTGACCATTCGTGATTGAAATAAAAAGGGGCCTTCGTGGCCCCTTTTTATTTGCAGAGCGTTCAGCCATAGACCGGGAACCGTCCGGTCAGTATTGTCACCTGCTCGCGCACGCGGGCGATGTTCGTTTCTTCATGTGGATTCTCCAGCACCTGCGCGATCAAATCACCCACCTGTCGCGCTTCTTTTTCTCCGAATCCGCGCGTCGTGATCGCGGGTGAACCCAGGCGAATACCCGAGGTCACAAAAGGCTTCTCCGGATCATTCGGAATGGCATTTTTGTTCACCGTGAGGTGAGCCTCTCCGAGCACTTTCTCTGCTTCCTTGCCCGTGATTTTTCGAGTCCGCAGATCCACCAGCATGACGTGGCTTTCCGTGCGTCCAGAAACTATCCGCAGGCCATGCGCTGTCAGCGTCTCTGCCAGTGCCGTGGCATTGCGCAGCACCTGCTGCTGATAACTCTTGAACTCCGGTGTCAGCGCCTCTTTGAAGGCGACGGCTTTGCCCGCGATCACATGCATCAACGGGCCACCTTGCAGACCGGGGAAAATGGCCGAGTTGATCGCCTTCTCGTATTCCGCTTTCATCAGGATCACACCGCCACGCGGACCGCGCAGACTCTTGTGCGTGGTGGTCGTGACGAAGTCCGCATGCGGCACCGGGTTTGGATAAACACCCGCTGCGATCAACCCTGCGTAGTGCGCCATGTCGACCATGAAGTACGCTCCGATTGAACGCGCCACCTGAGCGATGCGTGCGAAATCGATGTGCAGAGAAAACGCTGAAGCGCCCGCGATAATCAGCTTGGGTTTTTTCGCGACTGCGAGCTTTTCAAGGGCGTCATAGTCGATATCTTCTCGCGCGTTCAATCCATAGCTGACGACATTGAACCACTTGCCGCTCATGTTCAGCGGCATACCGTGGGTCAGGTGTCCTCCTTCGGCGAGACTCATGCCCATGATGGTGTCACCGGGGTTGAGCACAGCGAAAAAGACCGCTTGATTGGCCTGCGAACCGGAGTTGGCTTGCACATTGGCTGCGTCGGCGCCGAACAGTTGCTTGACCCGGTCGATGGCGATCTGTTCGACAACATCGACGTGCTCGCACCCTCCGTAGTAACGCTTGCCTGGATAGCCTTCAGCGTACTTGTTGGTGAGTTGCGAGCCTTGCGCCGCCATCACCGCAGGAGAGGTGTAGTTCTCCGAGGCGATCAGTTCAATGCGATCTTCCTGTCGCCGATTTTCACGCTGGATAGCGGCGTGAATTTCTGGATCAATCTGCTCGATAGTGTAGCGGCTGCGCTCAAACATGGTGCTGCTCCTCGTAATGAAAAATCGGGTCCCGTTTCAGGCGGTGGCGCGTAGAGTCTTCGCAGCCGCCACCATGTTCTGCAGCGCGGGGATCACTTCCGCCCACTGCCGCGTCTTCAATCCGCAATCGGGATTCACCCACAAGCGCTCCGCTGGAATGCGCTCGGCAGCCTTCCTCATCAGTTGCACGATGTGCTCCTGAGTGGGAATGTTCGGCGAGTGAATGTCGTACACACCGGGGCCGATCTCGGTCGGGAATTTGAAGTGCTCGAAGGCGTCGAGCAATTCCATATCGGAACGAGAAGTTTCGATAGTGATGACGTCCGTATCCATGTCGACGATAGCCGCAATGATGTCGTTGAATTCGGAATAGCACATGTGAGTATGAATCTGCGTTTCATCTGCCACACCATTGGCGGTGATACGGAACGATTCAATGGCCCAGCTCAGGTACTCGTGCCATTCCGATTTGCGCAGTGGCAATCCTTCGCGAAGCGCGGCTTCGTCGATCTGGATCACCCGCACACCGGCGCGCTCCAGATCGAGCACTTCTTCGCGAATCGCCAGAGCAAGTTGCAGGCAGGACACTGAGCGCGGCTGATCATCGCGCACGAAAGACCAGTTGAGGATCGTGATGGGGCCAGTCAGCATGCCTTTCATTGGTTTGCGGGTGAGTGACTGCGCGTAGGTGGTCCAATCGACCGTGATGGCCTTCGGGCGGCTGATGTCGCCATAGAGAATGGGTGGCTTCACGCAGCGCGAACCATAGGACTGCACCCAACCGAATTGACTGAAGACGTAGCCGTCCAGATGCTCACCGAAGTATTCCACCATGTCGTTGCGCTCGGCCTCGCCGTGTACCAACACATCGAGTCCCAACGCTTCCTGTTCACGCACGCTGTGGGCGATCTCGTTCTGCATCGCGATGGTGTAGTGCGCACTGTCCAGTTCGCCTGCCTTGAAGCGGCTGCGGGCCTGACGAATTTCGGCCGTTTGGGGGAAGGAGCCGATGGTGGTTGTCGGATACAAAGGCAGATTGAGTAACGCCGCCTGTTTCTTCGCACGCAGTGGGTAGGTGTTTTGGCGTTGGCCCAACTGCGGAGTGATAGTGGCGAGAGCGGCTTTGACGGCTGGATTGGTCACACGAGGAGAGTTGCGACGCAGGGCGATGTCGGCCTGATTCGCGGTCAACTCCACAGCGACGGCAGATCGTCCGCTGTTCAACGCAGTGGCCAGAATCTGCAGCTCGTCCAGTTTCTGCAGCGCGAATGCCAGCGATGCCTTGGTTTCGGCATCCAGCTTCTGCTCGCTGGCAAGGTCTACGGGAACGTGCAGCAGCGAGCAGGATGGTGCAATCCAGAGCCGTTCGCCCAGCTGCGCCGCGACGGGCTCCAGCCAGTCGAGAATGGCAGTCAGGTCGCTTTTCCAGATGTTGCGGCCGTTGATGACGCCCAGCGACAACACTTTGTGCGCCGACACCAAGTCCAGCAGCGCGGGGATCTCGTCGCGGGCATTGATGGCATCCAGATGCAACCCGGCGACAGGCAGGTCTGCGGCCAGCGGCAGATTCTCCTGCAGTGGACCGAAGTAAGTGGCCAACAGCAGTTTGACTCTACTTCCAGCGAAGTATTGATAAGCCGTATGCAGGGCCAGCCGCCACTCGACATCGAGATCGAGATCGGTGACGAGCACCGGTTCGTCGATCTGTACCCACTCAACGCCCTGCTTGGCGAGTTGCTCCAGCAATTCGGCATAAACCGGCAGCAGGCGCTCCAGCAAATCCAGCTTGTTGGTGTCGTCCTTGGTCTTGCCCAGCCACAGATAGGTGACGGGGCCGATGATCACCGGCTTGCTCTTGATGCCCAGCGCTTTGGCCTCACCCAGTTGTGCCAGCAGTCGCGAAGCATTCAGTTTGAACTCGGTCGTGGCAGTGAATTCCGGGACGATGTAGTGGTAGTTAGTGTCGAACCACTTGGTCATTTCTCCGGCGGCGATGCCATCGCAGCAAGCGGCATGCTCCCCGGATACGGCGGCAGAACGGCCGCGTGCTACCCGGAAGTAATT
The DNA here is from genome assembly GCA_040384465.1 of Pseudomonadota bacterium. Taxonomy (GTDB): domain Bacteria; phylum Pseudomonadota; class Gammaproteobacteria; order Pseudomonadales; family Pseudohongiellaceae; genus UBA5078. Next base: position 518,216 of record JAZKJF010000003.1, on the reverse strand, counting down.
GTCCAGAGAGTCGCCGTGGAAACCATGCGCTCGCGCGGGCAGATTGTCGAGCGCGAAGCTCATGTCCAGCACCTGGTCGTAGAAAGAAAAGTCGCCCACCGGGGCTAGATCCAGATCTGCCTGATGCTGCCAATTTTGCTGACGCAGTTGAGCGCCCAGTGCGCTGAGTTCGTCTCGCGAGGACCTGCCTTGCCAATAGGATTCCAGAGCGAACTTCAATTCACGCTTCGCGCCGATACGTGGAAAACCGAGATTGTGTGTTGTGACCATAGTGACCTTCACTTCTTGTTTATTTAGCAGAGGGATGGGTGGAATGGCGCTATGGTAGGAATCGCAATACATGAAGTAAAATGACATTATTTCACTAATCAATTAAATAAATTCATGAGCGACGTATGATCGAAAGAGCGCATCTCACCATCATTCGGGAAGTGGACCGGCTGGGCTCACTGACTGCCGCCGCTGGCGAACTGTGTCTGACCCAGTCGGCGCTGAGCCACACCATCAAGAAATTGGAACAGGGGTTGGGCACCGACATCTGGTTGCGTGAGGGCCGCAGTCTGCGGCTGACGCAGGCGGGCCACTACCTGTTAGAGATCGCCAACCGTCTGCTGCCGCAACTGGAACAAGTGGATGAACGCCTGAGCCAGTACGCCAAAGGCGAGCGCGGCACGTTGCGGATCGGCATGGAGTGCCATCCCTGTTATCAATGGCTACTCAAGATTGTCGCCCCTTATCTGACGCGCTGGCCGGACGTGGATGTGGACGTCAAACAACGCTTTCAGTTCGGTGGCATCGGTGCTTTGTTTGGCTACGAGATTGATCTGCTGGTGACGCCGGACCCGCTCTACAAGCCCGGGCTGCGCTTCGAACCGGTGTTCGATTATGAGCAAGTGCTGGTGGTCAGTCGGCGGCATGCGCTGGCCTCTGCGACGCATGTGGAGCCGGAGCAGATCGGCAGCGAGGTGCTCATCACCTATCCCGTGGAGATCGAGCGACTGGATATCTACAACCAATTTCTCCAACCTGCGGGTATCAGCCCCAAACGCCACAAGGTCATCGAGACGACTGACATCATGCTGCAGATGGTCGCGAGCGGTCGCGGTGTTGCGGCGCTACCGCGCTGGCTGGTGGAGGAGTATGCCGACAGGATGGAAGTCGTGCCGGTGCGGCTGGGGCGTCAAGGCATCGCCAAGCAGATATTTCTGGGCGCGCGGGAGACCGACATTGAAGTGGATTATTTGCGGGCGTTTGTGGAGTTGGCGCGGGGGCCGAAAGACCCCCGGTGATACTACTTACCCAGAAATAATGTTTGAACGATTCTGGAAGATTCCAGTGTCTCCCCGAACGCTGGCCCTGGAGAATGCAGCAACCAAGGCCTGAACAAAACCAGGCGGTTGTATTTGTACGGGATGGAAAAGGTCTTCTCCCACAGTGATTCATCAAGTCCTTCTGTTTCCAGGAAGGCCTTCAAATCATGAAAATTCTTCCACCCGTATTTGGCAAATTCTTCGGGTGTCTTAGGTGCGACTTCCAAACCAGTTCGCAAATGTCGCCAGAAATTTGTTCCGTCTGTCTTGGGATGATCTTTTGAAAGATATACGACCCCTGCCCATCGCGTTTCAACATCCACATCGTAATGTATATGGAATTTGAATGAATCGTTCGCCTTCGTAAACCGCAATCGTCCATTTGCATTTGTTGAAGAATTTATGGATGGTTCCAGAGTCAGTTTTTGAAATATCTCTCTGCTCTCTGGTCCCAAAAAATAGTCTGTGGTCATTACGCCGGCGTAGTTTCCAGTCGGTGAGTCTTCTACTTTCAGGGATTTTAAAGCAACGCGAACCAATTCATCTGGGTTGCTATAAAAATCGTCTACTACTATGTACCTGTTAATCATGCTCGTACCGCTCGTAACAGATTAATAACCCGCAGGCGATTGCGGAATGAGCGCTCATTCTAAGCCACGCAATTTGCATTTGTATATGGCGAAGACGTGGGTATGGCGGGGAAGTTTTTTAGGAGCTTGTGGGGATTTTTTAATGGTGCCCAGGGGCGGAATCGAACCACCGACACGAGGATTTTCAATCCTCTGCTCTACCGACTGAGCTACCTGGGCATGGGGGACTGCTGGTCTTACGAGTGTTGCGCGTGCTGCCGTTTTGGCAAGGCGCGTATTAAACCCGGAGACCCCTTTCCGAGTCAAGCCTGAGAATCCATCCGTTTTCGACTATCTTGTGTTAACTCTGTTCCGGGGGCACATAGCCTTCCGCAACGTCGTGCTGCTCGTTGGCGAAGAATTTATCCATTTCGTCCTGCAGATAGCGGCGGTGGTCGGCGTTCATCATGCTGAGTTGTTTCTCGTTGATCAGCATCGTCTGTTGCTTCTGCCATTCCTGCCAGGCCTGCCGCGAGATGGTTTCGAAGATTTCCTTGCCCTTGGGCCCGGGGTAGGGCGGGGAGGCCAGAGCGGGCAGGTCTTTCTGGTATTTGCGGCAGAAAACGGTGGCGGTCATGTTGGTTCCTTGTGGTGCTTAATGCTTGTATGAGCCAGCCTGCTGGCGACTGTTTATGGATTACAACAGGTCGCCAGCAGGGCTGGCTCCTACAGGGGGTGTTTATTGGGTTTGTCGCAAGCGCCGGAGCAATTCCTTGACGGGGGCGGCGAGGCCCACAGCGACAGATTCGTCCAGAGGGTACCAGAGCCAGCGCTGCGGCTCCATCACGGCGTCAGGCTGTGCGGCGGTGTCGACGCAGACCGGTGTGATCTGCAGGTGGAAGTGGCTGAAGGTGTGTTTGACCACGGGCCAGCACTCCGGCGCCTGATGTCCTGCACGCAGTCGGGAGTGGCAGAACTCCTCTGCCTGTGCCATATCCGTGAACTCCGGAAAACTCCACAAGCCGCCCCAGATACCACTCTCCGGTCTTCTCTCCAGAAGGACCTCTCCAGACGCCGTGCGGCACATCAGCAGGTGTGCGTGGCGAGTCGGTATCGCTTTGGCGGGTTTGCGGTGAGGGTACTCACTCACGGCTTCAGCCTTGCGGGCCTTGCAGTCGTCCTGCAATGGGCACAGCAGGCAGGTCGGCTTGCTGCGGGTGCAGACAGTGGCGCCCAAGTCCATCATGGCTTGGGTGTAGGCGGCGAATTCTTGTGTCGGTGTGGCGTCCTCGGCGATCACCCAGAGCTGCTTCTGCACAGCAGGAAGATCGGGCCAGCCAGGAACAGCATGGTAGCGGCACAGGACCCGTTTCACATTGCCGTCGAGGATCGGGGCTCGAATACCGGCCCCCAGCGACAGAATGGCTCCGGCAGTGGAGCGGCCTATGCCGGGCAACTCGCAGAGTGCGCCGACACTGCGGGGAAATTCGCCTGCCATGGTGGTGCTGACGATGTTGGCGCTTCTATGCAGGTTGCGGGCTCTGGCGTAGTAGCCAAGCCCGGTCCACAGGTGCAGTACCTCGTCCAGTGGTGCCGCAGCGAGGCGATGCACATCCGGATAATGGCGCATGAAATTCAGGAAATAGGGGATGACGGTGCTGACCTGCGTTTGCTGCAGCATGATCTCGGACACCCAGACGCGATACGGCGTCGGGTTTTCCTGCCAGGGCAGATGATGCCGCCCGCTGTGGGCGAACCACTGCAGCACAGCGTTGGCGAAGGTCGCACGTGAGTCGATTGTCGGCATAGGAGGATGACTGGTTCTCAGCGCAGCAGACGGTCAAGCAGTCCGCGTGCGGCGTCCTGCAGATCGGCCGGAACCTGATCGCCAGCAGCGTCCTGTACGCGGCGCTGCACCTGATTGCGGGAGATCTGCACGAACAGATCGCGAACCTTGCCGAAGTCGGGGCCGCAGTACTGGCTGATCTCGCTGGCGAATGTGGCACTGCACAGCACCGGCCACTGCACGCCCTGGTACAGTTCGGAGACCGGCACCGTCTGCGCGGCAGGTGGCCCGAACACTGTGAGCAGAACGTCGTAGTTGAAGCTGTTGGCGTTCAGATCGATGCCGCCGTTGGCAGATACCTCGACGTTATCCAGTGTGACATTGAGCTGCTGATTCGCCGCCAGCCCTTGAGCCAGGATCAGGTGTCCTTCCAGGGTATTGAAGCGTACGACGTCCGGCCATTGCTGCGCTATGTCACCAGTGCCTGCCGGGCTGAGTACGGAGATTGATGAAAGCACCTGTTTGAGCACGCCGACATCGATGGCGCTGTCGGCGACGCTGAAGCTGGAGGTGCCGTTGACGGTGTTCAGCAATTCATTCACGGTGCTGCCGCGCAAGGTGTGTACTGCTTCCAGGTTGAAGCGGCCCTCGGCAAAGTCTGCTGCGGGCAGCCCCTGGGCCAGGCCCGCCAGGTTGATGTTACGCAGCGAGCTGATGTTGGTCAGGCTGGGGGGCGACTGACGGGTGTCGAAATTCAGCGTGCTGGTGATCTGCCCCTCGTAAAAACCGACGGGCGGCACATTCAGCCGCAGTGCACCGTTCAACACGTCAAGGCTGATGTTGATGCCAGTGAAAGTCAGCCCGGCGACTGACAGTGACTCGATGTTGTGTCTGCCTTGCACGTTCATGCTGTTCAGCAATTCGATGGGCAGAGCGCTATCTGTAGCGGTAGTCGCTGCTGCCGGGGCTGGTTCTGCGGGTGTCGATGTCGGAGTTGAGGTGTCAGCTGCAGAACCCGTGTAACGGTTCAAATCCAGCGCATTGGCAGCCAAGTTGTAGCGCAGGTTGGCAGGTGTTGTGTCGGAGCCCAAGGTGTAGGTGGCATCTGCCGTCGCCTGCATTTCGTCGAGTGTCAGCGCCAGCACCGGCACGTTGATCTGCTGGCTGTTGCCGTTGAATTCGACGCGCATGCTGAACTGGTCGCTGTCGGCACTGTAATCCCCGGGCATGGCGAGCTTGTCGTCGGCGGCAGAGCGCACGTACAAATCCAGGAAATCGGTCAGTGGGAAGGTGTTGCTGGTGAGGTTGCCACTCCAGCTCAGGTTGTTGCGGAAGTCCTGCGCGGACAGTGAGCCGGAGAGTTGCAGAGGATTGAGCTTGAGCTGCAGGTCATCGAAACGGGCATTGCCAGCGGCGAGATCGATGGTCGCTGTGCTGGCGAGGCTAACTTCGGCATCCTGGCCGTCGACATCATCCGTCACGTTGAAAGACAGTTCGAACGGGAAAGGGCGATTTTCCAGATTGGTGTTCTGGCTGCTGAGATTCATATTGCTGAAGGTCGTGTTGAGACCGCGTCTGGCATCTTGGACGGACAGGCTGGCATTGCTGACGGTGATCTGTTGGACGGCAGCGGCAACGGTGGTGCCATCGGCGGAAGACGATGCAGATGTCGAAGCGGAGGTCTGCCCGGCGGGTTCTGTAGCGGCAGCACTGTCGCCGGTCTGCCAATTACTGACGCCGTTGGAATCGACGATCCAGTTGATGTGCAAGCCGTCGGCAACAAACTCCTGCATTTCCAGACGGCCATCGAGCAGCGCCCAAGGCTCAATCTTGATGGCAATGCTGGACAGTGAAGCAAGTTCCTGACGAGCACCCGGATTGCGCAGGCGCAGATCAAAAATACTGAGACCGAACACAGGTCTAAAGGTCCAGTCAATCTCCCCCGCGATGTTAAGCTGCAGCCCGGTTTGTTGGGCGAACACTGATTCCAGTGTGGGTTTGTAGCGGACGGGATCGATCAGCAGAAAAATCAACGTGACACTTACACCGACCAGCACAACCGCGCCCGTCAGTGTCAGTAAAAGCAGCTTGATGATTTTTTTCATGATGTGTTCCCTGTGAGAATTCCTGTCGTAAATTCACGCCCACGAGCATCAGTGTACCTCAACAGGCTTGCTTATCGCATCCGCCGGGGTGAGGTATAAGTGCTTGAAATGCGGGGCGCATCAACCTTTCCCGCCGTGTTGTTCAAGGGCTGGCCGGGAGATCTTTGCTTTCAAAGCCCCGGCGCTGCCCGTATAATGCGCGGCACTGAAACCCGGCGCAGAATGCCGGTATACAGGCACAATTGGGGAAATTTGATGTCCTTACGACAGGCGACAGTGGAACGGAACACGAAGGAAACGCAGATCAAGGTATCTGTGAATCTGGACGGTACAGGCGAACTCAGCACAGACACCGGTCTGCCCTTTCTCGATCACATGCTGGATCAGGTTGCTCGTCACGGACTGATCGACATCACGGTCAAAGCGGTGGGCGATCTGCATATCGATGCACACCACACCGTCGAAGACCTTGGCATTACGCTGGGCCAGGCTTTCAACAAGGCGCTGGATCGCAAGGGTATCCGCCGCTATGGCCACGCCTATGTGCCGCTGGATGAAGCGCTCTCCCGCGTCGTCATCGATTTCTCCGGGCGTCCTGGTCTGGAGTACCACATACCCTTTACCCGTGGTGCAGTTGGCGGTTTTGATGTCGATCTGTTTCACGAATTTTTCCAAGGCTTCGTTAACCACGCCTTGGTGACTCTGCACATCGACAATCTGCGGGGCGTCAATTCGCACCATCAGATCGAGACTGTCTTCAAGGCCTTTGGTCGCGCACTGCGCATGGCCATGGAAATTGATCCGCGCAGCAGCGACGTGATTCCTTCAACGAAGGGTTCGCTGTAAGCCGCTTGCCTCAATCCTGCTCTAGAAAAAATAGCTATGAATAAAGTCGCCGTTATCGATTATGGAATGGGTAACCTGCATTCCGTGGCCAAGGCCGTGGAGTATGTCGGGAAAAACGTGACCGTCAGCGTCACCAGTGATGCCCGCACCATTCTGCAAGCCGACCATGTGATATTCCCCGGCGTGGGCGCGATTCGTGATTGCATGGGCGAGATTCGCCGTCTGGGTATCGACGCGATTGTCGCCGAGGTGGTGCGCAACAAACCGCTGCTCGCGGTCTGCGTGGGTATGCAGGCGTTGATGAACAGCAGCGAAGAAAACAATGGCGTCGAGTGCCTCGGCATGGTGTCCGGACGCGTGCGTTATTTTGGGAACGCGCAAGGATCGGAAACGGGTGCTCTCACGGATGCGGATGGCAAGCGTTTGAAAGTCCCGCACATGGGCTGGAACATGGTGAAGCAGATCGACAAGCATCCACTGTGGGCTGGCATCGAAGACAACAGCCGGTTCTATTTCGTGCACAGTTATTACATCGAACTGGGTGCGCAGGAGAAGGCTTCCGGTGTCACAGAATACGGCGTGCCATTCACGGCCGCGCTGAACAAGGGCAATATCTTTGCCGTGCAGTTTCACCCGGAAAAGAGTCAGCACAGCGGGCTGCAGTTGCTGCGTAATTTTCTCGCGTGGGATGGCAGCGTATAAAGTAATTCAACATCAGGTAGATCCGTATTTATGCTAGTCATCCCCGCAATCGATTTGAAAGATGGTCAGTGTGTGCGCCTGAAACAAGGCCGCATGGAAGACTCCACCGTATTCTCCGATGATCCTGTGAAGACCGCTGGTCATTGGCTCGCACAAGGCGCGCGTCGTCTGCATCTGGTAGATCTGAATGGCGCTTTTGCTGGCATACCAGTCAACGGTGAAGTCGTCGCTGCAATCGCGAAGGCGTATCCGCAACTGCCGTTGCAGATCGGCGGTGGCATTCGTGATTTGCCGACTATCGAGCGTTATCTTGCGGCAGGCGTCAGCTACGTCATCATCGGGACTCAGGCCGTTCGCAATCCAGCGTTTGTCGCCGAGGCCTGCAGGGCGTTCCCCGGTCACATCATGGTCGGGCTCGATGCGATGAACGGTATGGTCGCCACCGACGGTTGGGCCAATGTGTCCACGGTGAATGTGATCGATCTGGCACGGCAATTCGCCAACGATGGTGTCGAGGCCATCATCTACACCGACATCGCCCGTGACGGGATGATGCAGGGCGTGAACGTGGCGGCCACAGTGGCACTTGCCGAAGCGTCCAGTATTCCCATCATCGCCTCCGGTGGCGTCAGTCGTATTGAAGATATTCACGCGCTGCAGGCGGTCGCGAAAACTCGCACGGGTGCTGGCATCATGGGCGCCATCACCGGCCGCGCGATCTATGAAGGCGCACTCAACCTGGCAGAGGCTCAGCAGTTCTGCGACACAGCACTGCGCGCATGACATTGCGCATAACTCTGCGCAAAGCGAATCAGCAAGCTTAACGAGGCACGCAACATGGCACTGGCAAAACGAATCATTCCCTGTCTGGATTGCGACAAGGGACGCGTGGTCAAGGGCGTCAAGTTTCTCGATATCCGCGATGCCGGGGACCCGGTGGAAATCTCCAAGCGCTACAGCGACGCGGGCGCCGATGAGATTACTTTTCTGGACATCACCGCCAGCAGCGAAGGGCGCGAGACCACGGTCCATACGGTCGAGGCCATCGCCAGCCAGGTGTTCATTCCATTGACGGTGGGTGGTGGTATTCGCACGCTCGAAGATATTCGCACCATGCTGAATGCTGGGGCCGACAAAGTGTCGATCAACACCGCTGCAGTATTCAACCCCGAGTTTGTGCGCGAGGCTGCCGAGCGCTTCGGTTCGCAGTGCATCGTCGTCGCGATGGATGCCAAGAAAGTCAGTGCGGTGGGCGAAGCGGACCGCTGGGAGATATTCACCCACGGCGGGCGCAAGGCGACCGGCATCGACGCGGTGGAGTGGGCGAAGCGCATGGTGAGCTATGGCGCCGGTGAGATTCTGCTGACCAGCATGGATCGCGACGGCACCAAGAGTGGGTTCGATCTGGCGCTGAACAAAGCGGTCAGTGAGAGCGTGTCGGTACCGATCATCGCCTCTGGCGGTGTCGGCAATCTGCAGGATCTGGTGGATGGCGTGTTGCTCGGTCAGGCTGACGCAGTGCTTGCTGCCAGCATCTTCCACTTCGGTGAATACAGCATTCCCCAGGCCAAGCGTTATATGGCCGACAAGGGCATCACGATGCGGCTCTAAGGCGCCGCTTCGCCCTGCTGCAGACGGATCATCGCCGAGACCGGAATCAGTTCGATATTCTCCTGTGCGAGTGCAGGCAGCGCCTTCTCCAGATAATCTAGTGTTTCCTCGTAGGGGTGACCGATTCCTACCGCACTGCCGTGCTCGCGCGCCGTCTGCAGCAAGCGCTGAAACTGCCGGTCAATATCCTCTGCTGTCGTCTCATTATCCAGAAATACATTGCGCGTCGTCGTGGGGATGTTGTGTTCGCGTGCCGCGTCACCGGCCACGCTCTCTGCCGTGGTGAAGCTGTCCACAAAATACAGACCGCGCTCCTTGAGCACTTCCATCACCCATTGCATCTGCATCTGCATGCCGGTCAGCTCACTGCCCATGTGATTGTTGATGCCCTGCAGATGGGGGATAGCGTCGATGTTGCCCTTGAGTGTGGCGATAAAATCTTCCTGACTCAACTGATCGGTGAGCGCACCAGGGCCGAGTGGTTGCTGCGCGAGATTGCTCATTGGTGCGTGCAACATCACTTCCTTGCTATGGCCGTGTGCCAGTTCTGCCAATTCAGTGCCGAAGGGTGTGTGGGGGAGCACGGCGTAGGTGACAGCGCCCGGTAATGCGATGGCACGTTCTCCGAGAGGTCCGCTGTAGCCGATGTCGTCGATGATCAAGGCGATGTAATACGGTGAATCGCCGGATGTCGGTGCAATAGGCAACTGTTCTGCAGCCTGTTCCACAATTACGGGAGAGACCGCTGCCGAGGTGACAGGAGCGGGAGCGATGGCTTCGGGTGTCGCAGCTGGGAGGGTAGTAACTGGGAGAGTAGTAACCGGGAGTGCCGTAACCGGAGGCCCAGCAACAGGTTGCTCCAGAGAAAAGACGGTCGGTGGTGTGCGGATCTCGGGTTGTGATTCTGAAGCATTCTGCGCCATCAGCAGTAACCCACCCAATACACTGACCAGCACGATGCCGAGCAGTCTGGAGTTGCGGGTGAGGGCGGCGAGAAAGGGCGATTTGCGTGCGGCCCGTTTCGCGGGCCGACGCGGTGCCATGCTGGAGTTTGGCAAGGTTCTGTCTCTATTGCGGAGCGTCAACGACACCGGCTGTCGTTACGCCAGCTTCCGGGGTGCGCCCGGTGTTCTGCGGCTTCTTCAGGCGTGCGGCATCGAGAATGTTGATGCCGCGCAGCAAGGTCAGCGCTTCCTGCAACTGGTAGTCATTGACCACCACTTGCTCAGCGTCCACGACCGGCTCACGTACCACATCGTCGAGATCGTTACCGTTGCGCAGGTGTCCTTCGAGATTGATTTCGGTAATGCCTTCACGACCAGTGGCGCGGGTGACCAGGCCTTCTTCGACAACGATGTCCGGCTCGATGCCCTGAGCCTGAATGGAGCGGCCGTTGGGCGTAAAGTACAGCGCTGTGGTCAGTTTGATGGCGCGGTCATTGGTCAGCGGCATGACCGTCTGCACTGATCCTTTCCCGAAGCTGCGAGTGCCCATGATGACTGCGCGGCCATGATCTTGTAGTCCGCCAGCAACGATCTCGGCGGCAGAGGCCGAGCCACTGTTGATCAGCACGACCACCGGCACGCCTTCGCTCGGGTCAGCGGGGTTGGCAAAATATTCCATCTCGATTTCTTCACCACGACCTTGGGTGTAAACAATCTTGCCCTCTGAAATGAAGGCATCGACGACTTCCACTGATGCCTGAAGAATGCCGCCGGGATTATTCCGCAGATCCAACACCAGCCCCTTCAATTCTGGCTGTGCGGCCTTGATCTCGGTCAGTGCTTCCAGTACTTCTTCGCCGGTATTGATCTTGAACTGCGATATCCGCAGATAGGCATAGCCCGGCTCCAGTTCGCGGTGGCGCACGCTGGCCACTTCGATGACTTCCCGGGTCAGGGTGAATTCCAGTGGTTCGGGTTCGCCTTCGCGCAGGATGCCGATGACGATAGTGGTGCCGATCTCGCCGCGCATTAGTTCTACGGCTTCATTCACAGGCAACTCGCGCAACAGCTGACCATCGATCTCGATAATCAGATCGCCCGCCAGAATGCCCGCGCGCTGGGCTGGGGTGTCATCGATAGGCGTGATGACCTTGATCAGGCCATCCTGCTCGCCGACTTCAATGCCGACGCCACCGAACTCGCCTGTCGTTGTCTCCTGCAGAGAGTCGTAGTCCTCAGTGCTCAGATAAGCGGAATGCGGGTCCAGTCCCGCCAGCATGCCTTTGATGGCGAACTCCAGCAGCTGCTTGTCGTCGATGGGCTGCACGTAGGAATTGCGGATATTGTCCAGCGCCTCGGTGAAGATGCGCACCTCGTCCAGCGGCAAAGGCAGCGGTTGCTGTTGCGCGACTGGCTGCGCCAGGGCTTGGTGGCCGATTGCGAACAATGACAGCGCAAGACCGCAGCGAATAGCGCGACTCAATGGGGAAGCGGTGCGGGTAAATACGTTCATGGTGTTCCTCTGCGCAGTGGTTGCGAGTGCTGATGGGCAGGATAGCATGGGTTTGCTTATGACTCACACCAGACCGCCGGGTCCAGTGCCTCGCCGTGGCGGCGGATCTCGAAATAGAGACCGGGCTGGTCCATTCCACCGTTCTCACCCGCAGTAGCGAGCGCTTCGCCGCGATTGACCCAATCTCCCGTGTTCTTCACCAGCGTCTGGTTGTTGGCGTAAAGGCTCAGATACCCATCGCCGTGGTCGACCACCACCAGCAGGCCCGAGCCCCGCAGCCAGTCGGAAAAAACCACGCGGCCGGGGTGGACGGCGCGCACCGGAGAGCCTGCGTCGGCGGCCAGTACAATGCCTTGACGATGCAGGTTGCCGTCGCTGTAACTCTCGCCGAAGCGGTTCAGTGCCCGTCCGTTGACCGGCCAGGGCAAGCGGCCGCGTGCTTCACTGAAAGGGGTCAGTTGTTCGGGAGGCGGGATGCTGGCGATGGCATCGTTGATCTGCTTGATCAGTTCTTCTACGCGGGCACGGTCTTCGGTGAGTTGTGCCAGTTCGCCACTGCGTGCGGCGATGTCGCTGTCCAGCTCTTTCAGGAGCGATTGCCGGGTGGCGCGACTGTCATTGAGCGTGGCGACCTGTGTGTCGAGTTCACTCTGACGAGTCAGCAAGGTCTGGCTGGCCTCTGCAATGCTGGTGGCCGTGATCTCCAGCTCTTCCAGAGTGGCGCGAAACGCCTGAATCCGCGATAGTCGCTCGGTGTTGAAATCGCTGTAGTACCGCAGCATGCGCGCGCTGAGAGAGGGATCTTCCTGATTGAGCAACAGTTTCAGGTAGCTCTCGCTGCCGCTCATGTAGGAGGCCCGCACGGCGCGCTTCACGAGATCCTGCTGAGCGTCCCGGGCCGCTTCCAGTTCCGTACTGCGCTGTGCTAGCAGCTCCAGCTCGGTTTCCAGCGCTCCAATGGCGGCTTGGTTTTCGGCAATCGCTGCGCTGGTTGCGGTGATCTGCTGGGTGGTGTCGCGCAGTTCGGTTTCCAGGCTGCTGCGGTTGTTGGCGGCGGAGTTAAGCCAGTCTTCGATCTGACTGATAGCGGCGTTGACTTGAGTGAGCTGTTCTTCGGGGGCAGGGTCCGTGGCGGCTTCTTCCGCCGCGAACGCTGCGCCGCAAACCGTCACGGCGCACAGCACTGCTGCACTCAAGGCAATTTTCATCAGCTACCTTTTGCGACCAAAGAGATGCCACTCATTTCCGGCGGCACCGGGATGTCCATCAGAGTCAGCAGCGTGGGTGCGATGTCGCAGAGGCTGCCGGGCGCTTTGAAGTTCCACGGCCGATTACCCACATACACCAGTGGCACCGGGCCGCTGGTGTGGGAGGTGAGGGGTTGGCCGGATTCGTCGTCCACCATCTGCTCGACGTTGCCGTGGTCTGCTGTGATCAGACACTGGCCATCACTGTCGCGAATCGCGGCGGCAATGCGACCGAGGCAGATATCGAGTGCCTCGACAGCTTTCACGGCGGCGTCAAAGCTGCCGGTATGGCCGACCATGTCGCCATTCGCGTAGTTGCAGATGATGGCGTCGTAAGTGCCGGAGCGAATTGCCTCGACCAGCTTGTCTGTCACTTCAAACGCGCTCATTTCAGGCTGCAGGTCGTAAGTGGCGACTTGCGGAGACGGCACCAGAATTCGCGTCTCGCCTGCGAAGGGCTCCTCGCGGCCACCGCTGAAGAAGAAGGTGACGTGGGCGTACTTTTCGGTTTCGGCAATGCGCAGTTGTGTCTTGTGCAGGCGCTCCAGATACTCGCCCAGTACGTTGTCCATAGGCTGGGGCGGATAGGCGCAGGGAGCTTTGATGTCGGCCGCGTATTCGGTCAGGCAGACGAAATCGCCGAGCACGGGTTTGCGGGCACGTACGAAGCTATCGAAGTTCGGGTCAGTCAAAGCGCGCGTCAACTGGCGTGCGCGGTCGGAGCGGAAGTTCATGTAGATGACAGTATCGCCGTCTTCGATGTGAACGACATCGGAATCACTCGCCGCTATGCAGGTGGCTTTCACGAATTCATCGTCTTCGCCACGCGCGTAGGCCGCCAGCAAACCTTCTTCTGGCGTCGCGGAACGGTAGTCTGCTTTGGCGGCAGTCAGCAGATCATAAGCGGTCTGCACACGATCCCAGCGGTTGTCGCGATCCATGGCAAAGTAACGGCCGATGATGGAGACGATGCGGCCACCGCATTCAGCCAATTTTTCTTCGGTTTTCTTCAATGAGGCCAGCGCGCTGCGTGGCGGCGTGTCGCGACCATCCAGGAAGGCATGGACATAGATTTTCTCAGCGCCACGTTGCTCGGCCAGGTCGATCATCGCCAGAATCTGATCCTCATGGCTGTGGATGCCACCGGGAGAGATGAGCCCGAGGATGTGCACGGCCTTGTCCATCATGATGGCCTTGTCGACAGCATCCACCAGTGGTTCGTTCAAGTAGAAGGTCCCGTCTTCAATGGCTTTGTCGATGCGGGTCAGGTTCTGGTAGACGATACGCCCGGCACCGAGATTCATGTGTCCGACTTCGGAGTTGCCCATTTGTCCGGTCGGCAAGCCCACGGCGGTGCCGGAGGTTGTGATCAGCGTGTGCGGGCAGCTCTTCCATAGCTCATCCCAGACTGGCGTATGTGCCGCGCTGATGGCGTTGTGCTCGGTTTCTTCACGGTGACCCCAGCCGTCGAGAATCAGCAGCAGGGCGGTATTTTTACGGGCAGGCAGGGCAGAAGAAGTCATGTCTGTGAAACGTCCAGTTTTCCAAGGGTGGTGTGTCGGAGGTATTGCTGCCGGGCATTATCCCGAAAAGCGCCAGCCATAGCGAGAGTCAAGGCTGGCTCCGGGCAGATATTGGCGTGTATACTGCCCACCTTTTTTGCATGGTATGGCGCCTTCTGTGGGTTTGCCAGCCATCTGCGCGGCGCCCTTCGGGAGTGCTGGAGAGCTGTCTGAATTATGGCGCAATTTATTGAATTTGTTGGTAATCACTGGATCCTTTCGACCATCTGGGTGGGTCTCGTTGTAGCCTTGGCCTTGCACAGAACGAAGGCGTCCGGGGAGTCTGTGAGTCCGCAGCAGGCGGTGATGCTGATCAACCGTTCCGACGCTGTCGTGCTGGATATCCGTGACAAGAAGGACTTCGACGCCGGGCACATTGTGGACGCGATTCACATCCCGCTCAGCAAGCTAGACGCGCGGATTACCGAGCTGGACAAGCACAAGACAGTGCCAGTCGTGGTGGCCTGTCGATTGGGGCAGCACTCGGCCGATGCCGTGAAGGCGCTGCGCAAGGCCGGATTTACCCAGGTGCTGCGACTCGCCGGTGGCATGATCGAGTGGCGTGCCCAGAATCTTCCGCTGGTTCAGAAGTAATCAGAAACAAGCAGTTTGCACGCGGTACCCCTTCCGTGAGGAAGGTTTTTGAGTTCTACCTTTTGACAACACCTTAACAACCACTGAAAAGCGATGCAGGAAAAGAAATGGCAGACAATAACGTAGATCAGAACAACACCCCCGCCCCTTCAGCTCCCGAGGGTGGCGCTGCACAGGAAGCCGCACCTCAACAGGCTTTTGCACTGCAGCGTATTTACTTGAAGGATGCATCGTTCGAATCCCCCCGCAGCCCGGTGGTATTCCAGGGTCAGTGGACTCCTAAAGTCAGCTTCTCGCTGAACAGCAAGAGCGCCAGAGTCGCTGAAGGCGTCTTTGAAGTGGTACTGACCATCACTGTGGAAGCGAAAATTGAAGAAGCGGCAGCCTTCCTGGCGGAAGTGCATCAAGGCGGTATCTTTACCTGTGTCGGCATGACCGATGGTGATCTGGAGCACGTGCTCGCGGCAGTCTGCCCGAATATCCTGTTCCCATACGCCCGTGAAGCGGTGGATGCCTTGATCGTCAAAGGCAGTTTCCCGCCCGTGAACCTCGCGCCAGTGAACTTCGACGCTCTGTACATCCAGACCAAGCAGCGTCAGGCAGCAGAAGCGGCAGCAGCTCAGCCCGCGAATTGATGGTTTTCTGTGAGCGTGCCTGCACGCGATAAAGATTTGGGGTCAGAGTAAAAATACAGCACTGTATTTTTACTCTGACCCCAAATCTTAGATGCTGATCGCGTGCCGGCACGCTCTTACAGGAAAGTAAAATCGAGCTGGCGCAGCGCCTCGTAGACTACGATGGCCGCTGTGTTGGAAAGATTCAGGCTGCGGCTTCCGTCTCGCATCGGAATTCTCAGCACCTGCTCAGGTGCTAACGAACCCAGTATCTCTGCCGGCAGTCCTCGCGTCTCCGGTCCGAACACCAGAATGTCCCCGGCTTGAAAGGCCACATCGCAGTAACTTCTTCTCCCCTTGGTGCTGAGCGCAAAAAGGCGGCCAGACAGGTTTTTTGCCCGGAAATCTTCCCAGGATTCATGCAGGCTGATGCGCTCGACCTCGTGATAATCCAGTCCGGCACGCTTCACCTGCTTGTCGTCGATTGAGAAGCCCAATGGTTTGATCAGATGCAGATGAGTGCCAGTATTGGCGGCCAAGCGAATGATATTGCCGGTATTCGGAGGAATTTCGGGCTGGAACAGGACAATGTGCAACACGGTGCGCGTTTCTACCTTGAGCTTGCTGCTCGCTATCTGGAGGTGAGCTATTCTGCAATCCCCCTAATGCGGGGTTTGCAGTAATTTTAAAGGCGATTCCAGGTCTGTGAAATTGTTCAATATTTAACCGGATCGTTCCAGTGGGCTGAATTGCGTGCGGTGAAATTTGTCCCCAAATGTACCCATATATCGCAGATTTTTATATAGAATTTATATACTTAACCGATATAATTCAAGAACTTTGGCCGTGGGCTGGGCAACCCCTGCCCGTATGGTTAAGCCAAGCAGCCTTTTCCAGGGCATGAACACTCGGCGTCCGTGACGTTATTTGCAATAGAAACAGGGTTGGTCAGTGCTGAAATTCTTCAACAAGAAAGTGCAATCTACCGGGCTGGTGGGCCTTTCCATAAGCGACGAGAAAATTTCACTGGCACAGATATCGCGACGCATTTCCAGGGATAGCGCTGCACCGTTTTTGGAGAAGTGCGCTCAGTTGGAGTTGTCATCCCCGCAACAGACCCGGGAGATTCTGAGCCGCTACGTGGAAGGACAGGAGCTTAAAGGGGCACCCTGCAACTACGTGCTGACGCCCAAAGATTACAATCTTTACTTGATCGAATCGCCCCCCGTGGAGCCGCAGGAGATGAAATCTGCTGTGCGCTGGAAGATCAAGGATCTGCTCGATATGCCTGCTGAAGACGCAGCGATTGATATCTTTCCCGTGCCTGAAGACGCGTTTCAAGGGCGTTCCAAGATGCTGTACGTGGTGGCTGCACAGAAGTCGCGGATTCAAAGCATCATCGAATTGGTGTCGCGTTGCGATCTCAGTCTCAGTGCTATCGACATACCAGAGCTGGCCATGCGCAACATGTCGAGCCAGTTCCTCAGCGACGAGCACGGTCTGGCCTTCATGGATTTGCGCAAGACCGGCAGCACTCTGAACATGAGCCGCGCAGGGCAGCTTTACCTGACGCGCAAGATCAACACGCAGCTCGACAACAATGTCATGGACTCTCCCGATTGGGAGTCTTTGCGTGACAGGCTGGTGCTGGAGATACAGCGCTCGCTGGACTACTACGAAAGCCAGATGGCGCAGAACCCGATTTCACAGATGGTGCTTGCACCCAGAGTGTTGGACTCCCAGCAGATGGTCGACAGTCTCAACGAAGTGATGGCGGTGAAGGTCAGTTTGTTGGATTACGCGTCAAGACTTGACCATGCTGAAGGCATAGAGCCTCAGTTGCAGCAATCCTGCATGGTAGCGATCGGGGCCGCCTTGCGTGCAGATCAAGCGGCGGTGAGCGCATGAATCAGCAGATCAATTTATTTTTACCTGAGTTTCGCCCGCAGAACGATTGGCTGACGGGCAACCGCGTGCTGCAGGTCAGCGCAGTGGTTCTGTTGATCATCGTTGCCACCACGGTCAGCAATTTGGTGCAGCGCAGCGGGTTGCGCAGTGAGCTGGCAAGCGCGACGGATGCGCTGGAGCAGCTGACAGACCGTACCAACGAATTGCAGCAGGAAGTGGCCCGCCGTGGCAGCGATCCGGAGCTGGCGCGTGAGCTGGAGCAGCGCGAACAGCGCCTGGCCGAGTCACAAGAGCTGCTGAGCTTTTTGAGTGAGACCAATCTGGGCAACATCGACGGGTTTTCCGAACACATCAAGGATCTTTCCCGCGCCTCCTTCGATGGCCTCTGGCTGACTCAGTTCAACATGACAGCGGGCGGTGAGAGCGTTTACATCAAAGGGCTGACGCACCAGAGTGCGATGGTCCCGAATTTCATCGGGCGTCTGGCGGACGGCAAAAGTCCGTTGCGCGAGCGGAATTTTTCACGGTTCCTGGGCAATCGTGTCAATACGGCGCCGGTCGAAGGTCTGGAAGGTGCGGAGCTGTATCAGTTCGAGCTGGAGACGCGCCAATGAAAGCGAGAGAGCTGATTGCCAGGTTCAACGGCTGGTTTGACGGACGCCCGCAGGCGGAAAAAGTCATTCTGGCAGTGGTCGGTATCGGCAGCGTTGCTTACCTGTATTTGACGATGGTCTTCGAGCCGATGCGTGCGGATATCGCCAGCCTCGAACGTCAGATCCGAACCGGAACGGACCGCATTGCCGAGCAGGAAGCGCGCGCCGAAGAGCTGCGCCTCAGTGGAGTGGCTGACCCGGATGCTTTCGTCAGGGAGCGTCTTGAGCAGATCATCCAGGAGCAAGCGGATGCTCAAACCGGCATTGAAGCATTGGCAGGTAACCTGGTATCGCCCAACGCCATGACACAGGTTCTGACCACCGTGCTGGACAGCCAGCCCGGGCTGAAGCTGGTGCGTGTCGAGAACCGTGATCCGGAGCCGTTGACTGAAACGGGCGGAGTGGCCGAAGTCCTGGCCGATGCAGGAGCGCCAGTCGCCGCATCGCTCGGGCTGCAGGTCTACCGTCACCGGCTGGTGCTGGAATTTCAGGGCGACTATTTCAGCACGCTGCGTTACCTGTTGTTCCTGGAAGCGATGGATGAGAATTTTTTCTGGGATTCTTTGAGCTACGAACAACTCGCGTGGCCGGAAGCCAGAGTGCAGCTTGAAATGCACACCTTGAGTTCCGAAGAGGGTTTTATTGGTGTCTAACCAGATAGCGCGAACAGTGTGGAAGTCGGGCGGGAACAACCTGCGCCACGCGGCTGTGTGGATGATGGGTGTGTTGGCCCTGGCCGGGGCGAGTGTGGTGTCTGCAGAACTGTTCGGGGAAGAGGAATTGCGTGACCCCACCAGGCCGGTCTCTGTGCGGGTAGCCGCCGATGGCAGCTTTCTGTTTGGATTGATGGATGCTTTGGGAGGTTTCGGCAACGATCTGCGCGGGGGGATCGAAGATCTCGGCAGTCTCGGAGTAGGGGCGCTGGAAGGCATAGTGTCCACTGGCTATAACGTGAGCTTTATCCGTACCGGGGGGGAGCGTCCGGTGGCCATGATCAATGAGCAGTTGGTAGGGCTGGGTGATGTGATTGGTGAAGCCACTGTCGTGAATATTGAGGCCGACAGCGTGACGCTGCTGGTCAATGGTCAGGAACAACGCGTGTCAAGTTTCGCTGCCCCGGTCAAAGTGCGAGTGGATTAACGGGTGCAGGCGCAGGGAACACGCGCGATGAATGAGAAATAAGGTCTTCACCCTGTCGGGGAAGGCGGATCACCAAGGTGGCACAACGGAATTTCGTAAGATCGGAGAATTGATGTTAACCAGAACAACCTTATGGCAAGCGCTGTCGAAACCGCTGCATGAAGCTCTCCCCGCTGCGGAGCGCGTTCTGCTGGTATTGGCAGCGTCCCTATTGCTGACCGCTTGCGGAGCCAGCGTACAGAGCGCGCCGGAAGACACGGTGCTGTCCAGCATTCAGGAAAGTCTGGATGATGCTGCCGAAACGCTGATCGAAGTGCCGGTCGCGCCACCCCAGGACATCATCAACGAGATTCTTCCTGCGCTGAGTATCAACGATGATCTGCTCACCCCGGTGGAAGAGCGCTTCAATATCGTCGCGAACCGTGAAGCCGCGCAGTCATTCTTCTCCAACCTTGTCGCTGGCACTCAGTACGGTGTGGCCGTCAGCCCGGACGTCGAAGGGGAAATCAGCCTGTCACTGCCCGATGTCACCATCGAAGAAGTGATGCTTGCGGTGCAGGAGACTTACGGTTATCAGGTCACGCGCAACGGCAACATCTACCGGATTCAACCCGCTGGTCTGCAAACTCGCATCTTCTCGGTGGATTATCTGAATATCTCCCGCACGGGAAGCTCCTCTGTACAGGTGACTTCCTCCAGCTCAGGTGGCCAGGGCGGTGGCAATAACGGCAACAACAATAACAACGGTAATAACAACAACGGCAACAACAATAACAACGGTAATAACAACAACGGCAACAACAATAACAATGGCAACAACAACGGCGACAACAATAACAACGGTAACAACTCCGGCGGGGGTGGTGGCACAGGCGGGCAGGTTTCCACTCAGACGGAGTCGAATTTCTGGGCGGATTTCGAACAAGTGATTGCCACGATGATTGGTGCGCCAGTGCAGCGTGATGGCGCTGAAGCACAGAGCGGTGGAGGCTTGCTTTCAGGACTTGCGGGCGGCGGCGCAGGGGGCGAAAGCGCTGGGAGAGCGGAAGGCAGAAGCGTCGTTGTTCAGCCTCAGGTAGGCCTGGTCATGGTCACCGCATTGCCTGCAGAGTTGGATCGCGTAGCGGACTACATTACGCGGGCACAGAACATTCTGAGCCGTGAAGTCACCATTCAAGTACAGTTCCTGGAAGTGATCCTGAACAAGGGTTTCCAGTCAGCCATCGATTTCGATACGTTTGGGCCAGGTGGTGCAGAGTTCACGAACAACAACATCACCGGGCAGTTTGGCTCCACCGGTGGTTCCAATATTCCGGGCATCTCCGGCCCATTGTCGATTGCCACCAATTTCACGGATTTCAACGCGGTCTTCCAGCTTCTGGAGTCACGTGGCACTACGCAGGTGTTGTCGAGCCCGAGCCTCAAAGTGATGAACAACCAGAAGGCAGTTTTCCAGGACGGTGACGAGGAATATTTCCAGACCGGCGTCAGTGCCACCACGATCGCCGGCGGCAACAACACCACGACCAGCAACAGTGCCAGCCTGCAGCCTTTCTTCTCCGGTATTTCCATGGATATCACGCCGCAGATCAGTGCCGATGGCAAGATCACGTTGCACGTGCATCCGACTATCAGCACGGTAGTGGAGCAAAGCAAATCGATCTCCGGAGAACAGATTCCCTTGGCCCGCACGTCAGTGCGCGAACTGGACAGCGTTATCCGTGGCGATGACGGCAAGATTGTCGTGCTGGGCGGGCTTGCTTACGAGCGCAGCGTCGATGATGTCGCTGGCATTCCCATGGCGAATGACCTTCCCGTTATTGGTGCCGCTTTCGATCAACGTCGCCGCCAGACAGTGAAGAGTGAATTCATTATTTTGCTGCGCCCCGTAATCGCGACGCCGCAGACCGAAGAACGTTTTATCCGCGACAGCAGTGACCGATTCCGCGAACTCAATCAGGATATCGACCCGTTCCAGTGAGCGCTGAAAAACAGCTCTGGAACCGTTGCAGACCACAGGACCGCATTTGGTGAACACTATGTATCTTGAACACTTTGGATTAAATGAGTTGCCTTTCTCGTTGACGCCAAACACACAGTTCTTCTTGAACATGGCGAGCTATCACAAGGCCTACAACATGCTGATGGTCTCCATCGCTAATCGCGAAGGATTCATCAAAGTGGTGGGCGAAGTCGGCACCGGCAAGACCATGCTGTGTCGCAAGGTGCTCAACACGCTCGAAGAAAACAAGGACGTGTACGTCACCTCGTATATCGCCAATCCGGTCCTGAGCCCGAAAGGGTTGTTCCTGGCATTTGCCGAAGAGCTTGGTCTGGAGTCCGATGTCGACACCGGCCATCACAGTCTGTTGAAGCGCATTACGCGCAGATTGATGCAGCTTTCCGCTGAAAACAAACAAGTCATTTTGTTCATCGATGAAGCGCACGCGATGCCGGAAAAAACGCTGGAAGCGTTGCGTCTGCTGACCAATCTCGAAACCGAAAAGGTCAAGTTGTTCCAGGTGGTACTGTTTGCACAACCGGAACTTGATGAGCAGTTGCAGCAACAGTCTTTGCGACAGTTACAGCAGCGCATCACGTTTTCTTATCGACTGGAATCCTTGGATCGCGACGGTGTCGAGCGCTATGTCACGCATCGCCTGGCGACAGCCGGCTATAACGGCCCCGCCGTGTTCAGCAAGCGCGCACTCAATTATCTTTACGACGCTTCCAATGGTATTCCGCGCCTGGTCAATATTCTCTCGCATAAAGCGATGATGGCAGCGTTCGGCAAAGGCGAGCGCACTATTGATCAGGATCATGTGCGCCGCGCGGCTGAAGATACTGAGGGTGTTGTGGTGCCTTCGGTTTCCTACAAACCGATGCTGGTCGCGGGAGTGGCTACCATTGCAGGTGCCACGTTGCTTTTCTACCTGGTGAGTTACTACTTATGAGGACCGGGAGATGAGTCTTGTCAATGACATGTTGCGCGACCTCGATCAGCAGCGTCGAGGTACTTCGGGAACGGGCGTGGGAGCCGAGAGGCTGGTGCCGGTGTCCTCTACGCAAAGTTCGAGCAGCAATTTGAAAACGATCATTGCTGTCGTAGTGCTGTTATTGCTGGCGGGCGCTGTTGCCATTCTGGGGCTGCAGTATTTCCGTCAGCCAGCAATCATTCAGCCAATGCCTGTGCAACCTGCACCGGTGGCCGTGTCTCCTGTGGTTGCAACCCCAGTAGAGCCTGCTCCGGTCGCTACAGTCGCACCGACGCCGACTCAGGAAGAGCTGGAACTGGCCATGATTGTCCAGCGTATGGAAGAGCTGGAAGCACAGAATCGCGCGCTGCTGGAAGCACAGGCGCAGCTGACTGCGGCTGCCACTGCGGCGACTTCCCCAGTACAAACAGTGACCCCATCGTCGCCAGTGGTCGATACATCACTCGCAGTCGCGGCGCCTGGCTCTGCCATGCCGTCACCTGTTCTTGCCGATGCAGACATTGATCCTGCGTTTGCCAACGCACTCGCTGTTGAACCCTCGGTCGCGAATCCCTCTGCTGTTGATGTACCTGCTGCCGAGCAGGCTGCAATCGCCTCAGCACAGTCGACTGCAGATCAGCCACTGAATCAGGAACCTGCCGCGCCAATGCGCAGCCCGACCATACTGAGTTTTGACGAACAGGACAAAGCCCTGACACAGGAAGCCTTGACACTGTGGGGCCGCAATCAACGCGCTCAATCGGTCGCTTTGTTGCAAGAATTCATCAATGCCAATCCACTGGCGCATCAATCACGCGAGACGCTCATCAAGTTGATGTTGCAACAGAACGACATGGCGGCGGTGACGACGCTGGTGCAGGACGGACTGTCCGTTGCTCCTAGGTTTGTCGGTTATCGCAAGCTGCAGGCGCGTCTTCTGCTGAGCAGCGGCAAAGCAGCAGAAGCTGCGCAATTGCTTGCTGGCCAGGAGCCTTCCGTGAGCGTCGACAACGAGTATCACGATCTGTTGGCGACAGCCCGTTTGTCGAGTCTCGATTTCGCGGGTGCCGCCACCAGCTATGAAGCCCTGGTGCAGCAGAATCGCAATGAAGCGCGCTGGTGGTATGGCCTGGCCGCTGCCTGGGATGGACAGGGGCGTGGGCCGGATGCATTGCAAGCTTATGAACAAGCCCTCGCGCTTCCCAGTTTGAGTGCGGGCTTGCGACAGCGCAGTCAGCAACGCGTTATAGAGTTGGGGCGCTGATGGCGGGTCTCAAACAGAAAATAAGGATTGGTGACCTGCTGGTTCAAAATCAGGTCATCACCGAGACACAACTGCGGCAAGCTCTGGAAAAACAGAAGAGCACCGGGTTGCGGTTGGGGCGCACGCTCATTGGTTTGGGCTATGTCGGCGAGGAGCAGTTCCTTGAGTTTCTCTCGACACAGTTGCAGATTCCGTTTGTGGATCTGCGCCGCTACAAGTTCGACATTCAGTTGGTGCAGCGTCTCTCGGAGACCCTGGCGCGCCGCTACCGCGCGATTGTGCTTTCTGACAAGAAAGGCGACTTGCTGGTGGGCATGGCAGACCCGACGGATATTTATGCTTACGACGCATTGGAACGTGCGCTGCAGCAACCGATTCAGCAAGCGGTTGTGCGTGAGAGTGAACTGCTCAGCACGCTGGACCTGGTGTACCGACGCACGGAAGAGATCGCCAACTTTGCGGAAGAACTCGATGAAGAGTTGACGGATTCCCAGTTCGATCTGGCCTCGTTAACTCCGGCAGCTGACGACAGCGACGCTCCCGTGGTGAAACTGCTGCAGTCGGTATTTCAGGATGCGGTGCAGGTGCGGGCCTCGGACATTCACATCGAGCCCGACGAGACAGTGCTGCGTATCCGCATGCGAGTCGACGGTGTACTGCAAGAGCAGGTGATGAAGGAGCGACGCATTGCGCCCGCGCTCGTGTTGCGTTTGAAACTGCTCTCCGGGCTGGATATTTCCGAGAAGCGTTTGCCGCAGGATGGTCGCTTCAGTTTGAAAGTGAAGGATCGCAAACTCGATGTGCGTCTCTCTACTATGCCGATCGAACATGGCGAGTCGGTGGTGATGCGTTTGCTGGACCAGACAGATGGTGCGGCTCACTTGGATAACGTGGGCATGCCCGAAGACATGCTGAAGCGGTTTCGTCGCCTGATCCACATGCCGCACGGACTGATTCTGGTCACCGGCCCGACCGGTAGTGGTAAAACCACCACGCTGTATGGCGCGCTGCAGGAGCTGAACGAAGTCGGCCAGAAGATCATCACCGTGGAAGACCCAGTGGAATATCGGTTGCACCGCATCAATCAGGTGCAGGTGAACCCCAAGATCAATCTGACGTTTGCGCGTGTGCTGCGCGCCGCCTTGCGTCAGGACCCGGACATCATTCTGGTCGGCGAGATACGAGATACGGAAACAGCGGAAATTGCGCTGCGTGCTGCGATGACGGGCCACCTGGTACTGTCGACATTGCACACCAATGATGCGATATCGAGTGCCATGCGTCTGGTGGACATGGGGGCTGAAGGCTTCCTCGCCGCGACGGCTATCAAAGCCGTTGTTGCACAACGGCTGGTACGTCGCCTCTGCGACAACTGCTACACGGACTACTATCCGTCGCCGCAGGAAACCATCTGGCTGACCGAGCAGCTGGGCGAGGCCCAGGCTCAAGCAATGAAGTTGAAGAATCCGAGCGGTTGTCATCGCTGCAACAACACCGGTTATCGAGGCCGCATCGGGGTGTTTGAATTGCTGGTGATCAACGATGAGATGGCCGATGCCTTGCGGCGTGCGAATTCCGCCGACTTTGTGCGCGCGGCGCGACGCAGTTCAGGCTACGTGCCTCTGGTCATGAGTGCGCTGGCGGATGCCGGCAAGGGCATCACCAGCCTTGATGAAGTTTTCAAAGTAGTCGAACAGCTGGAAGAATCGAGCGATCTCGAAGCAGTGACGGCGATTGAATAATCGCAGACAGAGACACATCTAATGGCGATCTATCAATACAAAGGCAGAGACAGGACGGGCAGTCTGGTGACAGGCAACATCGACGCCACGTCCGCCGATGCTGCTGCGTCTGAGCTGTTTGGGCGTTCGGTGACGCCGATTGAAATTCGCGAGATCAGGATTACCAGGCAGGCGGCCAACGATAAGTCGGCGGGTAAAAAAGCACCGATACTGCAGGCCAGCGCCATTGACCAGATCAATACTTTTCTGGCTGGCAAAAAGATTGATATCAATGAATTGATTATCTTCTCGCGCCAGATGTACAGCCTGACCAAGGCAGGTTTGCCACTGGATCGCGCTCTGGCAGGATTGCAGGCATCACTGAAGAACCAGAATTTTCGGCGCATTCTTCTCGATGTCAGCAAGAGTCTGGAGAACGGTATGAACCTCTCCTCGGCATTTGGTCGGCATCCTAAAGTGTTTTCGCCCTTGTTTTTGAGTCTGGTGAATGTGGGGGAGAGTACCGGTCAGTTAGATCTGGCATTTCGCGAAGTTGGAAAGTATCTGGAGCTAGAGAAGAAGACCAGAAAGCAGATCAAAAGTGCCACGCGCTATCCGACTTTCGTGCTGGCAACGATTGCAGTGGCCTTGGGAGTGATCACTTATTTTGTAATCCCGGCATTTTCCGAAACCTTTGAGCGGCTCGGTGCGCAGTTGCCACTGGAAACCCGAATCCTTATAGGGGTTTCTGATTTTGTGGTGGGTTACTGGCATCTGATGATTGGCGCCGCTGTTGCTGCGGTGGTGTCATTGCGCAGCTGGGTTGCCTCTGAGGTCGGCAGGCATACCTGGGACCAGATCAAAATGCGTCTTCCTCTTATCGGAGGGGTTTTCGAGCGCATTGCATTGGGGCGATTTGCCCGTACTTTTGGCATGGTCATGACAGCGGGTGTCCCGATTGTGCAGGGCTTAGGTGTCGTAGCTGGTGCCGTAGGCAACAAATACATTGGTAACCGTGTCTTGAAAATGCGTGATGGTATTTCTCGCGGCGAGTCACTTTACAACACGGCTGTGCAGAGCTCCATGTTTTCGCCGTTGGTGCTGCAGATGATTGCGGTGGGAGAAGAGAGCGGTACGATCGATGATCTCATGTCAGAAGTTGCCGATTTTTACGAAACTGAAACTGAATACGATCTGAAAAAACTGGGCGATGCAATTGAACCAATTTTGATCATGTTTATTGCGGGGATTGTGCTGGTTTTGGCACTCGGCGTGTTCCTGCCGATCTGGGATCTGAACTCTGTAATGCAGTGATTGCGAGCTTCACAACACGGCCGACTTCTCGGTTGGCGCCATAGCTCAAGAAGATTGGGGAAACTGTGAAGGCCATCAAACTTATGAAAACCAGAAGAGATCAGCGTGACGCGAAAGTACTATAAAATAAGCGTTCAAGATGCGCGTTTGAATCGAGGATTCAGTCTCTTTGAATTGATACTGTATCTGCTGATTGCATCTATCATCTTTTCTGTATCGATGAACCGGTTTGAAAATTATCCGGGTGACGCTGAGAGAGCAAATTTTCTGTCTATTCTGGGACAGGTAAAAGCTGCAGTGATGATCCAGATGATGACGGGGTTGGCTTCTCAGGATGCAAGTGCGCTGGATCAATTGGAAAATTCCAATCCCATGGACCTAATGCTGGAGGCGCCTTCAAATTATACAGGGGCATTCCAGCTGGTCGATGAGCAGTCCATGCCCAGAAGGACTTGGTATTTTGACAGTTATAATGGATACCTTGTTTATTTACCAAGCCCTAGCGTGACGGTGTACTCACAGGCAGGTGATGGTTCAACGCTAAATGCCATTCGTTTTCGCATTGCCAATAAATTTTCGGGAAAGCAGGAATCAGTTGAAGGTGGGTTGGGTATTGATGCTGGGCAGGTGACTGGGCTCAGTGTCACAGACTCGCAGTCAGCAGAAGGCGGGGGAAATTGGGAAGGACTGATATTGGAAATTGTAACGCCGTATCAGTGGACAGCCCAGGCGATTACTGGATCGGTAGAGGGAATTGTTCAATAGAAAAGCTGTTTCTGACGGGACAAAAAAGGGACAAATAGGCAGAAAACGGGGGTTAGAGGGCGTTTTCGTGTAGCTGAGGCAGGATGTCGGTGCTAGGATGACTCTCAAATGATAGTGATAAAGTAGGTGTCGAGTGTGCATTAACTTGTTGAGCTGTCGTAGTTTGATAAGTAAACAAATAAGCTGTTTTAACTTGTAAGTGACTAAAGGTGTATGACTATGAAAAGCATGACTGCGATGAACGCAAAACGTAAACAATCAGGTTTTACCATTATCGAACTGGTTGTGGTAATCCTCCTGCTGGGTATCCTGACTGCGACTGCGCTGCCGCGGTTCATGGACATTTCAGATGAAGCACACGAAGCTGTGGTAGACGCAGTAGAGGGTGGTTTCCGATCAGGCACTGCGCTGTTCAAAGCTCAGTGGACTGCACAAGGTGAAGATCTAACCGCGTCGGTGGATACCTTCGGCGATATGTTCCCCAGCGCCAACGGTTATCCGGTTGGTCTGAACCAGGGTGTTGACCCCGACAATTTTGTAGCGACTCTCTGTGAAGTGATTTATAACGAAGTTCTGCAGCAAGGTCGTCCTGAGGCTGTTGATGGCGTTCAAGCTGCCCCTGGTACAACAGCAGAGGATGATATTGAAGATGCTGGTGAGGTTGCGCTTACCGCTGATGTGATCGCGATTCTTGATCAGAATGCGACCGACATTAACCTTAGTACAACCTGTGAGTACTATTACCTTGGCCAATACCGTTCAGGTGACGATACTACAAGCCGTACAATTCCGATGATGACCTATGACTTTACAACAGGTGCAATTGCTCAGAGTACGTTGCTTCTGGACACCGTTGCCAACTAATAGGTCTTGTGAGCTGAATGAATGGCAGTCATGACAATGAGTACTAGGCATATGTGACTGTGTAGTAAACGAGGCAATTACGCCGAAAATTAAACGCCTTTGTGCTCCATGAGACCGAAGGCGTTTTCTTTTGTAGATCAATCATATGCAGAAAGGCGCTATATGATCTCGCTTCACAGACCTTTCAATCGCAGAGACAAAGGCTTCACGATTATTGAGCTCGTGATCACGATCATGGTGATCGGTATTCTTGCAGCCTTCGCGATGAGCCGCTTGCTCGGTGCCAATGTATTTAACTCCACTGTGGTGCGTGATCAGATCATTACGCTGGCGCGCTCCACCCAGCAGCAGGCGCTTGGTCGCAGTGATGTCGCTCTTATCCTGCGCCCAAACGCTGATGAGTTGCAGTTGCTGACAGTCGAAGATTTTGTCGACATCAATTCCTATACGGAGCTGCAGAGTGCTGTCGTTGGCATGAGCACGGTGAGTTTGAGTGGTGATGTCAATATCACGGACAGCTGTGGCGTGACGCCTGGCACTGACCTGATTGGAAATTCGGAACCGATGGTTGTCCAGTTCGACGAGCTTGGTGATCTCTTTCGTGGTGGCGTGACCGATAATGCTGGCTATCCTGTCGTGGCGACGACAGCGATGCGCATCTGTGTAGATGACGATCCTCGGGTTTCGATTTGTTTTTCCCCAGCAGGTCTCGCCTTTGCTGGAGACTGTGAATGACTTCCAGCTCCAGAGTGCAACCGGATCGTTATCAGGATGGCATCACTTTGATCGAAATGGTGCTGACGATCATGATCCTGGCTATTGCATTGGTCGCGATGTCGACGATGATTTCGAGCGGAATAGGCCGTAGCGCCGATACCACTATGGAGTTGCGTTCGGTAGCTTTGGCTCAGAGTTATCTTGATGAAATACTGGGTAAACGCTTTGATGAGCAGTCTGCACCACGCGGTATTCCTCCTTGCGCCGGTGCTTGCACAGCGGAGGCTTCCTTTGGACCAGACGCAAGCGAAGCGCGTGAAGATTTTGACGATGTGGATGACTACCATGGTCTCGATGAAGGTCTTGATCCATTGAATCCTTTGCATGATGGCCAGGGAGCCGTCCGCAGTGGCTACGATAATTTCAGAGTTCAGGTCACTGTGCGCTACATGGATGTCGGAGCGGCGGGAGAAGAGGAAAACCTTGCCGTAGATGCCAATGATCTTGATGAAGACGAAGATGCCAAACTGATCACTGTGACTGTCAGCTACACCACAAGTCCAGATGGAGCGAGCTTCAGTGCGTATAAAGCGAACTTCTGATAAGGATCCACACCATCCGCTTCCGGAGCTGGGGTTTACGCTCATCGAGATGGTTATCACTATCCTGATTTCTTCGATTTTGGCGATGGGGGTAGTGAACTACATCGCGGACAGCTCAATCGGATTTCTGGAGAGCGCTAACCGCAGTCGCTTGGCCAGCGGTGGCCGCACGGCGCTCGATCGCATGACCATGGAGCTGCATAACGCGTTACCAAACAGCGTGCGCGTCAATGTCGCCGCCCCGAATGGCGATCAGTGTCTGGAGTTTGTGCCTGCGATCAAGGCGACGACTTACATCAATCCCTCTTTTTCGGGCAGTGGCAGTGCCTCGTTTCAGGTGGTTGATTTCAATCCATTGACCACCTATGCGTCACCCGCCGGGATCTACGCAGTGATTTATCCGATTGATACCGACGAGCTCTACGACTATGACGACAATCGCGGTCCACTCGCATTGGTGGATGAGGTCAGTGACCCCAACGGTGCGGATGGTGTCATGACTATTGATCTTGATGAGGCACATCGCTTCGAGCGCCGCTCTACAGCGCAGCGCCTGTTTCTGGTGGAGCAGCCGGTCAGTTTCTGTGTCGTCGGAGACAAACTCTATCGCTATAGCGACTATACCTACACAGCTACACAGTGCGATCCCTCCAGCTGTCTACCCGCTATACTGCCTGACCGGGCAGTGTTTGCGGACAATATCGACAATGCGGGGCTGACGGCTTTCAGCATGTCTGATGCCACGCGCCGTCGCAATGCAGTGGTGTCTTTTGATGTGAACATGAGCAGCCAAGGTGACAACGTGCGGCTCAACCATGAGGTGCTGATCCACAATGTACCCTGACAGATCTCCACACAAACCGTTGCATATCGGCATGCGACAGCACGGCATCGGTATTCCGGCAGCGATTTTTGTTATCACGCTGATGGCGGTTCTAGCGGTGGCGATCAATTTGCTTGTAGGTCAAAACGCACAGGTCTACGAGGAAGAAATCAATCTAACCCGCGCTTATTACACCGCCGAGTCGGGGGCTGGGTTTGCAATGAACTCTCTTTTTCCTCCAGAGGAGTTCCCTTCCTATGGGAGCACTGCTGAATGTGCAGTTGGGCCGCGCCTCTATTCGATGACAGTGGTGGGAATGAGTAGCTGTAATGCTTCGGTGACTTGTTCTACAGATGCAACTGTGGAGGGGGTGGAGTACTACACGATCCGCAGCACCGGCACTTGCGGAGACGTCTCCCGCACAGTGCAGATCCGCACCAGTTCGGAGTGAATCCACGCAACAGCTCTACCGCAATCTGTCAGAGCCGTCGCGCAAATCCTGATGTGACGGGTGTTTAGACGGCGCCGACCAGAACGAAAATCGCATACACAACGGCCAGAGTGACCACTGTGGTGATGCCATAGATGATGGCATTGTTGACGCCGACCTGAGTGCGGTAGGCATCGAAGCTCAGGCTCTTGTCATTGGCGCGGTGACTGATGTCACGCTGCAGGCGCATCTTGTAGTTGTCGAGTTTTTCCACCAGACGCCAGCCAGCCTTGGATTCTTCGGCCATGACGTCCTCAATGTTCTGGATTTTCGCAAACAGGGGGGTCGTTGACTGTACGATTTTGTATTCCAGTTCCATCATGTGCTCCAGTTCGTATTACGGACTATTGGTTGCGGCAAAAGAGGCGACTACGCGCTACGCTGGCCTCAAGACTTTGAGATCTCAGACTGACCTGAATGGGCTGTATTCTGTGTGTTGAGCGCTGATTTTGCAATGATTTACCGGTCCGGGCGCGGAACAATTAGGGACAATTTACGGAACAAATTTCACGCTTTGGCGGTATTCACAGTTTATATCCGATAAAATGGCTAAGCTTATAAAATTGCTGGTAAATCCGACTTCCTGGGCCTGGAGGGAGTCATAGGCAGTAACCGTGTACTTTTACGCTCGCTTTCCGGTCCCTTGTTGACATGACCTCCTCACGAACATCACTTAACGTTCCCGCAGAGATTCCTGCGAAAGTGCGCTCGCGCAGCACTTTACGCAGTGCATTGTCACGAACGTTCATGCTGGGTGTGTGTTTTTTCAGCGGCATTGTCTTCGCGCAGATTCCTGGCCCTGTGCCGCTGACAGGTGCTGGTGGTGCCGAATCGAATTTCACGACTCCTCTGGTGGGAACCGGCGGCACTATCTCTACATTCAACACCTACACCATCCATGCGTTCACAGCGAGCGGTACCTTTGTGCCTCCAAATGGCGTCACACAGATCGATGTGTTAGTGGTTGGCGGCGGCGGTGGTGGTGGTGGTGACCGTTATGGTGGTGGTGGCGGCGGTGCAGGTGGCGTTATCTGGCAGACCGGGGTTGCCGTTCAACCGAGTTTCAGTGTTACCGTCGGCGCCGGTGGGGCTGGCGGTGTGGGCATTACCGGTACCAATGGGGGATCCTCCAACGTCGCTGGTTATACCGCCGATGGCGGTGGTGGTGGCGGCCGGAGTGACAACGGTGAGGCTGGCCTTGCGGGCGGTTCTGGTGGTGGCGGTGGTGCGAGAACGTCGAATCCAGCCACTATCGCAGGGGGGGCTGCTACCTCAGGGCAGGGTAATGCTGGTGGTGCCGGGCAAGGTACCTCAAACGATGCGCAGCGCGGCGGCGGCGGTGGTGGCGCGAGTGCTGCTGGTGGCATAGGCACGACCGGTCCCGCAGGTGTCGGAGGGGCTGGTGGCGCGGGCGCGGACTACAGCGCATTGCTGGGGACCAGCGTTGGTGTGTCCGGCGTCTTTGCCGGTGGCGGTGGCGGTGGTTCGCGTACTGGTACCGGCGGTGCTGGTGGTACAGGTGGTGGCGGTGCCAGCTCAGCGACACCCACGGCAGGCACGGTGAATACCGGCGGTGGTGGCGGCGGTCTCTCGGGTACCGTCAACGGTGGTTCGGGTGCAGCCGGTGGTTCGGGTGTAGTGGTCATTCGCTATACAACGCCAACGGTGGCTTCCGACTACCGCGTTCATAGTTTTACAACGGACACGTCTTTTACATCTCCCGCTGGTATTTCCACAGTGGATGTCGTGGTGGTCGGCGGTGGTGGTGCAGGTGGTGGTGACCGCCATGGCGGTGGCGGTGGCGGTGCCGGTGGTCTGCAGCGCAATCAGAGTCAGGCGGTGACCGCAGCCAGCAGCTATACGGTAGATATAGGACCTGGGGGTACTGGAACTACTGCCAGCGGGGGCAATGGCACTCAGTCTTCTTTTGACGCATTGGTTGCCAACGGTGGCGGTGGCGGCGCGCGGGGAGACAATCCAGCCACCAATGGCGCCGCAGGGGGTTCCGGGGGCGGTGGCGGAGGTGGTAGCAGTAACACGACAGGCGGCACTGGCAGTCAGGGAAGCGCGGGCGGTGGAGGTGTCGATGGTGGCAACGGTGACGACAGAGGCGGGGGTGGCGGTGGTGCGGCTGCAGTCGGCGGGGGGGGCTCGACTACCACGGGTGGTGCCGGCGGCAACGGTTATGACTACAGTCAACTCTTTGGTACGGGATTCGGAGTTAGCGGTGCGGTAGCCGGAGGCGGCGGTGGTGGCAAGCGCACGACCGGTGCCGGTGGTATTGCAGGCGCTGGAGGTGGCGGTGCCGGTGGTATTACGGGAGTCGGCTCGGCAGCCACGGCCAATACTGGCGGCGGTGGTGGCGGTGTAGGCGGCACAACAGATGCTCTGACCGGCTCCAATGGTGGCTCGGGGTTGGTGGTGCTGCGTTATCGACCAGGGACCATGGAGATCACCGATCAGCTGTTGTCTCCTTTCACGGTGCAGTCGGGCGCGGCATTCTCTCAAAATATCGTCGTTGAGATTCTCAATGCCAATGGATCACCGGTGGTGGGTGTCAATGTGACAGCCGCCATCTCCTTCGGGACGGGCACGTTGGGCGGAACGGTGACCGAAGCTACCGATGTCAACGGACAAGCGATATTCGACAATCTCAACATCACGGGTGCTACAGGCACGCATAGACTCCGTTTTACCGCCACAGGTTCCAGCGATCTGGTAGAAACCAACAACTTCACAGTGTTGGAGTATCACTTCGAGATTAGCCACGCGCTGACTGTTGGCGTCTGCGCTGCTACCACTCCCGTCACCATCAGTGTGTTTGACCAGACCGACACAGCGGTGCTGGATTTTACGGGCACAGTGACCATCAGTAACGGTCTGAACCTTGGTGATTACAGTCTTGATACCGGCGGGGGGACTTTCGCCAACCTGACAGCCAATGATGGTACGGCACAGTACACGTTCGTTGATGCAGACGACGGAGTGGTGATTCTTGACTTTACCTCGGCAACCACCGGCACCTATGTCTTCGATGCCAATTCGGGTTCCATTGACACCGACAATTACGCCATCGATCTGGATGTGCTGGCCTGCGAGTTTCGCATTTCACACGACGCCAGCGCCGGGTCGTGCGCACCAGATCAGATTACCTTCGGGGTCTACGATTCCGCTGGCAATGTCGTTACCGGTTATGTCGGTAATGCTACGCTGACTACATCCGGGGTGACGGGTGGCAACTGGACCAACACAACAGTGCCGAGCGATGCTAACGGTACGTTGGATAACGGCACTGCAGGCGACGGAGCGGCAACGTATGCCTTTGTCACAGGTGATGCAGGCACAATTATTCTCAATTTCCGAGGCAATGCCGGCACAGCCAACTTCAATGTCACCGCCACCGGGGTGACAGCTCCGGTTAACCCTTACGACGCGAATCTTGTCATTGCTTCCTGTGCGTTCCGCATCAGTCATGACACTGCTGCCAGTGTGTGCGCGGTGGAGCAGATTACGATCAGTGTGGTAGATGGCAGTGGTAATCTAGTTGCGTTTGTAGGCAACATCAGCCTGAGTGCCACCGGTGTCACCGGTGGCAACTGGACCGCTACCAACGTCCCCGCCAATGCCAACGGTACTTTGGACAATGGTGCAGCCGGTGATAGCGCGGCCACCTACACCTTCGTTGCGGCCGATGCGGGCGATATCATTCTCAATTACCAGGCAGCAGCAGGCACTGCGAACTTCAGCGCTGTCGCGGCAGGAGTGACAGCACCGGCCAATCCTTACGACCCGGATCTTGTCATTACGACTTGTACCTTCCGCGTCACCCACGGCGGCACGACCGACGTTTGCTCAATGACTGCTGTCACACTCACCCTGGTGAACAACCTCGGCGTGACGATCACCAACTACACCGGCACCGTCAACCTGAGCACGACGACGGGGTACGGAACCTGGAGTGAGAGTGGCAGCGAAAACGGAACACTGATCGATGGGGTGGCAGAGGATGGCAATGCGACCTATCAGTTCGACCTGGCCGACGCGGGGGTGGTGACACTGAATTTCCTGCACGCCTCGGATTCTGGCACTGTCAATATCAACGTCTCGGACGGCACCACGCTCGACCCGCGTAACTTCGCCAATGCCTACGACCTGAATATCACCGTGGCAGTCTGCACTTTCGAGATTAGCCACAGTGAGGCGGTCACCGCCTGCGAAGTGGAACCCGTGATCATCACCGTACGCAACAGCCTTGGCGGTGTGGCGACGGCCTATACCGGCACCATGACGCTGGGCAGCAACAGCAACCACGGGAACTGGCTGCTCAATGACGGCGACGGCACGCTCGATGATACGGCGGGTGATGATAACGGTGTTGCGACCTATGAGTTCGCTGACAGTGACAATGGCGTGGTGATTCTCGATTTCGCGGACCCGCATGGCGAGTCGGTCAGTCTGGATGCGATTGATGGCGACATCCTGGTGGATGGTGATTTCGACCCCCTGCTGTATGTCAGTTCCTGTTTGCCCGATGTGGTGGGCAGCGCGGCGTGCGGGTTCGGCGCCAGTACCAGCCTGACCATTCCTGCTCAAAGTAATGTGGTGACTCAACGCGGCCGCATGGTGCTGATGTCGATTGCGGCAGCCACGGGTGCTGGCCCCGCTGTCTCGGCAGCCACCTTCGATGGCGACCCGATGACACTGATTCGCCGCGAGACCACGACTTCGGGAGAAGGGAGTGTCGTGGAACTGTGGGGTATTCTGGAAGCCAGTTTGCCTACGGCGGCGGGTTCTTATACCGGCAGTTATACCGGTGGTGCGGCGGGTTCAGGCATGTGTCTGATCGCCGTCGACGAAGTAAAACAGGAATTCCCGGTCGCTGACACGCCGGCCACTTCCGGTCCGTTGAACGGCACGGTGGGCACCGCCAGCAACGCGGCTTCCACGACGATCACCACCACCGCCAACAATGCGCTGGTGGTCATGGCCACCAACATGGATGGCACCACCTTCAACAACGGACGCAGTTACAGCAGCCCCGTGCCGACCTCGTTCATGGTCAGACACTGGGGACAGAGCCCGTCTCCGGTTGCCAACCCCACCGCCAACAGCGGGTCACGCTTCGCTGGATCTGCAGGTCGTCATCCGACCGCTGGCATTGTGACGATGACCGAGACCCTGAGCGTCAACAGTCCGGTGTACTCGCAGGTTGTCGCGTCCTTCGAGCCGCTGATTGCGGGATCACCGTTGGCCAGTGCGTATGAGCCGGTGACCTTGTTCCAAACCTTCGCGGGCAGCTTGAGTTATCGTGCGGTGGGGAACACGATGCGAACCACCTACAACGAGGACGCTCCTACACCGCTGGCGTGTAATTTCGTGGCCACTGCCACTGGCAGCGCTGCCACACTCACCTTGCCAGTCGGGTCGACGGTGGAGGCCGCTTATCTGTACTGGGCCGGTTCAGGCGACGATGCGCTGGACCAGGTAGACGATGAGGTCAGTTTCGGTATCACTGCTTCCGAGCAAACCATCCTGGCGGACGAGATATTCCTTATCGACGACGTCGGCAATGCCAACGACAAGGACTACTTCGCGGCTTATCGTGATGTGACAGGACTCGTCACTGGTTCCGGCAGTTACACCCTGAAGGACTTCGAAATACAAGATGGGCCACCGTGGAGCGACACCCAGGCCTGCGCTGGTGGCTGGGCGATGATTGTGGTGTACGAGCATGAAGATGAACGTCTTCGAGTGCTGAACCTCTTCCACGGTTTCCAGCCCTTCCAGAACTCTTCTTTCACGCTGGTGCCGCGCAACTTCCGCATGGCCGCGCATGATGCGTTCAACAACTTGCCCAATGGCCAGGTGACTCACATCACGCTGGAAGGCGATGAGACGCTCAACGCCGTGGATGAGAACGAAGGCCTGGGGATTCAGGATGCGCCGGATTCCAGCACCTTTGAAGCGATCACGTCCTCGCTCAACCCGCTCGGTCAGGAGTTCAACTCCACCATCACTCGGCCGGTGTATACCTTTGACGCTGGCACCGGGTACTACGAATTCGACAGCACTGGCGGCCTCAATGGCGATGGCTATGAGATCGATTCCCCGGGACCGAACGCGAGCGGTGGTGGAGCACGAATTGGTAACTCATGGGGATTGGACGTCGATACTCACTATATCCAGGGGTCGGGCGTGAGTGACATCCTTTACCCCTTCGGTGTATTGGGTTCGGAGGCGGAGCAGATCACCACGCGCTACAGCGCGGAAGGCGATCTCGTGATGCTGATATCGGAAGTCATCAGCATCACCAATTTCCCGTTGGCGGACATCGAGGTGTACAAGACGCAAGTCGGCACCTTCAAGGTCAACAACACCGGCACCTATCAGATTGAAGTCACCAATAATGGCAACGGTACCGTGAGCGGTGGCTATGCGGATGGTGAGATCAAGGTCGCCGATATCCTGCCTGCGGGCATGACTTTCGCGAACGCCAGTGATGTCAGTGGCACAGGCTGGACCTGCAACGTGACGCTCAACCCGGGCGCGTTCACTTGTACCTACGACATCGCCACGACCTGGACTGACGGCGCCATCGATTATCAACTGGCAGCAGACGAGAGCCTGCCCTTGATTGATGTGGACGTGCAGATCGGAGGAAGTGGATTCTTCCCGCTGCTCAACAACAACGCCAAGAACAGTGTGCGTGTGCTCCACTCCGATGGCGATTGCCCTGCTGCAGCCGATGGCGTGATCCCCGATTCGACGCTCTGCGACCGCTCGCCTCAGTTCGACAACTACAACGATCTGGAAGGCGGCAACATCGATATCAACGACCTGGACGACAAGCAGGTCAACAACAACAACGTCGACAGTATTACCACGGTGGTCAGGGGTGTAGAGACCAACCTGAGCATGAACAAGTTCGTGAATGGCATTCTCGAAGAGGGTGAGCCGGGCAGCTATACCTTGCGGGTCACCAACAACGGCCCCGACGCAACCACGGCCACGATCACCGTCACCGATACCGATCCGACTGGTGTGGATTTCGATACGCAGGCGACTGGCACGGGTTGGAGCTGTTCAGCGCCGCCAGGCAACCTGACCTGTACCTATGCGGGCAGTCTCGGTGTGGGTGCCAGCACCGACATCACGGTGCCGGTGACTGTGACTGGATCGGGCGGCTACACCGTGACCAACACCGCGACTGTCGCGGTGGGTGCTTTCAACTTCGATACGGTGGCAGGGAATAACTCTGACACCGACATCACGCAGATTACCGCAGCACCGGTAGCGTCGCAGGAACGCTTCCTGATGTCAGTCAGTTCGCTGGGAGGAGTCACGACCCTTGGCGGTTTGACTAACTTCGAAGACGACGACTACATCATCTATGACCCGGTGTCTGACACGGCCACGATGTACTTCGACAACAGTGCGCTGGGCTACAACGTCAACGATGCCGACGCTGTGCACCTGATGAAGAACGGCCATATCGTGATTTCAGCGGCAGATGCTGGCAGCACGGTGGGCAGTAACAACCTTGCTTTCGAACCTGGCGATCTCGTGGTGTATGACCCGATCCTGCAGACTGCCCGCATGCTGTTCGACGGATCGGCAGTCTTTGCCGGTGCCGGGAACCCTGCCGAGGTGAACATCACGGCGGCCTACGTGGTCGGTGAATGTGAACTCAACCCCACGCCTTACAACTGCTCGATCATCATCGCTGCGACGCCTGCCAGCGGTGGCAGCACACTTGGGGGTGTGGCGTTTACCAGTGCGGACCTGATTCAGTACAACCTGGACACCGGGGTGGCGAGCCTGTTCTTCGAGGGGGCCGATTATTTCGACGACGTCACCGATGTCACCATCAATGGCTTCTATCTGCGTGTAGACCCGTCCGATGCCAACGCCAACATCAACACCCTGGTGCTGACGGCGAATGACAGTGACGACGACACCATCACGGCGGCTGCAACAGTGGGCTGGGACCCGGAGACGGGGACTTACTTTACCCGTGACGATGTGACGCAGATCGATATCCCAGGCGAGACAACCGAGAACCTGTTCCTGGGTGACGTGGAACTGGGTATTTTTGAACCGGCCGACGGCACGCGCACCATCGACGCCTTGCATGTCATCGAAGACGGTTACATGGGGCACTTTAGCATTACCGAGGTGGTGGCCGGTGATGCCTGTACCCCGACGCAGATACGGATCAGCAAACACGAAGGCCTGACGCACACGCTCGATTCCGATTACTTCGGGTCGATCCAGATCACTACCAGCACAGGGCTGGGGAACTGGGCGATGTCCAGTGGTGTCGGTTCGCTCAGCAATGGCACTTTGAACGACGGTGCGGCCACTTACACTTTTGTACCGGGTGACGCAGGCGACGTGGTGCTGACGCTGACGCACACGGAGGCTGTCGGCGTGGGAGTCAATGTCAGCAATCGCGTTGCCAGTGAATCCGTCGCGCATGACCCGTCTCTCAGTTTCGACGCGGTGCTCACTGACATCACCTACCGGGATGAGTTCACCAACGTGGCTTTCAACAACAACCAGGGCAGCCTGTACTGGGCGAATGCCTGGGCGGAGACAGATGCCGGTGGCCTGGGTGTCAGCGCGGGGAACGTGCGAGTTCTCGCAGGAGAAGCCCGGTTTACCGTGGCGGGCAGTGCACTGGCGCGAGGGGTCGATTTCGATGCGATTCCAGACTCCGAAGACATCATGCTCACGTTCAATTTCCGGTACACCGGCTTGGCCGGTGCGGACACCATGCTGGTGGAAGCCAGAGAAAGTGATTCGGCAAGCTGGGTCACAGTGAATACTCTCAACGGTTTCTCGGGCACCGGTTCGGGTAACAGGACGATCAATCTGACCGATCTGTTGTATGACACCAATCCCCCGACGGCGACGGCCCAGATCCGTTTCCGCATCAGCAGTGGCTATGCGGTCTCCAACTACATGTACATTGACAATGTCGAAGTCAGCACGGCGACAGATGAGTGTGGCTACACCGGTGTGGTCGAGCTGGACCATTACGCGATCAGCCACAGTGGCGCGGGCATTGCCTGTCTGGCGACCGACATTACCATCGGCGGGCACGATGTTGGCGAAGGGCTGGTCGAGCCAAATGAAACCATTCAGCTGAGCACCAGTACCGGAAAAGGCACTTGGGCGGTCGTCGTTGCTGGCACCGGCGCACTGAGCGGCGCGGCCACCCTGACAGGGGGCGCCGACAACGGCATTGCGACTTACGAATACCCGACTGGCGAGACGCAGGTGACCTTGCGCTTCAACCATACGGTGGCAGGTGTGGTGAACATCAACGTGACAGGGCAGACCAGTGGCGAGACCGAATCCGTGTCCCACGATGAGGATTTGACGGTTGCCGCCGCCGGGTTACGTTTCTATAACGAGACCTTGAGCAATACCTCGATCCTGACGCAGATCGCCGGCAAGAATTCCAATGTGGCGCCCAGCAGCAATGTGCTGACGATTCAGGCGGTGCGCACATCCAACGTCGATCCGACGCAGTGCGAACCGATTTTTGCGGCAGGCGAGACGCTGACTATCGGCTTTGCTGCGGAGTGCAAGGACCCGGGCAGTTGTGCTGCTGCCCAGAATTTCCAGATCAACGGACAGAACGTGTCCTTGGTCAACGACAATGCAGGAGCAGGGGCCTCGGGTTACACGGAGATATCCATCCCCATCACCACACAGGCAAGCACCACGGAAGCTGGCACTATCGTATTGAATTATTCGGATGTCGGGCAGATGGAGTTGCATGCACGCTATGACATCCCGTTCAACAATGACCCGGATGAGACCTATCTTTCCGGCGATTACCTGAGTGGCACCAGCAGCATGTTCATCGTGCGCCCCTTCGCTTTCGATATCGATTTCAGCGACGACCGGCAGAACAGTGGTGGTCTTTCCGATGCGGTGGATCAGACTGGCTCGGCGTTCAGGATTGCAGGTCAGGCTTTCGATACGACGGTCACGGCCGTGCGCTGGCAATCCGGCGACGACGCCAACAACGATGGCGTGCCCGACGCTGGCGCGAACCTGACTGACAATGGGGCGACGCCCAACTTCGATCAGGACACGACGGCTGGCGATTACAGTGTGCGTGTGAGTGTCATCGAGAACAAAGTGGACGTGGCGTATCCGGCCTACGGCGTGCCCGGTGTTCTTGGCACACCGGATTTTGATGGCTTCACGGCAGGTGTGCGAACGCATTCCATGACCTACGACGAAGTGGGGATTGTCGATCTGCGGGCGGATATCGTGGATGACAATGATGTGGTGACGACTTACAAGGGCACCAGTACGGTCGAGGGCAGGGTGCTGAACGTCGGACGCTTCTATCCGAATTCCTTTGCGATATCCGCGCCGTACCTAACCCCGCGCGCGGATGCAGCGTGCTCGCCTGCATCGACCTTCACCTACATGGATGAAGAATTTGAGGTAGGACTGACACTGACCGCCAGGAATATAGCAGGCGTCACGACGCAGAATTACCACGGGGTGTACGCGTTGCTGGATACCTATGGAGAGCTGGGCATGGTGGCGTATCAGGATCGAACCGGTCTTGCGGATATCAACCTGAGCGCGCGGCTGGAGAACGCAGTCAGTGGCGGGGTGCCTGCCACTTATGGCAATGACTGGGTGTCAGGCGTGCTGGCGTTGAGTGGCCGGATGAACTTTGCGCGGGCAGCGGCCCCGGATGGGCCTTACGCGGGTGTCGAGATCGGTCTGCTGCCAACTGATGGCGATGGCGTGACCATCGATCCGGAGCGTTATCTGCTGACAGCGACGGGCGTGCTCAATATGAATCTCGACAACGGCAGCAACGAAGCGACCGGCTATACCCGCTATCGCCTGGGTGCGGCGCATGCGTTCCGCTATGGCCGCATGATCGTCAACAACGCTTATGGCCCGGAGACCGAAGACCTGGCGCTGACGTTTGAAGTGGAGTATTTCAACGGTTCGGAGTTCGTGCGCAACTCGCTCGACAATTGCTCGTTGATCGATTCCGATGAGCTGAGTTTCAACACCTACACGGCACCGTTGCAGAATGGCGATACCACGATTACTGCTGGCACCACGACTGTGTATGCGGGACAGACTCAAGGGGTCAGTGTGAACGATGATCCGTTGGAGACTTCTGCGCCTGGCGAAGGCAATACGGGGACGGTGAATCTAGAGCTGGACCTGAGTGCCGCGACGGGCCTCAACATGGAGTACCTGCGTTTCGAGTGGGATGATGCGGACGATGACTACAACGAAAATCCGCAAGGGCAAATTGAGTTTGGTCAGTACCGAATGCACGACCGCATCATCAACTGGCAGGAAATCTACAACACTGCGACGCCGTGATGGCACGCTGGAAATTTGTCGCCTGCAGGGCAGGCTCCTACAGTCTGTAGGAGCCTGCCCTGCAGGCGACTCGCGTCCCTCCACACTCAGGCGTCGTCATCCCCTTCGTCATCCCCATCGCCGTCGATCTTCAGTTCCTTGATCTTGCGGGTCAGCGTGTTGCGCCCCCAGCCCAGCAACAGTGCCGCATCGCGACGGCGACCAGCAGTATGTTTGAGCGCTACTTCAATCATCGTGCGTTCAAAAATCGGCGTGGCCTGATTGAGAATCTCTTTGTGCCCCATGTTCAATTCCTGATCCGCCCAGTTGTAGAGCAACTGTGACCAGCTGCCAGAGCTGCTGCTCTGTGCCTGCGGCTCCAGCAGCTCTGGCGGAAGGTCATCGATATGCACCTCACGGCTGGAGGCCATGACGGTAATCCAGCGGCAGAAGTTTTCGAGCTGACGCACGTTCCCTGGCCAGCTGAGACCTGTTAGATATTTTTCCGTTTCGGAGCGCAGCACTTTCGGTTCTGCTTCCAGCTCTTCAGCGGCCTTGGCGAGGAAGTGTTGAGCCAGACGTGGAATGTCTTCGCGTCGGTCACGCAGACGGGGGATGTGGATGCGAATCACGTTCAGACGGTGGAAGAGGTCTTCCCGGAACAGATGCTTGGATACCAGCAGTTCGAGATTCTGGTGCGTGGCGGCGATGATGCGCACATCCACTTTGATCGGCGTGTGACCACCGACCCGATAGAATTCGCCGTCTGACAGAACCCGTAACAGGCGCGTCTGTGTCTCGGCCGGCATATCACCAATCTCGTCGAGAAAGAGCGTGCCACCATTGGCCTGTTCGAAGCGCCCGGTGCGCTGTGCAGTAGCGCCCGTGAAAGCGCCTTTTTCATGACCGAACAGTTCGGATTCGATCAAGTCTTTGGGAATTGCTGCCACGTTGAGCGCGATAAACTGATTGTTGCGACGCGGGCTGTGACGGTGCAACGCATGAGCGACCAGCTCTTTACCCGTACCGGATTCGCCATTGATCAGCACCGTGATGTTGGATTGTGAGAGCCTGCCGATGGCGCGGAAAACTTCCTGCATCGCAGGCGCTTCACCGATGATGTCTTTGCGGCTCTCCAGCACAGGGGCTGGAATTTCCACGCTCTTCTCGCGCGAGTGCTCCAGTGCTCGCACTGTCATGGCCACTGCTTCGTCGATATCGAAGGGTTTCGGAAGATATTCAAAAGCACCACGGCTGTAGGACGAAACAGCGCTGTCGAGGTCCGAATGTGCAGTCATGATGATGACTGGCAGCAAGGGATATTGATCGTGGACTGTTGACAACAG
The DNA here is from genome assembly GCA_040384465.1 of Pseudomonadota bacterium. Lineage (GTDB taxonomy): Bacteria > Pseudomonadota > Gammaproteobacteria > Pseudomonadales > Pseudohongiellaceae > UBA5078. Next base: position 474,870 of record JAZKJF010000003.1, on the reverse strand, counting down.
ATCCAGCCCGTTGATGCCAGGCATACGGATGTCGCTGATGATGGCGTCTGGACGCTCTCTTTCCAGGCGATGCAGTAGATCTTCACCGTTGTCGAAACACAGCGTGTTCAGTCCGGTTTTCGTCAGGGACTTTTCGAGTACCCACCGAATGGATTTGTCATCATCCAGTACCCATACTGAATTGTGCTTGCTCATGATCGCGTGTCCTTTCTAGTGTTGATGCGTCTGCCCGGGGCTACCGGGATATAGATGGCGAAGCGTGTCTTGCCGGGTTTGCTGCTGCACTCAATCATGCCCTTGTGCTGGGTGATAATGGAGTGTGCTATCGATAGCCCTAATCCTGTTCCTTCCGCACGACCGCTGATCATCGGGTAGAAAATACTGCCGATCAGGTCGTCGGGAATGCCCGGGCCGTTGTCGATGACTTCCACTCTGGCGACCAGTCGGTGAAAGGTCGGGCCGATGGTGACATTGCGCAGGACGCGGGTGGTGAGTTCGATGGTACCCGTGCTGTGACGCACATTGGGTGTTTCCAGCGCTTGCATGGCGTTGCGGACGATATTGAGCACCGCTTGAATCAGTTGTTCGGAGTCGGCCATCACGTCGGGGATGCTGGGGTCGTAGTTGCGAACAACCTGAATATCCTTGTCGACAACTTCTGCTTCAATCAGGTTGCGAACGCGCTCCAGCACTTCGTGAATGTTGATGGCTTTGAGCTCAGGCAGTTTGCGCGAGCCGACGAGACGGTCAACCAGTTTGTGCAGGCGGTCGGCTTCTTCGATGATGACATTGGTGTAATCGGTCAGGTCGCTGTCAGGGAGTTCCTTGGCCAGCAACTGTGCGGCGCCACGAATGCCGCCGAGTGGGTTCTTGATCTCGTGTGCCAGCCCGCGCACCAGCTCTCTGGTGGTCTCGTGCGTGGAGATCAGCGCTTCTTCCTTGCTGATGCGCTCCGCATAATTGATCGCCTGGACTTCCATCAACACGCTGGCATCCCCCATCTCCAAGAGTGGGGTGATGCTGTAATCGACGTTGATAGTGCCGCCGTTCAACACGAGCAACTGGGCTTTGCGTTTGGTGAAGCTGCGGTGGTTGGCTTGGGCGTTTCTGATTTCGCCGAGGTCCTGCGTAAAGCTCAGGAAAATGTCCCCTATGTAGGCATTGTGAAACTGACGGCCGCTGATGGCGAGAATGCTTTCTGCGGCGAGGTTGATATAGCCCAGCCGCAGTTCGTGATCGAAAACGATCACCCCGGTGCTCAGATTGTCCAATAATCGTTTGTGCAGGTTGTCGATAGTCAAAGGAACTGCTCACTTTCGGGGCAGCCAGGCTGCCTAATTGCTGGCTTTCAGCATGATATGCAATAAGCAAACCAATTGTACGAGCCGCGCAGGATACGGGCTTTCCCCGAGAGGAGACACAATTCCAATTCACTATGCACCGATTTAGTGCAGCATACAATTAATGGTGGTTCCAAATTGGGGCTGAGCAGAGGAATGAGGGCGGTCGTCTGCAGGGCAGGCTCTTACAAAGTGCTGTTTGTGTGGGTCGCCTGCAGGGCAGGCTCCTACAAAGTGCCTTCTGTAAGAGCCTGCCCTGCAGGCGACCCGTAATTGGCAGACGAAAAAAAGCCCGGACTAGGCCGGGCTTTTAGTCTAACGAACCTTCAAGCAGGTCTTACACGCTGTAGTACATATCGAACTCAACAGGGTGAGTAGACATGTTCAAACGTGTGCAGTCCAGTGACTTCAGTTCGATGTAAGCATCGATCAGGTCGTCGCAGAACACGCCGCCTTGCTTGAGGAAGTCGCGGTCCTTGTCCAGGTTCTCCAGTGCTTCGTCCAGTGAGTAGCAGACGCGTGGAATCAACGCTTCTTCTTCTGGCTCCAGGTCGTAGAGGTCCTTGGTGGCTGGGTCGCCGGGGTGGATCTTGTTCTTGATACCGTCGATACCAGCCATCAGCATCGCAGCGAAGAACAGGTAAGGGTTCGCTGTTGGGTCACCGAAACGCACTTCGATACGCACGGCGCGTGGATTGCCGCCCATGATGTAAGGAATACGGATCGCTGCAGAGCGGTTGCGTGAAGAGTAAGCCAGCAGAGTCGGCGCTTCGAAGCCTTTTACCAGACGCTTGTAAGAGTTGGTAGAGGCGTTACCGAAAGCGTTCAGTGCCTTGGCGTGCTTGATGATACCGCCGATGTAGTACAGCGCTTCCATGGACAGGCCAGCGTACTGGTCGCCCGCAAACACGTTCTTGCCTTCTTTGGAAATGGACATGTGTACGTGCATGCCGCTGCCGTTGTCGCCTACCAGAGGCTTCGGCATGAAGGTCGCAGTCTTGCCGTAGGCATCCGCAGTGTTGTGGATGCAGTACTTCAGGATCTGTACTTCGTCGGCTTTCTTCACGAGCGTGTTGAATTTGGCACCGATTTCCAGCTGGCCGGCGTTGCCCACTTCGTGGTGGTGCAGCTCGATGACCAGACCCATTTCAGTCATGGTGTCGCACATCGCGCCACGCAGATCATGGAAGGAATCGATTGGAGGAACAGGGAAATAACCCCCTTTCACTTTTGGACGGTGGCCTTTGTTGCCGCCTTCGATGGCTGCGTCGCTTGACCAGGCTGCTTCGTCGGAGATGATCTCGAAGAAGGAGCGATTCATTTCCGTTTTCCACTTCACTTGGTCGAACACGAAGAACTCTGGCTCAGGGCCGAAGAAGGCTTTGTCGCCGATGCCAGTAGACTTCAGGAATTCTTCCGCACGACGCGCAACTGAGCGCGGGTCACGGTTGTAGCCTTGCATGGTCTTCGGTTCGATGATGTCGCAGGTGATATTGATCTGTGGCTCGTCAGCGAACGGATCAAGCACCGCTGTGCTGTCATCTGGACGCAGGATCATGTCGGACTCGTTGATGCCTTTCCAGCCCGCAACAGAAGAACCGTCAAACATGACGCCTTCCATGAAGGTCTCGTCAACCACGGCTGACGGGAAAGTCACGTGCTGTTCTTTGCCTTTGGTGTCCGTAAAACGGAGGTCAACCCACTTTACATCGTTATCTTTTATTAATTTCAAAGTCTTTGCAGACATTCCTGATCCTCCGAGTGATCGAGATCGTGGCAACATGGTGTCACGGGTTAGTGGCTGGAACCGCCGACAAGTTCGGGATTCCTCTGTAAAGCCTCACTATAGCGCGAGACGCTGAATAAGTGCAGTAGGCTGCGCTCAACAAGCTCATCCATCGGGACTATAATAGCGCGCCAGCGAGCCTGGTGTGCAGGGGTGGAGCAAAATATATGCCAGTAGGGAATGTCCTGCAAAGCGAGTATTTTCAAGGTCTCTGGCTCAACGCTCTTCATATCCGGCATCCGTTATGCACCATAATAGGGCTTTAAAATAGTTTGTGATCCAAAATAGTGCCTTTCGCGTTTCCTTGCGTTTTTTCCTCCAGTGAGTTGCTTTCATGCTGTTTGTCGTACGCTTTTTTCCAGAGATAACCATCAAGACCCGTCAGGTCCGTCGACGCATGATCCGCGTACTCCGGCGTAGTCTGCGCACCCAGCTCGCAGCGATTGATGAAGGCGTCAGTGTCATCGGGGAGTGGGACAATCTGGAAATTCGGACGGAACTCTCCGACCCGGTCGTCCTTGAGCGCATCATGACCATGCTCGCGCATACACCAGGCATTGCCTCGGTGATGCAGGTGCGCAAGTGTCCGCTGCCGGATCTGGAGGGAATACTGGCCCTGGCCCGGACCTGCTATGGGCCGTTGCTGCAAGGGAAAACATTCGCTGTTCGCTGCAAACGCCAAGGTGTGCATCCCTACAATTCCATGGACGTGGAGCGCTTTGTCGGGGCGGGATTGATGCAGGGCTGTGGTGCGCGCGGCGTCAATCTCAACCACCCCGAGGTCGAGGTCAAAATTGAGATTCATCACGATGAGATGTTTGTGGTGGAGCGCACCGTCAAGGGCTTGGGCGGTTACCCCCTTGGTACTCAGGATGGTGTGCTGTCGCTGATCTCTGGAGGCTTCGATTCTGCGGTGTCGAGCTACCTCTGCATCCGACGCGGCCTCATCACGCACTATTGTTTCTTCAATCTGGGGGGGCGTGAGCATGAGCTGGCGGTCAAGGAAGTCGCCCTGTATTTGTGGCTCAAGTACGGTGCCTCACACCGTGTGAAGTTCGTGACTGTGCCGTTTGAAGGAGTGGTGGAGGAAATTGTCACCAAGATTGGCAAGACGCAAATGGGCGTGGTGCTCAAGCGTATGATGCTGCGCGCTGCGGACAGGGTGGCGGGCTTTCTCAAGCTGGAAGCACTGGTCACTGGCGAGAGTGTGGCCCAGGTCGCGAGCCAGACTCTTGCCAACCTGGCGATCATCGACCGCGTGACCGACAAGTTGGTGTTGCGTCCGTTGATTGCCAGCGACAAGCAGGAGATCATCGATCTTGCCAAGCAGATCGGCACCGAGGAATTCTCCAAGCATGTACCGGAATACTGCGGCGTCATCTCTGTACGGCCGACGACACGGGCCAGGTTGCCCCGTATCGAAGCGGAAGAAGCGCTGTTCAATTTCGAGGTTCTGGAAACGGCAATCCAGAATATCGAAATTCAGATGATTGATCGCGTCATTGAAGGCGTCGGCAACAAGGCTGTGAAGGTGGAGGAGGTAGCCGCACCTGAGGGCGGCGTAGTCATCATCGACATTCGCCATCCAGAAGAAGAGGAAGCGTCCCCGCTGGTGCTGCCGACTGAACTGCGCGCCAGTGTTGAGAGAATTCCTTTTTATGCATTGCGGACACGCTTCTCGGAATTACCGCGCGGCCCACAATACCTGCTGTACTGCGACAGAGGCATCATGAGCCGTTTGCATGCATCGCATCTGCGCGATGGGGGGTATGAGCAAGTGGCGGTCTATCGACCGCCACAACCAGTGGTCTAACCTTCGACGTGGTAGGTGCCAGCTGCCACAACTGCGAGCTTCTCTCTGGTTTTGCGGTTGGCAACGTCTTCGAGAATCGCATACAGGCAAGGCACCAGGAACAGCGTGATGGCCGTGGCGAACAACACACCGAAGCCCAGTGATGTCGCCATCGGTACGATGAAGAAGGTTGCCGGTGTTGGGTTAACCATCAAGGGTGCGAGACCAATGAACGTGGTCATCGAGGTCAGGAAGATCGGACGGAAGCGTGCCGTTCCCGCATTGGCAATCGCCTCATGCAGATCGTGTCCGGCATCCCTTTCTTTGTTGACATAATCGACCATCAGCAGGCTGGAGTTCACCACCACGCCTCCCAGTGCCACAATCCCGATCAGTGAGAAAAACACCAGTTCCTGACCGAGGATAAAATGCCCGATCACGGCACCAATAGCGCCGAAAGGAATCACGCACATGATGATCAAAGGTTGTGTGTAAGACTTCAGCGGAATTGCCAGCAGTGTGAAGATAATGAACAGTGCCAGTGGGTAACTGGAGAACAATGAGCCCATGGACTCGGCGCTTTGTTCTGCTTCGCCGCCCAGCGCCATCCCTACTCCGTATTCACTCTGCCACTTGGCAGCAAACTCCGCGTTGATCTCCTGAATCACTTGCTCTGGAGTGCTGACAGTGCGATTGATGTCAGCGCTTACGGTGATCACGCGACGGCCGTCCTGACGATTGATGCTGGAGTAACCATTGCCGAGAGAGAGTTTTGCAACACTGGACAAGGGAATCTCGCCGCCATCGGGCGTGCGCAGCATCATATCTTCAAGATTGCCCAGCGAGCGCCGCTCGTCCTCTGGATAGCGCACCATCACGCGGATCTGCTCCGAGCCGCGCAGAATGCGCTGCGATTCGGCACCATAGAACGCCTGACGTACCTGGCGCGAAATGCTGTCGAGAGTAAAGCCCATCAGCTCGCCTTCACGCAGGATTTCGATCTGCACTTCCTGCTTGCCTGCCCGGAACGAATCATTGATATCGAACACCCCTGGATAGCGCGCCAGGGCTTCACGCAATTCGGCGGTGGCGGCTTGCAGGCCTTCCTCTTCACGACCTTCCAGACGGAAACTCAGAGCGGAACCGGCAGAGAAGGAGTCGGATACAAAACCCACTTCGAGCGCGTCTGGAATAAAGCCTACTTTTTCGCGCCAGCGATCACGCACTTCGTTGGAGCTGATTTCGCCGCGCTGTTCGTAAGGATTCAGAATGAGCACGACTTCGGCAATGTGGCTGCCACCAGCAGAGGGGCGTCCACCGCCGGGTCCGCCACCACGATTGATACGCGCACCCAATGTGGTCAAGGATCTTTCGACCACATGACCGGGTACGGCCGGGGCATCACCAGAGGCAATCTTCGCTGCCAGTTCCTCATCGAGTTCGCGGGTCAATTCCTGAGCCGCCATTTCCAGTCTCAGCAGCGCTTCTTCGGTGATGCTGACCGCCACTCCTTCCGGCATCTGCACGCTGGCATAGATGCGATCACCTTCTACTGCAGGGAAGAACTGAAACACGATACGGCCGCTGGCCATCAGTCCTGCCGTGATGACGATAACGGAGATCGCTGCTGCCCAGGTCGCATAGCGATAGTCCAGGCATTTACGTAGTGCTTTGTTGTAGGTTTTACCTGCAAAATTGTCGAGGCTCTGGCTGATGCGCTCCTGTAGCTTCAGCCAGCGTGTCACCACCGGTGTGCCTTCCAGCCAATACCCTGTAGTACGACGATGAGAAAGATGGCTGGGGAGAATCAATTGCGATTCGATGAGACTCATCAGCAGGCAAAGAATGACGACCGCGCCGATGACCGTAAAGAATGACCCCATGGGGCCTTCCAGCAGCAACAGTGGCAGGAAAGCGGCCATGGTGGTGAGCACGCCGAAGATCACCGGCACAGAGACATCCAGCGTGCCCTCCGCTGCCGCTTCCCGTTGCGGCACTCCCTTTTGCTCGTAAACGAACACACGTTCCGCGACGACGATGGAATCGTCCACCAGAATCCCCAACACCAGAATAAAAGCCATGATGGTGAGTGAGCTGAGAGTGACATCGAAAGACGGGAATATGGCGAGCGCGCCGAGAATAGAGATCGGTATGCCGGCAGCAACCCAGATGGCGAGCTTGAAGCGCAGGAACAGCGTCAACATGATGAGGACGAGCAGGAAACCTTGATAGGCATTGCTTGACACAGTGGAAATACGTTCCTGCAGTCCGCGTGCATCATCGGTCAGGATTGACAGTTCGATCCCTTCCGGCAGCGAAGGCGCCTTGGCAGTCACATAATCTTTGACGATTTCTGCAGACTCGATCGTGTCTTCCTCCCCCATCCGGTAGACCTGGATGATAGTGGTATTCCTGCCATCGATTCTGGCTGCCAGGTAACCCTCTTCGAAGCCGTCCTCTACAGTGGCGATATCAGCCAGACGCAGCTGCGAGCCATCGGGGTAGGAGCGCACGACAATGTTCTCGTACTCCGCGCCGGTGGACATACGCCCCTTGCTGCGCAGCAGAATGTCGCCGCCAGTAGTGCGCAGTGTGCCTGCGGGCATGTCCATGGCAGAACTGTTGATGGCCGTGGCGACCTGATTCAGGGTCAAGTTGTACTGGCGCAGCGTGAATTCGGAGATTTCGACGGAAATCTCGTAGGGACGCACATAATTGACGTCGACGCGGGATATCTGGTCGAGATCGATCAGCTCCAGCCGAATCTCTTCAGCCAGTTCCTTGAGACTGCCTGGATCGGTATCGGCCGTCAGTGCCAGTGACATCACGGTGCTGCTGGGCGAGAACGCGGCGACGATAGGTTTCTCAATGTCGGCAGGAAAACCGATCACGCCGTCGACGCTGCTTTTGACTTCATTCAATACGCGATTGAGGTCGGCACTGGGGTCGATCTGCAGCGTTGCGGCACAGGCGCCTTCCCGGGCAGTGGAGGTCATCGTGTCGATATTTTCGACGTTTTCCAGTGCTTCTTCCAAGGGCAGGCACACGGCCTGTTCCACTTCCTGCGGCGCTGCACCTGGATAGGCTACGTTGATCTGAATCATGCCGGTGTCGATGCTGGGAAATTCTTCCTGACGGATATTCAGCAGCGACATCGTCCCGCCCACCAGGAACACCATCATCAGGAGATTGGCAGCAATGGGATTGTCGGCAAACCAATAGATGATCGTTCTCATTCTTCGATGACCTGCACGGCCATGCCGTCGACGACAGCCTGAATGGGAGAGAGGCAGATGCGTTCACCGGCGCGCAGGCCGGAGCTGATCAGTACGCGCTCGTTTTCCAGACGCAGAATTTCCACTTCCCGGAAGCGCAGGCGGTTATCCTGGTCGACGATCAAGACGCGGTTGTTGGCGCGGATGACATCTCTCGGGAGGGCGAAAATGTTGTCGACAGAGCGGCCATCAATAGTCGCTTCCACGAATAGTCCAACGGGCAAGGGAATGGCATTCATGCTTTCGGCGCCGGGTTGCATGGCCGACTCGGCGGGTTGTGCGACGTGCACAATGGCCTGTACAGCGTTGTTGGTGGCATCAATGCCCGCTTCGGTGCGTACAAGGCGACCTGTCCAGGTATGCATTTGCCCGCCGAACATGCCTCGCAGCATGACAGCGGGAGATTGTTCGGGAGGCAGTTCGCCACGGTGTCCAAGCGGAATATTGAGATGGCCGAGTTGAGCCAGTGCCAGTGGCACGCGCACTTCCACGTCATCGGCACTGAGCAGCATGGCCAGTGCCTGACCACGGTTCACCTGCTGGCCCAGCTCGATGCTGGTGCTTTCCACGATACTGGCGAACGGTGCGCGGATTTCGCTGCGGCGCAGATCCAACTCGGTCTGGGCCAGTGCGGCTTTGGCATCGCGGACCCGACCGTTGGCAATGTCGGTCTGTCGCTGAAATTCCTGCAACTGGGATTCGCTGACTAGGCGGCGGGCGGCCAGTTCGGTGTAGCGGTCCAATTCACTCGCGGCATGGTTGGCCTCGGTTTCCGCTTGCGACAGGCTGGTCTGGCTGCGTTCCAGCGCGTTCAGGTAGTCACTGCTGTCGAGCCGCAACACCACCTCGTCCGCCTCGAAATAACCACCAGCGACCAGGGAAGGTGATATCCAGTCGACCGGCCCTGCGGCGGCTGCGGACAGGCTGGCGCGACGACTTGCCTGCACTTTGCCCTGCGATGTCACCTGCATAGTGATGCTTTCGGGCTGCACCTGCGTCACCCGCACAGTGGCAAGCGCTTGCTCGGGAGCCACGGCTTCCAGGCGCTTGGGATTGGTCACAAGCAGCATGTACAGCAGTGCGGCACCGGCCAGAATGGCGACGGGTAGAATGATTCGCTTCACTTATCAATATCCTCTTGAAGAAACACAGGGCGTTGGCCGACAGGCTATGTGATGAACGCTAAATTATGAACAATATGCAGAGGGCAACCCTGTATACGTTGGCCAGAGACGTTGGATCAGTTGCCCCATCTAGGGTTCGCGGGGATTGTTACGCATTTGTTATGCAAACCCGTCGGTCGGATATAGAGAACTTACATGCATGCAGCTTACTCTGCCGTCATGAAATTGATCGGTCCGAGTCTATTGGTGCTGGGGGTGGTGTTAAACCTGCTGGCAGTCTTTCTGCTAATTCCCGCCGCGCTGGGTCTGGTGTCGGACACTGGCAACCATTACGCCTTTCTGATGAGTGCTGCAGTGGCCAGTTCTGCGGGAATAGTGCTCGGTATCACCGGCATCCGGCATCGCGCTGCCAATTTGCAATCCAGACAAATGTTCATCATCACCGCCAGTGCCTGGATCGTAATTCCACTGGTGGGGGCGCTGCCGTTTGTGCTCTGGAATGATGGCGTGTCGTACACAGATGCGGTGTTCGAGACGGTATCGGGGCTGACTACCACCGGGGCCACTGTCTTTGTGGGGCTGGACAATACTCCGCCTGACATTCTGTTGTGGCGCTCGCTGCTGCACTGGATCGGCGGTCTGGGCATCATCGGAATGGCGATTGCGGTGATGCCATTTCTCAGCGTCGGTGGCATGAAGCTGTTCCGCACGGAATCATCGGACTGGTCAGACAAGTCGCTGCCACGCACCCAGAAAATTCTCATGCTGATCGTGCTGATTTATCTGCTGCTGACCCTGGCCTGCCTACTGGCTTTCTGGGGCTTCGGCATGGATTTTTTCAACGCCATCAATCATGCCATGGCGACGGTGTCCACTGGCGGTTACTCGACCTCCGACAGCTCCTTTGCCCAGTTCGACTCTCTCGCGCTGCACTGGGTCGCCATCGTGTTCATGATTCTGGGCGCGACGCCTTTCGTGCTGATGATCAGGCTGTTCCGGCACAAGCAGGTGTCTATCCTGCGCGATGCTCAGTGGTGCGGGATGCTCGCAATTCTGACCACGCTGTCGTTGCTGCTGGTCCTGCCTGCTCTTGCAATGCCGGGTGAGACGCTGAGCTGGGCAATTACCCACGCGGCTTTCAATCTTGTTTCTGTCGTAACGACGACGGGCTTTGCAAGTACGGATTACACCCAGTGGGGGAGTTTTGCGATTGCCATCTTCTTCTTTGCCACATTTCTCGGTGGTTGCTCAGGCTCTACCAGTGGCGGCATCAAGACTTTCCGCGTGCAACTGTGCTTCACTGTGATTCGTGAGCAGATCATCCGTGCCATCCATCCCAACGCGGTGATGAAGCGGCAATACAACGGTGGTACCGTGAGTGATGAGATTGTGGCGTCACTAGTGGCTTTCCTGTTCCTGATGGCGATCAGCGTGACGGTGATGACGTTGTTGCTGGCGCTGATGGGCCTCGATCTGATCACCAGCCTGACAGCTTCGGCGACTGCACTGATGAATGTCGGCCCCGGGCTGGGGCCAATTGTCGGCCCTGCTGGTAATTTTTCCAGCTTGCCGGGTCTGGCGAAGTGGGTGCTGTGCGCGGGGATGATTCTGGGCCGGTTAGAGTTTCTGACGATAATTGTGTTGTTCACTCCTGCATTCTGGAGGCGGTAACGGTGGTGCAAGTCCGGTTGATGAACCCTCTGTGGGCCTGCTGTGTGGCATTGTTGTTGACGCTGGCGGCGACCGGCATCGGCTGGCTGTTGCAGGGGGCCATGCAGGCGGAAAATCTGGCGCTGATCTATATGGCCGCCGTAATCGTGACCGCTGTCTACACCTCGACCCTGCCAGCCTTGCTCAGTGCCTTCAGTGGTTTCCTCGCCTTCAATTTTTTCTTCACCGAGCCACGCGGCACCTTTCTGATTCATGAGCGTGAAGACGCCCTGACCGCTGCGTTTTTTCTTCTGATTGCGCTGTTGGTAGGACCGCTGGCAGCGCGCCTGCAAAGCAAGATTCGCATCCTGGAATTTCGTGACGCTTCGGCGCGTATCGAGCTGCATTTGCTGGAGCGCATGAGCGCGGCGATTCACCCGGATGACATCATGGATGCGTTGCAATCGGCATTGTCGGAACTGGTGAGAGTTGTTTGCACGGTGGTCAGAGTCGGCGAGGCGAATCAGCTGCGGTGGGAGGAGGCTGCGCAGCCGGATGGGTTGACACGCAGTGCAATCCTGGCAGCGATTGCACAGACGGATCGCTTTCAGCCAGCGGCCGTGCTGCTGCGCAATCCAGTCCTGTTGGTCAAGACTTTGGCTGACGGTGACCGCCTGCTGGCGGTCGTGCTCATCCCTCTGACTGTCACTGGTCAGAACGAACGGAGCGTGGAGTCATGTCTGCCTTCCGTGGACATTCTGCTGCGTCAAGCTGGCCTGGCGCTGGCCCGCACGCGTTTGTTGACGGATCTGGCGCAGGAACGCATGGAAAAGGAACAGGAGCTGCTGCGCTCGTCCCTGCTGTCCTCGGTTTCTCATGACTTTCGCACACCGCTCACCGCCATGATCGGCGCCACCAGTACGCTGATGGAAATGGCCGATTCATTGACTCAGGAGCAGCAGCGCGAGCTGCTGGAATCCGTGCTGTCCGAAGCGCAGCGCTTGAACAACTACACCCAGAATCTCCTCGACATGACGCGACTCGGGCGTGGTGAACTCCGGTTGGAGCGCAGTTGGGTCAGCATCGACGAGATCATCAATGTCACGCTCAAACGCATCCGACCGCTGGCGGAGGCTCATCATCTGGTGGTGCGGATGGCGGCGGGATTGCCGCTATTGCGAGTTCATCCTGCACTGATCGAACAAGCCATTTTCAATGTGCTGCACAACGCATTGAAATTTTCGCCTGCAGGCACGACCGTGTCGTTAAGCGGTCACGCCACGGAGGTGGATGGGCGGACGCTGCTCGTGCTGGAGATCAGCGACGAGGGGCCCGGCATCGTGGAATCCGAGCGTGAGAAAGTGTTTCGGATGTTTCATACCGCTGAACAGGGAGATCGTCGAGTGGCTGGCAGCGGCCTTGGGCTGGCGATCTGCCGGGGGATGATTGGCGCCCATGGCGGGTCGGTATCGGTGCTGGAAGGCGCAAGCGGGCGCGGCTGTCTGGTGCGGATGAGCATTCCTGTGGCGGTGCCGGAAGAGAACGGAACAGGAGGAAAGCAGCGGTGAGCACCATACTGATCATTGATGACGAACCGCAGATCCGGCGATTTCTGCGCATCGGGCTGACGGCGCAGCATTACGAGGTAGTGGAAGCCGCGACGGCGAAAGAGGGCTTGGCGCAGGCAGTGCTCTGCAGCCCGCGACTCATCATTCTCGATCTTGGGTTGCCCGATCAGGATGGGCAGGAGACTTTGCAGCGGTTGCGCGAATTCTATGTGGGGCCTTTGATCGTTCTCTCGGTGCGTGATCGCGAAGTTGAAAAGGTAAAGGCGTTGGACTCCGGTGCCAACGATTATGTCGTCAAACCCTTTGGTATTCAGGAGCTACTGGCCCGGATCAGAGCACTGCTGCGACAGCAGTCGGATGCCGATGTCATTCCGGAATCCTTCGATGACGGGACATTGCGGGTGGACATGGAGTTACGCAAGGTCACGTTTGAGGGCAAAGCTCTACGTCTGTCCAAAAAAGAGTTTGCTTTGCTCACCCTCCTTATTTCATATCGAGGCCGTGTTGTGACCCAGCGCCAGTTGCTGACCGAAGTCTGGGGAAAGAGCCATGTGGAGGACGCTCACTACCTGCGGATACTCATTGCCCGTCTGCGCGCGAAACTGGAGGATGATCCCGGTGCCCCCCGCTACCTGGAAACCGAGCCAGGGGTCGGCTATCGCTTCCTCGGTGAACAATAACCCACCGCGAGTGGTCACTTTAGCCACATGCCGCGCCGTACGCCACGTAATGTGTAGGCATGCGCAGAGGTGCTGGTGTATACTCCAGCCCCTTTTTCTACAGAACACCATACAGGTATACCACTCGTGATCGAGAAAATTCGCAATATCGCCATCATCGCCCACGTCGACCATGGCAAAACCACGCTGGTTGACAAGCTTCTGCAACAGTCCGGCACATTGGAAGACCGTGGCAAGGCCGTCGAGCGTGTGATGGATTCGAACGATCAGGAGCGCGAGCGCGGCATTACGATTCTGGCCAAGAACACCGCCATCATGTGGCAGGGTTACCACATCAACATCGTGGACACTCCCGGACACGCCGACTTCGGTGGTGAAGTGGAACGTGTGATGTCGATGGTGGACAGCGTGTTGCTGCTGGTCGATGCCGTTGACGGCCCGATGCCCCAGACCCGTTTCGTGACCCAGAAAGCGTTCGACCAGGGCCTCAAGCCTATCGTGGTGATCAACAAGGTTGACCGTGATGGCGCGCGCCCGGACTGGGTGTTGAACGAAGTATTCGACCTGTTTGACCGCCTCGGCGCGACTGATGAGCAACTCGACTTCCCCGTCGTTTACGCCTCCGCTTTGAACGGCTTTGCAGGACTCGAGCTGGACCAGATGGCTGACGACATGACGCCCCTGTTCCAGACTGTGATCGATCGCGTGCCTCCTCCCCCCGTAGCCGTTGATGCACCATTCCAGATGCAGATCAGTGCCCTGGATTACAGCAGCTACGTCGGTGTTATCGGAATCGGCCGCGTCACCGGTGGTATTGCGAAAGTGAACCAGCAGGTCGTGATCATCGACCGCGAAGGCAACACCCGCAAAGGCAAGATTCTGCAGGTGAAGAGCCACCTAGGTCTGGAGCGTATCGATGTGACCGAAGCTCGCGCTGGCGAGATCGTCTGTATCACCGGTATCGACAAACTGAACATTTCCGACACACTGTGCGACCCGGAACACGTGGTGGCAATGCCTCCGTTGACCGTCGACAAACCCACCATCAGCATGACCTTCCAGGTGAACGATTCACCCTTCGCCGGTCAGGATGGCAAATTCGTGACGACCCGCAACCTGCGTGATCGTCTCGAACGCGAACTGATTTACAACGTGGCACTGCGCGTAGAGCCGGGCGAGACGCCGGACAAATACAAGGTGTCTGGCCGAGGCGAATTGCACTTGTCAGTGCTGATCGAAAACATGCGTCGCGAAGGCTTCGAGCTGGCGGTTTCCCGTCCCGAAGTAATCGTGCAGGAAATCGACGGCGTGATGCAGGAGCCACACGAAGCGCTGGTTATCGACTGCGACGAACAACATCAAGGTTCAGTCATGGAAGAGCTGGGTCTGCGCAAAGCGGACTTGCAGGACATGACGCTGGATGGCAAAGGCCGCGTGCGTCTGAAGTACGTAGTACCGACGCGCGGGTTGATCGGCTTCCGCTCCATGTTCCTGAGCATGACCTCCGGCAGCGGCATGATGAACCATGTGTTTGACCATTACGGTCCGATCAAAGCGGGCAATATCGGTTCGCGCAAGAACGGCGTGCTGGTATCGATGGTCAAGGGCAAGACTCTAGGCTACGGTCTGTGGTTCCTGCAGGAGCGCGGCCGTCTGTTCGTTGACCCGAACGTGGAAGTGTACGAGGGCATGATCGTGGGACTGCACAGCCGCGACAATGACCTGGTGGTGAATCCGACCAAAGGCAAGCAGCTGACCAACGTGCGCGCCTCCGGTACCGACGAGAACATCGTGCTGACCACGCCAGTGAAACACACGCTGGAACAGGCGATGGAGTTCATTGAAGACGACGAGCTGGTCGAGATCACCCCGAACCACATTCGTCTGCGTAAGAAGTTGCTGACCGAGAGCGAGCGCAAGCGCGCCGGTCGCAGCCCGCGCGGCTGATTTGGCATCCCTGTATGAGCCTGCCCTGCAGGCGACTTTTCCAGTACTGGATCTGGTCGCCTGCAGGGCAGGCTCATACAAATTCGCCAGCATCAAAAAACTGTCCTAAGATTGACCTCATAGAGCGCCCGCAATTCAACAAGGCGCAAATCGTTGAGGACTTCGCATGCTTCTCCTTTTTCCCGAACTGAAACCCTACGCCACCCATCGTCTCAAGGTCTCCGATTTGCACGAACTGCATGTCGAAGAAGCTGGCAATCCAGCGGGTATTCCCGTGGTCTTTGTCCACGGCGGGCCTGGCGGTGGCACCGATGGTTCCAGTCGTCGCTACTTCGATCCTGATCTTTATCACATCATCGTTTTCGATCAGCGCGGTGCTGGTCGCTCCACCCCGCACGCTGAACTTGCCGACAACAACACGCAGGCGCTTGTGCAGGACATGGAGGCCATTCGTGAATTTCTTCAGCTCGACAAGTGGATGCTGTTCGGTGGCTCATGGGGCTCCACGCTCAGCCTGGTTTACGCACAGACGCACCCCGAGAGAGTGATGGCGATGGTCCTGCGTGGCATTTTTTTATGCCGCGACATCGATCTGCAATGGTTCTATCAGGATGGTGCCAGTCGTCTCTTTCCAGACTTCTGGGACGACTACTACCAGCACATTCCCGAGGCAGAGCGCCATGACATGATCACCGCTTACCATCGCCGTCTGACGGGTGCGGACGAGATTGCGCGCATGGGTGCAGCCAAAGCCTGGTCGCTGTGGGAAGGCTGTTGCTCGACCTTGCGTGTCAATCCGAATGTTGTGGATCGCTTTTCCGACCCGCATTTCGCCATGGCGCTGGCGCGGATCGAGGCGCACTACTTCGTCAACAATACGTTCCTGGAGAAGGATCAGATACTCAACAACGCCGACAAACTGCACGGCATTCCCGGCATCATCGTGCATGGCCGCTATGATGTGGTTTGTCCCCTCGATAACGCCACAGCATTACACAAGCGCTGGCCGGATTCTGAGCTGCACATCATTCGCGATGCCGGCCACGCCGCCTCTGAACCGGGCATCACCGATGCGCTGATCAAGGCCACCAACGAAATGGCCAAGTTGTTCCGGCCTGAGCGCGCGTCATGATCGGGCTGCTGCAGCGAGTCAATTGGGGGCGATTGACTATCGATGGCCAAGTGCATGGCGAGATTGGCAAGGGGCTGGTCGTTCTGGTGGGTATCGAGAAGGACGACGACGAAACCAAAGCAGATCGGCTATTACACCGTCTGCTCTCGTATCGCGTCTTTGGTGATGCGGATGGCAAGATGAATTTGTCGTTGCAGGATATTGGAGGAGAATTGCTGCTGGTGTCGCAATTCACTTTGGCGGCGACGACGGACAAGGGGCTGCGGCCAGGATTTTCGTCGGCGATGCCCCCCGCACTGGCAGAGCCGCTGTATGACTATCTGGTGCGACAAGCCTCGGGTAGTGGCGTTCGCTTGGCTACAGGCGTGTTCGGTGCAGACATGAAAGTGGCTCTGGAGAACGATGGGCCGGTGACGTTTTCGCTACGGGTGTGATTGTCTGTGGGAGCAGGCTTTTATGCCCTCGGGTACGTTCCCACAAAACTACTGCGCTTCGTTGTTGGCTTCGGCCGCTTCCTGCGCCGCCTGCTTCTTCTTGATGAAGCGTCCACAGAATATGCCCAGCTCAAACAATCCCCACATGGGCAAGGCAAGCATGGTCTGGCTGAAGGGGTCGGGTGGCGTCAACAGCATGCCGACCACGAAACAGAACACAATCACATAGGGGCGCTTCTCGACCAGGTCTTCAGGCTCCACCAGCCCAATCCATATCACCAGAAATACCGCGACGGGGATTTCAAAGGCGATACCGAACGCAAAAAAGATCGCGAGAGCAAAACTCAGGAAGCTGGTGATGTCCGGTGTCACCATGATGCCTTCCGGTGCTACTGATACGAAGAACGAGAAGACCAGACCGAACATGATGTAGTAAGCGAACGCGATGCCGGCATAGAACAGCACAACGCTGGAGATGAATAATGGAATCGCCAGTTCTTTCTCGTTCTTGTACAGCCCCGGCGCGATGAACGACCACACCTGAAACAGGATATAGGGCGCAGCCAGGCACAGCGAGACGAAGAAGGTCAGTTTGAATGGCGCCAGGAAGGGCGCCGTGGGATCGATCGCGATCATCCCCATGTTCTCTGGCAGCACGGAGATCAACGGGTCGGCAACGAAGGTGTAGATGTCGTTGGCGAAATAGAACAGGCTGAGGAAAATCACCACGATTGCCACGAGGGATTTCATGATCCGGTCGCGCAACTCGATGAGATGGTCAACAAGGGTTAGCTGGCCACCGAGTTTGGGGTCTCTGGGCTGGCTCATTCTTTCCTCGGTTGATCGGCGTCAGCTTCAGGTGTCGGTGCTGCGCTGAAAACACCCCCTTTGAGCTGTATCAGGCCGACGGATGGATTGTTGTAAAAATCCTCGACCGGAGGTTTCGGTGCAGGTTTGGGTGGCTCGGGAGGTTGCGGCATGCTGACAACAGCTGGCTCTTGGTACTCTTCGTCAATGACTGCTGGATTGGCCACTGGCGCGGCTGGGGTTGGTGCTGTGGCGATCTCGCGCACTGCATCGGATTCCGCATTGCTTGCTGCGAGTTTTGCTTCTTCGCTCTTCAGAACAGCATTCACTTCGGCGTTAATGCCATCAAGATTTTTGCGGGTTTCACTCACCAGGCTATCAGCTTTTTTCTTGGCTTTTGCCAGATCAGCGAGGATAGACTCGTTGTGCAACTGCCGACGGATGTCGTCGGCATTGATCTCTTTTTCAATCTCGCTCTTGACCTGATTAAAACTGCGCTTCGCCCTGCCAATCCACAGGCTCGCGGTCTTGACTGCACCGGGCAGGCGCTCGGGGCCGACCACGATCAGCGCGACGATGGCAACCAGCACCAGTTCCGTGAAACCAATTTCAAACATCAGCGTGATCCAATATCAGGACAGTCCAGCATCAGGACAGGCATACAAGAGGCGACACAACCGGAAAATGCGCTGCGGGGGAAAGCGACAGGAATTACTCCTTGTCACTCGCCTTTTCGGACTTCATGGTAGAGCCGCCGACTTTCTTGACGGACTCGTCGTCATCGTCGCCGTCCACAGGGCCGTCTTCTTTCATGGCAGTCTTGAAGCCTTTGAGTGCGCCACCAAGATCTGACCCTAGATTACGCAGTTTTTTCGTTCCAAAAAGCATGACAATGATCACCAGAATGATGAGTAACTGCCAAATACTGATTCCGCCAAGACCCATTGTAGCCTCCAGGTTCTATTGTTCGCGGCTTGTGCGTTGCAAAAATGGCGCAAGCCTTGTGGTGTATGTTGAAGATCGGTTTTGTTACTTGTTCTCTGTCCGCGATGCTTTTTCAACCAGACCGGAAATGTTGAAACGCTTGCGCAATTCTTCCAGCACCTGTTCCGGGCCCATGTCGAGATGACTCAGCATCACCAGGGTGTGAAACCACAAATCTGCAGTCTCCTTTACCAAGGCCTCGCGATCACCGGTGCTGCCAACATCCTTGGCAGCAATGATGGTCTCGGTCGCTTCTTCGCCGACCTTTTCCAGAATCTTGTTGAGCCCTTTCTTGTGCAGACTTGCCACATAGGATTCACCTGCGTCTGCGAGCTTGCGCTGCTCCAGAATTTCTCCCAGTTGAATCAGTACGTCGCTCATGGTGCTGCTCGCTGCCCGGCGTAAATCTCTTCGGGATCTTTCAGGACGGGATCAGTGGTGTGCCACTGTCCGTCATCAAGACGGCGATAAAAACAACTCTCACGCCCGGTGTGGCAGGCGATGCCCCCCACTTGCTCGACCATGTAGCAAACGGTATCGCCGTCGCAATCCAGAAACACCCCATGGAGCTTCTGCACATGACCGGATTCTTCGCCCTTGCGCCACAGTTTGCGGCGTGAGCGAGACCAGTAGACAGCCCTGCCTTCCTGCACTGCGAGAGCCAGTGCCTCGCGATTCAACCAAGCGTGAGTGAGGACGCGCAAAGTCTTGAAGTCCTGTGTAATAACGGGCACCAGCCCCTCATTGCTCCAGTTCACCTGGCCGAGCCAATCCTTCATCAATGCTGATTCTGCCGTCACTTTCATGCGCGCTAGTATGCTCTGTCAACGTTTAAAACACAAAAGGTAAACGGCGCTCGCGCCCAGAAGCAGACTGGGTAAAGAGATGCCGAACAGCAATGCATTCACCTGCGGCAGCATGAAGCCGATGGCGAGTGCAGCCAGTATCAGACCGTTACGCACCGACCTGGCACGTTCTCTTTCCGCGCGTCTGGCGTCGTCTTGCCGCTGTTGCTCCAGGTTCGCGTTGATGGCACTCAGCTGCTTTGATTGTGTCAGCGTATCGATCATCAATTGCGGCAAGTAAGGCAGTTGTTCGATCCAGTCCGGCACGTTTTCTTTCAGGGCCTTGAACAGGGTGGAGGGACGCATGCGGCGGCGATTCCAGTCTTCGAGGAAGGGCATCGCTGTCGTCCACAGATCGAGTTCCGGATAGAGCTGCCGACCAAGACCTTCCACATTGAGCAGAGTCTTCTGCAGCAGCACCAGCGAGGGCTGCACTTCCATGTTGAAACGCCCGGCCGTGCGGAACAGCTGTACCAGCAGAACCCCGAAGGAAATGTCTTTCAGCGGCTTCTCGAAGATTGGTTCGCAGACTGAGCGCATAGCTGCTTCGAACTCGTGCACCTTGGTATCGCGGGGAACCCAGCCGCATTCGACATGCAGTTCGGCTACCTTGCGATAGTCGCGCTGGAAAATGGCGAGCAGGTTGCGCGCCAGATACTGTTGATCGCTCTTGCTGAGTGAACCGATGATGGCACAGTCGATGGCGATGTACTGCGGATTCTCCGGGCTGTGTCTGGCGACGAAGATGTTGCCGGGGTGCATGTCGGCGTGGAAGAAGCTGTGGTTGAACACCTGTGTGAAGAATATCTCCACGCCGGTTTCGGCCAGCTTCTTGAGATCGACACCCTGGGCGCGCAGGCTGTCGATGTCTGCCACCGGAGTTCCGTAGATACGCTCCATCACCAGCAGGTTGATGCGTGAAAATTCCCAGTACACCTTGGGCACATAGAGCAGTGGCGAGTGTTCGAAATTGCGGCGCAGCTGCGTGGCATTAGCGCCTTCGGCCAGCAGGTTCAGCTCATCGAGGATAATTTTCTCGTAATCGTCCACGACTTCGCGCGGACGCAGTCGACGGCCCACCGGGACGTGCTTCTCGACCAGGCTGGCGATCCATTTCAGGAGCTTGATGTCCTCGACGATGGTCTTCTCGATGCCTGGGCGGATGACCTTGATGACGACTTCTTCGCCACTGAGCAGACGTGCACAGTGGACCTGCGCGACTGACGCAGAGGCCAGTGGCTCAATGGACAGTTCGCTGAAGACTTCCTGCCATGGCCTGCCGAGCGCCTCCTCGACCAGGCTGGCGATGCCGGGTTTGCTGAAGCCTGGCACTTTGTCCTGCAGCGACTGCAGCTCGTCAGCGAGTTCCAGCGGCAGGAAATCACGGCGCGTGGACAGCAGCTGGCCGAACTTGATGTAGATGGGGCCCAGTTCTTCCAGTGCCAGACGCAGGCGCACGGCTGGTGGCAGTTTGCTGGCCGAGTGGTTACGCCACGGCAGACCCCAGAGCGTGAACAGCATACCTGCTATGCCGCCGGGCAGCAGTTGCGGCGCCACCTGATCGAGCCGGTAGCGGGCAGCAGTATTGAGGAGCTTGATCAGTCGGGGGATGTGAGACACGGCTCAGGCCTTCAGCATGCGGAGCTGGCAATGCCAAAGTCCGTCACGGTCGCGTTTTGTTGATCTGTAATACGGGATCTTTATTTGTTTAAAAATCAGGTGGTTACAATTGAATTTCCAAGGGCTGGCAAAGATAGCACTTAGTGGGTGCTGGGACAAGGGGGCACGAGTGGTCGGGGTCACGTTGCAGCCAGCAGTTCCAGCTCGATGGCTCTCAGTAACAGCTTGAGGCTGAGTGCCGGAGTATCCTGCTCGGGAAATGCCGCAGCCAGACGGCTGCAGGTTTCTGCAAAGAGTTCGCCCTCCTGAATAGCGGTCAGAAACAGCGCCAGCTCTGGCCCGATCGATTGGAACTGCATCCTGTGTTGCTTGCGATATACCAGCAGATTCCCTACCCCCTGTGGGAGCGGGCCTTGCCCGCGATTTGCTTCATAGCGAATCGTCTCATCGCGGGCAAGGCCCGCTCCCACAGGGGCTATCAGTTCAATCCCGAAAGCTGTTTCTCCCGGCACGCCGCCGGACTCCATGTGCTCGTGCATCTGCCGCCAATACTTCTCCAGATCGAAGCGGCTGTGCAGCAGCGCCCAGTCTTGCTTGGCGGGCCAGCGCATCTGCGGCCAGTCTTCGGCAGGCAATGACTGCAGCTGCTGCAGCGTATAGGCGTCTTCATCCACCAGATCGAAGAGTGCGATGAGCAGGGTTTCCAGCTGCACGATGTCGGCTGCCGCTGGCAATTCGCGGAATTGTTCATGCTCGCGCAGGTACTCACACAGCGACTCGCCAACGCGATGGATCGGACCATTGCGGGGCGGGTACTTGCCCATGTAGCCGATCCACAGTTGGGTGTAGAGTTCGCGTCCGAGCGTGTTGAACAGCACGGGGAACAGCGCGCTTGAAACGTCCACCAGCCTCTGGTGGTAGGCATTGTTGTAGATCGACAGGGCTTCGGTCGTCGACAGATGGCTGTGCGGGGCGAGCAGGGTGGCGATCTGTTCGGTCTCGGCGCTTAAATCTTGCGGGCGGCTGATCCAGCTCCAGAACTGTTCCTGCTCAGTACGCCAGCTCATGGGCGCAGTCCGTTGCCTGTGGTCAACAGTGTTCCGGTGGCTGGGCGGGTGACGGACTCTTGCAGCAGGCGGGCTTGCTGCAGCTCCGCTAACAGCTCCGGGAACGGAGGAATATGATCGTCGCGCTCCAACAGGGTGGCCACAGGGCCGAAGCGTTGACAGGCGTAGCGATACAGTTCCCAGACCTCATCACATACCGGGTGGTCGTGGGTATCGATGATGTGGGTTGTGTTGTTGGTGTGTCCCGCCAAGTGAAACTGGCGGACGGCACCGGGGACCAGCGTATCGACGTAGGCATAGGGGTCGAAACCGAGATTGAAGCCGCTGACGTAGACGTTGTTGATGTCCAGCAGTATCTCGCAACCGGTCTTGCGCACCAGGGCGTTGATGAATTCGGGTTCGGACATGGTACTGGAGCGGAAACCGACATAAACAGAAGGATTCTCCAGCACGATGCTGCGCTGCAGATAGTCCTGAATGAAGTTGACCTTGTCGATGCTCAGCTGAAGGTTCGCTTCGGTATAGGCAATCGGCAGTAGGTCGTGGGAGGTGAAGCCATTGATACCGGTCCAGCACAGGTGATCAGACACCCATTCCGGTTCCACTTCGGCGATCAGGCGCTTGAGCTGGGCGAGGTAATGCAGATCTGGCGGTTCATGAGAACCGACATTGAAGGACAAGCCGTGCAGCACGACCGGGTAACGCTCGCGCACCTGGCGCAGAACTGCGCGGGGCCTGCCGCCAGGGGCGAGATAGTTTTCCGTAATCAGTTCGAACCAGTCGACATCCGGCCAGTGGGTCAGGACGTAGTCATAGTGCACACTGCGCAGACCCAGTCCGTAGCCGAGCATCAGAAGACTCCGTTGGGTTACAGCTCAGAGATCAGGTTGCCGCCCAGTTTGCTGCACAGTTGCTCGGACAGTTTCATGTCCCCGGTCGCGATCGCGACGAAGCCGATACCGTGGCAGCTGTTCTTGCCAGCGCAGTTGTCGTTACCATTGCCTTTGCAGGCACTGAAAGTATTGCAACTGAACAAGTCATTGCAGTAAGCCACCTGTACGCCTTCGGCTACCGCCGCCGCTGGAACAGCGGACACGGAGGCGACTTCTTTGCCGCTCAGCTTGTCGCAGAAACTCTTGGATACCATGGCGTGGCCGCTGGCAAAGCTCACGAAGCCCATGCCGCTGCAGGAGTTTTTCCCGGCACCGGCGTCGTTGCCGAAGCCTTTGCAGGCGCTCTGGCCGTGGCAGGACGTCAGGCCCTGACACTGACTCACCTTGACCGCTCCGACAGCTTCTTCAGCCGCAGCGCCAGCAGAGAGCGCGGCGCTTGCCACCAGCAGAGCTGCTGCAGAGGTCGCCAGTTTGAAGCCGTCGATGGTATTCATTCTCATAGTCTCCTGATGGATTAGCCATTAGTGCCGAGCTGCATGAAATGCAAGTCTCTTTAGGTGATTATCCTACTCTGTCTGTCGATTACAAGCGCTGCGGCATAATGTCTCATGTGGGAGATAGTGTCTGCAGCTTCCGCAGCAAACGCTGTTGCCTTGCGTTGATACGATCAACCGCCAGCTTAAGTTCATCGACACGGCTGCTGAAATGATTCACCTCACTGGCGCTCGGCAGTAACCGAGCCTCTTCATGCAGATATTCTTCGACATCGGCCAGCAGAGTAGTGCGGGTCTGCGCTGTCCATTCCATGGCCTTGCCGAAGAGCTGACTCAATTGATGGGTCGCGACATCCCCGAACAGCGCGGAGAAATGATGCTGCCAGTCAACTTCGAGATCGCGCAGGATCTGGTTGAGGTCCTGAATCAGGTGGGTGTCACCTCCGAGTCGGATGTCGGGCGAGAAGAGGGCATCCGTCTGCCCGCCCCCCAGCAACAAGCGGCTGAACGCGCTGGCCGATGCGGCAATCTCGGCCTGCGGTGCGGGTTCGTAGATAGAGCGAATAGACAGCCGCTCTTCCTGCACCAGGATAAAGACCTGCCACTGCAGTGGCGACATGCATTCCACCCGCACGGCCTGACCATGGTGACGTGCCAGACGGCGCGCTGTGCCAGGGTCCTGCGCGAGCAGGCCGTTAAGCAGCGCCTCGATGGGAGCACAGAAGGCGGAACTGACGAGGTGATTCATCGTGTGCTCTGCTATGACTTGAAACCTAGGTGAATGGCGCAGATACCGCCCATGACGTCGTGGTAGCGGCAATCGGCAAACCCGGCGTCTTCCATCATTTTCTTGAGCGTGTCCTGATCCGGGTGCATGCGGATGGACTCCACCAGATAACGATAGCTGTCTGCGTCGCCAGTCACCAGTTTGCCGACAATCGGCCACAATGCGGAGTAACCGTCGTAGGCCTTGCCCAGCAACTCGCTACGCGGTTTGGAGAATTCCAGTACCATGGCGCGCCCGCCCGGTTTCAACACCCGGTACATGGAGCGCAGTGCGGCGTCTTTGTCGGTGACGTTGCGCAGACCGTAGGCGATGCAGATGCAATCGAAGGTGTCGTCGGCGAAGGGCAGGCACTCGGCATTCACCTGTGCGTAGTTCACGTTGCTGGTGATGCCCTTGTCTGTCAGACGGTCGCGGCCGACGCTCAGCATCGACGCGTTGATGTCGGCCAGCACCACTTGACCCGTGCGCCCGACCAACGAGGAGAAACGAATACTGAAGTCGCCTGTGCCACCGGCCAGGTCCAGCACGCGCTGACCTTCGCGGATGCCGCTCAGCTCGACGGTGAAGCGCTTGACCAGACGGTGGGTGCCCAGTGACATCAGGTCATTCATCACGTCGTATTTGCTGGCGACGGAGTGGAATACCTGGCCGACTCGCGCCACTTTCTCCTCGACCGGTACCTGCTGGTAGCCGAAATGCGTGGTCCGTGGTGGAGTCTGTGCGTTGTCCGTGCCGGGTTGCTGGTCGCCGGGATTACTCTGGCCTGACATAGTGCTTTCCTGCTGGCGGCTGATGCCAGGGGTGTGTAGAGGCGGTTTTGAAGGCTGTTCTGCCCCGGTCAGGAGTGGGGTGGTGACAGCGGCTGTATGGTAATCACTTGCACCTGCTCTGACAATGCAGCCTTGCCACCGGCCGCCGGGTAAAACGGTGCCGGATCGCGGCTGGCGCCTGCTTCCTGCAGGCGTTGCAGGTAGTCTTGCCACATCTCTTCCTGACGAGCGCACAGTTCGTGGAGATAGTCCCAGCTGTAGATGCCGGAGCTGTGTCCGTCACTGAAGACGAGCTTGATGGCATAAAGACCTACCGACTCTATGCTCATCAGTCCCACGTCGCGTTTGCCGGTTTGCAGCACGCTCTGCCCCTGTCCATGTCCGCGCACGTCAGCGGAAGGAGAGTGCACACGCAGGAACTCCGCGTTCAGCGAGTAGCGATTGCCATCCGCATAGGCCAGCTCCAGCAGGCCGGAGCGGCGGCGCAAATGAATCTCGGTCGGAGAGCTGGTCATCGCTTGTGTTTCCCCATGTTCCGAATTACAGAATGAACCGGCTGAGGTCTTCGTCTCTGGCCAGTTCCTGCAGTTGTTTGTCGACATAGGCGGCATCTATGACCAGTTCCTTGTTGTCGCCAATGCCGATGTCGGAAGCTGTGAAAGAGACTTCCTCCAACAGGCGCTCCATGATCGTGTGCAGGCGGCGCGCGCCGATGTTCTCGGTGCGTTCGTTGACCTGAAAGGCGGTCTCGGCGATGCGGGCGATGCCATCCTGCGTAAAGCGGACATGCAGATTTTCGGTGCCCAGCAAGGCCTGATACTGCTCGGTCAGCGAGCAGCTAGGCTCCGAAAGGATGCGCTCAAAATCGTGCGCGGTCAGGGCCTGCAATTCCACGCGGATGGGCAGGCGGCCCTGCAGCTCGGGGATCAAGTCTGAGGGCTTGGAGAGATGGAACGCACCCGACGCGATGAACAGAATGTGGTCGGTCTTCACGCTGCCGTATTTGGTGGTGATGGTGGAGCCTTCGATCAGCGGCAGCAGATCGCGCTGCACGCCTTCGCGGGAGACGCCGCTGTTGCCGGAGTCATTGCGTACGGTGACCTTGTCGATCTCGTCGATGAAGACGATGCCAGTCTGCTCCGTCGTCTCGATTGCACGAATGCGAATCTCCTCTTCGTTGACCAGTTTCGACGCTTCTTCCTCTTTCAGGAGTTTGAATGCGGCTTTGATCGGCATGCGCCGGGTCTTCTTCTTGCCGGTGTTCATGGTGGAGAACATGTTCTTGAGCTGGCTGGTCATCTCTTCCAAGCCGGGCGGGGCCATGATCTCGACGCCGGCAACGGAATCGGCAACCTTGATCTCGATCTCCTTGTCATCCAGTTCGCCCTCGCGCAACTTCTTGCGGAAAATCTGTCTGGTGGTGGATGCGGTCCGGTCGGCAACTTCAGTGCTGCTGTCGCTTCGAGCCGGAGGGAGCAGGGCGTCGAGAATGCGATCCTCGGCGGCGTCTTCGGCAATATGCTGTACTTTGCGTATCTGTTCTTCGCGCAGCATCTTCACGGCAACATCGATCAGGTCGCGGATGATGGAGTCGACGTCGCGGCCGACATAGCCGACCTCGGTGAACTTGGTGGCCTCTACCTTGATGAAGGGCGCGTTGGCCAGCTTGGCAAGACGGCGCGCGATCTCGGTCTTGCCGACACCGGTCGGGCCGATCATCAGAATGTTTTTCGGCGTAATTTCCTGACGGATGTTTTCATCGAGTTGCATGCGGCGCCAACGGTTGCGCAGCGCAATGGCAACGGCGCGCTTGGCGGCGTTCTGGCCAACGATGTAGCGGTCGAGTTCCGAGGCAATTTCTCGTGGAGTCATGGTGGACATGCGTGTGTTCCTGAATGCTTTGCTTAAAATTCCAGCTCTTCGATGGTGTGGTTCTGATTAGTATAGACGCAGATTTCGCCTGCGATGATCAGGCTCTTTTCGACTATGACGCGGGCGTCGAGTTCGGTGTGCCGGTAGAGGGCGCGCGCGGCGGAGAGCGCGAAGCTGCCGCCAGAGCCGATGGCCATGATGCCTTCCTCGGGTTCGATCACGTCGCCGTTACCGGTGATTATCAGTGAGGCTTCGCGGTCGGCGACTAGCAGCAGTGCCTCCAGACGGCGCAGTGCGCGGTCAGTACGCCACAATTTCGCCAGCTCTACCGCCGAGCGCACTAGTTTGCCGTGGTGCTTCTCCAGCATTTCTTCGAAGCGTTCAAACAAGGTGAAGGCGTCGGCAGTCCCGCCAGCAAAGCCTGCGATGACCTGATCTTTGTACAAGCGACGCACCTTGCGGGCATTGCCTTTCATGATGGTGTTGCCTTGCGAAACCTGCCCGTCACCGCCGACGACCACTTTGTTGTTGCGTCTGACGGAGAGAATGGTGGTGCCGTGAAGTTGTTCCAATCTGTAGCTCCTGCCGATGTTGTGTCTGGGGGATGGGAAAGAGGAGATATTACTGGCTGACGCCGATGCGCATGCTGTCGATCCCATTGCTGCGCAGTGTACGCTCCAGCTGACTGAGCTGGTCGCGGGAACTGTAAGGGCCGGATTGCACCAGGAACAGCGTCTTCCCGAGCAGCGCTTCCTTCTTGACGCGGGCATCCAGGCCCAGGGCATTCAGGCGCATGGTCTGAGCGACTGCGGCAGCCTCTTGCTGGAAAGCGCCGGCCTGAATCATGAAACTGGGTTCGCCGGGTTGTGCGGCGACAGGAATGACCGGAGCAACAGCGGGGGTTTCTGTGATGCTGTCGGGGGCGCTGGAAGCTGTCGCGCTAACAACTGTCGGCGCATCCGTGACAACGGTGGCCGCTGGCAGGACCTCTGGCGCCAGCGTTGTGGCAGCCGGTTGAACCTGACTCTGAGCCAACGCAATGGCCTGTTCCGTCGCCGTGGCGCTGATGGTGTTGGCAGAGGTTGCCGCAGTGGTGCCGGGTGTGTTGTCGATAATCACTTCGTAGTTGGGCAGTTCCTTGTAGAACTCCAGCTGCAGGCGAGCGGCGGCCTGTTCGAGCTCTTCATTGCGGCGCTGCTGAGCGGCTGCGACTTCCTCCGCGTTGCTGCTGTCGGCAGTGTCCGCAACCGGCGCCAGAGGAGGGAGCATCCCCGAGATATAAATCAGAAAGCTGATGAACACGCCGAGGACCAAGCCTGTCAGAAGGCCCGTCAGCAACAGACCCTTCGCAGGCTGAGGTGCGGGCTCCGGGCGTTTCTGCTCGGGGGCTTTCCGGGTTCTGGTTTTGGCGAAATCGTGAGCCATGACTGTCTCTGCAACTCTTATCAACGGGCGATGAACGTATGGTGAGCGCCATTATCCTGAAAAACCCGGTAGGCAACCAGCCTTATTCCTGACGCTGTATGCAGTGACGTTTTCCACTCAGATCATGTCCTGCGGATCGACATCCACAGACCAGCGCACACTGCGGCTCTCCTTCATGCTCTCTAGGGCCGGGCAGAGTTGGTTGAGCAGGTTCTGCAGCGCTGGTCGCTGTTCAGACTGCAGCAGCAACTGTGCGCGAAACTTGCCTGCGCGCTTCTCCATGGGTGCCGGCAGAGGCCCCATCAGCGTTACCGCTGCGCCATCAGCGGGGCCGAGCAGCCTCTCCGCGCATTGGCGGACCAGCGCGAGAAATTGTTCCGGATTTCTGAAGTCGGTGGATTCCGCACGCAGCAGCGCCAGATGGGAGAACGGGGGCATACCCGCCGCGTGCCGCTCCGCGAGAATGGTTCTGGCGAAGCTGCTGTAACCCTGCTGGACCAGTGCCTGCAGAGTGTTGTGATTGGCATGTCGGGTTTGAATGACGACTTCCCCCGCTTGTCCGGCTCTCCCGGCGCGACCAGCGACCTGCATCAGCAACTGAGCGGTATGCTCCTGGCCCCGGAAGTCGGCGCTGAAGAGCCCCGCATCCGCGTCCAGCACAGCCACCAGCGTCACACAGGGGAAATGGTGGCCCTTGGCCAGCATCTGGGTGCCAATCAGGATGCAGGGTTCGCCGCGATGCACTTCGTTGAGCAGGGCGTCCAGTTCGTTCTTGCGTCTGGTGGTGTCGCGGTCGACGCGCAGCACCCGCGTGTCAGGGAACAGACTGGCGAGCACTCCCTCGCTGCGCTCCGTGCCGAGGCCCAGCGCCTGCAGGTGTTTCGATTTGCACTGCGGACAATGCCGATCGACAGGTTTGCGCGCATCACAATGGTGACAGCGCAGGTGCGGTGGTGTCTTGTGTAGAGTCAGGCGGGCATCGCAGCGCTGACATTCGGCCACCCAGCCGCAGTCAGCACACTGCAGCGTGGGAGCGAAACCGCGCCGATTGAGGAACACCAGCACCTGATTGCCACGCTGCAGGTGGTCGGCAATGTCCTGCAACAGCGGGGCTGAGAAGCCTTCCTGCAGTGCTTCATTGGTGGTATCCAGCAGGCGCAGCGTCGGACGCTCCGCGACGCCAGCGCGCTCGGTGAGCAGCAGATGTTGATAACGCCCGGTCAGCGCGTTGTGCAATGTCTCCAGGCTGGGTGTTGCCGAGCCGAGGACGATGCCGATGTTCTCGTTGCGTGCTCTGACGATAGCGAGATCGCGGGCCGAATAGCGGAAGCCGTCCTGCTGTTTGAAGGAACCGTCATGTTCTTCGTCGATGATGATGATGCCGGGGCGTGCCAGCGGTGTGAACAGGGCGGAGCGGGTGCCGATGACAATTTCGGCAATGCCGTCGCGCGCTTCCAGCCAGGCCTGCAGGCGCTCCACATCTGTGAGACCGGAGTGCAGCACGGCGATCCTGCACTGAAAACGCTTGCGGAAGCGACTGATGGTCTGGGGTGTCAGGCTGATCTCGGGCACCAGTACCAATGCCTGCCGGGACTGGCGCAGGACTTCCGCGATCACCTGCAGATAAACCTCGGTCTTGCCGCTACCCGTCACTCCGTCGAGCAGGAAACAGCCGAAGTTGCCAATAGCGGAGCGGATGGCATTGACCGCCTGCAATTGCTCGGTATTGAGTTGCAGCACATGCTCCGGCGCAACTGTCCTGGCTGCAGGGCGTAGCGAGGGCTTGCGTGGTTGCGAGCTGGCCTCCACGAAACCGGCTTTGACCATGGCGCTCAATGCGACAGAGGATATCTCCAGTTCGGTGATGGACTCTCTATCCAGTTCCCCGTGCTCCTTCAGAAACTCCAGAACTTCGCGTTGTCGGGGTGCTCTGCGCAGCACTTCGGCATCAATCTGTTGCCCCTCTGCGCTGAGACGCCACACCTTCCTGCCGGGATGGGCCGCTGCGCGACCCTGACGTAGCAACGCGGGCAACATGGTGCTGAAAACTTCTCCCGGAGGATGCTGATAGTACTGTGCAGCCCATAAGTAGAGTTCCATGAGCGCGGGTGGCAATAGCGGAGATGGGTCTAGTATCGCTGTGGCATGACGCAACTTGCTGTGCTCCACCGAGGCCTGTGACTGGATGGAGATCAATACGGCGACCAGAGTGCGTGATCCAAATGGCACCGAGATGCGCACGCCGGGCTGCAGTCCTTCCAGATGCTCGCGACTGATATTCTGCGGTGGCAGGTAATCAAAGAGTCTGCGCAGCGGCGACGGTACCGCGAGACGCAGGATCACCGTCGTGGAAGGAGCGGGATTGGATAAATCTGACTTGGTCATAAGAGAGAGTGCAGTCTGTACGCTGGGAGATGGAACCATCGGGGTAGGCGTCGGCCATGTTAAGGGCATTGCACGAAGAACCGCAACCTTCGGCTGCCCCGGTGTTGAATGGCCCCCATGACCTTGTTCCGGGTAAGCTGCAACGCTGTATGGGGGCTGCAGAATTGGTTTATACTGCCGCGCAAATCACTGCGCCCAGGGCGCATTCTTATACAGCGCTTCTGAATAAAGCACTTCTGAATTAAGCACTTCTGAATAAAACAATGGAGTCAGACGATGGTCGATGAGCCCGTTCCCGCAGAACTGTTATTGGTGAGACAGCAGATAGACCGGATCGATCACGGACTGGTGCTGTTGCTGGCCAATCGTTTTGCCCTGACTCAGCGTGTAGGGGAGTTGAAGGCTCAGCACGGTCTGCAGGCTCTGGATCCTGAACGGGAAAGCGCCAAGCTGGCGGACATTCGCCAGGTCTGCGCCCTGCATGGCGTCAATGCCGACCTGGTGGCAGAGATTCTTGAGCGCGTGATGCGCGAAGTGGTGAAGAACCACAAACTCATCCAGGAAGGACAGGCGCCCCGCTGATTTGCTCCCAAATATCTCTCTGTGCCGCTATTGCCAATGGATGTCTCTTTGGTAGAATGCACGCCCGTTTCGCTGGCAGTGGGTGTTGATGACTCCGGTCCCCCTGTGGCGATACCAGTGAAATACCAATGACGAGGTCCAGGCATGAAACCGAATATTCACCCAAATTATGTAGCAATGAATGCAACCTGCAGCTGCGGCAATGTTCTGCGAACGCGTTCTACGCTGGGCAAAGACATGCTGGTGGACGTATGTTCAGAGTGCCACCCGTTCTATACCGGCAAGCAGAAGATTCTGGATGCTGGTGGTCGCGTTGATCGTTTCAACAAGCGTTTTGGTTCACGCTCACTGAAATAATCTCCCATTTCCGTTTTACGGATGTGAAAAAGGCGTCAGAGGAAACTCTGACGCCTTTTTGTGTTTTCGCGATTTTTGTGGTGGCAGGACTTGTTGCACGCCGATCAGAATAGAATTTCGATCGTCGGTGCGTCGTCTGTGTCCCGTGCGTCACGGGTATCGCTTGGTGCAGCAGTGGTGTCGGCAGGGTCGCGGCGAGTGACAGCAGGCTGCTGACGCTCTTGCGTCGCCGAGGGCGCGTTCTCTTCCATAAACACTTCGAACATGGTGTTGGCTTGCCCGGGGCGTGCGCTGCGGCCGGTTTGTTTGTCTATCAGCCTGTCCACCAGCCCGTCTGGTCTGGTCATCATGCGTTCTGGTGTTCCCGCCAGCACTGTCTTCATGTAGTCGATCCAGATTGGGACCGGTACGGTGGCGCCCTGTTCGCTCTCGCCCAGCATCTGCGGCTGATCAAAACCGATGAAGACGCTGGTCGAGACATTCCGGTTGAAACCTGTAAACCATAGCTCTGAGGGGCCATTGGTGGTACCGGTCTTGCCCATCAGATCCTTCCTGTCGATCTCTCTGCCGACCCGGCGGCCGCTGCCCTCCTCAATGACAGAGCGCATCATGCTGCCAAGGATGTAGGCAATGCGTGGGTCGACTATCTGGGGGGCGGGAACTGTTTGCGGGCCTTGCATTTGTGAATCCAGTGTCAACGGACCCAGCACCTGTGCACCTCCTGATACTTCGCTAACCTGTTCGGCCATTGGTGTGCAATCGGTGCCACAGGCAACCGGCTGCGGAGGACGCGGGATGATGCCATCGACCGTCTTGATCTGCTTGATGAGCGTCGGTTCCACTTTCTGCCCGCCATTGGCAATAGTGGCAAATGCGATGGCCATCTCCAGTGGCTGCACATCCTGGCTTCCCAGTGCGATGGTCAGGTCATTGGGAGGGAAGTTTTCGGTGTGAAAGCCAAAACGTTTGGCGAACGGGAACAGTAGTTCGGACCCCAGCTGGTCATAAAGCCGCACGGCGGGAACGTTGCGCGAATTAGTGAGGGCGAACCGCAGCGTGATAGGACCTGCGAAATTGTTCTCGAAGTTTCTGGGGCGATAGTCGCCTCTGACAAAGGGAGCATCGTTGACGGTACTGGCCGCGGTGTAGCCGTTTTCCAGCGCCGTTCCGTAGAGGAAGGGTTTGAACCCGGAGCCCGGTGGTCGGGGCGTAGTGGCCCGGTTCACCTGACTGTATCCAAAGTCGTAGCCGCCGATCAGGGCAAGAATGTCTCCGTTGTCTGGAGAAACGGAGACCAAGGCGCCCTGTAGCTCCGGAATCTGGCCCAGCGACCACTTGCTGTCCGGCATCTGCTTGACTCTGATGATATCGCCGACCTTGACGATTTCACGCGCCTGTTGCGGACGCGGCCAGGCATTGCCCCGATCCACAAAAGGGGCGGCCCAGTTCAGACCTTCCCAACCGATGTCAATGCTGCTGCCGTCTCTCAACACCGCCTTGATGTCGCGGTCACCGACAGCGGTGACAATGGCGGGATGCTGGTTGCCGATGACGGCGCGTGGTTCCAGCGCCTCTAGCCAGGTCGGCAGCGGATCAGTACCCGCCGGAGCAACGTAACCTTCGGTCCCTCGGTAACCATGGCGTTTGTCATAATATTCTTCCAGGCCATTGGTCAGCGCCCGGTTTGCCACCATCTGCTTGTCGCTATGGATGCTGGTGGTGACCTCGAAGCCCTTGCGATAGATGTCTTCACCGTATTGCAGATACAACTCCTGACGCACCATTTCCGCGACATAGGGAGCACTGACTTCGATCTGGCGGCCGTGACGGCGCGCATTGTCTACCGTATTGATGGCGGTCTCGTACTCAGCGCGAGTGATCATTCGTTGTTCGAACATCTTGGTGAGCACCACGTTGCGCCGGGTTGTCGCTCGCGCCGGGTCGGCAATCGGGTTGCAGGGCGACGGGCATGGCAGCACCGAGGTGAGCATGGCGAACTGGTGAAGCTCCAGCTCTGCGATGGGTTTGCCGTAATACACGAAAGCGGCGGCGTTGATGCCATCGGCTCCTGATCCGAAATAAATCAGATTGAGATATAGAGTGATGATCTCCTGCTTCGTCAGCTCGCGTTGAATGCGCAGGGAGAAGGGAATTTCCTTGAGCTTGCGCGCGTAGACGTTGTCGCTGTCAAACGAGATGTTGTTGGCAAGCTGCATGGTGATGGTGCTGCCACCGCCGAGATTGATGCCGCGCACAAAGCCGTAAAAACCACGCATGAGGCCCAGAATATCCACCCCAGGATGGGAGTAGAAGCGTGGGTCCTCGCTGGCAATGACCGCGTTGATCATCATCGGCGGGATTTCTTCATAAGGCACCGGGTCGCGCCGGATGCCGATTTCATCGATCAGTTTGTTGTCTGCCGTCAGAATGCGCAGTGGCGTTTCCAGTTGCACATTGCGATACGATTCTGCGGAGGGCAGCTGTGGCGAGAGGTAGAGAAAGGCTGCGGATACCACCATGACGCCGCCGCTGGCGCAGAAGATGCCGAACCAGAACAGTACCCTGAATATCTTTTTAAGCCCGGTGTTCACGAATAAAGTCGCTGTTAGTGAAATTCAAGGTGACGCAATTCTTGCCAATATCTGCCCTGACAAAGACCTGCGGATGCTGGGCTCTATTTCCGGGATTTTGGCCTTATCAGGAGCTGACGGGCGCTGATCACGGGGCGATTATATACCCATGTCGAGAGCGAAATAAGTTGATCTGGTTAACAACATAAAGTTATTTATCGAAATTGGCCTATAATCTGTTGAATATTATATATAAATTTGTTTTGATGTGCTCGCGTGACTAAAAATAGC
This sequence comes from Pseudomonadota bacterium, assembly GCA_040384465.1. Classification (GTDB taxonomy): domain Bacteria; phylum Pseudomonadota; class Gammaproteobacteria; order Pseudomonadales; family Pseudohongiellaceae; genus UBA5078. Next base: position 440,393 of record JAZKJF010000003.1, on the reverse strand, counting down.
GTCGCTCCGCTTGTTTTCGCGTTTGCCACTATACTGGCTTACAGAGCTTTTCGACCTCACAAGAACTGACCAAAACAACGACATCCGGACTTGCGACTGTGCTGGGAATCCTGGGTAAAAAATCGAAAACCCTGCTGGGGGTGGACATCAGTTCCTCCGCCGTGAAGCTGCTTGAGTTAAGCCTCACTGGCGGCAAGTACAAGATTGAAAACTATGTCATCCGCCAGCTTCCCGCCAATGTCGTTGTCGAAAAAAACATCAGTGACATCGACGCCGTAGGTGAAAGTATCCGCCAGGCCATCTCCATTCTGAAGCCTGCTACCAAAGAAGCCGCTGTCGCTGTCGCGGGTTCCGCCGTGATTACCAAAATCATCGAAATGAATGCCGCGCTCACCGATGCCGAGATGGAGAATCAGATCATTGTGGAGGCGGATCAGTATATCCCCTACCCCTTGAGCGAGGTTGCTATCGACTTCGAGCGCCAGGAGTCTACAGACAACAACTCCGATTTTGTGGACGTCCTGCTGGCTGCCTGCCGCAAAGAAAACGTCGAATCCCGTGTTGCCGCACTTGAGGCGGGAGGGCTGATCGCTAAAGTGGTCGACATAGAAGCCTATGCGGTGGAGAGGGCGTATTCGCTGATTCTGCCTCAGCTCAGCGGCGTGGATGTGAACAGTGTCGCCATTCTGGATATTGGCGCCACCATCACTACGTTGCATGTACTGGTCAATGGCAAGACCATCTATACCCGCGAGCAGCTCTTCGGCGGCCGACAGCTGGTAGAGGATGTGCAGAGGCGTTTTGGTTTGTCGGCGATTGAGGCAGAGACGGCGATCAAGCGCGGGACTCTGCCCCCGGAATACGAGCACGAGATACTCGCTCCGTTCAAGGATGCGGCGGTCCAGCAGGTCAGTCGCTCTTTGCAGTTCTTCTTTTCCTCCAGTCAGTACAACGATGTGGACTACATCGTGCTGGCAGGTGGTATCGCAGCGGTTGACGGCTTGAGTGAACTGGTGCGCGAACACCTCGCCACTCCGGTGCTGGTCGCCAACCCCTTTGCAAACCTTGCCACGGGGCCGAAGGTCAACAAAACCATGCTGATCAATGATGCCCCTTCTCTGATGATCGCCTGCGGTCTGGCGATGAGGAGCAGGTACTGATGGCGCGCATTAACCTCCTCCCCTGGCGTGAACAGCTGCGCGAAGAGCGCAAGCGCGAATTCCTGGTGATGCTGCTGGGAGTCGTCATCATCGCAGGCGGCATTTTGTTTCTGGTTGACCGCAGCTTCCGTAGCGACATCCGTTATCAGCAGTCGCGCAACGATTTCCTGCGTCAGCAAATTCTGGTGCTGGACGCCCGTATCGAGGAAATCAACCAGCTTAAACAGCAGAAGCAACAGATCAGCGAACGTATGGGGGTCATTCAGGATCTACAGGGCTCGCGTCCCGTCATCGTGCGTGTCTTTGATGAGTTGGTGAAGGCCCTACCCACGGGCGTCTATTTCAACACGCTGACGAGAACCGACAGCATGATCAAGGTCGAGGGGATAGCCGAATCGAACAACAAAGTGTCGGAATTGATGCGGCGTCTGGATGATTCCGAGTGGTTTGTGAATCCGAGTCTGCAACAGATTTCAGCGGCCAGTGCTGATGCCAATGCGGAGCAGCGCACTGCCAACGCGTTCTCACTCACGCTGGTTCTTCAGGAACCGCTGCGGGATCAGGAGCCGTGACATGACCCCCATTTCTGGTTTGATCAAAGAACTGCAGAACTTCGACTGGAACAATCTCAGTGATCTGGATTCGGTTGGGGTCTGGCCTGGCGTCGTCAAATTCGTCATCACGCTGGTGATATTCGTGCTCTGCCTGGGGCTTGGTTTCTGGTTCGACATCCGCAATCTGCAATCGGCGCTGGAAGGCTGGGCGGCCGAAGAAACCACGCTGCGCACGGAGTACGAGTTGAAAGCGGTCATGGCCGCCAACCTCGAAGAGTACAAGGCTCAGACTGTCGAAATGGAGGAGGCTTTCTCCGAATTGTTGCGGCAGCTGCCGAGCCAGACCGAGGTGCCTGATCTCGTCGATGAGATCACGGAGACCGGCCTGGGTGCCAGCCTCGCTTTCTCCCGTATTGAACTGGACCCGGAGCTGGCTCTGGAGTTCTACATCGAGCAACCTATTCAGGTGGAAGTCCTCGGTAATTACCACGATTTCGGTACTTTCGTGAGTGGCGTTGCCAGCCTTGCCAGAATCGTGACTCTGCACGATTTTTCGATTGTTTCTGCAGCAAGTCGCACTTTGTTGACCATGACGATTACTGCCAAGACTTATCGTTACAGGACCGAAGAAGAACAGGAGGAAGTGACGAATGCGCCCGCACCTGCTCCTGCGCCCTGACGTTCGGATTGATTCCAGGCTTGCCACTCGTCCGACGCGTGTGGCCATGCTGATCTTGCTGTGTCTGGCGTTGGCCGCCTGCTCGCGCAATGCCGGTATGGCCGATCTGCAGCAGTTCGTGGTGGACGTTTCCATGCGCCCTGGTGAACCTGTTGAGCCGATGCCGGTGTTTCTGCCCTACGAAGCGTTCACCTACAGTGCCGCTTCCATGCGCAGTCCCTTCGACGTGCCTGTCATGGCAGGCACTGGCACAGGTGTAGAGGCGACGAGTGCCGTACAGCCGGATTTCAACCGTACGCCAGAACCTTTGGAGAGTTTTGCCCTGACATCCCTGACCATGGTGGGGATGATCAGCCGAGACGCTGCCACGATTGCATTGATCCGTGACGAAGTCGGTATGGTGCATCGGATTGGCAGAGGGAATTATCTCGGTCGCAATCATGGCCGGGTGGTGCAGGTTTCGCCGGAAGAAGTCTCTCTCATAGAAATAGTGCCCGCCGGAGACGGTGGATGGGTAGAGCGGCCGAGAACTCTGGCCTTGGCGCGCTGACAAGCAGTGCAATTGACGAATAGTGCTACATCGAAACAGGTTATTGTCGCAGCGGAGAGTTCGCTGCATTTTCAGGTGATCAAATCATGTCTACAGCAACGATGACTTCAATAGCCAGATTTTCGGGCTTGCGTGCCGTCTGCCAGTGGTGTCTGCCATTTCTGCTGGTGGGTCTGAGTCTGCAGCCGCTACAGGCGCAAGAGCCGGTGAATCTGCAAAGCATCGGGTTTGCCAATCTGCCCGGCGACAGTCTTGAAGTGCGCTTGGACTTCGACGGTGCTCCGCCGCAGCCAACGGGCTTTACCCAGGACGACCCTGCGCGAATCTCGCTGGATCTGAGTAATGTGCAGAGCAGCCTTGGTGAGCGTCGCTTCGACATCGATTCCAATAATGCCGAGAGTGTCATGGTGCTGGAGACCAATGACCGAACACGTCTGGTCTTCAACCTGACCAGCCCGGTAGAGTACGAAACACGCATTGAGGGCAACACGCTGGTGGTACGGCTGGGCAGTGACAGAGTGGTGACGGCAGCTGCTGCGCCGGTCACGGAAGTCGCGCCTCCTGCCGCTGTTGCAGACTCGGGGGCTGGTCTGGCGGATGTCATGTTCCGGCGCGGCAATGAAGTCAACGAAGGGCAGATCGTCATTACCTTGAGCGATGACCAGTTGCTCGGCAATGTCGAGCAGGTCGGGTCCAGAATCTATGTGGAGTTCTCAGGGGCGGCAGTGCCTGAGCGCCTGAACCGACGCTTCGATGTCACTGATTTTGCAACTCCTGTGAATACCGTAGATGTCTATCCGCAGCGCGGCAATGCCACGATTGCCATCGATCTGAATGGCGAATACGAATATGTCGCCTACCAGCAAGGGCGGCAGTACACCGTGAGTGTCTCTCCACCGGGAGCCGCCGCTGCCAACAGCGATCCTGCTGCCGCTTATGCCGGAACTCTCGTGTCGCTGAGCTTCCAGAACATTGAAGTGCGAGCTGTTCTGCAATTGCTGGCCGATGAAAACGACTTCAACCTGGTGACCAGCGATGCGATTACCGGCAACATCACTCTTGAGCTGGAAGAAGTGCCCTGGGATCAGGCGCTGAATCTGGTTCTCCAGTCGCGCAATCTGGATAAACGTCTGGTCGGCAATGTTCTTTATGTGGCTCCGGCCGATGAGATCGCTGCTCAGGAGCAGCAGGCTTTGGACGCTACCAGACAGGCCGAGGCGCTGGCTCCGCTCCATACTGAATATGTGCAGGTCAATTACGCAGACGCGGCCAACATTCTCACATTGCTGACAGGCTCGGCAACAGGCAATGCTGCGGGTGCCGGAGCTGCGACTGACGGCGCTCCAGCGGCAGCGAGTGCCACTGCATCAGCAGGCGGGGCAGCCAACGGCATACTCTCCAGTCGCGGAACGGCGACGGTGGATGCTCGCACCAATATCATCATTATTCGGGATGTCGCGGAGAAGCTGGATGAGGTGCGGGAATTGCTCAGCAAACTGGACGTTCCCGTCCGGCAGGTGCTGATTGAGGCGCGCATCGTCAATGTGTCCACCGATTTCGGGCGCGATCTGGGCATTCGCTGGGGTGGCGCAGGGCGCACGGATTCAGCTGACAGTTTCCGCTACGGTGGCAGTCAGGGTGCCACCCTTGAACAGCAGAACAACCGTGTTGCCGAGAGTGTTGCTGTGCAGAAAGCACTGGCTGCAGGAGATGCAGCCCGGGTCAAGGCGTTGCAGGATGGCACGGACCCCAGTCTGATCGATGCGATTGTGGCGCAGGCCATAGCCGCCGTGCCGATTCCCATTGGCTCCGTGACCTTCCCGGATGCCCTGGCGGTCGATCTTGGTGTGCAGGATGAGTCAGCCTCGTCGTTCTCCATTGGTTTTACCAGCAACAGCGGTTTGATTGAGCTGGAGCTCTCGGCATTGGAGAGCAGTGGCAATGGTGAAGTGATTGCGCGCCCGAAAGTAACGACGCAAGACAAAGTGACGGCGGCCATTTCTTCAGGGGTGCGAATTCCTTACCAAGCGCAGGCAGGCGGCACAGCTGGCGGTTCCACGACCGAATTTGTGGATGCGGTGCTCTCGCTGGAAGTGACGCCGCAGATCACCCCGGATGGTCGCATCATCATGCAACTGGATATTCATCAGGATTCCGTGGCGGCTGGCAGTGGCAATGTGCCGGCCATCAATACCAACTCAATCAACACCAGCGTGCTGGTGGAAAATGGCGACACCATCGTGTTGGGTGGCGTTTTCCGTGAAGAGACCACGACGACGGAGAGTAAAACGCCTGTGCTGGGGGATGTGCCGTACCTGGGGCGACTGTTCAAACGTACCAATAACGCTAATCGCCGTACCGAACTGCTGATTTTCATTACTCCGAAGATCATCGCAGAGATCAACACACGCTGAGATCGTCCTGGTATTTCCTCTCTGGATGGGCCTGCTCTGTATTGGCAGGCCTGCGTTTCCAAAATTGACTCCGGGATGCAGTGGCCCGGAATCCTCCGTTGCGCGGTCGTGATTTTCTCCTTCAGCAAGGGTTACAATGTCGCCCACTCCGCCAGTGGTTGCGGGAAAATCGTCTATAGCGCGTTTGCACAAGCCGCGCCGGGGAATGGGTTTACTCATGGACAAGCAGGACAACATATTTCTGATTGGCCCCATGGGAGTTGGCAAGAGCACTATCGGCCGCCTGCTGTCGATACAGCTGGAAATGCCCTTCTTCGATTCGGATCGTGAAATCGAATTTGTCACTGGTGCCGACATCCCCTGGATATTCGATGTGGAAGGTGAGCAGGGTTTTCGTATCCGTGAAGCCCGCATGATCGACACACTCACGAAGCGGCGGGGCATCATTCTGGCCACTGGAGGGGGGGCGATACTGGCACCGGAGAGCCGTCTGAATCTGCACGGTCGTGGTATCGTGGTTTACCTGCGCGCTTCCGTCGCCCAACAACTGGAGCGGACGGGCAAGGACAAGAGTCGGCCGCTGCTGCAGACCGACAATCCCTTGGCCAAAATCAAGGAACTGATCAAGATTCGCGAGCCTTTATACCGCGAGACTGCTCACGTCATCGTGGACACCAGTCGCCGCAGCCCTCGTTCTGTCAGCACTGAAATCCTTCGCCAGATCGAAGAATGGCGCGCTGCCAATCTGGCGGTAGTGGCCGAAATGGGTTCAGAGCACACTGTGCGCAGCAGTGCGACTGCCGAGAGCGATACCGCCTCCACTGTTTAGCTCCAGGCAGGCCGGTTGGCCGTGACCGATTCTAGACAATATTCAATCAGACCCGCGCCATCAGAGGCGTCAGTCATCGCTGGAATACACAACATGATCAAGCTTGAAGTAGACCTTGGGGACCGCTCCTACCCGATTTTCATAGGCTCTGGATTGCTGAGCCAGCCCGGTCTCGTGCGCCCGTATGTACACGGCAAGCGGGCACTCATCGTGACCAATGAAGTCGTGGCACCACTCTATCTTGCCCAGCTCAAAACGGCTCTTGACGATCTGCAATGCGATCACCTCATTCTGCCTGATGGCGAGCACACCAAGACCCTGAGCACGCTCGGCAGTATCTACGACAAACTGCTGGCCGACCGTCATGAGCGCAGTACTACCTTGATTGCGCTCGGCGGTGGAGTAGTGGGCGATATCACCGGCTTTGCAGCGGCTACCTACCAGCGTGGTGTCAATTTCATTCAGATTCCCACGACGCTGCTTTCGCAGGTGGATTCTTCGGTGGGCGGCAAGACCGGGGTCAATCACCCGCTGGGGAAGAACATGATCGGAGCGTTCTACCAGCCGCAATGTGTCGTGGCGGACACGGACGTGCTGGCTTCGCTGCCAGACCGCGAACTCAAGGCGGGGATCGCGGAAGTGATCAAGTACGGACTCATCGACAATCTGCCGTTTTTTGCCTGGCTGGAAGCCAATATCGCGGGTCTGCTGGCGGGCGACAAGACCCTGCTGGCCGAAGCCGTGAAAGTGAGCTGTGAAGAGAAAGCCCGCATTGTGGCCGCGGATGAGAAAGAAGGTGGCGTACGCGCGCTGCTGAATCTGGGGCATACCTTCGGGCATGCCATCGAGACGGCGATGGGGTACGGCACCTGGTTGCACGGCGAGGCCGTGGGAGCAGGCATGGTCATGGCGGCGGATCTGTCGGCCCGTCTGGGTTGGCTGAGTCCCGAAGCCGCATTGCGAGCCAAGGTGCTATTGCAGCGTGCAGGCCTGCCTGTCGCTCCGCCAGCAGGGATGACCGCAGAAGATTTCATGCGCCTGATGGCGTTCGACAAAAAGGTACAGGGGGGCAAAATCCGCTTCATCCTCCTGCGTGGCCTGGGGCAGGCTGTCATTGAGAGCGGAGTGGATGCAGCGCTGCTGCAACAGACGCTGGAAGCAGGAGAGAGTTTGTGTCAACGGTAAACGAGACGCTCGAATCATTGAACCTGTCGGCCAATCCCTTCGCGGCAGATACCCCGATCGCGAGTCTGTACCCTGGCGCGTTGCGGCGCGACACTCTGGAGAAATTGCTGCACCACGCGACGCACAGTAATGACATCATTGCCTTGCTGGGGCCTGCAGGAAGCGGCAAAAGTCTCATCGGTGATTTCTTCGTCAGGCAAGCGGCCAAACGCCAGCTGGTGGCCCGTGCGCGGGCCAGTCTGCTGACCAGCCCCGCGCAATTGCTGGAGGAAATGTTCAAAGCGTTCGTGCTGGATTTCCCTCCGCACGCCACCTTGGCCGATCTCAAATCGGCGCTGCTGGATTACTTTGAGTCTGTCAGGCAGCAGTCCCGCAGTGTGGTACTGATCGTTGATGATGCGCACGAGCTGGGTGACGATGCGCTGGCACTGCTGACCCGTCTGGCGCTGGTCGACAATGTCGAGGGCACTTTCCATCTGATTCTACTGGGGCAGCCACAGCTGCTGGATACCCTCGACTACACCTGCCCCATGCACAACGGAGCGCAGCAGTTCAGCACCATCCAGCTGGAGGCTCTGAGTCTCGACGAGACTCATGACTATCTGCGCTACCGCCTCAATGCGGTGGGCTTTGCGCAGGGGGATCAGGCGCGTCCGCTGCCCTTCAGCAACAAGCAGATTGAGAAGATCCACAAGCAATCAGGAGGCATGCCGGGTGCCATCAACGTGTTGGCGGACAGCATGCTCAGTGCTCCGCAGGGCAAAGGCCTCGCGCTGGACCTCTCATTCATTTCCAGTATTCCCAGGAACTACGCCTTGGCGGCAGTCGCGTTGCTTGTCGTGTTGTTCGTGGCATTCCTCTCTGGTGGGGATGATGAGGTGGAGGAGACTTCGCGCACCGTCAGCGTGCCTGTGCAGCTGCCCGGTTTGCAAAATCAGACAGCCACTGCCATCCCTCAGACGAATGCTCAGTTGGCGGACTCTCTAGCCACGAACCTGGCAGCCAACAGCCCCTCAGTGGCAGCTCCAGTGGTGACGAACCCGGTGGCGACGGCTCCTGCTGCGACAACTCCTGCTGCAGTAGTATCGAGTCAGCCGAGCACAGACCCGGTAGCAGTCGCAGCGCCAGCCAGGCCTGTCATCGAGCGCAATGCAGCCACCTCTGCGGCCGCAACCACCACAGCGGTAGCACAGCCGACTCCCGCTGCTCCGACACCGGTGGCAGCAGCGCCTGTCACAGCAGCGGCCACCACGCCAGTCCCAACTGCCGCCCCCACCGGCGCCGGTCAGCAGACGCAGATTCTCGCGCTGCCCGCCAATCAGTTCACGCTGCAGGTGCTAGGCGCTTCCTCGCGCACGAATGTCGAGCAGTTTGTCCAGCGCCATACGGCCAGCGGCTTGCGCTGGTACGAGACTCGCAACAACGGCAGTCCCTGGTTTGTGGTGATCCAGGGCGCTTATGCCTCGCGGGAGTCAGCACGGGAAGCACTCGCCGACTTACCTGCCGAGCTGCGTGATCAGCAGCCCTGGGTTCGCAGTCTCGAAGAAGTTCACACCGAGATCCGTGCCCGTAACTGAACCGATGGCAGTTTGTCGTGCGAGGGGTGGGTGTGTAGAATGCCCAGCCTTCTTATTCCCAGCTTGATTGAAAGAGGATATGGCGTTGGCAGCGTTGAAGAACGACAGATTTTTACGAGCACTGGCAGGCGAAGCGGTCGACATGACCCCTGTGTGGATGATGCGGCAGGCAGGCCGCTACCTGCCCGAATATCGTGCCACGCGCGCGCAGGCTGGCGATTTCATGAGCCTCTGCAAGTCGCCCGAACTGGCCTGTGAAGTGACTCTGCAGCCGCTGCGGCGCTATGCAATGGACGCGGCTATTTTGTTCTCCGATATTCTCACCATTCCCGATGCCATGGGGCAGGGGCTTTACTTCACTGAAGGTGAAGGGCCACGCTTCCGCAAGGTTGTGCGCAGCGAGAAAGATGTCGAGGCGCTGCCCGATCTGAATGTCGCCAAGGATCTTTCCTATGTCACAGACGCGGTGTCTGTCATCCGTCGCGAACTGAACGGCTCGGTGCCCTTGATCGGCTTTTCCGGCAGCCCCTGGACACTGGCGACCTATATGATCGAAGGCAGCGGCAGCAAAGATTTCCGCAACGCCAAGTCATTCATGTTCAATCAGCCGCAAGCCATGCACCTGTTGCTCGACAAGCTCGCTACCGCTGTCACTGCCTACTTGAACGCGCAGATTGCGGCGGGTGCCCAAGCCGTGCAGATTTTTGATACCTGGGGTGGTGTGCTTTCCACGCATGCGTACCGCGAATTTTCACTGGCTTATATGACCAAGGTGGTGGCCGGCCTGACTCGTGAGTCCGAAGGTCGCAAAGTCCCCGTCATCCTGTTCACCAAGAACGGTGGCCTGTGGCTGGAAGATATTGCTGCCAGTGGCAGTGACTGCGTGGGCCTGGACTGGACTATCGACATCGGCCGTGCCCGTGCGCGCATCGGCGACAAAGTGTCTTTGCAGGGTAATATGGACCCGTCGATTCTCTACGCCTCTCCGAACAGCATCCGTGCAGAGGTGGCGAAGATTCTGCGTGACTACGGCACGGGTTCCGGGCATGTGTTCAATCTGGGGCACGGCATCACACCGGACGTCGATCCGGCCAATGTTGCTGTCTTCATCGAGTCTGTCCATGAGTTCTCCAGACAGTATCATCAACAGGAGCAATAACAGGGTTGGCTCAGGCACCATCGCCGATCTTCCTGCCGTGGCAGAGACTCCTCTCTGCCTTGTCGGGCTCGGCGCCAACCTTGACTCCCACGTCGGCTCACCCGAGGAAACGCTGCACGAGGCTATTCGTGCGCTCTCTGAACTGAGTGACTATCCTGCGGTTACCTCTTCGTTATGGCGCAGCCGTCCACTGGATTGCCCGCCCGGCTCCCCAGACTTCATCAATGCCGTGCTGGCATTTCTGCCACGCAATGCCGCGCAACCGCTGGCCTTGTTGCGCGATTTGCAGCAGATCGAATCGGCGTTCGGTCGCGTGCGTCAGGGTGTGCTCAATGCTCCTCGTCCGCTCGATCTTGATCTGCTGATGTGCGGGGAGGCGCAGATGAGTTCAGAGGAACTGACGTTGCCGCATCCAAGGATATCTCTACGTGGTTTTGTGCTGGCACCACTGGCCGAAATTGCCCCTGGTTTGCTGCTGCCTGGTCAGACCCAATCTGTGGAGAAGTTGTTGGAAGGGCTCGCCGATGCAGGAGATTGGCACCCTGTAAAAGCTGTAAATGCCTCTGTCAGTTTGTAATTCGGCGTGTATACTACGGACAGGTGCAGCTCGGAGAAGGCTGCGAGAAGGGGCAGATAGTGTTTCAATTCCGGATCAGATCAGCGTTGCTGGTGGCGATGGCGTCAGGCTTTTTCGCCGCCATGCCTGCTTATGCGCAGAATCTGTCCGTCAACGAATACGTCAACAATCTCAATCTCGGCATGCTGTTCTCTCCTGCCAAAGGCCTGAACCTGAGTGCGGGTGCCTGGCGTGCCGACAAACAGGAGCAGTTCCCGGCCTCGGTCGTCATACCGGAAACCTTGAGTGCAACAACCACTCCGAGGCTGTTCATAGATGACAGCAATCTCTACGCCGGAGTGCTTGAAGCTCCCTCTGTCACAACCAGCATCAATCCAGGCCAGCTGGCGCGCGGCATCGATCTGAGCGCTTCTTACGTGTGGGAATCACCGCGCTTCGGCCAGTTTATCGTCAGCACCAAAGCGACCTACCTCTACGACACTGTCAAAACCGAAGGGCTGCTGGACGGTCCGCTGCCACCCGTGACCGGCGATACTCTGTTGCCCAAGGGCACCGAGCTGCAGAGCAGTCTGATGCTGACCTGGCAGGTAGGCAAACACTCTGCCAGCGCCGTCACTCACTACTTTGATTCCTTCGAAGAGCTGGGCAAATTGAATCTTGAGCAGCTCAATGAGATCGTTGGCAACATGACGACGCTCGATCTGCAATACGGCTACAACCTGAAGGCTGGCAAAGAGGGGCAGGCAGTGCTCTCGGTCGGGGTACGGAACCTCTTCGATGCCAAGCCGGATCAATTGCTGGAGACCCGGCCGGGCGCTATCGAGCAGAGCGGTCGTGTGGCCTACGGCACCATCAAATATCAGTTCTGATCGCTACCCAGATTTCCCACCACTCGCACGATTGCACCAGTCAGTCGCGTCAACTGCTCCCTGTTGATGATGTACGGTGGCATCACGTAAACAAGCCGCCCGAAAGGTCTGATCCAGACCCCCTCCGCGACGAATGCCGGTTGAATCTGCGCCATTACCACCGGTGCACGTAATTCCACTACCCCAATTCCGCCAAGTACCCGCACATCGGCGACTTGTGGCAGCGTCGCGCAAACAACCAGCTCCTCGCGCAACTGGATTTCGATAGTCTGTATTCGTGACTGCCAGGGGCCAGCCAGCAGGAGATCAATGCTGGCGCAAGCGACGGCGCATGCCAGCGGATTCGCCATGAAAGTCGGGCCATGCATGAAGACACCGCCATCTCCCGAAATTCCCTGTGCGATCCGCGTAGTGGTAAGCGTTGCCGCCAACGTCATGTAGCCGCCCGTCAGTGCCTTGCCGACACAGAGGATATCCGGGGTGATGTCCGCATGTTCGCAGGCGAACAACTTGCCGGTGCGGCCGAAACCTGTCGCGATCTCATCCGCAATCAGCAACACGTCGAAGGCGTCACACAGGCGTCGTGCTTCCCGCAGGTATTCGGCCGAATAGAAAAACATGCCGCCTGCGCCCTGCACGATAGGTTCGAGAATCACGGCGGCAATACTGTCGTGATGCTGCTCCAACTGCTGGTGCAGACTGGTGATGTCTGCAGGATTCCATTGCTCCCCGAAGCGACAGGTGGGAGCGTCAGCGAAAAATTGGTGCTGCAGAGTGTCGCCGAATAGGCTGTGCATGCCGGTGACGGGATCGCACACCGACATCGCTGCGAAGGTGTCGCCGTGATAACCCCGGCGCAGACTCAGCATTCGACATTTCCTGGGCATGCCGAGCGCTTGCCAATACTGGACGGCCATCTTCATGGCCACCTCGACCGCCACGGAACCTGAGTCGCTGAAAAACACCTTGTCCAGTCCTGTGGGGCAAATCGCCAGGAGCTTGCGAGCCAGCTCGATGGCGGGCTCGTGGGTCAGCCCCCCGAACATCACATGCGACATCTTGCCGATTTGAGTCAGCACCGCCTGATTGAGCGCTGGGTGATTGTAACCATGCAGGACGGACCACCAGGAGCTCATGCCGTCGATGAGCGTGCGGCCGTCTTCCAGTTGCAACTCAACGCCGGAGGCTGAGCGGACGAGCTGGTTCGGCAGCGGAGAGGTCATGGAAGTGTAGGGGTGCAGCAGGTGCTCGCGATCAAAGCGGAGCAATTCGGTAAGCCTTTCTGACGGTGTAATTTCTGACATGCCGCGATGATACCCGGCCCGCAGGGTCATGAGAAAGCAGAGAGTTCAAAAGCAGAGAATTCCAAAGCAGGGAGTTCCAATGCAGGGAGTTCAGCTCACCCGGGCGAGGCACAGAACATCGATGCGGGCGATGCCAGCGCTGCGCAGTAAGCGCGCCAGGGTATCGACGGTTGTCATGGTGGTGACCACATCATCGACGATGGCGACATGCTTCAAGCTTCCGTCAGCGCAGTCGCCGTGCAAGGTGAACGCATTGCGAAGGTTGGTGGCGCGCTCTTCAGCCGAGAGGCCTTTCTGTGAGGGTGTGGCGCGCGAGCGTCGACAGCCATTATCCGCTACCGCAATGTCGCAGTGGCGCCCAATGACGCGTGCCAGCTCCGTGCTTTGATTGAAGCCACGTTCACGCAGACGGGAGGTGTGCAATGGGATGGGGAGCAGCCGTTGTGGTTTGCCATGGATTGCAAAGCAGTGTTCGGCCCGTTCGCATAGCAGTCGTGCCAGAGTTCGGCCTTCCGCAAATCCTGCATGGAACTTGAAGCCTGCGATCAGCTCACGAACGGGAAACTCATAGCGGAAGACGGGCACACAGCGGTCAAAGCTGGGAGGCTCCAGCAGGCAGCGACCACAATAGCCGTGAGCGGGAGGGGTGAGTCCCAGCTCGATCCCGCAGCGTTTGCAGCCGTACTCAGGATACGGAAGCTCCATCGTGCACTCGGTGCAGAGCGCTATATCGCTCATCAGGCAGTGTCCGCACAGGATGCACTGTTGAAAGACGGGGAATTTATTGATCATAAAACACCCATTCGTAAACTTATAAAATATATAAAGTTGACAAGGCCTGCTCCGTTCATAAAATAGACCTCTTTCCAGTATAGCCGTGCCCCGCTGTCTTGCTCGCCACGGCTTTCCAATCACCCTTCTCAGCAACAGGAACAGCAGGATGTCAGCACCCCACACCGCATGGACACGAACACAGATCACGGCCTTGTTTGAGCAGCCATTCATGGATCTGGTGTTCCAGGCGCAGAGCGTTCATCGCCAGAATTTCGATCCCAATAGAGTGCAGATGAGCACCTTGTTGTCGATCAAGACGGGAGCCTGCCCGGAGGATTGCAAATACTGTCCTCAGAGTGGTCACTACAACACTGGCTTGGAAAAGGAAAAACTGCTGGCGCTGGAGAAGGTGCTTGAACAAGCTCATCTGGCCAAAACCAACGGAGCCACCCGCTTCTGCATGGGCGCAGCCTGGAAGAACCCTTCAGCCAAGGATTTCCCGCATGTGCTGGAGATTGTTCGCCAGGTGCGAGCGCTGGGCATGGAGACCTGCATGACGTTGGGTGCTCTGGATCAGGAGCAATCTGACGCCCTGGCCGAAGCCGGGCTGGATTATTACAACCACAATCTGGACACCTCACCGGAGTTCTACAACAGCATCATCACCACCCGCACGTTTCAGGATCGTCTGGACACTCTGGGGCGCGTCCGTCAGTCCGGGATGAAAGTCTGCGCTGGCGGCATTGTCGGCATGGGGGAAAGCGCTGCTGACCGCGTGGGCTTGCTGCAGCAGTTGGCCAACATGCCAGCGCATCCCGAAAGTGTGCCGATCAACATGCTGGTGAAGGTCAAAGGCACGCCGTTGCAGGATGTCGAAGACCTGGACCCCTTTGAATTCATCCGCACCATTGCCGTCGCGCGTATCCTCATGCCGCGCTCTTACGTTCGTCTTTCGGCAGGGCGTCAGTCCATGAACGAACAGATGCAGGCCCTGTGCTTCCTTGCTGGAGCCAATTCCATTTTCTACGGTGAAAAACTCCTCACCACCCCATTGCCGGAGGAGAGTGCAGATCTGGCGTTGTTTGCAAAACTGGGGCTGCAGCCAGAGCGGTTGCACGTGCGTGATACGCCTGCTGCCCCCCTTGTTGCTCCCAACGCCTTGTTCTATCCGGCCCCGCAGATCAGCGTTGCCGAGGCGGTGAATTGAGCACATTGCTGCCGTTTCTGGAGGGACAGTTACTGGCTCGCGAAAGAGCGGGTCTGATGCGGCGGCGAGTGGCTCGCGATGGCGCACAACAACCTGAGCAGCAAGTGGAGGGACGCGGGCTGTTGTCGTTTTGCAGCAATGATTACCTGGGTCTTGCCAATCATCCGCAAGTCCGTGCCGCATTCAAGGACGCTGTCGACTGTTATGGGCTCGGCAGTGGTGGCTCACATCTGGTGACGGGCCATTGTCGCGCCCATCAAGCGTTGGAAGAAGAGCTGGCAGATTTCATGGGGCGTGACCGTGCGCTGGTGTTTTCCACCGGGTACATGGCCAATACGGGCATTATCAACGCCTTGGTGAATACGGGTGGTCTGGTGTTGCAGGATGCACTCAATCACGCCTCACTGCTTGATGGCGGCTGGCTGAGCAAGGCAGATTCCAAGCGCTACCCGCACAAGGACATGGCGGCACTGGAAGCGATGCTGGCGGCCAGCAAGGCAGATCACCATCTGATTGTCAGTGACGGCGTGTTCAGCATGGATGGCGATCTGGCGCCTTTGCCGGAACTGGTGAGCATTGCCGAGCGACATGGCGCCTGGCTGATGATCGATGATGCTCACGGTATTGGCTGCCTCGGCACCACTGGACGGGGTATCGTCGAGGCGTTCACCGATGTGGATGGACAGCCGCTCAGTCAGCCTATCAGTCAGGCTCAGCTCCCGATTCTGATCGGCACGTTGGGCAAAGCTTTCGGCAGCAGCGGCGCCTTTGTAGTCGGTGACAATGCCTTGATCGAGTACCTGATTCAGTTCGCCCGCCCTTATATCTACAGCACCGCGATGCCGCCTGCGGTGGCAGAAGCCACGCGTACTAGTCTGCGCATTCTGCGTGAAGAGCCCTGGCGGCGTGCCAGATTGCAGGAACTGGTGACACGCTTTCGGCACCGGGTTGCAGGTCTGGGCCTGCCCTTGCTGGAATCGACATCGCCAATTCAGGCTCTCATACTGGGCGATGTGGAAAAGGCACAGCGTGCGAGCAGCATTCTGGCCAAAGAAGGGATTCATGTGTCTGCGATCCGCCCACCGACAGTGCCGGTGGGGACGTCGCGGTTGCGTATCACGTTCAGTGCGGCCCACACGGATGCGCATCTGGACCGACTTGTCAGTGCTTTGGAGCGAGTGAGCCAGCATGTCTGAAAAACCCAGAACAATATTCATTGCGGGCACTGACACAGGAGTCGGCAAGTCGCTGGTCGCCGCCGGGATTCTGCACGCTGCCAACCTCAGCGGGCTCAGCACGGTCGGCCTGAAGCCTGTGGCGGCAGGCTGTGTGGAGACCGAACAAGGCCTGCGCAACGATGATGCTCTGTTGCTGCAGCAATTCAGTTCGTTGTCCTTGCCCTATGAGCAAGTCAACCCTGTCGCGTTGAAACTCGCTGTGGCACCGCATATCGCAGCAGAGCAGGAAGGGCGCCGAATCGACATCGCACGCCTGGAGGGAATGTGCCGTGGCGTGATGATGCGTCGGGCCAAGCTCACCGTGATCGAGGGAGCAGGGGGCTGGCGTGTCCCTATCAATTCCCGCCAGTTCCTATCCGATCTGGCCAAGGTGCTGGATATCCCGGTGATTCTCGTGGTGGGCATCCGTCTGGGCTGTATCAACCACGCTCTGCTCACGGCACAGGCCATTCACCTGGATGGTGTCCGGCTGGCAGGCTGGGTTGCCAACGTGATCGATCCCGAAATGCCGTTTGTCGATGCCAACATCGACGCCATTGCCTCCCGTCTGCACGCGCCTTGTCTTGGGCGTATCCCTTATCTGCAGGGAAGTGAAGGGATGGTCGAAAGAATTGCCTCCTCCATTGACGTCACGTCCCTCCTGAACGCATAGCGCCCGAATCGCCTGATTGACCTCCCCCTTGGTGCTGAGTACCTTAGGCCTTTCGTTCATGAGGGAGAAGACCGTGACGGCGTACAAGGCTCCGATTCGAGACATGCAGTTCATCCTTCATGAGGTCATGCGGGCCGAGAGTCTGTTCACGCAGATGCCGGGTACGGCTGAGGTGACCACGGATCTGATGGACGCCATCCTCGACAGCGCCGCGCAGATGGCAGAAGAGGTGCTGGCACCCCTCAACAGGAGCGGTGACGAGGAAGGGTGCCGTTTCGAGCAAGGACAAGTGCATACACCAGCCGGGTTTCGGGAGGCTTACCGGGCTTTCGCGCAGGGTGGTTGGATCGGGCTCTCAGGTGATGTCGAGCATGGCGGGCAGGGCATGCCCAAGATGCTGGCCGTGTTGTTTGAAGAGATGATCATGGGGGCCAACTGCTCCTTTGCGCTCTACCCCATTCTGAGTGCTGGTGCGAGTCTGGCGCTGGCCCGTCATGCCTCTCCCGTCCTGAAACAGGAGTATCTGCCCAGACTCTACAGTGGTGAGTGGTCGGCGACGATGTGCCTGACCGAGCCTCATGCCGGTACCGATCTGGGCATCATCAAGAGCCGCGCGCAACTACAGGCAGACGGCAGCTACCGGATCACCGGGACCAAGATATTCATCACCGGCGGCGAGCATGACCTGACCCGCAATATCGTCCACCTGGTGTTGGCCAAGTTGCCTGATGCGCCGCCCGGACCGAAGGGCATTTCGTTGTTTCTGGTGCCGCGCCACCTGCCCTCTGCAAACGGCGAGCCTGGGACGCGTAATCAGGTGACCTGCGGGTCCATCGAACACAAGATGGGCATCAAGGCGTCGTCGACATGCGTCATGAACTTCGATGGTGCAAGTGGCTATCTGGTTGGCGAGATCAACAAAGGCTTGTCGTACATGTTCACCATGATGAACTACGAGCGTTTGTCGATTGGCTTGCAGGGCATCGGCCTGAGCGAGAGTTCCTATCAAACGGCTGCGGCCTATGCCCGTGGTCGTCTGCAAGGGCGTGCCGCCACCGGCACTACAAATCCTGGCGGTCCTGCAGATCCGATCATCGTACATCCCGATGTGCGGCGCATGCTCTTGAGTGTGCGGGCTGATGTCGAAGCCGGACGCGCACTGGCGTTGTATGTTGCGAGCCAGCTGGATCTGGCGCATTTTCATCCTGATGCCACAACTCGGTTGCGCGCGGCCCGTCTGGTGGCGTTGCTGACGCCGGTCGCCAAAGCGGCTTTCTCGGATCGAGGGTTCGAATCCTGTGTGCTCGCGCAACAAGTGCTGGGTGGGCATGGTTATGTGCGTGAATGGGGGTTGGAGCAGAACGTCAGAGATGCGCGCATCGCGCAGATTTACGAAGGCACCAATGGTATTCAGGCGCTGGACCTTGCCGGGCGCAAGGTAGTGAAGGATAGCGAGGGGATGCTCGACATCCTCGTGGAGGAAATCAGCGGTTTCCTCAAACAGGAGGGGACCATAGACGGAATGAAGGAGTTCCTCATGCCCTTACAGGAAGCGCTGGAGTCACTGTCTATCACGACGCGCTGGCTCAAGGACGCGGCTGGCCGTAACCCTGACGAAATCGGGGCGGCATCAGCGCCCTATCTGCGGCTGATGACGCTGGTCCTGTATGCCTACATGTGGGCACGCATGGCGAGAGTGGCATTGTTGGCGCTGACCGATGGGAGCGGTGACGAGCAGTTTTATGATGCAAAACTGAAGACAGGGCGTTTCTTCATGGCGCGGGTACTGCCCGGTTATACGGCTTTGGCAGGCGAAATTCAGGGAGGCAGTGCGTCCTTGATGGCGATGGCAGCGGACCAGTTCTGATCCGCTGCGTCTGAACGTCAGATCACCCACTCGAAGGCGTCAGTCAGCAATGCCTCATAGGTTTCCAGAGGCTCCTCCTTCTCACCGACGATAATCAGGTTACCTTCCCCAATGGGAATGATCTTGCCTGCGAAGCGCGGATCGTTCACATCAAAGCGGGTTTTCACGGGTGAACTGTGGACGATCAGCACCGAGACCGAACCCTTGGTGCCTTCCATGACAATGTGCGCCCCGTTGCCTGAAGCAAGACGGCAGCCATTGGCAAACTTGATGTGCAGGGTTTTGATGCGTTCGTTTTCACGCAGATGGCCACCGGCCTCGGCAATCACTGCATTGAGCTGCTGCCAGCTCATATCGCTGGCATTTCTGTCGTAACGCGTTTCTTCCCTGAGGACATGGCTGATTGCGTCGTCGTGCAGCTGCAAGTCTGCGGCACTGGGGCTCGCGCTCTGCAAACCGATCGACAGGATGACGCCCACCGCAATCACCAGGCTCGCGGCCATGGCGTAGTAGTTGGTCCAGATGGACTTCGTGGGTTGGCTGACCTTGGGTTGGTGGTTTTTGAGTCTCGCAGCCAGGTCTGCAGGGATGGCTACCGCATTGACTGTCTCGACAATCCGTTTGTCCAGGGCTTTGAGGTCCAGCACCAGCCGCAGTCGCTCCGGGCTGGAGGCTGTGGCAGCAACAAAATCCTCGTCGGTATCATGAGGGTTGGCCAGCGCGCGCTTTCTGAATTCTAAGTCATCCATCGTCATTGGACTCTTGTCGGGGTTATCTCTCGGGTCTGTCAGCTTTCCAGGTCCATGTCATCCAGAACATCGTCTGCATCACTGCCGGGAATGAAAATACTCTTCAGCTTGCCACGTGCCCTGAACAGCCGTGTCATCACTGTATTGTTGTTCAGGTTCAGAATCTCAGCGATCTCCTTGCCACTGAATCCACCGATTACCTGCAGCAGCAAAGGCTCCCGATAATCTTTCTCCAGTGTGGCGATGGCCTCGTGCAGGAGACGGCGGTCCAGGCGTTGATCCGGCTCATTCTCATCCAGATCGGCGATACTCTGATCTTCGATATCAACGAGGTCCGGCCGGTAACGTTCATAAAGCCGGGCGTTTTCGCGGCGCAATATGGTGAAAAGCCATGCTTTGGCCGCTTTGTCGTTCTGGAGGCTATCCAAAGACCGCCATGCGCGCAAAAAAGTTTCCTGAACTAGATCTTCTGCCAATGCTTTGTTCTTGCATAGCCAATAGGCGTAGCGATAGACGTCCTGATACAACGCATCGACAAGCGTTTCGTAACGCTCCTTCTTGTCTCTATCGTCCAAGACCGGGGTGTCGCTCATTTCTTTTCGTAGTACCAGAGGGTCAAAGCTGGTGGATATTCCGGCGCCGCAGGGGTGAGCCCGCAAAGTTCCGGAGGAATGTTTCGGGGGAGGTGCCAGTCGAGACAGGAGTTTGCCCAAATTAGCCAAGGGCGGCAAGTCATTTGCACGAGATGCAACATCAGTGGCGGGTCGCTATAATCGCGCCCCTGATTCAGGTATGGGTGGCAAACAGGAACAAAGCAAATGGCGACAAGAATTGCAGTGGCTGGCGTGGCGGGCAGGATGGGCAAGACTCTGGTCGAGGCTGTCGTGAATTATGGTGCGGAGTTGCAGGTTACAGCCGGTAGCGTGCTAGCCGATGATCCGGCGCTGGGAGTAGACATAGGCTTGCTGGCCGGGGTGAAAGCACTCGGAGTGACGGCTGCTGCAGACCTGCTGTCGCAAGTGGATAAATTTGATGTACTGATCGACTTCACCGCTCGGGAGTCTTCCTTGGCACACCTGCAATTCTGCCGTCAGCATGGCAAGGCGATTGTGATCGGGACGACCGGTTTTACAGAGGACGAGAAGCGCATAATTGCGGCTGGTGCCGTCGATATCCCTGTCGTGTTCGCACCAAATTTCAGTGTCGGCGTCAATGTCTGTCTCAAGCTGCTCGATATGGCGGCGCGAGTGCTGGGGGATGATGTCGACATTGAAATCGTTGAGGCTCATCACCGTTTCAAGAAAGACTCTCCATCCGGAACCGCTCTGCGTATGGGGGAGGTTGTGGCCTCAGCGCTTGGCCGTAATCTCAGCGAGGTCGCTGTCTACGGACGCGAGGGGATGAGTGGTGAACGGGATCGTCAGACCATCGGCTTTGCCACGATCCGTGCAGGCGATGTGGTGGGTGATCACACCGTTATTTTTGCCGGGCTGGGCGAGCGCGTGGAAATCACACACAAGGCCAGCAGCCGCATGACTTTCGCGAAAGGAGCTGTGCGGGCAGCCGCATGGCTGCAAGGAAAAGGGCCGGGTCTCTACTCCATTGATGATGTGTTGTTCGGAGGATGATGGCCTGAATACAGGGATTTTACTCTCGGGTGATGGAATCCCTTCGTAGACACCGGTCCGGCAAATCCCGTACAATGCGGCCTCAGTATGTTTACAACTGAGCACATAACCGGATTCACAGAAGGGCGGAATGAAGCGCTAGTTTCATTCCGCTTTTTTTCACCCGGATTTTGCGTTTTATCGGGAGATTGCATTGATTAATTCAGCTGTACTGGCATTGGAAGATGGCAGTATTTTCCGTGGCAAGGCCATTGGTGCGCACGGTATTTCCAGTGGGGAGGTGGTGTTCAATACCTCCATGACCGGTTATCAGGAAATACTCACGGACCCTTCCTATGCACGACAAATCATTACGCTGACCTATCCCCACATAGGCAATACTGGCACCAATGCCGAGGACAATGAGTCAGGCAACATTGGGTCTGGTAAAGTGTGGGCCTCCGGCTTGGTGATTCGCAATCTCCCTATGCTGGCCAGCAACTGGCGCAATGCACAAACCCTCGATGACTTTTTGAAATCACGCAACGTCGTTGCCATCGCCGAGATTGATACTCGCCGCCTGACCCGTCTTCTGAGAGACAAGGGCCCGTTGAATGGTTGTCTGCTGACGGGCGATGCGCTCGTGCAGATGGGCGAAGAAAAGGCCATTGCCGAGGCCAAAAAATTCCCCGGACTGAAGGGCATGGATCTGGCCAAGGAAGTCTCCGTCGCGAAGAGTTACGAGTGGCGCGAAGGCTTGTGGGATCTGGTTGAAGGGCATCGCGAAAAAACCATGACTAATCCTTTCCATATAGTCGCTTACGACTTCGGCATCAAGACCAACATTCTGCGTCATCTCGCCGAGCGCAATTGCCGCGTGACAGTGGTGCCCGCACAGACGTCTGCAAGCGAAGTGTTTGCTCTGAATCCTGATGGAGTCTTTCTCTCGAATGGTCCCGGCGATCCCGAGCCATGCACTTATGCAATTGCTGCGATTCGCGAGTTTCTGAACAAGGACATGCCAGTGTTCGGCATCTGCCTCGGACATCAGTTGCTGGCGCTGGCCTGTGGTGCCAAAACGATCAAGATGAAGCTAGGGCACCACGGTGCCAACCATCCTGTGCAGAGAATTGCTGATGGCGTTGTTGCCATTACCAGCCAGAACCATGGTTTCGCAGTTGACGAAGCGACATTACCGGCGAATCTCAAGGCGACACATCGCTCACTGTTTGATGGCAGTCTGCAGGGAATTGAGCGGACCGATAAACCGGCCTTCGGTTTTCAAGGGCATCCCGAGGCTGGCCCTGGACCGCACGACATCACGTCGCTCTTCGATCGTTTCATCGATCTGATGCAGGCAAGAACCAGTCGTTAAGCCCGGATCATCTTCGAAGGCATGTCAGCCTTCGGATTGCGAACACTAAACCAGCAGCCTGGTCGGTCTGACCAGCCGGGCGCCACCTAGACCTACGGTTTGAATATGCCAAAACGATCAGACATAAACAGTATCCTCATCCTGGGTGCAGGCCCGATTGTCATCGGTCAGGCCTGCGAGTTCGATTACTCCGGCGCTCAGGCCTGCCAGGCTCTGCGCGAGGAAGGCTATCGAGTCATCCTGGTGAACTCCAACCCGGCGACGATCATGACTGACCCGGCCATGGCTGATGCGACTTACATCGAGCCGGTCACCTGGGAGATCGTTGAAAAGATCATCGCCAAGGAGCGCCCCGATGCGATCCTGCCGACGATGGGCGGACAGACTGCACTGAACTGTGCACTGGACCTGAATAGGCATGGCGTACTCGCCAAATACAATGTCGAACTGATCGGCGCTAGCTGCGAAGCCATCGACAAGGCCGAAAATCGCGAACTGTTCGACAGAGCCATGAAGGCGATAGGTCTGGAAACTCCCGCACATGGTCTGGCGCACAACATGGAAGAAGCCTATGCGGCGCTCGACAAGGTCGGCTTCCCTTGCATCATTCGCCCGTCCTTTACGCTTGGTGGCAGCGGTGGCGGTATCGCCTACAACAAGGAAGAGTTCATCGAGATCTGCTCGCGCGGCCTTGATCTGTCACCTACCAAAGAATTGCTGATCGACGAATCGCTAATCGGTTGGAAGGAATACGAGCTGGAGGTGGTGCGCGATCGCAAGGACAACTGCATCATTGTCTGCACCATCGAGAACTTCGATGCGATGGGCGTACACACCGGTGACTCGATCACGGTGGCACCGTCCCAGACGCTGACCGACAAGGAATACCAGATCCTGCGTAACGCCGCGATTGCCGTGTTGCGCGAAATCGGTGTCGAGACCGGCGGCTCCAACGTGCAGTTCGGCATGTGCCCGAAGACTGGCCGACTGGTCATCATCGAGATGAACCCGCGTGTTTCCCGCTCTTCTGCGCTGGCCTCCAAGGCAACGGGTTTCCCTATTGCGCGAGTGGCGGCCAAGCTTGCCATCGGTTACACACTGGACGAGCTGCGCAACGAGATCACCGGCGGTGCCACACCAGCGTCCTTCGAGCCGACCATCGATTACGTCGTTACCAAGATCCCGCGCTTTACCTTCGAAAAATTCCCTGAAGCCAACGACCGCATCACGACGCAGATGAAGTCTGTGGGCGAGGTCATGGCGATCGGCCGGACCTTCCAGGAATCTATGCAGAAAGCACTGCGCGGTCTGGAAGTGGGCGTCTCAGGCTTCGATCCGATTCTCGACACCGGCCTCAGCGATGCGATGGACATCCTCAAGCGTGAACTGATGGACGCAGGCGGCGAGCGTGTCTGGTATATCGCCGATGCCTTCCGCCAGGGCTGGACCGTCGAGACTGTCGCTGAGCTGACTGGTATCGACCCGTGGTTCCTGGTTCAGATTGAAGACTTGATGCATGAAGAAGCCCGCGTCAGCAAGATGACGCTGGCCGAGATCGACAGAGACACGATGTTCGGTCTCAAGCAGAAGGGTTTCTCGGATTCCCGCCTGTCTGCACTGCTGGCCGTTCCCGAGCTGGAAGTGCAGAAGCATCGTCATGCACTCAAGGTCCGTCCTGTTTACAAGCGCGTCGACACCTGTGCTGCCGAGTTCGCTTCAGCGACGGCGTATATGTACTCGACCTATGAGGAAGAGTGCGAGGCACTGCCCTCGAATCGTCGCAAGATCATGGTGCTTGGTGGCGGGCCGAATCGTATCGGTCAAGGTATCGAGTTCGATTACTGTTGCGTGCACGCGGCTCTGGCCATGCGTGAAGACGGCTTCGAGACCATCATGGTCAACTGCAACCCAGAGACCGTCTCCACTGACTACAACATCTCTGACCGACTCTATTTCGAGCCCGTGACCTTTGAAGACGTGACGGAAATTGTCGCGCTGGAAAAACCCTTTGGTGTGATCGTCCAGTTCGGTGGGCAGACCCCTTTGAATCTGGTCACCCGTCTCGAAGCCGCTGGCGTGCCCATCATCGGCACCACGGCCGATGCGATTGACCGTGCCGAAGACCGTGAGCGCTTCCAGCAGATGATCCAGAAACTCGGCCTCAAACAGCCTCCGAACTGTATCGTCCGCAGCTTCGACGAAAGTATCGCGGCCGCCGAAAAGATCAGCTACCCGCTGGTGGTCAGGCCTTCCTATGTGTTGGGCGGACGCTCCATGGAGATTGTCTATAACGAGGAAGAGTTGCGTCGTTACATGCGCAACGTGGTCAAGGTCGGCAACGACAGCCCGGTGCTGCTGGACTACTTCTTGAACGCGGCGATCGAGATCGACGTGGATCTGGTCAGCGATGGCAAGCAGGTAGTGGTCGGCGCGATCATGCAGCATATCGAACAGGCGGGTGTGCATTCCGGCGATTCCGCATGCTCGCTGCCGCCTTACAATCTTTCTGCTGACGTGCAGGACCGCATTCGCGAGCAGGTCACCAAACTGGCTATGGAGCTGGGCGTCATCGGTCTGATGAATACCCAGTTGGCCTACCAGGATGGCGAGATCTATGTGATCGAAGTGAATCCTCGGGCCTCACGCACAGTGCCATTTGTTTCCAAGTGCATCGGCGTGTCGCTGGCAAAAGTGGCTGCTCGTTGTATGGCGGGTATGTCTCTGCAGGAGCAGGGTTTCGTTAAAGAGATCGTCCCGAAAAACTTCGCCGTGAAAGAGGCTGTTTTCCCTTTCAACAAATTCCCCGGGGTAGACCCGATTCTCGGACCGGAAATGAAGTCGACCGGAGAGGTAATGGGTGTCGGTCGCACTTTTGCCGAAGCATTCGCGAAATCACAGCTTGGCGCCGGTGAGCGCTTGAAGACTGGCGGTACAGTCTTCATCAGCGTGCGAGAGGCCGACAAGCCCGATGTGGCTGAGGTCGCCGCCAAGCTCCACAGTCTGGGTTTCAATCTGATTGCCACCCAGGGGACAGCGGCCGTGATCGCTGAAGCCGGCCTCCCGGTCAGCAAGGTGAACAAGGTCAACGAAGGGCGTCCCCATATCGTCGACATGATCAAGAATGAGCAAATCCAGCTGGTGATCAATACGACCGAAGGGAAACAGGCGATAGCAGATTCTTCGATTATCCGCCGCACAGCCCTGCGTCACAAAGTGACATGCACCACCACCATTGCCGGTGCGTTGGCGGTTTGTGAGGCGCTTCTCTTCGGAGATAACCTGTCTGTCTACACCATACAGGAGCTGCATGCAGAATTATGAGAAAGGTCCCCATGACGGTAGCGGGTGCAGAACGCCTGCGCACAGAACTGAACGAGCTGAAAAGTGAGAGAAGGCCGAAGATCATTCAGGCTATCGCCGAGGCGCGTGAGCACGGCGATCTCAGAGAGAATGCGGAGTACCACGCTGCCCGCGAGCAGCAGAGTTTTTGCGAAGGACGTATCAAGGAAATCGAAGGCAAGCTGGCTGATGCGGAAGTCATCGATGTCGGCCAGATCAAACCGACCGGCCGTGTGATGTTCGGCACGACGGTGACGCTGCTGAATCTCGACACTGACAAACGCGTGGTCTACCAGATCGTCGGAGAAGACGAAGCTGATGTGCGAGCCGGACGTATTTCTGTGGGATCACCGATTTCCAGAGCTATCATGGGCAAGGAAATCGGCGAGGAGATTGTCGTGAAAGCCCCTGCGGGGGATATTGAGTATGAAATCGAAGCGGTTGAACATCTCTGATCTTGCCTGCCACTCGCAAGCGCTGGCTTGCAGTGTGCAGACAAATACCAGGAATGCTCAATGAGCCTGGTGGCGCAGGATGTTGGAGAGCCTGGGGTTCGGTTTATCAGCAGCCCGGTACAGGACGGCAACATTGCCAATGCTTTGCACAAGTTCGGCACGACCCGTCTCGCAAATCTGAATAGTCAGATCTCTTCTAGCATCTCTGTCGGCAGCATAAATCTTGATTTTGATCAGTTCGTGTTCGCTGAGTGCGCGCTCGATCTCTTCAATCACGCCTTCGGTCAGCCCTTTCTGAGCGACCGTCACCACCGGGGAGAGGTTGTGCGCAATAGTACGCAGGCGCTTCTTGTCGTTTGTTGCCAGTTTCATAAGCAGTTGTCGCATCAATCTGTTGATTAAAAGGAACCCCGGACTTGCGGGAGGCGCCATTGTAGCCTAGCTTGGGAAATACACAACCGCACGTCAGTCAGGCGGGGAGCAGGCTCCCTAACCTTGGACAATGACAGCGGGTATCTTGTAATATCGGCCAAAGCCCCAATAACAGTGGCAAGAGCGAAGCTGGTCTGCCACCATCAATCTTCCCCGGTTCGATCGTAAATAGAATATTTTTCCTGGTGTGTGTTAACTGAGTAGGGGGTAATCCCTTGAACGATATGGCAAAGAATTTATTACTCTGGATGGTCATCGCTGCAGTCTTGCTGACAGTGTTCAACAACATCAACCAGGAGACAACGAGCTCCTCGGTCACCTATTCAGATTTCGTCAAGGAAGTGCGTGCCGGTCAGGTGCGCTCTGTCACCATCGCCGGGATTTCAGTCACGGGCCGCCGGATGGACAACACGCAGTTCACCACGACCATTCCAATGATTGGTGACGCACAGTTGATGGATGATCTGTTTGAAAACGGTGTTGAAATTGTCGGTTCCGAGCCGGAGCGGCAAAGCATCTGGACGCAGTTGCTGGTGGCCAGCTTCCCGATTCTCATCATTATCGGACTGTTCTTTTTCTTTATGCGGCAGATGCAGGGTGGCGGTGCAGGAGGTAAGGGTGGCCCCATGTCCTTCGGCAAGAGCAAGGCCAAACTGCTAGGCGAAGATCAGATCAAGGTTACGTTTGCCGATGTGGCCGGTGTGGATGAAGCCAAGGAAGACGTGAAAGAGCTGGTGGATTTCCTGCGTGAGCCGGACAAATTCCAGCGTCTGGGCGGACGTATCCCCAGAGGTATTCTGATGGTGGGGCAGCCGGGTACGGGCAAGACGCTGCTGGCCAAGGCAATCGCCGGCGAAGCCAAAGTACCGTTCTTCTCGATCTCCGGTTCCGACTTCGTGGAAATGTTTGTAGGCGTCGGCGCCTCGCGTGTCCGCGACATGTTTGATCAGGCCAAGAAGCAGGCTCCTTGCATCATCTTCATTGACGAGATCGACGCTGTTGGTCGGCACCGTGGCGCAGGACTTGGTGGCGGTCATGATGAGCGCGAACAGACTCTGAACCAGTTACTGGTGGAAATGGACGGTTTCGAGGCCAACGATGGCATCATCGTTATCGCTGCAACCAACAGACCTGATGTGCTCGACCCCGCCTTGCTGAGACCGGGTCGTTTCGATCGTCAGGTTGTAGTTGGTCTACCCGATATCAGGGGACGTGAACAGATTCTGAAAGTACACATGCGTAAAGTGCCGATTGACGAACGTGTCAATGCCGGTGTGATTGCGCGCGGAACTCCAGGTTTCTCCGGTGCCGATCTGGCCAACCTTGTCAATGAGGCTGCCCTGTTTGCCGCTCGTGGCAATCGCAAGCTGGTGACAATGGAAGAGTTCGAGAAGGCGAAAGACAAGATCATGATGGGCGCCGAGCGCAAGTCCATGGTCATGTCGGACAAGGAAAAGCTCAACACGGCCTACCATGAGTCGGGCCACGCTATCGTCGGTCGATTGGTGCCAGAGCATGATCCTGTTTACAAAGTCAGCATCATTCCTCGCGGCCGTGCATTGGGCGTCACCATGTTCCTGCCGGAAGAGGACCGCTACAGTATCAGTAAGCAGGGAATTCAGAGTCAGATCTGCAGCCTGTATGGCGGCCGTATCGCAGAGGAAATGACGTTGGGCAAGGAAGGGGTGACGACGGGTGCTTCGAATGATATTCAGCGCGCCACGGATATGGCCAGAAACATGGTCACCAAATGGGGCTTGTCGGAAAAACTCGGTCCATTGACCTATGCTGAAGATGATGGCGAGGTGTTTCTGGGCCGCTCCGCAGCTTCGCATTCGAAAGCGCACTCCGGTGAGACCGCCAAGATCATCGACGAGGAAATCAGGCGCATTATTGATGAGTGTTATTCCCGTGCGAAGCGCATTCTGGAAGAGCATAGAGAGCAGCTTGAGCTGATGAAGGACGCGCTGCTTGAGTATGAAACCATTGATGCTGACCAGATTGCCGACATCATGGCCGGGCGCAGGCCGAGACCTCCAGCGGATTGGAACAGCAGCGATTCCGGTTCTGGTTCTGCGCGCAGCAGTGCCAGACCTGCCGACACCAAACCTGCGGACAGTACAATCGGTGGGCCTGCGAGCGAACACTGATTGATGACTGCATTCGCGCCTCTCTGGGTGCGAATGCAGGGTCCGGACTCTCTGCGTTGAGTGACCTTCTTGAGATTGGGCAAGCATTACATCGATTTATCCACTCCCCGGGTGATGGGCATTCTGAATGCCACTCCTGATTCCTTTTCCGATGGCGGCAGATTGCGAGCCGCCAATCACACCGAGCGCTTCACTATTTCTGTCGATCAAGCGCTGCATCTTGCCGAGGCGATGGTTCGCAATGGTGCTGCAATTATCGATGTGGGCGGTGAGTCTACTCGTCCCGGTGCATTGCCGGTCTCCGAACAGGAAGAATTGGATCGAGTACTGCCTGTGGTGGAAGCTATCGCGGCACGCTTGGATATTGCGATTTCGGTCGACACCAGTACCCCTTTGCTCATGCAGCAGGCGATTATTGCGGGTGCGGGATTGATAAACGATGTCAGAGCCCTTGCGCGCCCAGGCGCCATCAGCACAGTTGTTTCCTCTCCGGCGGCGGTGTGTCTGATGCACATGCAGGGGCAGCCTCAGAATATGCAGGAGCGTGCTCAATACACCAACGTTGTTGAAGAGGTGCTGGCGTTTCTTGAGCAGAGAGTGGCTGCTTGCGAGGAGGCTGGTATCGAGCGCGACAGGTTATTGGTGGACCCGGGTTTTGGTTTCGGCAAGACGCTTGAGCACAATTATGAATTGCTGCGCCATCTTGGTCGCTTGCAGGCACTGGGGCTCCCGATACTGGTTGGGTTGTCAAGAAAATCCATAATTGGTACCGTGATCAACAAAGGGGTCGAGCAACGTCTTGCCGGTGGGCTCGCGGCGACGGTACATGCTTTGCTGGGCGGAGCTGTGATTGTCAGAACTCACGATGTTGCTGAAACTGTGGATGCCATCAAAGTTCACTGTGCTGTGATGCAAGGATGAACTGACGTGATATTGATAACGGATTCGACATACAGGAAATAATGGGAAATGACAAAAAAAGAAAAACGCGAAAAGAAGTTTTTTGGAACGGATGGCATTCGTGGTCGTGTTGGCGAGTATCCGATTACTCCTGACTTCATGTTGAAACTGGGATGGGCGGCCGGTAAGGTTTTCGCCAAGACTGATCGAGGCCGCAGCAAGATTCTGATCGGCAAGGACACACGTATTTCCGGCTATATGTTTGAAGCGGCACTGGAGGCAGGGCTTACAGCGGCAGGTGTGGATATCAATCTGTTAGGTCCGATGCCAACTCCGGCGGTGGCGTATCTTACTCGCACTTTTCACGCCCAGGCAGGTATTGTCATTAGTGCATCGCACAACCCGTATCACGATAACGGCATCAAGTTTTTCTCTGGTGATGGTTCCAAACTTCCCGACGAAATTGAGTTTGCGATAGAGGAGTATCTCGGGCGCGAGATTACCACTGTCGATTCACAGTTCATCGGTAAAGCCTCCCGGATCAATGATGCGGGAGGCCGCTACATTGAGTATTGCAAGAGTACTATTCCTTCCGACATCAAGTTGACCGGGCTGAAGATCGTTGTCGATTGTGCCCATGGTTCGACCTACAACATTGCCAGCAATGTCTTCCTTGAGCTGGGCGCGACAGTGAAGACGATAGGCGCCTCTCCCGATGGGCTCAACATCAACGACCGCTGTGGCTCAACATCACCTGAGCGTCTGGTGCAGGAAGTCCTTGCGGAGAAAGCAGATATCGGTATCGCGTTCGATGGCGACGGCGACCGGGTGGTCATGGTCGATCATCGGGGGAATGTGGTGGATGGCGATGAAATTTTGTACGTGATTGCCAGAGATCGTCGACGACGCAATGTCGGATTTGGTGGCGTAGTTGGCACCCTGATGAGCAATCTGGGGCTGCAATTGGGGTTGGAAGCATTGGATATTGCTTTCGCTCGCGCAAGTGTTGGTGACCGTTATGTCATGGCAGCGCTCAAGGAGCGTGGCTGGCTGCTGGGAGGAGAATCGTCAGGGCATGTGATCTGTCTGGATGTGTCCACCACCGGTGATGGCATCGTGTCGGCATTGCAGGCGTTATACGCGGTTGTCAGCTGCCAGACATCGTTGTACGAGTTGCGCAACAAAATGAGCAAGTTTCCGCAAACCATGATCAACGTCCGTGTCGCAGGCAAGCCTGATCTGGCGAGCAATCCGGTCGTCAGCGCAGCGGTTGCTGCGGTCGAGTCGAAACTCGGGAAAAAGGGGCGCGTCTTGCTGCGCCCTTCGGGAACCGAGCCCGTCGTACGGGTAATGGTGGAAGGCGAAGATGCAGAGTTGGTCGCACAACTCGCTAGAGAGCTTGCTGATCAGGTTGCCGCCCAGGCGTCCGCATAATTTGTGTGCGAGGTTTCGCGAGGGGGGTGCTGAGGTTGCAAGCACAGGGCAACTTGGTTATATTGGCGCCCCGTTTTCCCGATGTCAGACATCATCCTCTGCACAAGGTAATGTGAATGCGCCGCAGCCTAGTCGCTGGTAACTGGAAAATGCACGGCTCCAGAGAATCGATTGCTGATTTGCTACAGGCGCTGATCAAGGGAGTAAGGGCCGGTGTTGACGGCATAGACGTGGTGGTTTGCCCTCCTTTGCCATATCTGCAAATGAGTCAGCAGTTGCTTGGTGGCAGCGTGTGGCAACTCGGTGCGCAGAATGTGCACAATCAGCCATGCGGTGCGTATACCGGAGAAGTCGCTGCCTCCATGCTGGCAGATTTTTCTGTTCGCTATGTTTTGGTGGGGCACTCGGAGCGAAGGCAGCTCGCTCACGAGACAGATGTAATGGTTGCTGAGAAATTTTCTGCTGTCTTGCGGCATGCGATGAGCCCGATACTGTGTCTTGGCGAAACGCTTGATGAGCGAGAGTCGGGGCGAGCCGAAGAAGTTGTGGCGACGCAATTGAATGCGGTACTGGAACATGCAGGTGTGTCCGCGATGGCAAGTGCTGTGATTGCCTATGAGCCGGTCTGGGCGATTGGCACGGGTCGTACAGCGAGCGCCGGGCAGGCGCAGGAGATGCATCGTTTCATCAGAGAGTTGATGGCGCGACGCAGTGCCAAGGTGGCAGGTCAGATTCGTATCATCTATGGTGGCAGCGTCAACGCGGGAAATGCCCGCGAGCTTTTCGCTCAGCCTGATATCGATGGCGGATTAGTGGGTGGCGCTTCACTGAAGGCCGATGAATTTATAACGATTTGCAAAAGTGTGAGCTGAAGATGGAAACAATAGTGGTAGTAGTACACGTTATCGCTGCAATTGCCATTATCGGCCTGGTATTGCTGCAACAGGGCAAGGGCGCGGATGCGGGTGCAGCTTTTGGTAGCGGTGCTTCTCAAACGGTATTTGGCAGCGCTGGCTCGGGCAATTTCCTGACGCGCTCAACGGCGATCGCAGCGACTGTGTTTTTTATTACCAGTCTGACGCTGGCGATCTATGCCAAGCAGAACACCAGCGCAGGAGTCATTCAAGGCTTGCCTGTCGTGAATCCCGATTTGTTGAATCAGCAAGTGGCCCCACTCTCGGATGTGCCGCAAGTGGATGCAGGACAGCCAGCCTCTGGTGCTGCGGATGTACCGGTCGTGAATGACACAGCGCCTGTGACACCGCCGGGCAACTAAGTTTTGGCATGGAAGGAGTGGTTTTGCGGCAGGATGCTGCAAAAAGTTTTCAATGTGCGCCGAAGTGGTGGAATTGGTAGACACGCTATCTTGAGGGGGTAGTGACCCATGGTCGTGCGAGTTCGAGTCTCGCCTTCGGCACCAATTGAAAATGTTCGGATTGAATCGTGTTGTGCAATGAGTGAGGTGAGTGTTTTATTTCTCGCCAAGCAAGCTTCCTGCTTGACCGTGGAGCTAGCGCCTCTGTACAATTCGTGCCCCTGTGAATTGAAGTGGATTGTTGACTGTACACGCCAGTGAGTCAGCAAGGTCCCAGGGAAAGACGCAAGAAATCAAAGATTTCAAGATTTGATGCGGGGTGGAGCAGTCTGGCAGCTCGTCGGGCTCATAACCCGAAGGTCGTAGGTTCAAATCCTGCCCCCGCTACCAATTTCAGAGTTCGGCGCAAGACCGCCAAGGTCCCAAGTAAGTCCGCAGCTCTGTCGGTTAGCAAGAAAACTGCAATAGAAGTTTTAAAGAAAGCCCCATTAGGGGCTTTTTATTAGGTGCGAGTTTTGCGTTCGAGCTGTAAGGCCGGGCGGTTGTGCTCCACATCGGTGACACGGAAAATGCGTGGCACCGGTGCAAAAATATGTATTTCAGGAGTGGGCCGCTGGCCCATTTTTTATTTGTGCGATGTACTTTGTGCTGTCTGGCACAGGGAGCGGGTGTTGACTAATAGTATTGCTCTGGTTTCTGATCTGATCAGACCGACGGTGGTGGCCCTGGGGCTTGATCTGTGGGGCGTAGAGCATGTCGTGCAAGGTCGATTCAGCGTCTTGAGAGTCTACATCGACAAGGGTGGTGACGGTGTCACGATCGAAGATTGCGAGAAGGTGAGTCGCCAGATCAGTGGCATATTCGATGTGGAAGATCCAATTGCTGGCGAATATACGCTTGAAGTGTCTTCGCCGGGTATGGATCGCCCTTTGTTTGAGCTTGATCAGTATGAGCGCTATGTCGGCAGTGTGGTGACAGTGCGTTTGCGTTCCCCGTTGGAAGGACGCAGAAAATTCAAGGGTGTAATACAGAAAGTAGAGGCGGACGCTGTCCGCTTGCTGGTTGATGACAAGGAGTTTGTGCTCCAGGCATCAGCCATTGACAAGGCAAATCTGGTGTTCTGAGCAGACTTCGGAAGAGCCTGTTTGGTTCAGAACTGTATAGAAAGCTGCATGAGCCCTGCAGATTTATCCAAAATGGAATGATGACCTCTTTGGTAAGGTGACACGATTATGATGAGTAAAGAAATTTTGTTGGTTGCGGACGCTGTCTCCAATGAGAAGGGCGTATCACGCGAGGTAATTTTCGAAGCCATTGAATCCGCGTTGGCTACAGCGACCAAGAAATTTTATGAAAATGATGACATGAATTGTCGTGTCCGTGTGGATCGCAAGACGGGCGAGTATGAGACCTTCAAAGTCTGGACCATCGTCAGTGATGAGGAATATACCGGCAAAGGTTTTCAGCTGGAGCTGGACGAAGCCAGAGAGAGAAATCCTGAGCTAGAGTTGGGCAGCATATGGGAAGAGCGCATCGACAATATTGAGTTTGGCCGTATTGCTGCGCAGACCGCCAAGCAGGTTATCGTCCAGAAAGTACGTGAAGCCGAGCGTGACATTATCATCGCCGAATACCGCGACAAGATCGGCACGCTGATCTCCGGCACTGTCAAGAAGGTGACCCGTGAGAGCGTGTTGGTGGATATGGGCGGCAATGCCGAAGGTTTGCTGGCGCGTGAACACATGATTCCGCGTGAGAATTTCCGGGTCGGTGACCGCATTCGTGCGCTGCTGCTTGATGTGCGTTCAGAGCCGCGCGGCCCGCAATTGTTCCTGAGCAGAACTGCGCCCGGCATGTTGATTGAGTTGTTCAAAATTGAAGTGCCGGAAATTGCTGAAGAAGTGATTGAGATCAAGGCCGCAGCCCGTGATCCGGGCTCCCGAGCCAAGATCGTGGTGCGTACTAATGATGGTCGTATTGACCCGGTGGGTGCCTGTGTGGGCATGCGTGGATCACGGGTGCAGGTGGTTTCCAACGAATTGGCCAACGAGCGCATTGACATCATTCTGTGGGACGACAACCCCGCGCAGCTGGTGATCAACTCCATGGCGCCCGCTGAAGTCGCCTCGATTATTGTTGATGAAGACAGCCACACGATGGACGTGGCCGTGGAAGAGGACAATCTGGCCCAGGCGATTGGACGTAATGGTCAGAACGTAAGACTTTCCAGCGAGCTGACCGGCTGGACCATCAATGTGATGAGTGTTGCCGCTGCCGTTGAGAAGCAGCAGCAGGAAACCAGTGGCTTTGTAGAGATGTTTGTTGCCAAGCTGGACGTGGATGAAGACATCGCAGAGGTTCTGGTCAACGAAGGTTTCACCTCACTGGAAGAGATCGCGTATGTCCCTCTGGACGAAATCATCAACATCGATGGATTTGACGAAGACATTGCCAATGAGCTGCGTAATCGTGCCAAAGATGCGCTGCTGACTCAGGCGATTGCTTCTGAAGAGGGTTTGTCCAGTGCCAATGTGGCGGACGATCTGCTCTCCATGGAAGGCATGGACGAGACACTGGCTCTCGCACTCTCCAAAAAGGGTGTGTTGAGCATGGAAGATCTGGCGGAGCAGTCAGTGGACGAACTGCTGGATATTGAAGGCATGGATGAAGAGCGTGCCGGTAAGCTCATTATGACGGCTCGAGCGCCTTGGTTCGAATAACTCTCTGATATAGAAGCGTTTCAAGACAGGCAATCGAGTTTAGCGGCAAGAGTAATCAGGAGTATTTTAAATGGCAGATGTTACAGTCAGTGAACTCGCCAAGGTGGTTGGAGTTTCCGTAGAGAAGCTTCTTTCCCAAGTGAAAGAGGCGGGTCTGCCCCATACGAAGGCGGATGATTCCATTTCGAATGAGGACAAAAATACCCTCTTGCTGTTCCTGCGTCGCAGTCACGGTGACAAAGAGGCGACGGATACTTCTCCCAAGAAGATTACCCTCAAGCGCAAGACTGTTGAGACGCTGAAGTCTGCTTCCAACCACGGGCGTGGTAAGACGATTGCTGTAGAGGTGCGCAAGAAGCGTACTTTCGTGAAGCGCAGCGAATTGCCCTCCGAAAAGGAAGGGGGAGCCGAGACCGGTGATCAACAGGACGAGCTTCTGCCTAATGATCAGGAATTTACGGCACAGGTTGAGCCCGGAACTGTGCAGCAGGAAATGGTTGCACAGCCAGAGGCTCCCAAAGCCGAAGCAGTTGCACCGGTTTCCGATAAAGCCTCTGTTGATGTGCCCGTCACTGCCAAGGTCACCGAAACGGCCGAGACTCGTGCCCGTCCGGCCCCGGCCAAGGTAGAGCCTGCGAAGAGCGTCAAGAAGGATGGTTCTGACGACAAAGACGATGACAAGAATGCTTTCCGCAAGAAAGACAAGGCGCCGGCCAGAAAGCAAGGCAAAGCCCGCGTCGCGGACGACTTTGTGCTGGAAGAAAGCGAATACGGTGAAGGCGGTCGTGGTCGTCGTGGTGGACGCAAGAAGTCGCGTGCGACCAAGCAACATGGTTTCGAGAAGCCCACTGAATTCATCTCCAGAGAAATCACCATTGGTGAAGCGAACTCTGTGACCGATCTCGCGCAGAAGATGTCTGTGAAGTCGGCCGAAGTCATCAAGATGCTGTTCAAGATGGGCGTCATGGCGACCATCAATCAGGTTCTGGATCAGGACACCAGCACCTTGCTCGTCGAAGAAATGGGCAACACCGCCAAGTTCGTCTCTGCGGACGCGATCGAAGAGAGTCTGTACGAATCCATTACCTACGATGAAGGTGCCGAGTCTTTCTCCCGAGCGCCGGTTGTGACCGTCATGGGCCACGTCGACCACGGCAAGACCTCATTGCTTGACTACATTCGCAAGGCCAGTGTGGTGGCTCACGAAGCCGGTGGCATTACTCAGCACATCGGTGCTTACCACGTGGAAACTGAGCGCGGCATGATCTGTTTCCTCGACACGCCGGGGCACGCTGCGTTCAGCGCGATGCGCTCTCGTGGAGCCAAAGCGACTGACGTCGTGGTGCTGGTGGTTGCGGCTGATGATGGCGTGAAACCACAAACGGAAGAAGCCGTTCAGCACGCCAGATCAGCCGGTGTGCCGATGGTTGTCGCGATCACCAAGGTCGACAAACCCAATATCGATCTGGACCGCGTACGCAGCGAGTTAGCCAACCTTGGTGTCATTTCTGATGCTTGGGGTGGCGACACGCAGTTCGTCGAAGTGTCTGCGCATAGTGGCAAAGGCATAGAAGATTTGCTGGAAGCGATTCTGCTGCAGGCCGAAATTTTGGAATTGAAAGCGTTCGTGGATGTGCCTGGCAAGGGCGTCGTGATCGAATCGCGTCTCGACAAAGGACGTGGGCCGGTGGCCTCTGTTCTGGTCCAGAACGGCACTCTCAAAGTCGGCGACGTTGTGCTGGTCGGTCATGAGTATGGCCGCGTGCGCGCCCTGATCGACGAAATGAGCCAGTCAGTGAAGTCCGCAGGTCCGTCGATTCCAGTGGAGATTCTCGGTCTCAATGGTGTGCCAGAAGCGGGTGACGAATTCGTGGTGGTTGCGGACGAGAAGAAGGCTAAAGAAGTGGCCATGTTCCGTCGTGAGCGTCACAAGGACAATAAGGTTGCCCTGCAGCAGAACAACAAAGTGGAATCGATGTTTGCGGGTATTGGTCGCGCCGATGTGGGCGTGATGAATATCGTCCTCAAGACGGACGTGCGCGGATCGCTCGAAGCCATTGTGACGTCAC
Organism: Pseudomonadota bacterium; assembly: GCA_040384465.1. Classification (GTDB taxonomy): domain Bacteria; phylum Pseudomonadota; class Gammaproteobacteria; order Pseudomonadales; family Pseudohongiellaceae; genus UBA5078. The sequence goes on along the minus strand of JAZKJF010000003.1, from coordinate 403,253 downwards.
TGCATAAAATCGGTACCGACGAAGTGAAGGTCAACATTGTGTCTGCAGGTGTCGGTGGAATCTCTGAGACTGATGCGCAGTTGGCAGCGACATCGAAGGCCCGCATCATCGGCTTCAATGTTCGTGCGGACAAGAGTGCACGCGAGATCATTGAGAACGAAGGGCTGGAGCTGCGCTACTACAACATCATCTATAACGTGATTGATGACGTGAAAGCAGTGCTTGGCGGCATGCTGTCACCGGAAATGCGCGAAGAAATTCTGGGCGTCGCCGAAGTGCGTGATGTTTTCAATTCACCGAAGTTCGGCCAGATCGCAGGCAGCATGGTGGTTGAAGGAACAGTACACCGCAGCAAACCTATCCGTGTGTTGCGCAACAACGTGGTGATTTACGAAGGCGAGCTGGAGTCCTTGCGTCGGTTCAAAGACGAAGCGTCTTCCGTGCGTATGGGCATGGAGTGCGGTATCGGCGTGAAGAACTACAACGACGTGCAGATTGGCGACAAGATCGAGGTCTATCAGACCACGGCAATAGCAAGAACCTTGTAACAAGTCGCACTGTCGCAGGTTGGGAAACAACTAATGGCAAAAGTATCACCAAGAGTACAGAAGGTCGCCGACCAGCTTCAGCGTGAGCTGGCTGTTCTGATTCAGGCCGAGGTCAGCGATCCGCGCGTCGGCATGGTCTCTGTGACGGGCGTGAAAGTCAGTCGCGATCTCGCCTATGCCGATGTGTATGTCACCGTCATGGGGTCTGTGGATGGCGTCTCGGGGCTGGCCCCCGGTGTCACGTTGCAGCAGGCCAGCCCGCTGGACAAGCTGGAAATCGAAGAGAGCATCAAGGCGCTGAACAACGCGGCAGGGTACCTGCGCACGCTGTTGGCCAGTCGGCTCAGCCTGCGCATCACGCCCAGGCTGACCTTTCACTATGATGAAAGTGTGGCCCGTGGTCAGTATCTGTCTTCACTGATTGATCGAGCACTTGCTGCGGACAGCCAACACCAGTCCTGAGTCAGGGGCCTGGCAGGAGATCAGTGCTTGACGCAGCGACGTAGACAGCGCGGCCGTGATATCACCGGCATTATCGTGCTCGACAAGGCGAAAGGAGCAAGTTCTAACGCCTGTCTTCAGGAAGTGAAACGCTTGTTCGAGGCAGAGAAAGCTGGCCATACTGGCGCTCTCGATCCATTGGCGACAGGGATTTTGCCGCTGTGCTTTGGTGAGGCCACCAAGATTTCGCAATTTCTGCTGGATTCGGATAAACGCTACCGAACCCGAGTGAAGCTCGGAGTTCGAACCGATACGGCCGACTCCGAAGGCGCCGTGATCAGCGAGCGCTCTGTCGCCCAAGTGACGCGTGAGCGCGTGCTGGCAGAGTTGGAGCAGTTTCGGGGTGACATCGAGCAGACACCACCGATGTATTCTGCGCTGAAGCATCAGGGCACGCCTTTGTACAAATTGGCCCGCGCCGGTCATGAAGTCGAAAGGCAAGCACGCCCGGTGACGATTTATGCGCTGGAGTTGCTCAGCTACACAGAAAGTGACGTCGAAGGCACGTCTCTGGAGCTGGAAATATTCTGCAGCAAGGGCACTTACATACGCTCCATTGCAGACGATCTGGGCGAGGCGCTGGGCTGCGGTGCTCATGTCATCGAGCTGCACCGTCTGCAGGCAGGTGCCTTCGGTGAGAGTCAGTGTGTTAGCATTGAACGCCTGCGAGAAGTGAAAGCAGCAGGTGGTCTCGAAGCGATCGACCAGTTTCTGGTGGCCGCTGACGAGGCGGTGGCGGAGTTGCCACGCGTCGTGCTGCCAACAATGACAGCGGATTTCGTTAAGCAGGGCCAGGCAGTATTGGTCAGACATTTGCCGGATTCAGGTCTCGTACGTCTTTACGACGAGGACAAATTCATTGGCATCGGTATCATGCTCGACGACGGAAGAGTGGCGCCCAGGCGCCTGTTCTCGACAGGGCACTAAAGGTTTAAAGAAGTAGCAGTATTAAAGGAAAGTACCAGCTCACTATAAATATGCATGGTGACGCTGGTTTGGCAGGGATGTCAGCAACAAAGGCCGGTACACGATTGGCGTGATCGGTTATTTAATCGCAACGCATATTAGGAGATGAAAAAATGGCTTTAACACCAGAACAGAAAGCAGCAATCGTAAAAGAGTACGCGCAGAGTGAAGGCGATACAGGTTCACCCGAAGTACAGGTAGCCCTGTTGACCGAGAACATCAACCACCTGCAGGCTCACTTCAAAGAGCACGTGCATGACCACCATTCACGTCGTGGTCTGATCCGCATGGTGAACAGCCGTCGTAAATTGCTCGACTACCTGAAAGGTAAGAATACGGATCGTTATTCCGACCTGATCAAGAAGCTGAACCTGCGTCGCTAAGCTGTACCGCAAAAAGCAGTTGCTAAGTAGTAATTCGGAAATGAAGAGATGATATAGAGAGACCTTGTTTGACAAGGACGTCATTGCAATGGTGCCGGGGTCAAAATAAAAAACACAGGAATAGAGTATGTTCAATATAGTGAGAAAAACCTTCCAGTACGGTCAATACACCGTGACACTGGAAACTGGCAAGATTGCCAGACAAGCCACAGGGGCCGTCGTTGTGACCATGGGAGACACCCAGGTACTGGCAACCGTCGTTGGCAAGAAACAGATCAAACCGGGAACAGACTTTTTCCCATTGACTGTGAACTATCAGGAAAAGACTTACGCAGCCGGCAAGATCCCAGGTGGATTCTTCAAGCGCGAAGGCCGCCCCACCGAGAAAGAGACGCTGACTTCACGGTTGATCGACCGTCCCATCAGACCGCTGTTTCCCAAGAATTTCCGTAATGAAGTGCAGGTTGTCTGTACTGTCATCTCCGCAGCCAAGGATCAGGATCCGGATATCGCCTCTTTGATCGGTGCTTCTGCAGCATTGGCTATTTCCGGCATGCCATTCCTTGAACCTGTGGGCGCTGCCCGCGTGGGTTATGATCTGAAGGACGGCTACATCCTTAATCCGGATGTGAAACAGCTCGAAACCTCTGCGCTGGACATGGTGGTTGCTGGTACTCGTTCTGCCGTGTTGATGGTGGAGTCTGAAGCCAAGCAGCTGAGCGAAGACCAGATGCTGGGCGCCGTTCTGTTTGGTCACGAAGCCATGCAGGTCGTTGTCGACGCCATCCTGGAATTCAAAGCCGAAGCTGGCAAGCCGGCTTGGGAACTGGAAGTTGCTCCGGTCAATGAAGCTCTGCAGTCAGGTCTGAAGCAGGCATTTGCCGACAGCATCGGTTCTGCCTACCAGATCTCCGACAAGATGCAGCGTTACGACACTCTGGGTGCTCTGCTGGATCAGGCGGTTGCTCAGTTCGCCAATGCCGACACTGGCGTCAGCGCCGAAGAGGTCTCTGGAGTATTTGCGTCTCTGGAGAAGAAAGTCGTGCGTAATCGTATTATCGACGGCGCGCCGCGCATCGATGGTCGTGACACCCGCACCGTGCGTCCGATCTCCATCGAGACTGGCGTGCTGCCGAAGGCTCACGGTTCAGCTCTGTTCACCCGTGGTGAAACTCAGGCGCTGGTCGTGACGACTCTCGGTGCTGTGCGCGATGCGCAACTGATCGAAGGCCTGGAAGGGTCTCGAAAAGAAGCTTTCATGCTGCACTACAACTTCCCCCCCTTCTGCGTCGGCGAAACCGGCATGATGAGCGGCCCCAAGCGTCGCGAAATCGGTCACGGCAAGCTGGCCAAGCGCGGCGTACAGGCAGTGATGCCATCCGAAGATTCGTTCCCCTATGCGATTCGTGTCGTTTCCGAGATCACTGAATCGAACGGCTCCAGCTCCATGGCCTCTGTGTGCGGCAGCTCACTGGCTCTGATGGACGCAGGCGTGCCGATCACGGCTCCAGTGGCCGGTATTGCGATGGGTCTCATCAAGGAAGGCGATCGCTTCGCTGTGATCACCGACATTCTGGGTGACGAAGATCACCTGGGCGACATGGACTTCAAGGTTGCCGGTACAGCCAACGGCGTGACCGCACTGCAGATGGACATCAAGATTCAGGGTATCACTGAAGAGATCATGGAAATCGCTCTGCATCAGGCGCAAGAAGCCCGCATCCACATTCTGGGTGAGATGAACAAAGTGATGTCCAAGCCACGCGCTACGGTCTCCGAGAATGCGCCGTCCATGGCCATGATGAAGATCGATCCGGACAAGATTCGTGACGTGATCGGCAAGGGTGGCGCAGTCATCCGTGCCATCACTGAAGAGACCGGCGCCTCTATCGACATCGATGACGATGGCAACATCCGTATCTACGGTGAAGATGCGACCTCACGCGATGCGGCTATCGCGCGTGTACTGAGCATCACTGCTGAAGCGGAAGTGGGCAAACTGTACATGGGCAAAGTGGCTCGTATTGTCGACTTCGGTGCCTTCATCACCATTCTGCCGGGCAAAGACGGCCTGGTGCACATTTCCCAGATTTCCTCTGATCGCGTTGAGAACATCAACGAGTATCTGACCGAAGGACAGGAAGTGCTGGTGAAAGTCAGTGATCTGGATGCGCGCGGCCGTATCAAACTGAGCATCAAGGAAATCACCGACGAGGACAGAGCGGAGTATGAAGCCTCCAAGGTCTGATACCTGAGCTTCGAATTCCCGCTGTTGCAAAGAATAATCCCGCTGATGCCAAGTGTGTCAGCGGGATTTTTTTTGCCTTCGCAGCAGCGGAATATTCTCTACTCCCTGTTCGGCAATATTGGTATGCTCCCTCCATTACTCACAAAACAGTGAGCAGTTGCCATGTCTACTAGCGGATCGGGAATAAGGATCGCCCACCGGACGGTCTACGTGAACGGCGAGTTCGTGCGCGCCGAAGACGCCAAGGTTTCGGTTTTCGACAGAGGTTTTGTGTTCGGTGACGGGGTGTATGAAGTGATCCCTGTTATCCGTCAGCGCCTGATGGACAGAAAACATGCCTTGGAGCGTCTCGACCACAGCTTGAGCAGTACCGGCATCGGTTGGCCTTGCAGCCGGGAAGCACTCATCGCCGTACTCGAAGAGTTGCTGATGCGTGATGACCTGCAGGAAGGCTATGTTTATCTGCAGATCACCCGAGGGGTGGCTGAGCGCGATTTCGCTCTTCCTGTGGGGGCGCAGCAAGGCTTGGTGGCCTGGGGAGTTCCCCGCAGCATCATCGATCATCCACTGGCCATCAATGGTGTGGCGGTTGCGTCGGTACCGGACCTGCGCTGGAAGCGGCGTGATATCAAGTCCGTTAACCTGCTGGCGCAGTGTCTATCCAAGCAGATGGCAGTGGAACAGGGCGGTTATGAGGGCTGGATGATTGATGAGGGTGTTGTCACCGAAGGCGTCACTTCCTCGGCTTTTATTGTGCGCGCCAATACGCTGATCACACGTGCGTCGAATGGCAGCATCCTGCCTGGAATTCGTCGCAAGGTCATCCTGCGGGTGGCGCGCGAAAATGACATTGGCCTGCAGGAAAGAGAGTTTACGCTGGAGGAGGCTTGCATCGCTGATGAGGCCTTCATGTCGAGCGCGACGACTTTGGTGTTGCCGGTGGTTAATATCGATGGCAGGACGATTGGTAATGGCCGACCGGGACCTGTTACACAGAAACTGCGCGCTTTGTATGTGCAGACTCTGCTCGAAGAGGCTGGTGTCGTCGCTGATTAGGGTAGTGGATTTTGGCGTTGGAAAAACCGTGGAGCAAAGATGAGACTTTTTTACAGAAGTATTGCGCTGGTCCTGTGCATCGCACTTTCAACTCCCGCTTCGTTGTATGCGACCAGCGGCAGAACGCCATTGCGGGTCGAGAACGGTGTGGTGGCGAGCGCTTCGCTCACGGCTTCCGAGGTCGGTGTCGAGATTCTCAAGCAGGGTGGTAATGCGATAGATGCCGCGATTGCCACAGCTTTTGCGCTGGCCGTGACCTGGCCGACGGCGGGTAATATTGGTGGCGGTGGCTTCATGGTCTATCACGGCGAAGATGGCCACGCGACCTCCTTCGATTTCCGCGAGAAAGCCCCGCTGGCCGCTACAGAAACCATGTATCTGGGGCTGGACGGCAAAGTCGTCAACAACTCCAACCACATCGGCATGCTCGCCATTGGGGTGCCTGGCACAGTGGCCGGTCTCTACAAGGCACATGAGGAGCTGGGCAGTCTGCCGTGGGCAGATCTGGTGGCTCCGGCTGTGGCACTTGCCCGTGACGGCATTCCCATCTCTTACGCACTCTACGGTGGCTTTCGCCAGAATCAGTCAGCGTGGGAGCAGTATCCCTCTTCTGCCGCAGTCTTCCTGAAGGCTGATGGTTCTCCGTATGAACTTGGGGATCTGTGGGTGCAACCGGATCTGGCGAAAACTCTGCAGCTGATTCAAGAGCAGGGGCGCGACGGTTTCTACAAGGGCGAGAATGCGAAACTGCTGGCGGATTTTATGCGTGCCAACGGCGGCCTCATCACCGAGGAGGATCTGGAAAAATACGAAGCGGTCGAGCGTGAGCCGGTGCGCGGAACTTACCGTGGCTACGAGATCGTCAGTATGGCACCGCCGAGTTCTGGCGGCGTCACCATGATCGAGATGCTCAATATCCTTGAAGGTTACGACCTGGCCGCTGCCGGGCACAATTCCGCCCAGTACCTGCACCTGCTGACCGAAGCGATGCGCCGTGCCTATGCCGACCGTGCCGAGCACCTCGGTGATCCTGATTTCAACGAGAGCATGCCGCTGGACGAGCTGCTCGACAAGGAATATGCCGCCCGCCTGCGCGCCACCATCGATCCGGACCGCGCCTCTGTGAGTGACGAGACACAGTTCAGCAGCGTCTATGAAAGCGATGAGACCACGCATTTTTCCGTCGCTGACAAGGACGGCAACATGGTCTCGCTGACTTACACCCTGGAGTTCGGCTACGGTTCACGCATTGTCGCGGAGGGCGGTGGTTACCTGCTCAATAATGAACTGGGGGATTTCAATGCCGTTCCCGGGGTCACTGATCGCTCCGGTCAGATCGGTACGCCAGCGAATCTGGTGGCGCCACAGAAGCGTCCGCTGTCCAGCATGTCGCCGACGATTGTCGCGCAGGACGGCAAACCGCTGATGGCAGTGGGCAGCCCCGGGGGTCGCACCATCATCAACACGACCATGCAGCTGATTCTCAACGTCATCGATCACGGCATGAACATCGGTGAAGCCGTGGAAGCCGGGCGCATTCACCACCAGTGGCTGCCGGACATCACCACGTTTGAAGAAGGTTACTTCTCTGCCGACACTGTGAAGCTCTATCAGGGGATGGGGCACGAAATGCGTGAGCGTGGTCGACAGGGTTCGGCCATGGGCGTATATCACGACCGCGAGAATGGTCTGTTTCTGGGCGGTGCCGATTCGCGCGTCGGTGACAGCGGCGCGGCCGGCTACTGATCGACTTGTACGCTCCCACACTAGCGTTTCGGGCTGCGCAACAGCCCAATCCCCAGCGCCGTCATGCCTATCGAGATCAGTGGATTGAGATAGTTCAGAAACGCATACGGCGCGTATTCCAGCACCGGCACGCCCAGCGTCGCCGCGTAGAAGGCGCCTGCCGTGGTCCACGGAATCAGTCCGGTGCTCATGGTGGCGCCCTCTTCAACCGAACGTGACAGCACCGCCCTGTCCACGCCTCTCTCGTCATAAGCCTTCCCGAACAGCTGACAACTCAGAATGATGCTGATGTAAGCCTCGCCCATGCCGATGTTGCCGATAATCCCCGAGCCGATTGTGGTGGCGACCAGTGTTGTCGTTCTGCGCACCCGCGCGATGATGCCGGCCAGAAGTGCATGCAGAAAACCCGCATTGAAGAGAATGCCCCCCAGCGCCAGCGCCAGAAGTGACAGCATCAGGGTCCAGCTCATGCTCAGAATGCCACCGCGCCCGAGCAGATCATCGAGACTGGCGATACCCGTGTTGCCGGGCACGTTGCTCCACAGGCTGTTGAGCACCTCCACCAGCGCACGATCCTGATAAAAGACAGCGACGGCCACTGCGGTGAGAATACTGGCGCTCATGCTGAGTTCCGCCGACAGCCGTTTCAGGCTCAGTGCCAGCATGACCAGCAATGGCAGAAGCGTTGGCAGCAATCCCAGATTGAAGTGTGCCGTCAGCGTTTGCTGCATCTGCGCAATGGCGTCGGTTGGGAGAGTGTTGCTGCTGAACATCGACCCCAGCACGAGCAGTATCAACAGCGTCACCACGAAAGCGGGAATGGTTGTGTAGAGCATCGAACCGATGTGGCGATGGAGATTGGTGTGCGCGCTCATGGCGGCGAGGTTGGTGGTGTCTGATACCGGAGAAAGCTTGTCGCCGAAGGTGGCACCCGCGACGACCATGCCGGCTACCAGTGGCAGAGGAATCTGCATGGTGGCGCCGATGCCAATCAGGACGACACCCAGCGTGCCCGCTGTGCCCCAGGAAGTGCCGGTTGCCACTGACATCAGGCTGCACAGGAGTAACCCGGCAGCCAGGAAAAAACCCGGGCTGAGGAGGTTCAGCCCATGGTAGATGAGGGCCGCGACCGTCCCGCTCTGCATGAAGGCGGCGATGACCATGCCGATCAGGATGAAGATGTAAATCGCAGGCAAGGCATTGCTGATGCCGGTGCTCATCATGGCGCGAATAGCGTTGAAGTCGTGGCCGAGGCGCCAGGCGTGCAGGCCGGTCCACAGCAGACAGAAGAACAGCACCACGTGCAGGCTGATCGCGAACACGAACATGCCCGTGGAGATCATCAGGAAATTGCCGCCAAAGCAGAGCAGCGCCTCCCAGGCGCTTGGCGTTCTCGGCTGTGACGGGGTGCTGGCTGTCATGGTGTTTTTCCTCTGTGCTCAAGAGGGCTGCCTCAGGAGCTTGGGGTGTAATCGCCGCAATCACGCTGAATTGTCGTCAGTGTCTGCATATCCTGGCGTGCCAGCTGTAATTCATACTTGGCGGCGATCGTCTGCCAGCGCCTGGCATATTCACATTGGTATTCCGCTCGCGGCAGATACTGTGCGGGCCCACTGGCACCTTTGGACTGATTCTCTCCATCATCGACGATCAGTAGATTCTCAGGATCGTTCGCAAACAGTTTTTTGGTTAACGGTGACCACCTGGCGCCACCATGCTCGTGTGCGTACTTCAGTGGAATCACATGGTCGATATCCACATCGCTGGCTTGCACAAATTGTTTGCCGGTATAGGGATCGAACCATTGACCCATGGCCACCGTGCAACCTCTTGCGTTGGTGAAATGGATAGCCGCCAACGATTGTGCAATCAACAGTTCCTGCCGGGCATTTTGACAATCGCCATCGAAGTCTTCCCAATGCCGCCACTGGCTGCGTTCGTAGCTGGGCAGACTGCCGGTTTGAGCCAGTGCTGTGCTCGCGACCAGCAATAACAGCGTGTGTGTCAGCAGCTTTTTCAGGGAGAGAACTCTCAACAAATTCACCAGGGCTAAGTGCCGGTTGTCGAGTCCCTTCTGGCGTGAACGGCACTGCTCCTGCTGCCGTGTTATGACAAGCGCTAGCTTACCCGTTAAGGAGTATCTCAGGCACCCGTCTGGCTTAAATAAAGCAGCAGAACAAGTGGGCCATCACAGGTGGAATGCTTATGCCTCTCGGACACAGAAATAGCGCTTGCATGCCTGCATCACAGTCATGAGAATTGACAGCAAGGGCGATCAGCGACCTCACGCGTCCGAGGAATCGGGCCACTAACACACTGGAGAGTTTCACCATGCGCTATCTGTTAGCCATCGTCTTCCCCCCACTGGCTGTCTTTCTGTGTGGTAAACCCATACAGGCGATTCTCAGCATTTTGCTGACGCTCGCGTTCTGGATTCCTGGTGTCATTCATGCGTTGTTTGTTGTGCACGCCCATCTCAATGACAAGCGTACAGACCGCATCGTCAAGGCTATTAAGGAACAAGGGAAAACCTCATGAGAACGCTGTTTTTGCTATCAGTTCTAACTGTCTTCACTGGCTGCCAGACGGCTTACTACAGCACGATGGAGCAGTTCGGGGTGCAGAAGCGTGACATTCTGCTGGAGCGCATCGAGGAAGCTCAGAGCGCGCAGGAAGACGGGCAGGAACAGTTCCGCAGTGCATTGGAACAGTTCAGCGCCGTGGTGAATTTCAACGGCGGCGAACTGCAGCAGGTCTACGATCGCCTCAACGCCGAGTTTGAAGACAGCGAGGCGGCCGCTGCCGAGATTCGCCAGCGTATCGACGCTGTGGAATCTGTGTCGGAGGATCTGTTCGATGAATGGAGCGCCGAGCTTGAGGAGTACACCAATCAGAGTCTGCGCCGCGACAGCGAGCGTCAACTGCGTGACACCCGTCAGCGCTACACGGCGTTGATTGCCACCATGCACCGTGCCGAGCAAGCCACCGAACCGGTGTTGAACAGTCTGCGCGACAACGTGCTGTATCTGAAACACAATCTCAACGCCATGGCGATTTCATCGCTGCGTGGCGAGTTGGATACGATCAATGGGGATGTGGGGCGATTGATAGAAGTGATGGAACAGGCCATCAGTGAATCCGATCGTTTCATCACAGAAATGCGATCAGCCACGAATTGACGCGCTATTTCTGTGTGATTGGTGCACTCTCAATAACCTACTGATGCACTGAGGAAATCACCGATGTTCAAACACTTGTTTATGTGGCTCACCTTGCCGATGCTGTTGACCTTGGCAGGGTGTACCGGAATGCAGGGCGCTTTTCAGCAACCGACGGTGACGGTGAGCAGTTTCCGCATGCTGCCCTCGGGGTCGGCAGTGCCGAGATTCGAGATTGGTTTGCAGGTCAGCAATCCCAATCGCACGGAACTGCGTCTGCAGGGTATCGTTTACAACATTGCTCTGGACGGGCATCGCGTCCTCAGCGGTGTGAGTAATCAGCTGCCGGTGATCCCCGCCTACGGCACTGGTGACGTGCTGCTGCAAGCGAGTCCTGATCTGCTCAGTACGCTTGCTCTGTTCACCGATCTCCTGAGCCAACGCCGTGACAGCCTCCAGTACACGCTCGATGCCGACATCGATGTCGGTAATCGGCTGCGCCGAGTCCATGTCGAGCGCAGCGGAGAAGTGCCGCTTACCGGCTTTAGGCGCTAGCGCCGTCAAGACGCAACCGGAACTCTCGGCGTACCAGCAGGAAACTGACTACGGCCTGCACCGCCACCGACAGGATGGAGACATACCACACCATGTTGATGGTGAAGCCGGGCTGGTACTTCAGATAGACCGCAAAGGGTAGGAAGACCAGAATGCGGACGCCTGAACTGAGCATGGCCGGGCGTGTGTTGCCCAGCCCCTGAAATATCCCCGAGCACGCAAACACGATGCCCTGCGCGATGAAGTTCAGGGAGATCAGCTGCAGGAAGACAGAACCCACTGCGATGACTTCCGCTTCCTCTGTGAAGAACCCGACCAGCAAATCCGATTTCCACTGCATCAGCAAAGTGACTACCACCATCACCACGCTGCTGAGCATGATGCCTTTGTAGCAGGTCTCGCGCACCCGGCCGAATTGTCCGGCTCCATAGTTCTGCCCGGCGATGGGGCCTAGTGCAAACGCAATCGCCATCGTGGGCATGAAGATCGACTGCATGATGCGTCCGCCGATACTGAACCCGGCCTGCGCGGCGGCGCCGAAGTCCTGAATCAGCCAGTACACGGCCGAGAAGTACACGAACAGCAGCACCATCTCACCACCGGCAGGCAGCCCGATGTTGAACATGCGCTTCCAGATCGCCAGCTGTGGGCGCCACAGTGTTGTGTCGAATGACACATACTTTTCCAGCTTGATGAAGTACAGGGTCAGCAGGATGACACCCACCAGTACGGAGATCGAACTGGCCAGTCCGGCCCCCATGACGCCGAGTGCAGGACCGGGCCCCCAGCCAGCAATCAGAATGGGTGCGAGAATCGTGTTGAGCACGACGGTCAGCACTTGCACCACCATGCCCGGCTTGACGAGGCCGGTGGCGCGCAATGAAGACGCCATCGCCATCATCGGAAACTGCAGCGCCATACCGGGCAGAAACCAATGCAGGAAGGTGACGCCTTCGCGCACCGCACCCGCATCGGACGCAATACTGGCCAGATAGACATCCGCCAGCAGAAAGCCTCCGAGCAGTGTGATAACCGAGAACAGCACTGAGATGACCAGCGATTGATTGAAGACCAGATTCGCCTGAGGCTGATCCTTGCGACCGACGGCCTGAGAGATCAGCGCCACCGCGCTGACCCCCAGCACCTGTGTCAAGGCCATGATCATGAACATCAGCGTGCCACCCGCGCCGACACCCGCCACTGCGTCGTCGCCCAGGGCGGCGACAAAATACAGATCCACCAGCAGATAAAGCGTCTGGAATATCATGCCGGCTGCCACGGGCGTTGCCATGCCGATGATAAGAGGAGTCATGGAACCTTGGGTGAGGTCTTTCATAGGAAGCAGTCCTGACGCTGAGTCAATAAAGAGGCTTGATGAGGGGGAGGGGGTTGGGTGGCGCAATCTACCAGAAGCCGATGAGCGAATGAAGCACGGCAATGCAGCAATCGACCGGAAGACAAAATTCTGCTTTGGACGCCTCTGACTTTATGGGAGGATGCTGCAAACAGCTTCGGGAATTCGAGAATGCCTATGAACAAAATCAGTGTTGCCATCCTGTTGCTGGTGGCTTCCATAGCGGTCTCCGCCAGTGCAGACGCGCAGCAGAATCGTATCGATATAGTCAGGCCGGATGCACCGGAACTGAGTGCCTTCGGGCGTTTTGATATTGGCGTCCGCACCATGCGTTTCACTGATGCAGGCCGGGTCGATGTGGTGAACATCAAACCGGGCGAAGAGGCACCATTGTATGATCGTCGTCTCAATGTCGAAATCTGGTATCCAGCGGAACTGGGTGACCGTGGCAGGCCTGGAGGTGAGTACACCACGGAGACTCGCAACCTGCAGATCACGGCGACCCTTGTCGGACAGGCAGTGCGCGACGCGGCACCTTTGGCTGTGCAGGGCAACTTTCCGCTGGTGATTCTCTCGCACGGCTATCCCGGCAACCGTTATCTGATGAGTCATCTCGGTGAAAATCTTGCGAGCAAAGGCTACGTGGTGGCGGCGATTGATCACACCGACAGCACCTATCAAAACCAGCAGCCTATCGCCAGCACGCTCTACAACCGCGCGAAAGATCAACGCTTTGTGCTGCAAGCCATCGCCGACTACGCTGCGGAATTCGGCAGCTTTCTGGCTGGGCTGGTCAACGTCAACAGTACGGCCATCGTTGGTTTTTCGATGGGCGGCTATGGTGTTCTGAACAATCTCGGAGCCCCGTATAGCGAGAGCATGATCGAAGCTCCGCTCGCACCGCCCAATCGTCTGTTGAGTGAGCTGACAGCAGCCAATCCTGACTATCGCAAGAATCTTGATCCGCGCATCAGAGCGGGTGTCGCCATCGCGCCATGGGGCATGAACACCGGTTTCTTCGATGCCGATGTCTTGCAGGGCATCACGTTGCCTACGCTCTATGTCGCTGGCAGTGTGGATGGGACAGCGGGCTATGCAGATGGCACGCGGGCGATTTTCGACAATGCGGTGAACAGTGATCGCTTGCTGCTGACCTTCGCCAACGGCGGTCACAGTGTGGCGGCACCGATCCCTTTGCCAGTGGAGATACTCAACAGTGAGGATCAGGAAGGTGCCGGACACTACACTGATGCGGTCTGGGACAGCGTCCGCAGCAACAATATCCTGCAGCATTTTGTGACTGCCTTTCTGGACGTGCATCTGAAGGATGATCAGGGCAAGGAGGCGTATCTGGACCTGATTCCCGACCCGGTTGTCGGCATCTATTCGATGCGCGATGGGCGTCCGACGGAGGAGCACAACTATTGGCAGGGCTTTGCGCTGGGGACAGCTGTGGGGCTGACATTGGAACACAAACCGGCAGGGGAGTGAGGCTTGCCTGCCGGGCTACCGTCTGCGCTATACTTGCGCCGTTTTTAATTTGAGGATGACTGCATGGAACGTCTGATTGAAAGCCTGATGCTCAAGGCCCGCTGGTTGCTGGCTCCCATCTATCTGGGATTGAGTCTGGCGATGATTGCCTTGATGGTGAAATTCTTCCAGGAAGTGGTGCATCTGTTTCTGCACATCTTCTCCTCCTCGGAGGCCGAAGTGGTGCTGGTGGTGTTGTCGCTCATCGATATTTCGCTGGTGGGTGGTCTGCTGGTGATGGTGATGATGAGTGGTTACGAGAATTTCGTCTCCGAGCTGGATGCCAGCAGTGAAGGCGAGAAGCTGAGCTGGCTGGGCAAGATGGATGCGTCCTCGCTGAAGATGAAAGTCGCTGCCAGTATCGTGGCGATTTCCTCAATCCACCTGTTGCGCGTGTTCATGAACATCGACAACGTCAACCCAGACCTGATGAAGTGGTATGTGATCGTGCATCTGACCTTCGTCGTTTCCGCATTCGCGATGGGCGCGCTCGACAGGATTACTCGCGACAATCATTGATTGTCCTCCTTGAAGGTTGTCATTTCCCGTGTTCCATGTCGACATGGAACTCTGACCTAATCTGTCTGACCTGGTCCTGCTGCCAGTTCTTGAAAGTGACTCCCCGGTCGCGCTAAAAGAGCGCTTCTTCCATCGAGCGCTGTGCGTACTCACGGCGCTCGATCGTCCTTTTCATGGTTTTCTCATTCAGTCTGCCGACGCGCTCATGTCGCGTTGTCAGAAGTAGTCTGTGAAAAATTTGTTGATTGAAGTAATGCGAATCGTTATCATTTGCATAAATGTGCAGTTGTCCTGTTGTACGGGAAACTGACATGGCGACCCCGTCACTTACACTCAATCAGGTATACCGGTCTTATGAATACCCTCAATCGCCCGCGCTTCGTGCGCCCCAAAACTCTTGCACTGGCCATCAGCTTGGCGTGTGTGGCAACTGCCAACGCGCAGTCCACTGCCCAGTCCAATAACGCCGATTCCGAAGACGACAGCTCCAAAATCGAGATCATCGAAGTATTTGGTCAATCGGATGCACAGTACAAGGCCCGCGTGTCTGGCGACCTGCGCCGCGTGGCAGAGCTGATTGATACGCCTCAGACCATTACCGTGCTGACGCAGACCCAGATGCTGGACTCCGGCAAAACCGATCTCAAGGACATCCTGTCCAGCCAGGCAGGCATCACGCTCGGCACCGGCGAGAACGGCAATGCGTTCGGAGATCGCTATGTGATTCGCGGCCACGAAGCGCGCAGTGACGTGTATGTCGACGGCGTGCGTGACCCGGGTATGACCACCCGCGAGAGCTTCGCCACCGAGCAGATCGAGATCACCAAAGGGCCAAGTTCCACATTCGCAGGACGTGGTTCAACTGGCGGTGCTGTCAACGGTATTACCAAACAGGCCAGCCATGATTTCGACTTCAGTATTCTCAATACCCAGCTCGGCACGGATGACCATCACCGCGTGACCCTGGACACCAACCAGCAACTTAACGATCAGGTAGCGTTGCGTCTCAATCTGCTGGACTCCGAGGAAGACGTGCCAGACCGCGCACCTGCCGGCAAAGAGCGTACGGGCGGGTTGCTGTCTGTTCTGTATGAAGCGACTCCGAAGCTGTCGGTAGTGGCGGATATCTACGCACTGGATGCTGACGACGTGCCTGACCTCGGTTCCTATTTCAATCAGGCGACACGCAAGCCTGTGAAAGACATCCCCGTTTACTCGCAGAAGAACAGCGATTTCCTTTCCACCTCTGTGCGGACTTTCACACTGAAGGAAACTTACGCCTTTACCGACAATTTCCGCGTGCAGAACTCTACCCGCTACGGCGAAACAGAGAACGGGTATGTCACCACCGGCACGCGTGGTGCGACTCGTGCAGCGGGTGATCCGGTAGCGCCCGGCGCGGCCACGATCAGCTTCAGCAGCCATCAGGGCTGGCAGGAAGTGGAGTACTTCGTCAACCAGACCAACTTCTTCCTGGATCTGCAGCAGGGCTCACTTGAGCACAAGACAGTCTTCGGCGTGGAGTACACCGACGAAGCCGTGCTCAATGGGGTATACACGCTGGCTAACACTGGTGCGACCAATTGCCGTCTTGCAGCGGCCAACAATCCCGCTGGCACAGCAGGTTACTGCGGTCTGGATGGCAGCGGCAACGCGGTTCCGAATATCAATACACTGTTGGGGCGAACTGTGGTGCGTGGCGCCTTTGATACGGATTACGGTATCGAAACAGTTTCCGTGTTTGCGATGGACACCATCGAGTTCAACGAACAGTGGTCGGGTTTCTTCGGTCTGCGTCACGACAGCTTTGAATACAGCAACAATGTCCGTGGTGGCGGTGCTAACCCGACTTCAACGCTGTATGACTACAGCGACAGTTTCTGGAACGGCCATATGGGGGTCGTGAGAGCGTTGGGCGACTCTGGCAACCTCTACGCGACTTTCAGCACCTCGACCAATATCAATGGCGGCGAGTCGGATGTCGGCGGCAGCTGTGGTTATGGGGGTTTGTGCGGCACACCAGATCAAGTAGGTGACAGTGACCCAGAATCGATGGAGAACCTCGAACTGGGCGTGAAGTGGAATTTCTTTGATGACACGCTGATGGCGACGGCTGCGCTGTTCCAGATGACCAAGGACGATATTCATGAGAGCGTGGGTAATGCCTACTCCAACCTCGGGACGCTCAACACCGGCAAGAATCGCGTCAAGGGAGTCGAGTTCAGCCTGGCCGGTAACTTGACCGACAAGCTGAGCACACAGCTCAGTGCGGCCTTCATGGAGTCTGAAGTTCGCGAAGCCTTCCTACCTGAGCAGATCGGGTTGGCACTGAGCAACTTCGCCGATGACAGTATTTACTGGCAGCTGCGTTATCAGGCAACCGATGCCTTGTCCTTCGGTGGCACAGTGTCCTACCAGAGCGAAATGTACGGTGGTCAACCTGACACAGCAGCGGGTTTCAACGTCGCGATCAACGACTACTCGATTGTGGTGCCCTCTTACGAAGTGCTCGATCTGTTCCTGAATTACGAGCACTCCGATCAGTTGGCGTTGCACGTGAACGTGGGCAACGTGCTTGATAAGGAATACTGGACTGCCGCTTACCGTTCCGGCTCGTTCATGTATCTGGGAACCCGGCAGAACCTGCGTGCTTCTGTGACCTACGGGTTCTGATTGATGCTCAAGCCTGCTCTCGACAGGATTCCCAGGGAGATTGCTGCGGCCGCTGACTATGAAGGTCTGGCCGCACAGCACCTTGAGGCGTCGACACTGGCATGGATTGCTGGTGGCAGTGGTGATGAGGTGACGCTGCGTGCGAATCGCAGCGCCTTCTCACAGATCGCGCTGCGTGGTCGCTTGTGGGGGAGTGCAAGGAACTCAACGGTCACGACCAATCTGAACTTGCTGGGGCAGGATTTTGCACATCCTTTGTTGCTGGCCCCAGTGGCGACACAAGCCTTGTTGCATCCACAGGCTGAACTGGCCAGTGCGCAGGGTGCCGAGGCGATGGATGCTGGCATGGTCCTGAGCACACTCGCGAGCACCTCGATGGAGAATGTGGCCAAGGAGGTTTCGCGCCGCTGGTTACAGCTGTACTGGCAACAGAATCTGGAGCGCACCATGACACTGGTGCAGCGTGCGGAACGTTCTGGCTATACGGCACTGGTGTTGACTCTGGATACACCTGTGCAGAGTTTGAGTCGCGCTGCTCAACGCCTCGGTTTTCAGATTCCGGCGCATCTGCGCGCTGTCAATCTCGATGGACTGCCACCTTTGCCCCCATCAACTGAGCGCTGTACTGCCATAGAAGCAATGTTGCGACAAGCAGCGACACTGGATGACATTCGCGCGCTGGTAACGCATACGCAGTTGCCAGTGCTGGTCAAAGGAGTGTTGAATGCGGAGGATGCTCGCGAGTTGTTGGCGTGTGGAGTGCAAGGTTTCGTGGTGTCCAACCATGGCGGCCGTGCGCTGGACAGCGGTATTGCGACGCTGAGCGCATTGCCTGCCATGCGCGCGGCGGTGGGGCCGGATGTCCCTCTGTTGCTGGACAGTGGCATTCGCAGCGGGTATGACGTGTTCAAGGCGCTGGCGCTGGGAGCCGACGCGGTATTGCTGGGACGTCTGCAGGCCTGGGCTCTGGCATCGGCGGGTGCTCTCGGTGTCGCTCACATGTTGAAGATCGTGCTGGAGGAGCTGCAGCTGTGTATGGCATTGTGCGGCTGCGCGACGCTGGCAGAGATAAAGGAGCGAACGCCATGCTGTTGATTCTCCCGGGCATCCTCAACGCCCACGAGCTGGCGCAATTCCGCACGCATCTCGACAGCGCCTCATGGCAGGATGGGCGTGTGACAGCGGGCTCCTTGTCAGCAGCGGTGAAGCAGAACGAACAACTCCCCGAGGAGCAGGAGCCTGCCATCAGTCTCGGCAATCACGTCCTGCGTACGCTGGGCGAACACTCTCGGTTCTTGTCGGCAGCTTTGCCGGAGAGCATCTACCCACCGAAATTCAATCGTTACTCTGGTCAGGGGCGCGGGGGCGAAAATCGCAACGGCGGCGATTACTACGGCGCCCACGTCGATGCGGCGGTGATGACCATCAAAGAGACGCGTCGCTCCTTGCGCAGTGATCTTTCGGCCACGCTGTTTCTGAGTGAGCCGCAGGAGTATGACGGCGGGGAATTGTGCATCGCAACCGAACACGGCATGCAGGCAATCAAGTTACCCGCTGGAGACATGGTGCTATATCCCTCGGGCAGTGTGCATCTGGTCAAACCTGTGACTCGTGGCACTCGTCTCGCGTCCTTCTTCTGGATTCAGAGCATGGTGCAGGACAAAGGTGAACGGGAATTGCTGTACGAACTGGACGGCAGCATTCAAGCGCTGGCTGCAGGGCGGGCGGCAGACGATCCCGAGCTGATCCGACTCACCGGCATTTACCATAATCTTTTGCGACGCTGGGCGCAGGTCTGAAGATCCGGCTCTGATGATTAGCCTGTTGCGAATCATTGCCGTAACAGCAGTGGATTCCCGAAGCGTTCGAGGAATAATCTGCCGATCAAGCGCGACCCGACATCGTTGAGATGGTTCTCATCCCGGTACAGGGGAGTGCCATCGAGCACGGTCTGGCAACGTTCTTGATCGCAGAGCACCGCGCGAGGATTGATCCACTGGACTTGCGGATAACGGCGCTGCACAGCCTGCTTGAACTGGTTGAAATTCTGCAGTCGTTCGTTGACTTCGCTGGCATCCACGGAACAGTCCGCCATGTTTTTCAACAGGCAATAGGCAAAAGAAGTCGAAGGGAGTTCAGGTGCATCTTCCAGCATCACTATGCGGTGTTGGTGCTGCAACAACCACTCGATGCTGCTGAGGAAATACTGCTGAAATTCAGGCTCTTCCAGATAAGCGTTCCACCAGGCGCTCAGAAAGACCGTCATTGGCCAATTGCTTAGATACTCACCCAGCGCCACGTTGCGCGCAACTTTCTCCTCATCGTCTGCGAAGACCTGGCGCGCATCCTCCGGAGCGAGGAAGGGCGTTGAGGCAGCGGTCACCAACAGAGCAGAGAGATCGGTGCTCTGCAGCAATTCGTCAAGGAATCCTGCCATGGATGTCGCGTGGGAATCACCGACCAGAATGGCGTTGGGCATACCGTCTTTGGTGACCCCGAGGCGGCAGGCATCCGATTGATCGAAGTCAGTGTCGTCGCCTTTGAAGCAATCGACATAAAGATCTCCCGCGTTGTTCTGCGCAATGATGCGGTACAGCTCGCGGCGTTCCTCCGGGATGCGGAAACTGAGATCATCGGCGATGCGAATGGTGGATTGAATGATCCAGATGCCGAACAAAGGCAAGAAAATCAGCAGAGCGAAGGATTTTTTCAGACTCCAGGGCCGATAGCGATAACGGTTCTCCACGTAATGAAAACTGAGCCATGCCAGCAGCACGACGCCCGCGATCAGCAGCAAGCGCAGCGGCCAGGTCAGTTCTATCAACTGATAATGCAGCAAGGCCACAGGGGGCCAATGCCACAGATACAGCGAATAGGAAATCCCCCCCAGAAACACCATCCCGCGCATGCTCAGCGCTCGGGCTACCCAGGTGTGCGGATGCTGCACGCCCGTGGTGATTATCAATGCAGCTCCCAATGTGGGCCACAGCGCGTTGTAGCCAGGAAAGTGATCGTCGCTATGCAGAAACAACGCAGTACCGCCGATCAGCAGCAACCCCGAGAGAGCGAGTCCTTCGGCCGCGCGCCGTGACAGTGTCGGTAGCTGTGCTCCGAATAACGCGACGCCCGCGCCCAGCAATAATTCAAAGGCTCGTGCAGGCAGCAGGTAATAGGCAGCGCTCACGTTGGTGATGGCCAGCGTAATCGACAAGGCTAGGGTGAGCATCCACAGCAGAGCAAAGCACCACGCGGTTTGCCTATGCTGAAGGAAAGGAAATATCAGCACCAGCAGCCCAGGCCACAGCAGATAGAACTGCTCTTCCACCGCCAGCGACCAGGTGTGCAACAGCGATAACGATTGCGCTTCGGGCGCGAAATACTGATTCAGTTCTCCGAAGTAATAAAAATTGCTCAAGCCGATCAGCGAAGCCAGCCAGCTCTTGGCGAACACGTAATAATCTTCGTCGAGATAGAACGGCGAGATCATCAGGAAAGTAGCGGTGGAGACCAGCAGAAACACTGGCACCAACCGACGAATACGGCGTGCGTAGAATTCACTGAAGCGGAAAGTGCCAGCAGTCAATTCGCGGCTCAATAGCTGAGTGATTACAAAACCGGAGATGACGAAGAACACGTCAACGCCGATGAAACCGCCACTGATACCGGGGAACTGATAGTGATAAAGAATAACTAACAGAACAGCGAGTGCTCTGAGCCCCTCGATATCAGCGCGATGGATTTGCATGAAAAACTAAAGCGGCCTCTTAACGCAGGCTGATGTTGCCGTTCTGGACGTTGACTCTTGAGCCCGGGCTGATGCCAGTCGCATCCGGTACGGAGATGGTTTGTGTGCCACCCGTTTCCATGTCGATGATCACTTCGTACAACGTACCGGCATTGCGGTTGCGCTCGATGTTGTTCCCGAGCACTGCGCCCCCGATCACGCCAGCGGCTGTTGCAATGGTGTTACCAGAACCACCACCCACCTGATTGCCTGCCAGACCACCGGCAACGGCGCCAATGGCTGCGCCAAGTCCGGTCGAGGTCCCGGCCTGCACAACGGCAGTAATGGAGCGCACGGTGCCGCAGACGACGCACACAGGAGGTGCAACAGGGGCTGCAACGACGGGCGCTGCAACAGGCTCTGCAGCGGGAGCAGAAGCCTGTGTCTCTGGCGCCGGAGTTGCACCGGGCGCTGTCTGCTCCGGTGTGCAGGCGGCCAGTGTCAACAACAAAGCGATACTCGTAGTGCCCGGCAGTAATGATTTCAGTTTCATGATGTTCTCTCTGTATTGGTGCGATTGGTTAACAAGCGTTTCGAAGCACCTGTGTGGCGATTCTAGTCTGAAAGGCTCTGGTGCGCGATGCCTAACTGTCCTGTCGACCGAACCACATACGCTGCATAATTCCGTCTTTGGCGAGGAACAGATGACCCAGCGCAGCGCCGATGTGACCGATGATCAGGGTCGCCAGCAGGAGTGCAAGCGTGCCATGGATTGTGAACAATCGTGTGGCCAGCGCCTGGTCCTGTGGTATCAGTGGCATCGCCGGTAAATTATAACCGCCCAAGGTGATCAATGCCGGGAACGCCGTCACACCCGCCCAACCCAGCAGCGGTGTCAGTATCAGCAGCACGTAGAGCAGGTGGTGCAGACTTTTTGCGGCGACTACCTGCCAGCGTCGCAGGCTGGCAGGGTATGGCGGCGCGCTGTGGCGAATTTTCAATACAATGCGCAGTCCCATCAGTAGCAAGACTGTCATCCCGATGGCCTTGTGCCAGGCGTATAGGGCGTTGGTGAGGTCATCGAAGAGGTCGATCTCCGCGCGTCCTGCCATCCAGATACCCACGGGGATTGTCACGAGTACCAGCATTGCCACCAGCCAATGAACAATACGTGAGCCAGCGGCGTAGCGAATCTGCGTCGTCATTTGACGCTCCTGTCATAATGCTGCGGATGGTAGTGATGAGCGGACGGTAGCAGCCGGTTAACACCTTCACAAGAAAAATGCATACAATCGCGCCGCGTGGTCAACACGGCCGACGTATTCACAAAGAACAGATTCACCAGCAATGATAATTCCATGACAAATGCAATGTGCCCCGCGCTGCTGCGCGATCATGCCGGTGACCGTCTGGCGTTGATCGCAGCGAGTTATGCCAGGCTTCTTGGCCGATCACTGCTTGCTGCAGGTGTCGACCCTATAGAGAGCCTGTGGTCTCTGCCTGCAGTGATTCTGGCACATGGCACAGAGTCCGATCCGCTGTTTTTCTATGGCAATCGTCTGGCGCTCGATCTGTTCGAACTGACGCCCGAGCAGATCATTGTCATGCCCTCCCGCTTGTCGGCCGAACCGCTAGGGCGAGAGGAGCGGGCGTGCCTGCTGGCACGGGTTGCCGAAAATGGTTTTATCGATGACTATTCCGGCCTGCGGGTTTCGTCCACCGGCCGCCGCTTCCGCATCGAGAACGCGGTGGTGTGGAATCTGCTCGATGAGCATGGGCAGTTGCATGGTCAGGCGGCGACCTTTGCGCTCCCGAAGACGTGAAACAACTCTTACCTTCGACAATGGATGGGCTTCAAATGACCAAACCTCTGCGCTTGATCTCCTGGAATGTGAACGGCATTCGTGCCGTCATGAAGAAGGATTTTCTACATGCTGTGGAACAGATGCAGCCCGATGTGTTGTGCCTGCAGGAAACCAAGGCGCAGGATGATCAGGTGCGCGAAGCGGTAGCAGCGCTTACCGGTTACCATCTCTATAGCTCTTCTGCCGTCAAAAAAGGCTACTCCGGCACCGCGATATTCAGCAGAACTGAGCCGCTGTCCGTGCAGTGTGGCATTGGGCACGAAGAACACGATCAAGAAGGGCGTGTCATCGCGGCGGAGTTCGACGACTGGTACGTTGTCACGGTGTACACGCCCAACTCCGGTGACGCACTCAAGCGGCTGGAGTATCGGCAGCGCTGGGACGCTCAGTTCACGGATTACATTCTGGGGCTGGAAAAGCGCAAGCCGGTCATCATTTGCGGTGACCTCAACGTGGCGCACCGTCCTATCGATATCGCACGCCCGGCCGCGAACTACAACAAGAGTGCCGGGTATACCCAGGCTGAGATCGACGGTCTGGACAAGCTGTTGGCGTCAGGTTACATCGATACTTTCCGGCATCTGTACCCCGACACCGTCAAGTACAGCTGGTGGAGCATGCGCGGCGATGCGCGGCCGCGCAATGTAGGTTGGCGAATCGACTATTTCCTGACCTCCCGAGCCTTGCAGGCGCGTATCCAGGGGGCTGAAATACTCAATGATGTCGAAGGAGCAGACCACTGTCCGGTCGTCTTGACGGTGTTGTAGAGCTTTTTTTTCGGCAGGCGGCCGATTCCTGCTCGGCATGGGCTATAATCGCGCGCCTAAATTTAGAGACCGGCTCTTACCCGCGCTGCGCACACGAGCCTCCCAACCATCAAGAATTACCATCAGGAGTATCATGAAAGCTTTAATCAGTACCGCGTTAATTGCCGTTGCCAGCGTCGCTGTGTTCTTCATCGTCAGAGCCAATCTGGAGATTCAAGACCGTCCGCAAGTGAATGATTGCGCAGGCGAGTGCTATGCCGCGTATCTGGCCGAGAACGGCACCATCGCTGAACAGGCGCGTGCCGAGCGTGAAGCCGCTGCCGCCGCCAGCCCTGCAGAGCTGGGCAAAGCCCTGTTCGTCACTTGTGCAGCTTGCCACGGCGCAGGCGGTGAAGGTGCCATTGGCCCACAACTCAACGCTCAGGACGCTGCCTTTGTGACTCAGGCGCTCACTGCTTACAAGAACAACGAGACTCGTGGTGCTCAGAGCGCAATGATGTTCGGCGTGGCAGCAGGTCTGTCAGATGCTGATATCGAGAATCTTGCCGCGTTTGTTGAATCGCTGTAATCCTCTCTGCCCCCTGTCACCACCGTGGTGACAGGGGGCAATTCAATCTCCTGTCACACTGGTTCGGTAGCCTGATGCTCTCATCAACTTCAGGGCTGAACTCCCATGATTCGCGCAACATCAAAACAATCTCTGCATCACGCCATCACCTTGGCCACAGTGCTCGCCATGAGCGCAACTCCGGCACTCGCCGCCGACAACGTCATTCTGATCACGCTCGATGGTTTACGCTGGCAGGAAGTGTTTCGAGGGATCGACAAGACTCTGGCGACGCATGAGGAATACTCCGCGCGCAGTGAACAGGTAATGAGGGAGTTCTGGCACGAAGACGCGCAAGCCAGAGCGCAAGCACTCATGCCCTTCCTGCACAACGTCATGTTTCGCGAAGGCAGTTATGTCGGCAATCGCGATGCGGACTCCTGTGCACAAGTCAGCAACCCCTGGTATTTTTCCTATCCAGGTTACAGCGAAATTCTCACAGGTGTGGTCAATCCTGCCATCGATACGAATGGGAAAAATCTCAATCCTGAAAAGACCTTGCTGGAGTTGCTCAATGCCACGCCAGCGTACCGACAGCGCGTAGGTGCGTTCGCGTCCTGGGATGTGTTTCCCTATATTTTCAATGTCGAGCGCAGCGGTGTGCCTGTCAATGCGCTCGGCACTGCCATCAAAGCCAAGACGCCGGAAGAGGTCATGCTGGCTGAGCTGGCCATCGATATTCCGACGCCCTGGGAAACCGTTCGGCACGATGCATTTACGCACCATTACGCGAAGGTTTTTATCGCAGAAAATCAGCCGCGCGTGACCTACATCAGCTATGGCGAGACGGATGATTTCGCGCATGAAGGGCGTTATGACGATTACGCTTTTGCGGCTCAGCGCGCCGATCGCTTCATCGGCGAGATATGGGAGCTGGTGCAGAGTCTGGAAAGTTATCGAGACAACACCGTGCTGTTCGTCACCGTTGATCACGGCCGTGGTGAGCAGCCGCTGGAGACCTGGCAGCATCACGCCAGCAAAGCCTCGCTGACAGGATACATGCAGTCGCTAGCCCAATACGAAGAGGGCATCGTCGGGTCCGAGAGCGTGTGGATGGCGGCGATAGGGCCGGGAGTCCCAGCTAATGGCTTACTGCAGACCGGCGCTGATTGCCTCACCTCCAATCGTATTGCCGCGACTCTCATGAGTCTGCTGGGCGAGGACTATCGCCAATACAATCCGGCCATGGGCGTACCGATGCAGGAATTTTTGCAATAAGAAAAAGGGGAACAGTGGCGGGCTTTACCAG
The DNA here is from genome assembly GCA_040384465.1 of Pseudomonadota bacterium. GTDB lineage: Bacteria > Pseudomonadota > Gammaproteobacteria > Pseudomonadales > Pseudohongiellaceae > UBA5078. The sequence continues at coordinate 377,804 of JAZKJF010000003.1, read as the reverse complement.
ACCCGACACTGTCCCCCTTTATGCCGCATCCCTGCAGCGCTGCGTCCGTGCAGCCTTACTTGAACTCTTTAGCTTTGAACTATCAACCCGTTGCCTAGAACGCCGCTTTGAGTGACAGGAACAGCTGACGCGGAGCGCCTGGCAGCAGAGTCTGTGCCGTGCCGGTCAGATCAGAGTTGCCGAAACCGCCGCTGCCAACTGTCGAGATGTAGTCTTCGTCGAGCAAGTTCGCCACGTCCACCTGTGCTGTCAGCTCTTTGAACATGCCCATCTCGCCGAAGCGGTAACCCGCGCTCAGGTTGACCACGGAGAATGCCTCCACAGAGCCCTGATTCAAGAATGTGTATTCACGTTCTCCGGTGTATTTCAAATGCAGCTTCGCGAAGGTCTTGTCGACTTCGTAACTCAGCTCGGAGTTGAACATCCACTCGGGGGAATCGACTACTGTCTTGCCAGAGGTGTTGATGACGGCAGTGCCGCTGGTGAAGTCATCGTCGTAGGTGGACTGATTAAGACTCGCGGAGTTGTACCAGGACAGCATATCGTTCAGCTGCCAGTCGACACCCGCTTCGAGTCCTTTGGTGGTCACGCCACCCACGTTGGCCAGCGCGTTGAAAGCGCCGATGATGGAAGAACCCTGCTGAATCGCCAGCAGACGATCATCAAACTTTACATGGTAGGCACTTACGACGCCTTCCATTGCGTCGGTGCGGAAGCGCCAGCCCAGTTCCAGAGTCGTGGCCTTCTCAGGTTCGATCACATCACGAATCTGTTCGAAACCTGCCTGCGTGGCAGAGAACGGAGAGATGCCTGAGGCGGCGCCGATCAGCGCACGTACGTTGCGCGAGGCTGAACCAAACAGCTCGACGCGATCACTCATGTCGTAAACAAAACCCACTTGTGGCAGGAAATTTTCGTCCGTGTCGATCTTACCGGTTTTGTTGTCGCCAACCACCGTGGTGGCCTTGATGTCGACATTCACGGTCTTGAAACCGAACTCCAGTTGCAGCGCATCGGACAGCTGCCATGCATCCATCACATGCAGTTGCACCGTCTCGGTGGTGAAGTCGTATTCCCACTGGGTCAGCATAGGGTTGCGTTGAAACTTCATGAAATTGCGCGACGGCACGGTGGCAGACGGCTCGCCATAAAAACGCCGTGCCTGGGTGAAGTCATTGTCTTCCGTCCACAGACCCGCTGTGAGGGTATGCGCGTCCAGGTCCAGCGTGATCGTGGAGACCAGACCCTTGCGGTCGATCTCGTACTCGGTAGTGCGAATGCTCAGCGGTGCGCCGCCGGGAGTAGGGACGTAAGGAGTTCCCCACAGGCCCTGACCTTCGTTGTCGTGAAAATACACGGTGGTTTTCCATTGCAAACTGTCCTGCACAGGCACGTCCAGTGTTACGTAGGAGAGGTCGTCCTTGCGCAGACCAGAAGCATTCCAGTAGGCGTCGTCCAGGCTCTTGACCGCGCCGCTGAATTGTCCACGCGCTGCAGCTACTGCGCGGGCGTAATCGGGGTAATAGTTGTCCCAGTCGCTGCCCAGACGCTGAATCATTTCCTTGGACATGTCTTGATAGTCGCCTTCCGCGCGATCCGAGTCACTGTAGTAGGCCGACAGCGTGGCGGTTCCAATGGGCTGCACGACTTTCAAATTGAGATAGTCTTGTTCCTGGTCACCGTCGCCTTTCCACTTCTGGGTTTCCTGCGTGGCAACACTGGCAAAGAATTGCGTGCCGGTGCTCAGCGTGCCGCTGTCCATGCGTAAAAACAGGCGCTGTGCGTCGTCGCTGCCGACCGAGGCATTGGTGGAAATACCGAAGGTGTCAGACGGATCTGCCGAGTTGAACTCCAGTGTGCCACCCAGGTTGCTGGTAGACGCAGTGCCCAGAGCGCCCGCGCCTTGTGACAGAGAGACCTGCCCGATGTTCTCGGACATGATCGCGCGGCTGATGTGCAGGCCATTGTGGTTGGCATAAGACATATCGCCGAGGGGCACGCCGTCCAGCGTAAAGCCCATTTGATTCTGGTTGAAGCCACGGACCACGATGCGCGTCGACCACTCGTAGGAACCGTAGGGGTCTGCCGACTGGAAGTTCACACCGGGCAGTTTTTCGATGGATTTCAGAGGGCTGGTACCTGCCGCGAATTGCTCAAGTTGCGCGGCGGTCAGGCTTTGGACCTGACGGGTCTGGCCTTGCCCGAAGACGCTGATTTCCTGAATTTCAGTGGCGCCGTCAGCGGCGAAGACTTCGCCAGACAACCCGCTCAGCGCAGCAAGAATCGCTGCAGTCAGGCTGGATGTCACGCGCTTGCGGCATGGAAAACCTGTCGTTGTATTGTGCTTCATTCGTTATAGCTCCCAAGATTGTTGTGGCGGATCGCCAGCAGCGTGCGAGGCAATCCGCTCGCGCAGTCTGAGAGAGATATATGTCACCTTAACTTCATTGCGGTGACGGTTTTGCGAAAGATTTGTGAAAGTGGCGTTGGCAATAAGATGTGGGCATTGCCGTCATATTAGTTTCATGAAGCGTGACTACACTCGGCGCACTCGTCTATTTTAGTGCGGATACACCAATGAAACTCGCTAATCGCCTCACTCTCAGTATCAGCCTGCTGACAGGCTTCTGTGTCATCCTCGCTGCCGGCATCACCGGTTGGCTTGCGGAGCGTGACAGCAGTGCCACGCTGGAAAACAGCCTCAGCGAGCAGTTCCAAGCGGTTGCGAGCGGTCGCAAAATCAGCCTGGAGACGCAGGTTCGTAACGATAGCCAGCTTTTGCTCGCACTGGTCAACAGTCGCATGACGCAAGAAGCGGCGTGGGGATTTCGCAATCCTTTCAGTTCCTACCGCTACGAAGTACCGGCAGTGGAAACGGACGTGCTGCGCCAGCGTTTGCAGGCGTGGTACGAGGGGCCTTTCGATATTGAGTATCGACGTCGTAACGGCGACCAGTCGGCGCCCTACGCCCAGTGGCTGGAGAGCATGAGCCATGAGGCGATGCTCATTCAGCAGTACTACATGGTGGACAATCCCAATGCCGTCGCGGAGCTGATAGCACTTGAGGATCGTGCGGATGCGACGATCTATGGTCAGCAACACGCGATGTATCACGCCAGCTATCGTGATCTGGTGCAGCGCTTCGGGTTCAGCGACTTGATGCTGGTGGACGCCAGCAGCTGGGCAGTGACTTACTCCACCAACAAAGGACCGTTGTTCGGCACCTCGTTACGCAATGGGCCATTCCAGAAAACGGAATTAGCTGTGCTGCTGGAAGGCCTGGAAAAGAATCCCGCTGCTGGCGTCAGGCTCTCACGCTTTGAACACAGCGCTTCGCGTTTCGGTCAGTTGACCGCCTATCTGGGCGTGCCGATTTTCCACTGGGCTCACAGCCCGGACACTCCCATTGCGTATCTGATCGCCGAGGTGCCCGCCGCGAGCTGGAGCGCGCACACCAGTAGTGCGCAGGAATCTGGGGCTGAACCCGGCGCCATGGCATTAGGCCAGACAGGAGAGACATATCTGGTGGACAGTCAGGAGCGCCTGCTGACAGAGCTGCGTCGCAGTGACGAAGACCCTTCTGGTCTGCTCGATGATCTACGTGCCAGTGGTTACTCTTCGGCGGCTTTGCAAAGAATTCGTGCTACGGGCCGGGTGGCCGGGAATCTGCTGGTCGATACCCTGCCAGTGCAAGCGGCGCTGGCCGGTGAACGTGGCCACGCGATTCAGAAAGACTACTTGGGACGCGACATGTTCAGCGCCTGGATGCCAGTGCAGTTGGGTGGGCACACCTTTGCGCTGGTGACACAACAGGATGCGGCGGAAACTCATGCCGGGCTCGCGCAAATGAGCAGAAATATCTGGGCCAGTGTCATTCTGGGGGCTCTGGTGTTGACGCTGCTGGCAGGGCTGGCGGCGCGGTGGTTGGCGCAACGCATCAGTCAGCCTCTGCAGCGCATGCAAAGCTTGATTCGTCTCGCCAGTGACGAGCGCAATCTGACGGTACGTTTCCCGGCGGATCGTAGCGATGAACTGGGCGATATATGCCTGGCGTTGAATGATCTCTTTGCCGTGCTGAACAGGACGATTGCCGATATCCGCAGCGCCACGCACCTCACTGCCGAACATGCGCGTCAGAATGCCGAACGCACCAGCAGCAGCCGTGCGACGGTGGCCCGGCAGAAGGATCAGATCGGTGCCGCAGAGAGGGCAACGCTGCGTGTGCTCGATACCTTGCGCGGGATGATGCAGCAGCTGACAACAGCGCGCGAACAAACTCAGTACGCCAACGGTCTGGCAGCAGAAGGAGAGGCCAGAATGACCAAGATGGCCCAGGAAATCGGCCATCTGGCGAAGCAGGTGCGTGACTCCGGGATCACGATGGATGAGCTGCGTGCCGCCGCCGATAATGTGTTCGCCGTGCTCGATACCATCAAACAAGTGTCCGAGCAGACCAATCTGCTGGCGTTGAATGCGGCGATTGAAGCGGCGCGTGCAGGCGAGCAAGGTAAGGGCTTTGCGGTGGTCGCCGAAGAAGTCCGGCGTCTGTCAGGCACTACCAGTGCGGCCGCCGACGACATTGAACACCAGATTTCACGGCTGCAAATGCAGGTTGTACAAATTTCCGAGGCCTTGTGCACAGAACAGGAAAGCGCGCAGCGCTGCCTGCAAGAGTCACAGGCCACCGAGGCCGCCCTGCAGGAAATCGGTGCGCAGTCCACGCGTTTCAGTGCGCTGATCGCGTCCCTCAGTGAGCATTCAACGAAAGAATATCGCCGTGTGGAGGAGATGCAGGGCAGTCTGCAGAACGCGGTCGGCGCTGCGCTGGAGGCGGACAACACCATGCAGCAATTGTCGGAGTCCGCCGAATCCCAGCTCAAACAGTGCGAACTGACACGCCGGGCGACGGAGGTGGTGCGGACAGGGCTGGCCTGACAGTCAGCCAGCCCCACTGATTCTCAGCCCTCAGCTCAAGAAAAACCCTATCAGACAGCCTTTGGAGTCCGGGATATCATCCATGTTGACCTGCTCGCCCTTGAGCACCGTATCCAGCGCATCGCGCAGATAATGGTGATCGGTGGTGGCGCGCTGTGCTTCGTAGCCCAGCGAGTCGTCGATGGGGCCTCGGAACAGCACGGCGTGCGTACGCGGGTCAATGATGAACACTTCGGCAGTGCGCTCTACGCCCAGTGAGCGTGCGACTGACTGGTCTTCATCCTTGAGGATAGGAAAGTTGATGTTGAATTCAGTCGCTTCCGTCTGGATGCGCGGAATGTCGTCCTGAATGGACGCGTTGATCATCAGGAACTCGATGTTTTTGCTGGCGTAATCGTCGCGCACTGCGAGGTAGCTGGGCACCGAGAGACGTGCAATGGGGCAGCCGACACCGTGGGTATACAGCACGATGTATTGCTTGCTCTCGTATTCGCTCAACTTGTGTGTGACGCCGAGGTGGTCGACCAGCTCAAAGTCTTTTATGTCTTTCAGAAAATCGTCGGCACTGGCCAGTAGCGGGGCCAGAGACAGCATGGCGATTGTCAGTATGCGTGTGAACATCTTCATGCAAGGACTCCTTTTGGATTTCTACTGCTCCAGTGTACGCCCCAAAGGCCTGCTGTGGTTGTGACATTTTGTCGCAGAGCAATGCTCGTGCAGCCGTGCCGCTGATTGACTCCTCAAGAGCGACTCCTGTACTGTCCATGCGGTCATGCCAGATCGCTCATCACGATAATAATTAAAAAGAAAATATTCAGGAGAGCCCCATGTTCCAGTTCAGCAAGGCGTGCGGATTTATGCTTGTCGTTTCAGTATTGCCAGCCGTGAGTGTCGCTCAGGGTGGCGGTTCTTTTGTCATCAACAGGGACGAAGTGGAAGCGGTATTCAAACAGGGGCTGGAGGGGCTTGCACAAGGCAAGACGGTCAGTGATATCGTGGTGCGCCACGTGGATGTCGGCGACGAGTACATGGGCGTCTCGGTAGTGCAGCGCAGCAAGATCGAGGCGGGCACCGTAGGCACCGCTATCTCCCATGTGGATCTCGATGAAATCTATTACATCGTCACCGGTGAGGGCACGATGCTGACTGGCGGTACCTTTGTCGATGCGGAAGCCACCAGCAGCGAGCTGCTTGGCAACGGCCATCGCGGCACGCTGGTCGGCGGGGTCATGCAAAAAGTGAAAGCCGGGGACATTGCGATTATCCCCAAAGGCATGCCGCACGGCTGGCATGAGATCGTCACCGACAGCATCGGCTATGTGATCTTTCGCGCCGACCCGAATCAGGTGATGAACGAAAAGTATGAGTAACAGGGGCGTTGGTGTTGGTAGAACAGTGAATGGAGCAGCTTGATGTTTGCATGGATTGAGGCCACGCCGGTGGCGCTGTGGGTGAGTTTGTCGCTGTGGGCGTACCCCATGCTGCTCAGTATTCACATCATCGGGCTGGGCATCGTGGTCGGAATATTTCTGATTCGCGATCTGCGTTTGCTCGGCATGTATCAGGGATTGCACCCTGCTGCATTTCTGCCGCTCAGTAAATTCGCGTGGGTGGGTTTCATCATCAATGCGATTTCCGGCGTGTTGCTGTTTACTTCGCAGGCGACCATCTTCGCCGAGAACATCGCGTTTCTGTTGAAGATCTCGATGATCATCGCGGGCATGGTGCTGGCGGGAATCATTCAGTCGCGGATGCGGGCCGAGATTGCGTCGGGTGAGGGGGCGGTGATCAGCAAGTCGACGAAAATCGTCGCGCTGATTTCACTGTTGACATGGATCGGCGCGATTATCGCCGGCCGTTTGGTCGCCTACGTCTGACAGGGAGTTCACATGCTGCAATCACTTATCCAATCAATCGTCGCAATCGTTGCCGACAGTGCCCTGAACCAATGGATTGTTTCTGCTTACTGGCTCTGGCCGATTCTGGAGATCATTCACTTCTTCGGGTTGTCCTTGCTGCTGGGTGGCCTGATCCTGATCGACCTGCGCCTGGCCGGGCATTTCCGGATTCTCAGCCCCGCTGCCACTCACAAACTTATTCCCATGGTGTTGCTCGGCTTTGCGCTGAATCTCATCACAGGGGTATTGTTCTTCTATGGTGATCCGGCGACGTATGCCAACAACGCCGTGTTTCAATTGAAGATGGTGCTGATCGTGCTGGCCGGGCTGAATGCGCTGTTTTATTACTGGAAAGTGCAGCCGCTCATGGAGGCCTGGAATAAAGATGCCGACTCGCCCCCTATTGCCAAGGCAGTGGCTTACGCTTCGTTAGGAATTTGGGTTGTCGTGCTGTTGTGTGGCCGTCTGATTCCGTTCATCGGGCAGTACAGTGGCTCGGGTAACTGAGTTGTTCGCAGTTGAGTCTGCACGCGGCACGAAGATGCGAGCGATGGTTTCATCGTCATGAAACATCAGGTGCTTGAGCGCGCCACCGATATGCAACACTACCATCACGATCAACACAGTCGCCGTCGTGGCGTGCACAGTGAGCGCTGCATTCGCCAGCCCGCTGCGTTCGGGCAGCAACCAGGCCATGAGCGGGCCGGACACAAGCATCACCGCGAGAGCGGCCAGCATTAGAAAGTGAGCGGCGCGCGCCACCGTGTGCGTGCGTTCGCTCTGCCCCACAGCGCGAGGGTGTTGGATTCGCAGCCGCCAGAGGATACGTCCCGCCAGCAACAGCCAGACGCTCAGCCCGATCACGATATGCAGTGAGCGGCGTGCATCCATCTCTTCCGTTGGCACCCACAGGATGCTCTTGCCGACAAACCACAGGACAACGACAGCGAGTGCCGTTGCCCAGTGCAGAGTGATGGAGATCCAACCGAAAGAGTTCGCGCTGTCGTAGAGATTACTGCTGTTCGTCACGGCCTTGCGCCCACGTCCTACTTGTATTTCGAGGGGAAGAAACGCACCGAAGCTCGGGCCGATTCCGCGTCACAATCGAAGGCCGATAACACATAGCCTTCGCGGGCTGGTACCCAGCGCGTGCTGTAGGACGCCGGTTCACGCAGGAACATGGGGTCTTCGACGGTGAGCGTGACATGCAGGTCTTCGCCTTCCATCCAATAGCGCTCTGTCACCACTTTTTGTGACGAAGAGGGGATGCCGTTGTAGTCATCGAAGCCGGTGATATCAAACAGGAAGTGGGTCGTGGTGACGATCAGTGCATTGCCTTCATAGTGACCCACGGAGAAACCCTGGTTGCTGAAGTCGATTGACTTCGGTTGACGGCCATCCAGCCACACGGTGCGCAGCTGATCGTCTTTCTCGTAACGGAACATCACGCGATCCGGCCACTGGGTCACCTGCATGTTGTAGGGGTCGTATTGCACAGCCGGTGAGGAGGCTGGTTGGCAGTCGTACTTCGGTGCAATGATCTCCTCGAACACTTGCTGGTACGCAATGGCGCGTTCATTCAAGACCGGGAAATTTTCAGGGGTCCAGGGAACGTCCGCGCTATTCACAGGTCGCGCGCGCCCGCCGCCATCCCACAGCCCGGAGAGATCGGGAACTGCCGGTGCCTCTTGTGCGTAAACCTGCGAACTGCTGTGCCAAACCATCAACGCCAACACTGCCGCGCCTAACACTTTTCCTTTGCCAAGCCCTAGTGATTTCATGCCCCCTCCTGATTCGATCAAAGCGGATCGAATTTGATAAAAATATTATTGTTGTGAAGTCATTCAGCGGTGCACGTTCAACGAATCAACGCGGTGGCTGTACAGCCTCTTCAACGCGGCCGCCGGACAGCACCGGGCTGCCATCCTGACGTGTCATGCGCACGCAGCAAATGCCGGTGGAACCTTCGGCGCGTGACGGTTGACCGGAGACTTTCACGACCATGCCCATGGGCAGCGTTTCCGGTGTCCAGCCTGTGCGCTGCAATCCGACAGGAGCACCCAGCTCGATCTGCCACTCAACGACAGCGCCAGCCGCGTCGGCGACATCCACAAACAGGAAGGCGTGGGGGTTCTTGAAGACGAAGCGTTTGACCGTGCCTTCGATGTCAACCCGCTTCTCAGAATCATAGAAGGGGCCACTGGCGTGGTGGGCGAGGGCGGGGGTCATCAGCAGGGCGACTCCCACAGTGGTGGCCGCAAGGGTCGCAGAAATCCAGCGTTTGGTGCTCATATTATTCTCCAGTGTAGGTGTACATAGCGGTGGTGCAAAAGGCTTGGGGCAGCATAGTGGCTCTATGCAACCCCGGTCAATGCCGTCAGCGGTGACTTGTCCGGCATCCAACCCGTTGCCTTATCTGCCCATCGGAACCTGCGGTTGCATCAGTTGTTGCGGGTCTGCCGCTGGCCTGGGGGCGAACTTGAGTGAGCGTCCCAGCACGTTGTCGGCGCCATACCAGTTGCCTCGTTCATCCACACCAAACTCATGCAGTTCCGCAAACTGGCCGTCGCCATAGCCGTGGGCGTCCCACGAATACAGACGATTCCCGTCGCGATCAAACTTCACCATGCGCACGGGCTGGTTGTCCGCAACCCAGACGTCCTGATCTTCGGTGATCAGAATGTGGTTGGGGAAGTTCAGCCCATTCCAGGTGTTCAGGTGCACGCCATTCTTGTCGAACACCTGGATGCGGTCGTTGTTGCGGTCTGCGACATAGACGCGGTCTTCGTTATCCACCGCCACGGCGTGTACCACATCGAACTGGCCGTTCTCGGCGCCCTTGCTGCCCCAGGCCATCAGGTAGTTGCCCTCACTGTCGTATTTCACGACCCGCGAATTGCCAATGCCGTCGGCCACCACGATGCTGCCATCGGAGAGGAAGGCAATGTCCTGCGGACGTCCCAGATGCGTGGCATCTTCGCCAGCTTCGTTCCAGGTGCCGAGCGAGAACAGCAGCTCGCTGCCATCGTTGCTGAATGCGTGTATCTGCTGGCGTGCATCATTGACCACCCAGACCTTGCCGTCCGGGTCGCGGGGATTGATGGCGATCTTGTGCGGGCCTGCGGTATCGGCAAACAGATAGTCCCACTGCTTCCAGGTCTCAAGCAGCTCGCCCTGACCGTTGACGGTGAAAATGACATTCCGCATCACGCGAGTGCCTTCAGGAACTGAGAGCGCGCTCAGTCCGGTGGAACCGTAGAAGTTGGTAAAGCCTTCCGGCAGAGGATCTGGAACGTGCAGCTCGCCGCGCTGGATGATGAAGATTCTGTCCGCAGATTCCACATACAGCCCAGGGTGCGAACCCCACACGAAGCCGGGCTCGGCGGAAGGCTTCAGCCAGTCGGTGACGGATTGATAAGGATCGGGGCCGTGGTTGCTGCTGGGTGGGTACTGATCGGTCCAACCTTGCGCCAAAACCGGCGTGCTGGCTGGTAAAACGGTGACGAAGAAAAGCAAGGCTGCTGTGCTGCGACGTGACATGGTGGTGCTCCCCCAAGCATTGGATATTGTTGTTATTGGTTTAAAACGCGGTGGAGTATTCACCACCGCACCCGGAAGTGCCATGCGAGGCAGGGGTGAATTTGTGACATTGTTTGGCGTGCGGCAGCCGTCAGTGCTTAGTTGAGGCGTTTCGAGAAGCGGCTGGAGGCAATTGCCAACCCCACTGCCGTGATCGCCAGCAGCGCCAGCGCGTCATACTGCAGACTGAAAATATCGGCATCACGCAGAATGATGGCGCGCGCCATGCGCATGAAATGCGTGGCGGGCAGCATTTCAGCAATGGTTTGTGCAGGCCCAGGCATGGCCTCGAATGGAAACATGAATCCAGATAAAAGAATGGATGGCAGCAGCACAAATACGGTCATTTGCATTGCTTGCAGCTGGGTCTTGGCGATAGTGGAAATCACCAACCCCAGGCTCAGGCTGGCAAGGATGAATAACATGGCGGCCATGGCCAGATAATCCAGACGACCACGCACCGGCACTTCAAAAATAAGATTCCCGGCACCGAGAATGATGGCGATCTGCACGAAGCCCACCAGCACATAGGGCACAATTTTCCCGAGCATCAACTCGAAGGGCTGCACGGGCGTGGTGATCAGAAATTCGATGTTGCCCTGTTCACGTTCGCGCACGATGGCGGCGGAGGTGAACAGCACCATGGTCATGGTCAGAATAATGCCCAGCAGCCCCGGCACGATGTTGACGACGGTGCGCTGCTCGGGGTTGAAATACTGCACCACTTCCAGGGTCGGACTGCTCGCTACGAAAGGCTGATCCAGCATTTCCTGCAAGGGCATGTTGCGGAGGCCGCGAATACTGCCGGCCACCACGGTGTCCGAGCCATCCACCAGCCACTGCCCCAGAGGTTCAGACAACGCCGGGTTTTCCCCGGCAGCGCGGCGGCGCAACAAGCGACCATCCATATCCGACGGCAGATACAGCACCGCTTTAACTTCACCACGGGTGATGGCTGCTTCTGCTTCGATGACACTGGCGTACTGCGCCGTGAAACGCACCACCTGGCTGGCTTCCACTGCCTGAACCAGGGCGCGACTGTAGGAGGACTGTTCCATATCGACGATGCCAGCGGGCAGCAGCCGGGCATCGGTGTTGATGGCGTAGCCGAAGAGCGTGAGCTGGATCAGCGGAATCATGACGATCAAGCCGAAACTCATGCGGTCGCGTGATAACTGCCGCAGCTCCTTGACGACAATCGCCCAGACCCTATTCCACATGGGGCGGCTCCACATCAGACGGCTCTGCATGAGGGGCGTTGACACGGTGCGTGCCGGTGCAGCTGACAAACACATCCTCCAGGCTCGGTCGCGCCAATTCCAATGTGCGCGTACCTACTCTGGATTGCAGCCATTGCAAGGGCTCGGTGATGCCGCGTTGCTTGTAGATCAGCACCCGCAGCCGCGCGCCAATCTGGGCCGCTGACAACACCAACGGCTCCCGTCCTAGCGCGGCTTTCAATTCGCGCAAATTGTCTCCTGCAACTTCGACGACCCACGCATTCATGGCATTCATCAACGCCTGCGGTGAGCCGTCGGCACGTTTAACACCTTGATCCAGTATCGCCAGCCGATGGCAGCGTTCGGCCTCGTCCATGTAATGCGTGGAGACCAGAATGGTGGTGCCGCTATCACACAGATCAAACAGACGTTCCCAGAATTCACGCCGGTTTTCCGGGTCCACCGCTGAGGTGGGTTCATCCAGAAACAGCAATTCCGGTTTGTGCAAGGTAGCGGCCGCCAGCGCCAGCCTCTGCTTCTGTCCGCCGCTCATGGAACCGGCCAGTTGTCTGCGCTGACCACTCAGTTCATAAACGCTGATGAGTTCTTCCCGGCGCTGCTTTGCCTGCGTGCGCGGCACACCATAAATGCGCGCTACGAAATCGAGATTTTCCTGCACAGTAAGGTTGTCGTAGAGCGAAAACTTCTGCGTCATGTAGCCGATGCGCAGGCGCAATTTTTCTTCGCCACCGGGCAGCGTTTCACCCAGCACGACAGCCTGCCCGCTGCTGGGTTTGAGCAGCCCGGTCAGGATGCGGATGGAGGACGACTTGCCACTGCCATTGGGGCCAAGAAAACCATAGATGCTGCGTCGTGGAATCGCCAGATCGAGGTTGTTCACTGCCAGCGTGTCGCCGAAACGCAGCGTCAGCCCCCGGGCTTCGACGGCCAGTTCTGTTGCGCGGCGAGTCATGGCATCAGGACCTCAACGGTCATGCCGCTGGGAAGATCGGCATGGCTGGCGGGCAGCGTGATTTCAGTCAAATACATCAGCCGTGCCCGGTCGCGCTCATTCAACGCGTAGTAGGGCGTGAAGGCGGGTTGCGGGCGGATATGGCGGATTGTCCCCGTGAAGGCAGGTATGTCGCCATCGGGTTGGATGCTGAGCGGCTGGCCCGGCGCCAGTTGATCACGCACTTCGGCGGGGACATACACCCGCACGAATGCATCGGTCTCGATCAGCAGGCTGATCAACTGAGTGCCTTGTGCCACACGATCTCCTTGCTGCCACGGCAGGCTGTCGACCACGGCATCGTGAGCAGAAAGCAGGCTTAAATCCGCGAGGGCTTTTGCGTCGACAGTCAGCCGTGCCTGCGCTGCTGCGACGCGCGCTTCTACCTGCAGCAGTTGTTCGGAGCGCGTGCCATTTCTGAGTTCAGTGAGCGTCTGTGTCGCTTGTTCCAGTGCGGATTGCGCGAGGTCGCGTGCCGCCCGTGCCTGATCCTGATCGGACTGCGTGGCTGCGCCAGCCTGCAGCAGCGGTGCGACGCGATCCAACCGTTGCTGTGCTTCCAGAAGCGCTGCGTCTGCTCCGCGTATGGCTGCCTCGGCCAACGCGAGTGACTCGCTGCGTGGCCCCTGAATCAGTTCTTGCTGCAAGGCCTGCACCTCGGCCAGTTCGGCGCGGCGTTGCGCAATACGCGCGTCTACGCTGGTAGTGTCCAGCGTCAGCAGCAGTTGTCCCGCTTTCACGAGGTCGCCTTCGCGAACCAGCACGCTGGTGATCAGTTCGCTGGCCGGTGCGGTCAGAGTGTGGCGCTCGCGCTCCACTGTGCCATACCAGCCAGTGGTTTCTTCCTGGCAGGCGGTCAGCATCAAGAGAGTTGCCAGCAGGGTCGTCATCAGCAGGGTTTTTGTTTTCATCAGGTGTGTTCCTATTCCGTTTGTCGCAGCAGAGCGCGTTGCAGGATGTCGACGTTGTGAGCGACTAAACGGTCAATGTCCGCGTCGGACATGCTCAGTCCGCTGTTTTTTATCATCAACGGCGGGGCCAGTAGTGGGAATACCAGCAGGCTGACAAAACTCAGTCGGGCCAGCTTCGGGTCAAGGTCCTCGCGCATGTGACCGGCATCGATCAGCATGGTCTGCAGCCAGCCCATCGACACGGTGAGAATTTCCTCGAAGATGCCTTGCAGAATCTGGTACGACTCCGTTTGCGGATCATCGTGAAGGACGCGTTGAATCAGGCGTGGCAACCCAGGGTTGGGGGCCATGATGCGGTAGTAGGTCCGCATTAGCATTTCGAAACCGTCCTGAGCGCGAGTCGGTACCTTACCTTTCAGTCGTGCCAGCACAGGCTCCAGCGTCTCCCTCAGCATCTGCTCGAACAGACCGGCCTTGGAACCAAAATAGTAACGGATGAGCGCTGCGTCTACGCCCGCCTCGGCTGCCAACGCGCGGGTCGACACTGCTTCGAAGGTGCGCTGTGCGAATTGATGGCGGGCGGCGACGATCAGTGATTGCCGTGCATCCGATTCCCCGCGTGGCCTGCCGGGAGTAGCTGTCATGGGTGGTTCCTAAGCTAATTCATCCAGTGATGAATATCCTAGGCTTTAACCACGCGATTGAACACCAGAACAATTCCTCGATTTGGGCGATAGTGGGGAATTTGGAACTGGCTATCGGGTCGCAAGCAACTGCTCAGGTCTTGGCGGCCTCCTCCGCCAGCGTCTCTTCAGCCTTGTCCTTCTTCATACGGAGCTGACGTGCCCACTCCGCGTTGAGTTCAATCACCTTGGCCGCGTAGGCCGGGTTCAGATGATTGGGCGTGCCTCGGCGATACAGCTGGGCCATTTCCAGCATGAATTTTCTGTCCAGTGTTTCAAATTCCCGTGTCACCTGCATGGCCACTTCACGGGAGACACCCAGCGCTTCCAGTGCGGAGCGGCCGAGGCGGAGCGAGCTGTCGAAGGTCTCGCGAATGATGTCCCGGCAACCCGCAGCGTAGAGGTCGTAGACGTGATCGCGATCCACCGCGCGGGCGATGACATGCAGATGCGGATAAGTGCTGACCGCATATTCTGTCAGCGCGGTGATGTGCTCTTTGTCATCGATCGCAATGATGAACACCTTGGCCTCTTCAATGCCCGCCGCGTGCAACAGGTCGGGGCGGGTCGCGTCGCCATAGTAGACCTTCACGTTGTAGGCGCGCAGCATTTCCAATTGGGCGGAGCTGTAATCGATCACTGTCGTCTCGAATCCGGAACCACGCAGCATCCTGTTTGCAATACCGCCGACGCGGCCGTGTCCGGCGATGATGACGCTGCATCTTTCTTCGATCTTGTCGGCCTCGCGCGCCTCTTTCGAATCGAAGCGAGGCGCAATCACGCGGTCGTGAATAATGAACAGCAAGGGTGTCAGCAGCATCGACAGCGCGACGATAAGCAACAGTTGATCGGCAATCGCGGCGGGGATAACGGCAATGCCTACGCTAAACGAGAGCAGCACGAAGCCAAACTCTCCGGCCTGCGCCAGACCCAGCGCGAGCAGCCAGCGATCCGCTCCTTTCACTCCGAACAAACGGCCCAGAATCAGCAGCACAATAACCTTCGCGACAATCAGGCCAAGAGTGAGTGTGATGATGGGGCCGAGGTTGTCGAGCAGAAGTTGAAAATCAATTCCGGCACCGACGGTCATGAAGAACAGCCCGAGCAACAATCCCTTGAAGGGATCGATGTCCGATTCCAATTCGTGTCGATATTCGCTGTTGGCCAGAACGACACCCGCCAGAAACGTCCCCAGTGCGGGAGAAAGCCCGACCAACGACATCAACAGCGCGATGCCGATGACGATCAGCAGCGCCGTAGCCGTGAACAATTCCCGCAAGCGCGCGGAGGCAATGAAACGAAAGAGAGGCGCAGTGAGACGGTTGCCGCCGACGACCACCACGGCGATGGCCGCGATGGTGGCCAGCGCGGTCTGCCAGCCATTCAGACCGTCCACCAGACTCAGGTTGCTGGCATGATCTGCTGTCACTTCATGTCCCGCCTCCAGCCCCATGTCGAGCACGCCCGGCAAGGCCAGCAGAGGTAGCAGCGCGAGCATGGGAATGACGGCAATGTCCTGAAACAACAGCACGGAAAAGCTGGACTGTCCGCCGTCGGATTTCATCAAGCCTTTTTCGTTGAGCGTTTGCAGCACGATGGCTGTGGAGGAGAGAGACAGCACCAACCCTATCGCCAGCGCGATGGACCAGCCGATGCCCAGCAGCATCGCGACGCCCATTACCACGCCGGTCGTCAGTACGATCTGCAGGCCGCCGAGCCCGAGCAGGCGCGCACGCATCTGCCAGAGCAGGTGTGGCTCCAGCTCAAGCCCTACCAGAAACAACATCATGACCACGCCGAATTCCGCGAAGTGCTGCAGCGACGTGACATCGACCTCGAACAATGCCAGTACCGGGCTGATGGCAATCCCTGCAATCAGATAGCCCAGCACCGAGCCGAGCTTGAAGCGTGAAGCAATGGGGACGGCGATGACACCGGCAGACAGGAAGATGAAGATGAGGAAAAGATAGTCAGTCATCTGGCGCTTCCTGTCGTGCCTGGGCCGGAAAGGATATCCGGAGGCTTACTCCGGTTTTCTGAACTTCATGGTCATGCGGTCACTCTCGCCGATGGCCATGTATTTTGCTTTGTCCTGATCCCCCATGCGCAGCGTAGGAGGCAGGGTCCAGACACCTTCCGGGTGATCCTTGGTGTCGAGCGGATTGGCGTTGATCTCGGAGGAGGCAACGAACTCGAACCCCGCCTCGGTGGCCAGCTGAATGACATACTCTTCGGTCACATAGCCAGTGGTCTCCATGACTTCCATGGAGCTGCCTGCAGGAGCCCGGTGCTCTGACACGCCGAGAATGCCACCCGGTTTGAGCGCTGTGTAGAACGCCGCGAAATGCTCCTTCTGATTGCCTGCCATGATCCAGTTGTGCACGTTGCGGAATGTCAGCGCGAGGTCTGCCGAGCCGGGGGGAGCAATCGCTGTTTCAGTGGGCGGATACAGGTGAGTAATAACGGTTCCACCATAGATATCGGGATTGCCCGCTACCCGGTCTTGAAACTGCTTCAGCATTGGGGGCTGGTAAGAGAGCTGTGAGTTCGGCGAAAAATGCGCGGCGTAGTAGGTGCCGTTGTCTTTCAGGAAGGGTGCGAGAATTTCAGCGTACCAGCCGCCACCGGGCAGGATTTCAATCACGGTCATCCCGGATTTCAGCCCGAAGAAGTCGAGAGTTTCCACCGGATGCCGCGCATCGTTGCGCGCAATGTTGGCGGCGGAGCGGTGCGACCCTTCGCTGATTTCGCGCAAGCGCTGCAGGTCGTCTGCCATGGCGGAGGTGCTGGTCAGCGTTGCGGAAACCATCGTGGCTACTGCAAGGGCGGCCAGTGTCATTTTATGAGTGCGCATCATTTACTCCTGGTTGTTGTTCTGATTGTTGTTCGACCGTTGTTCGAAAGAGTGTTGGCCGAGGATAAAGGAGCAGGGGCTGGTTGTCACTGTTGCTCTTGCAAGTTCGAGCGTTGACTGTGGCGCCTTGCTGTACCGACATGCCATCCCTAATTATTGGTTGTTAAAAAAATATGCAGCTGATATTTTTCAAGTGAACTGAAACCCCAATCAGAGCATGGAGAATTTATGAAAAAGCTACTTTGCGCGCTGTTGTTCACTCTGGCCGCCACTCAGGCTGCGGCCCAGACAACTTACACTGGAGTCTGGGCAATGGATGTGCCTCTCACGACCAACTACTACAGCGTCCACCAGAACGGCTCAGCCGTCATTGTGGCCAGTCTTGACGCCAGCGATGCGGAATGGGAGGCACTGCAGGGAAGTATTACGAGCAACGTGGCGGTAGTGAATTCGATTTATACGCAGGGAGGGAGTTTCAACGTCAGGATAACTTTCTCGTCCACGACCACGGGGAGTTTCGTCGTGCTGAGTTGCACCCCGTCTCCAGGCCGAGTGTGCGCCGTCCCTGTTGGGGTGACGATTCCAATCAAGAAGATTTTCTAGAGCTGCCAAGGCAACGTCGACCACCTGCACATCGAGTGTGCAGGTGGTCG